>DATJHK010000074.1:0-10552 GCA_035493875.1 Candidatus Limnocylindria bacterium
ACCAGTTCCGCGTCGGTCTGCTGCGCCTCGAGCGCGTGGTGCGCGAGCGCATGACCGTTCAGGACATCGAGACGGTCACGCCGCAGGCCCTGATCAAAATCCGCCCCGTCGTCGCGGCGATCAAGGAGTTCTTCGGCTCCAGCCAGCTCTCGCAGTTCATGGACCAGACCAACCCCCTGGCGGGTCTGACCCACCGCCGGCGCCTCAGCGCGCTCGGCCCCGGTGGTCTGTCCCGCGAGCGGGCCGGCTTCGAGGTCCGTGACGTGCACCCGTCCCACTACGGCCGGATGTGCCCGATCGAGACGCCGGAAGGCCCGAACATCGGTCTGATCGGCTCGCTCGCGACGTTCGGCCGGATCAACCCGTTCGGCTTCGTCGAGACGCCGTACCGCAAGGTCGAGAACGGCAAGGTCACCGACAAGGTCGACTACCTCACCGCCGACGAGGAGGACCGCTACGTCAAGGCGCAGGCAAACGCGCCCCTGAAGGCGGACGGCAGCTTCGCCGAGGACCGGGTCCTGGTCCGGCGGAAGGGCGGCGAGGTCGACTTCGTGACCCCGGACGCCGTGGACTACATGGATGTCTCGCCGCGCCAGATGGTGTCGGTCGCGACCGCCATGATCCCGTTCCTCGAGCACGACGACGCGAACCGCGCGCTGATGGGCGCGAACATGCAGCGTCAGGCCGTACCGCTGCTCCGTCCGCAGGCGCCGATCGTCGGCACCGGGATGGAGTACCGCGCGGCGAAGGACTCGGGCGGCTGCGTCCTGGCGAAGGCCGACGGCGAAGTCGTCTCCGCCGACGCGCACTCGGTCGTCGTCAAGCACGAGGACGATCAGCTCGAGCACACCTACGACCTGCTCAAGTTCACGCGCTCGAACGCCGGCACGTGCATCAACCAGCGCCCGATCGTCGCCGTCGGCGACCACGTCGTGCGCGGGCAGATCCTCGCCGACGGCCCGTCCTCGGATGAGGGCGAGCTGGCGCTGGGGCAGAACGTGCTCGTCGCCTTCATGCCGTGGGAAGGCTACAACTACGAAGACGCGATCCTGATCTCCGAGCGGATGGTCAAGGACGACCGCTTCACCTCGATCCACATCGAGGAGTACGAGTGCGAAGCCCGCGACACGAAGCTCGGGCCGGAAGAGATCACGCGCGACATCCCCAACGTCGGTGAGGACTCCCTCAAGGACCTCGACGAGAACGGGATCGTGCGCATCGGCGCCGAGGTCCGTCCGGAAGACATCCTCGTCGGCAAGGTCACCCCGAAGGGCGAGACCGAGCTGACGGCCGAGGAGCGGCTGCTCCGCGCGATCTTCGGCGAGAAGTCGCGCGAAGTCCGCGACACCTCGCTCAAAGTCCCGCACGGTGAGAAGGGCAAGATCATCGACGTCAAGCGCTTCTCGCGCGAGAACGGCGACGAACTGAGCCCGGGCGTCAACCACCTCGTCCGCGTCTACGTCGCGCAGAAGCGTAAGATTCTGCAGGGCGACAAGATGGCGGGCCGGCACGGCAACAAGGGCGTCATCGCCAAGGTGCTGCCGGAAGAGGACATGCCGTACCTCGAGGACGGCACGCCGGTCGACATCGTGCTCAACCCGCTGGGCGTGCCCTCGCGCATGAACCTCGGGCAGATCATGGAGACGCACCTGGGCTGGGCGGCGCGCATGCTCGACATGCACATCGCGACCCCGGTGTTCGACGGCGCGCACGCCGAGGACATCGCCGAATGGCTGCAGGACGCCGGTCTCCCGGCGGACGGCAAGACCTGGCTGCGCGACGGCCGCACCGGCGACCGTTTCGGCCGCCCGATCACCGTCGGCATGATCTACATGCTCAAGCTGGCCCACTTGGTCGACGACAAGATCCATGCGCGTTCGACCGGCCCGTACTCGATGATCACCCAGCAGCCGCTGGGCGGTAAGGCGCAGTTCGGCGGCCAGCGCTTCGGCGAGATGGAGGTCTGGGCGCTCGAAGCGTACGGCGCCGCCTACACGCTGCAGGAGCTGCTCACGGTCAAGTCCGACGACGTCGTCGGCCGCGTCAAGACGTACGAGGCGATCGTCAAGGGCGAGAACGTGATGGAACCGGGCGTTCCGGAGTCGTTCAAGGTCCTCATCAAGGAGCTCCAGTCGCTGGCGCTCGACGTCAAGGTGCTCACCGAGCAGCGCGAAGAGGTCGAGATCCGGATCCAGGACGACGACATGGCCGAGCGCGCTCAGGAGATCGGTCTCCTGATGGGCGACGAGGACCCGCGTCTCTCGCAGACGGCCCTGGCCGAACGCGAGGCGGAACGCGATCGTCTGGCCCAGGCGCAAGCCGCGGCCGCGGTCGGCGTCCCGGTCGAGGGTGCCGAGGGCGAGGAGGCCGCCGGTGCGGTCGAAGAGGAGCCCGAGGAAGAAGAGGAAGAGATCGACGACTCGGCTCCGCTGGTGAGCCCGACCCCCGCGCGCGGCGGACGTGCGCAGGAAGAGGAGCTCATCCCGGCCAGCCCGCTCGGCGGTCTGCGTGCGACGATGACGGACGACGGGGAGATCGTCGTGGACGAGGTCCCCGAGGAAGACGTCGCGGTCGCCGCGGACGACGAGGACGAGGACGAGGGATACGTCCTCGAGGACGAAGAGGAGTACAGCGAGGAGAGCGACGAGGACGACGGTCCGATCGCGCACTCCACCGACGAGGACTACTGATCCACGTCTGGAGCTGTCACGAAACGACGGGCGGAGCGCGATGCGCTCCGCCCGTTTCTTTTTCGCTTCCGCACGTGCTCCCGGAAAAACGGAAGAAGGGCCGCGCACACCCGTACACGACCCTTCTTTCGGCCCACACCCGGTAGGGGGCTATCGGGTGGCCACCTCCCGCCTTGCGGCGGTACGCGGCGCATCCAACATTGCGATCATCGCGGCGGCGACGGTGGGGTCCCATTGGGTCCCGCTGCCCGCGCGGAGAATCTCCATCGCTTCACGCTGGCCGATCGCTGCGCGATACGGCCGGTTCGAGATCATGGCATGGAACGCGTCGGCGACGGCGACGACGCGTGCCTCGAACGGGATCTCCTCGCCGCGCAGCCCGTTCGGATAGCCGTACCCGTCCCAGCGCTCGTGATGCGCGCGGACGATCCCGGCGTACGGGGCGAGCGCCGGCAGTTCGGCGAGGATATCCGCACCGAAGTCCGCATGCGCGCGCATCGTCTCCCACTCGGCTTCGTCGAGCGGGCCGGCTTTGAACAGAATCGCGTCGGGGGTCCCGATCTTTCCGATGTCGTGCAGGATCGCGGCCTTGACGACCGTGTCCGTCACCGACGGCGAGAGATCCAGGGCCTCGGCGAGCCGGCGGCACCACGCACCCGTCGCCTGCGCGTGTGCGCAGGTCGCTTCGTCGCGGGCCTTGAGCATCGCGAGGATCCCGTCGATCATCCCGCTCGTCGCCCCGCGGCGCTCATCGGAGCGCACGTTCAGGGCGTCGGGAAGCGGAAGAACCTCGACGAGTTCGGCCTTGACGATCTCGAGGAAGACCAGGAGCGAAGAAAAGTCGATCTCCAGCGGTTCGGCTTCCTCCGCCGCAACCTCGGTCGCCGCCGACAGCAGGTCGTGGACGACGGGAAGCGTGTAGGAGCCGTGAGCCATGCGGCCCCAGGCGACGACCGGATCGGGGCTTGCCGACTCGATCGCCTGGCCCAGCGCGGAGACCAGCGAGCGCACGACGAGCGTCGAGGCATGGGCGGACGAGCGCGTCCCGAGTCGTTCGATCACCGTGTCGGCGACCGTGGCTCGGGTTTCGGCCAATCGCCGCGCAAGCGCGGCGCACCCCTCCATGGCGATGCTCAATGCGCTCGAGCGGTCTACATGCCGCTCGGGCTGATTGTGGTGCAGACGACGACGGCGGCGGCGAGGGCGGTAACCAGAGCTGTGAACACGCGGGCACTCCTTGAAGAGGCGGGTGACTCACCCAGCCTAGCAAGGAGTCAGAGAGCCCACACTCGTCCGAAAGGATGAGCCCGTTTCATCTTAGACGAGCTGGCGGCGCCTGGCGATTGCGACCGCCTCGCCGCGGCTCTCGCAGCCCAGCTTCCGGAGAATCGAGGAGACGTGGGTGCGGACGGTGTTGACGGTCCGGCGCTGCTCGTCCGCAATCGCTTGGTTCGATCGTCCGAGCGCCATCGCGGCGAGCACCTGGAGCTCGACGGCGGTGAGTGGGACCGGTGTCTTCTCCGCCTCCGCGAGAAGGGGGGCGGCGATCGCCTCGATCATCCGGGCGATCCCGGCGACGCCGTTGACGCGCATCTTGCGCAGCGCCCCCTCGAATGCATCGGTACTGCGGTTGAGGAGCGCCGTGAGGGCCGCGTCGAACGGCTCCAGATCCTCTGCCGGGGTCGCCGCGCGTAGGGCTCGCTGCGCGACGGCATTGCGGCCGAGGACGACGTTCGCCAGCACCAGGTAGCGCTCGCAGTAGGCGCGGTCGCGGCCGTACAGGGTGCCCGGTTCGGTCTCGAGCGTGGCGTCGTAGGCGGTGAGGGCGTCGCTCGCGGTGCGGCGGTCGCCGCCGCCCGCCGCGATCGCCGCGAGCATCGCCAGGCGCCAGAGATGCTGGTACGGCTGGAGATCGCGTTCCGTCGCTGAGAGTAGCTCACGCACCGCTTCGGCGAAGCGCCCGTCCCAGCTCGCCGCGATCGCCCGGCCGGAGATCAGCGACGAAAGCGCCACGTTCCCGCGGTACGAGAGGAGGCTCAGCTCGCGTTCGATCTCGGTAATTCTCTCGGCGTTGCCGCGCTCCGCCTCGTACTCGAGCAGCGCCCGCAAGCCCAGGGCGCGCATCTGCGGGTCGCCGCCTTTTTCGGCGTTCGCCGCGATCTGAGAGGCGTACCACGCCGCAGTCGGAATCCGACCGGCCGCACCGTGGAGTGACGTGAGCGTCGTGAACTGACGCGCCGCGAGCGAGAACGCGCCGCAGTCGACGGCGAGACGCGAACCCTCGCGGGTGTAGCGTTCGACGGCTTCTTCGTCCTTCGCAAAGAACGCGACCGTCGCGGCCCGGCCGTAGGTGCGCGCGCGCAGCTCGTCGTCGGCGAGCTCGGCGAGCGCGAACGCCTCGTCGATGATCGTCTGCGCCTCCGCGACCTCGCCGCCGAGCGCGAGCGTGATCGCCAGCATCCCGGAGATCTGTGCGCGGTCGGCCGAGTTCAGGTCGTCGCGGTCGCGCAGCTCGCGCAGCATCGGCAGCATGTCCAAGCGGCCCTGCTGGTAGAGCATGAGCGCGTAGCGCCAGGCGACGGAGATGCGGAACGAGACGTCGTCGATCGGCTGCTCGAGGACGCTCGCGTACCAGCGTTCGGCCTGTTCGGTGCGTCCGTGCGCATCCTCGATCGCGGCGCGCAGCGCGAGCACGGCGGGGCGCCGCTGCACCGCGCCCGACGGCAGGACGCGCAGCGCGCGCTCGACCACGTCGTAGTGGCCGCTCTCGAGCAGCGCGAAGTTCGCGCTCGTCAGCAGCCGCTCGATCTGCGCGCACGCGCGCGCGGCGACGTAGCGTTCGAGCGCGGCGCCGTGCATCCCGACCGTTTCGAGGACCGCGGCGGCGGCGATGCGCGCGGCGCGCAGCGCCTCGTCGCCCTCGAGCTGGATCTGCCGCTGGACGAAGTCGCGGAAGAGGTCGTGCAGCTTGTAGACGCCGGGATCGAGCGCGGTGATGAAGGCGACGCGCTCGCGCAGCGACTCGATGATCGCCGCCGCGTCGTCGAATCCCGCGGCGACGGCGAGCCGCGTCTCGAGCCGCGGCAGGAACGCGACCGTGCGCAGGAACGCGCGCACCCGATCGTCGAGGCTGTGCCACACCTGCTCGGCGAGGTAGCGATAGACCATCTCGCGCGTGCCGACCGAGACCGCGAGAAGATCGCTCGCGCGCGTCGACGTGCGCAGCGCGAACGTCAGCGCCGCAGGCCAGCCGTCGACCAGATCGAGGATCCCGTCGAGCTCCTCGTCGCGGATCGAGAGGCGCGACGCGCGCGCGCTCTGCTTGGCCTCGACGCGGTCGAAGCGCAGGTCGACGGCGTCGACGACCAGGTCGGACTCGCCGTACGCCAGCCACGAGGCGACCGGAAGCTGGAGCGGGCTGCGCGAGGAGAGCAGCCAGCGCGGACCCGGCTTGGTCCGTTCGAGCAGCGTCGTGACGAAGCGCGAGATCTCCGGGTCGCCCTCACCGACGTGCAGGTCGTCGATGACGACCAGCGTGTCCAGCGTTCGCACGTGCGTCGCGGCCCAGGCGGCGAGGTCCCGTCCGGGCGCTTTCGAGGTTCGCGTCCCGTCGAGCGCGCTCGGGAGCGAGCGGCGCATCGTGGGGAGCACCTCTTCGAGCGCGTCGGCGAAGCCGCGGACGAACGGCAGCAGCGTCGTGGCATCGGACGGAACGTCGTAGACCACCGACGAGGGGACCGTCGTCAGGTACTGGCGGACGGCGACCGACTTGCCGAATCCGGCCGGTGCGATGATCGTCGCAATGCGGTACTGCGCCGCCATCGCGATCCGTTCGAGAACGCGCGGGCGATCGATCGGCCGGAATACTCCGCCGAGGTCGGGGCGTCCGTCTGCCGCGATGCTTCGGATCACGTGGATGAAGGCTACTCCCCAGGTCCGAGAGTCCCTTCGTCCCGGGACCCTCCTGATGCAAGGAAAACCTTCGCTTAACCCCGCCTTGATGGCGGGGTCGCGGGAAGTCGGCGGTTCAGCGAATCTCGCGCGAGATCAGCCGCAGATACTTGCGCTCCTCGAGCGCCGCGTCGGAGCCGACGCGGCGGAACGCCTCGTCACGGACCTGGCTCGCCAGCTCGCGCCGCTGATGCATCAGCGACTCGAGCTCACGGAACGTGCGTTCGAACGCGTCGCCTTCGAGCGAGCCGATCTGCTTCTTGAGGCGGTCGATATCGCCGTTGAGCCGCCCTTGCAGCTCGCGGCTCACCTCGCGCTCCGCCTGCTGGACGCGGTTGAGCAGCGCGTTGAGCTCTTCGACGGTGGGCAGTCCGTACGCCGTGCGCGCGGGTTCGCTCGTGCCGACCGCAGCGCGAGGGGGACGCGGCTTGCTTCCCGGTCGCGGTGCGTCGAACGCCGGATAGAGCCGGATGATCGATTTGATGCGCTGCGGTCCCTTGGGTGACTGCAACCCTTCGGCGATCCCGGCCATGATCAGCCGCGAACGTAGCGCGGTGTCGTTGATGACACGCAAGTGCTGTGGATCGACACCCGCGGGCGGGCGGTTGCTGCCGAAGAAATCGTCATCGCCGGCCACGGGAAGGCTCATCGCCTTCTCCCACAGGCTCGCACGGGCACTCCGTGTTTCGTTCACGAAACGACGAGTTACGTTACCGGTTACACGTCACCTTCCGGCGATCGCGTGCGATTGGAGGAGTGTGCTGCGGGTACGCTTTCGACCATGCCGCAAAAGGGAAAACACGGCGAGTTCGCACCGGTCCCGTCAACCCTGGAGCGCTCGCCCCAGAAGGCGCAAGACACCTACGAGAAGACGCTCGAGAGCGCCGAGCAGACATACCACGGTGACGAGCAGGCGGCGCATCGCGCCGCTTGGGCCGCCGTGAAGCATTCGTACGAGAAAATCGGCGATCACTGGGAGGAGAAGGGGCAGCGCGGTCCGTCGGACCCGCGCGCCGAGCAGAGCGGGCCCGGCGCGTCCGCGCCGAGCTACGGCGGCGTCGACGTCGAGGGAAAGACGAAGGCGCAACTGCAGTCCGAGGCGCGCGAGCTCGGTGCGCACGTCACCGCGCGGATGACCAAGCCGGAGCTCGCCGACGCGATCGCGAGCGCCAACCGGCGCGCCGATCGCACGAAGCGCGAAGGCGGCTGATCCGCTAGCTCGAAGGCGGGGCTGCCATGCCGCGCCCTGCCTTGCGCATCATCCTGCTCGCGAGTTCGCTCCTCGCCGCGCTCGCCGCTCCGCTGCGGGCCGAAGCCCCCTTCGCGTTCGCGACCACGGCCGGCCGTCTACCGAAAGACGTCGTGCCGAGCGCCTACGCGATCGCGATCGTCCCCGACGCGGCGCGCCGCACGTTCGCGGGAACCGAGCGCGTCACGCTCGACGTGCGGCGTCCGACCGACCGCATCGTCTTCGACGCGCTGCACCTCGCCGTGCGCGATGCGCGGCTGGACGGCGCGCCGGTCGCGCGCGTGCGCACCGACGACGCGCAGGGGCTGACCACGCTGACGCTCTCGCGCGCCGTGCGGCCGGGACGGCACGAGCTGCGGGTCGCGTACACGGGGACGATCGACGACGCGCCGGAAGGGCTCTTCGCGCAGGACTATGTCACGCCGGACGGGCGCAAGGGTCTGATGCTCTCGACGCAGTTCGAGTCGACGGACGCGCGCCGGATGTTCCCGGCCTGGGACGAGCCGGCGTTCCGCGCGACGTTCCAATTACGCGTGACGCTTCCGGCGACGTGGACCGCCGTCTCCAACATGCCGGCCGCATCGCGCACGGTGCGCGGCGCGCTGGCGACGACGACCTTCGCGCGCACGCCGCGGATGGCGTCGTATCTGCTCGTCCTCTCCGCGGGCGATCTCGGACGGATCACCGCGCGACGGATCGACGGCGTCGAGCCTGGCGTCGTCGCGGTGCGTCCGTATCAGCGCGAAGGTGCGCAGGCGCTCGCCAACGAGCGCGCGATCCTCGCCGCCTACGACCGCTACTTCGGCGTGCGTTTCCCCCTCCCCAAGCTCGACGCGATCGCGGTCCCCGGCGGTTTCGGCGGCGCGATGGAAAACTGGGGCGGGATCACGTTCAACGATCAATTGCTGCTGCTGCCGCCGAGCGCGACGCTCGCGCAACGTCAGCGCATCTATGCCACGCAGGCGCACGAGATGGCGCATCAGTGGTTCGGCGACTTGGTCACGATGGCGTGGTGGGACGACATCTGGCTCAACGAGAGCTTCGCATCGTGGATGGCGGCGAAGCAGACCGATCGCGCCAACCCGGGCTGGCGCTGGTGGGAAGGTCAGGACGAGAGCAAGGAACGCGCGATGAGCGCCGATGCGTGGACGGGCGCGCACGCGTTGCAGCGCCGCATCACGAGCGAGCGGCAGGCCGACACGGCGTTCGACTCCGACATCACCTACAACAAAGGGCAGGCGTTCCTGCGCATGCTCGAGCAGTATCTCGGCGAGGACGCGTTCCGCGCCGGGATCCGGCGCTACGTCGCGGCGCACGCCTACTCGAATGCCACGACCGCCGACCTCTGGAACGCCTTGCGCGAGGCGAGCGGGAAGGACGTCACGGCGATCGCGGCGGGCTGGACGGAGCGGCCCGGATTTCCGCTGGTGAGCATCAGCGCGCGCTGCGCCGCGGACGGCGCGCGTACGATCGTGCTCACGCAGCGCCGCTTCCTGCTCGCCGGTACCGAGAGCGGGCCGCCGGAACGCTGGAGCATCCCGATGCGGATCGCCTCTGGTTCGGGCGCGCCGCGTTCCGTGCTGTTCACCACCGAGGGACAGCGCGTCGCCGCGGGTCGGTGCGGCGAACCGCTGCGCGCGAACGCCGGCGACGTCGGCTACTATCGCGTCGCCTACGACGCGCAGACGCTCGCGACGAATCAGCGGCATTTCGCCGCGCTTCCGGACGCCGATAAGATCGCGCTGCTCGACGACCAGTGGGCGCTCGCGCGTTCCGGCCGCGCGCCGCTTCCGACGTATCTCGCGCTCGCCGCGTCGATGGGGCGCGATCTGGACGCGCGCGCGTGGAACCAGATCCTCGGCGCGCTCTGGTCGATCGAGCGCGACGAGCGTGGACGCCCGGGACACGACGCCTTCGTCCGCTACGCGCGCGCGCTCGCCGAACCGGTCGCCACGGCGCTCGGGTGGGAGCCAAAGCCCGGCGAGCTGCCCGCTCGCGCCGAGCTCCGCCAAACGGCGCTCGCGGATCTCGGCGCGTGGGGCGATCCGGCCGTGATCGCCGAGGCGCACCGCCGCTTCGCCGCCTTCGTCGCCGACCGCGCGAGCCTTGACCCCGACGCGCAGTCGACGGTCCTCGGGATCGTCGCGCTCGATGCCGACCAAGCGACGTTCGACGCGCTGCACCGGATCGCGCGCGGCGCACGCGACGAGGGCGAGCTGCGCCGCGACTACGCGGCGCTCGTCGGCGTGCGCGACCCGCGGCTCGCGCGCGAGGCGCTCGCGATCGTGGCGTCTTCCGAGATCCCGCCGCAGGCGGCGCAGTTCCGCGTACGCCTCGTCGACGACGCGGCGGAGTGGAATCCGGCACTGAGCTGGCGGTTCTTCACGGTGCACCACGACGCGCTGCTCGGGCCGCTCTCGGCGACCTCGCAGCAGGTGCTGCTTGCGAACGGGGTTCCGACGACGTTCGCGACGGCGGTGCCGCCCGCGCAGCTCGACGCGTGGATCCGCGAGCACACGCCGGCCGCGATCGGCCCGTACGTCACGCGCGGGATGGAGCAGGCGTGGTTCCGCCTCGCCGAGCGCGACCGGCTCGTCCCGGCGACCGACGCCTACGTCGCCTCGGCCGAGCACGGGTAGGGATCGACGGTCGTCTCTCGAAC
>DATJHK010000075.1:0-6755 GCA_035493875.1 Candidatus Limnocylindria bacterium
ACGACGTACAACGTCGGCACGGAGACGCTCTCGAGCATCATCGGCCGCATCAACGCCAACCTGGCCGGCAAAGCGACGCTCACGTACGACACGACGACCGGTGAGGCGAGCATCACGTCGAGCTCGCCGATCACGCTGGGCGGCGCGGGCGACAGCGGCAACCTACTGCAGGTGCTCAAGCTCGACACCTCGCCGATCACGCAGTCCGGATCGACGTATTCCGTCTCGTCGTCGAGCCCGATCGTCGGGATCAACGAGAGCGCCGACCTCGATCAGTCGAACAACGCCGGATTCGCCACCGCGGTGACCGCCGGAACGTTCACGATCAACGGCGTACAGTTCACCGTCGATCCGACGGGTCAGAACCTCGCCGACGTGATCACGAAGATCAACGACTCGTCGGCGGGCGTGATCGCGGCGTACGACCCGACGACCGGCCAGATCAGCCTGACGAGCAAGACCTCGGGCCCGCAGAGCATCGCGCTCGGTGCCGCGAACGACACGTCGAACTTCTTGCAGGCGGCCGGATTCCTCCAGAACGCGACGACGCCGGGAACGCTCTCGGCGGGAGCGACGGAGACCGTCGGCAAGGCCGCCGTCATCAAGTACATCGATCCTGCCGGCAACCCGCAGACGAAGTACAGCAACTCGAACGACGCCACGAACGTCATCCCGGGCGTCGACCTCAAGCTGCTGCAGAGCACGCCGACGGGTTCGAACGGCTTCACCGTCAACGTCGCGCAAGACACCTCGACGATCGAGAAGTCGATCAACTCGTTCGTCAACGCGTACAACGCCGTGATCAACGAGATCAACACCGCGACGGCGGCGCCGGTCGAAGGAAGCACGACCGATTCCGACACGGGGCAGCAGGTGAGCGGCGCGATCACGGGTGGCGGCGTCCTGTTCAACAATCAGGATGTCCTCTCGCTGCGCGACTCGCTCGTCAACTACGTCTCCGAGATGGGGCTGACCAACTCGACCTCGTACAACTCGCTGACCTCGATCGGGCTGAGCCTCGACTCGTCGTTCACGGTCGGTGTGGCGGGCAGCTCGGGGTCGTCCGACTCCGACTCGCTCTCGCTCGATGCGACCGACAGCGCCGATCAGACGAGCCTCTCGACGCAGACGTACGACGGCACGAGCGGGAAGCTGACGGCCTTGGATACGACGACCTTCGAAGCGGCGTTGACGGCCGATCCGACCGCGGTGATGCAGCTTTTCACGGCGGCAAACAATCCGATCAACGATCTGGCCGTGTACCTGACGACCGCATCGGGGCTGCCGACGGCGCTCGCCAACGGCGCCCAGGCCGGAACGGTCCCGCCGGAGTCGCTGTTCGCCGAGCTGACCGCCGAGACGCACGACCAGATCGATTCGCTCCAGCAGCAGATCGCGCTGGTGACGAACCAGGCGAACATGCAGGCCGACCAGCTGCGCGCCGAGTTCACCGACTCGGAGAGTCAGATCGCGCAGCTGCAGGCGGAGCAGCAGTCCCTCGGAGCCCTGACGGGCGGGAGCTGACGCACGTGGCGATCGCACCGGCGAACCTGCGCTACCTCGAGGCGTCGATCAACTCGGCGACGCCCGAGGAGCTCATCATCAAGATCTACGATGCCCTGCTGCTTTTCGCGCGGCAGGCCGTCGAGATGATGGAGACGCAGCCGACGAACATCCAGGGGCGGCACGACTTGCTGCGCCGCGCGCAGCGTGCCTGCGCGCTGCTGATGGGTTCGCTCAAGCTCGATATCGACAGCGAGATCCCCGGGAACCTCTTTCGGATCTACGAGTTCTGGCACCACCAGCTCGTCACGGCGAACATGCACGGCGATCCCGAGAAGGTGCGCGGGCTGATCCCGGTCGTCGCCGACATGCGCGAGACGTGGGTCGAGGCGATCAAGAAGTACCGCGCGCAAGGGGCCGGTCCGCGGCTCGATGCCTCCGTCTGCTGATCCGCGCGCGGAGATCGTCGAGGCGATCCTCGCGTTCGAGCGCTCCTGTCTCGCGGCCGACGCGGCGCTCGTGGAGCGCCGCTGGCCCGATTTCCGCGCGGCGCTCGCCTCGCAGCGTCAGCTCACGGGCCGGCTCGCCGAGCTGTTCGCCGCGACGCCGCAGTTCGCGCCGGACGGCGACCCGCGCGTGCGCCAGCGTCTGCTCGGGGTGTTCAAGTACCGCGAGGACCAGCTACGACGTCTGCGCGCCTACCACGAGCAGGTCGGGACGCGGCTGAGCACGCTGGCGAAGATGCGCGCGTTCCGGCGGTCGATCGGCACCGCGCCGGTCCCCGCGCGCATCCTCAACGCGCACCACTAACGCTGCGTCACCCGACGATCAGCAGGCTGCTCGCGAACGGCTCCTGACGTTCCGGCGCCTGCGGAACCGCGTCGTCGAACGGGACCAGACGCGTCTGGTCGCCGTCGCGTACGATCATGCGCAGGCGGTTGGTGTCGGCGTCGGATTCCCATTGCACCGGGGCGAGGGTGTCGGAAGCGCGATCGTAGTGCGGGGTACGCGCGCCGCCGTGAACGTACACGTTCCATCCCGCACGCCGCACCCGCTCGCAGAACAGATAGTCCTCGTCGCACTGCCGCACGATCTGATGCGACGGATCGATGTAGACGTGCGTGCCGAAGTACGGGGACTCGAGATCGCGCAGCGCGGCGGTGCGGATCGCGACGCAGCCGAACCCGACCCCGTCGACCGGGGAGAAGGCGTCGCTGCGGAACGGCGGGATGCAGGCGCTCGTGGTCGACTGCGAGTTCCACCGTCCGACGACCATCGGGCGCGCTCCGTCGCGGCTGTAATACAACGCGCCGACGACCGCGGCGCGCGGGTCGGCCTCGAACACGGCGAGGAGCCGCGTGAGCGTGTCGGGCGGCGGGACCATGTCGTCGTCGATCATCACCACCGCATCGCAGTCGCGGCGCAGCGCCTCACGGACGATCATCTCGCGCTGTGCGGCGACGAAGTTTCCGGACCAGACGACGCGCTCGGCCTGCTCGAGGCTGGAGGGCAGCGCGAGGCCGCGCAGCGCGTCCAGGAACGGCCGTGCCGGCTGGCCGTTGGTGGGGATGCCGATCAGGAGCTTCACGATCACCCCTATAGCATCGGCCGCAGCGAACCGGGCCGCTACGGGGCCCGGTGACGCAGGAGACCCTGGCGAGTATGGTTAGGATAGTGGTGCAATTTCACCAGATCTGACGAAAGGATAGTCCTTTGCTCGCCTCACTGTTGCTTGCGCTCCTCACCCTGATCCATCCGGTGCAGTCTGCGGATACCGGTGTCGGCGGTCCGATCGCCGCTCCTACGGTCCATGCGGACACGGGCGTCGGGGGACCGATCTAAGCGGGGGAGTCCTCCTCCACTGCGAAGTGCACCGTAGCGGCTTGGTCGGTGGTATGATCCAGCCGCTACGGAGGTTCTTCACGGGTGCGCTGTTCCTCGGTCTCTTCGATGACGTCATACCAGCGGGTGCGGGGCGACGAGCTCGCCTCGGCTCGTGACGCGTGGTTTCGCGCGGACTATCGCGCGTGTCTCGACGCGCTCGATATCCTCACGCCCGTCAGCGCGTCCCAACGGACCGAAGCGCTCCTGCTTCGCGCACGCGCGCTTTGGCGGCTGAACGATCCCGCCGCGACGATCCCCCTTCTTCGAGAAGCGGAGTCCTGGGTCGTCGGCGCCGATCAGCTCGCCACGCTGCGCATGCTTCTCGGATCCGCGGTAGCGCGCGTCGAGAGCGAAGGCGAAGGTCTTGCGATCCTCGACGACGCGGTGCTCTTCGCGAGTGAGCGAAACGTCCATCCGGCGATCGTCGCGGAGATCGAACATCACCGCGCGCTGGTGTATTGGATGCGGCGAGATCTCGATCGTGCCGAGTCGATCGCCGGCGCCGTAGCTCGTGCCGGCGCGGACATCATCTCGGCGCGGGGCTTTCAGCTTTGCGGCTTCGTCAGTGCGGCGCGAGGACTGCATGCGCAGGCGTATCACCGTTTTCTCGAAGCACTTCAGACGCTGACGGCATGCGAGCAGCGCGACGACTTTCTCGCTGCGAATCTGATGCAGCAGGTCGCGATGTACGAGGCGGAGCTGCGCGGCACGATCTCGATCCCGCAATGGCGCGTCGCCGTTCCGCAGGTGATGACCGCCGACGCCGACGTCGCTCCGGTTCAGCGCACGCAAGCGGCATTCTACGAGACCTACTCGGCACTGAACGACGACGATCCGGAACGTGCGTTCCAACGTGCGCGTATCGCCGATGCGCTGGCGCCGTCCGAAGCCTATCGCGCCGGTGCGCTGGCGATGCGCGCGAAGGTGTCACGCATCTATGGCGAGATGCGAAATGCGCGCGAACACGCATACCATGCGGCCGATCTCGCCGAGCGGATCGATTGGAACGAAACGGACGACGATGAGTCGTTGGGGCTGCTGGTCGTCGCCGAAGAGCTGCGCTGGTACGATTTGCCGCGCGCGCGAAGGATGGTCCGCGGATATGAAGGGATCGGCGGGAAGAAGGACGCGCTCCTGGTCCGTACGCCGAGCGCGCTGTACCGGGCGATTCAAGACCTGCTGATCGGGGCGGTTCGATCGATGGGGCACGAGCGGGACGTCGACGCGATCGCGCGGTTGCGACGCGCGTGCTCGACGTTCCGCTCCGCCGGATACCTCTGGCGAACCGCGTGGGCGCTGATCGAGCTTGACGGGGCGTATCGGCGGATGGGCATGACGGCGCCCGATGACTACTTCCTCGCCGGTGCACAAGAGATCATCCAGCGTCACTTCCCACGCTCGTTCCTCGCGCGCCTCGGCGCCTTGGCGCAGCGTGACATGGCGGTCGGCGAGCCGTCAGGTCGCTGAAAGGACCTCGCGCAGGACGGTGACCAGCGCGGCGCCGGCGTCGCGCAGGGCGGCGTCCTCGGCGGTCAGCGGGTCGTAGCGGCGGTCGACCGACCGCCGCACGGTGACGCGCATCAACCACGCGCTCACCGTGACGCGGAACGCCGAGAGGGCCTCGACGCAGCGCGCGGGCCCCGTCGGCGCGACGCCGTGCAGCTCATGGGGGAAGAGCGCGACGAGCACCTGCATCCCGCGCAGAAACGGATCGTCGAGATCGCGGCGCAGCACGGCGCGCAGAGCATCCAGCTCGTTTGCGTCGAGGCGGACGACGAGGGCCGGAGCGTCGAGCGAAGGCGCGGGCGCATCGGCGCGTCCTTCGGCCCGAATCTCCGCGAGCGCCGCCGGCGTGACGACCGGCGGCGTGGGTTTGCGCATCCGCGCGGCGACGAGCGCACGCGGCAGCGCGGCGGCCACCGAGGTGCGGAACGCCGCGACGCCCAGCGCGTCGCCGAGTGGGCCGCCGTCGCACGCGAGCGCCGAGAGCAGCGCGAGCGCCGCGAGTCCGTGCGGCACGCCGCCGGCGAAGACGCGATCGAGCGCGCGCACGTCGTCGAGCGTGATCGCGCGCGTCAGCAGCGCGGCGGGGACGGGCGGCGGCGGTACCGGGGGTGCAGGTGGCGACGGCGGTGGCGGCGCGGGGGCCGCGACGACGGGCGGCGCGGCCGGGGCGTCGCTCACGGTGTCGACGGTGCGCGGCGGCTCGGGCGCCGCTTCGGCGACGAGCTCCTCGTCGTGCTCGTCGTCCTCCAGCTCGTAGAACGGCTTGGGCTGGGCGTAGGCGGCATGTCCGGCGCGGCGCTGCAGGCGCAGCGTCGGTGCGCCGACGGCGGGAACACCGGGCGCGCTCGCGGAGGCGACCACGTCGAGCGGTTCGGTTCCGGGGAGGATCTGCACGGCGACGCGCAGCCGGGAGGCGCCGCCCGGTGCGAGCGTCCCGATCGGCAACCCTTCACCGAGCAGCGCCTCGCCGTCGATCGCGATCTCGTCGCGCGCGAACGATCCCGCGACCGGTTCCGCCTCCGGCGGCAGCGCGATGCGCACGCGCACGTCCTTCGCTTCGGATTCACCGTCGTTCGCGACGGTGAGGACGATGGTGACGAGCGCGCCCGGGATCAGCTCGCTGCGAGGACGGGCTTCGAGCGCGCCGCGCAATGATGCCGGGCGCGGTGGCGCGCTGCTCTCGTCGTCGTCGCGGATCGATTCGGCGCCGAACTGCGCTTGCGTGCGCGACGCTGCGGGCGCATGCGGCGCCAATCCGAGCTCGGCCGAACGGCGGCGTTCCAACAGCCGGCTGTCGGCGTCGCGCTCGAAGAGCGCGTCGAGGTCGCGCGGGCGTTCGCTCACTTCACGCGGAACGGCGCGAGCCAGGGGAAGCGACGTGCACTCGTCGTCGGCGCGGGCGCGGATGGGGCGGTCTCCTCGCCGCTGACGACGTGCAGACCGCGGGCGCGTGCAGCCGCTTCGGCGTCGACCCGCGCGGCACGGGCGCGGCCGTGCGCAGCCGCTTCACGCAGCGTCGCGTGCGCCAAATGCAAGAGGCGGCGGGGCGTGCCGAGCGCGGCGCCGGTAACGACGGTGAGCGCTTCCTCGTCGAACAGGGCCGTCGCCTCGCCCGAGCCGCCGGCGCGAGCGATCCGGTGCGCGAGCAGCGCGCGCGACTCGCTGGCGTCGAGCGCTTCCAGCGCGATCCAGCCGTCGACGCGATCGGCGAGATTGCGCCGCGCCTCGACGCGCGCGCGAAGCTCGCTCTGCCCGAACAGGATCACGTTGAGGAGCTTGCGGTCGGGGATGTCGTAGTTGAGGAGCAGACGCAGCACCTCGAAGATCTGATCGCTCGCGTTCTGCGCTTCGTCGACGAACAA
>DATJHK010000076.1:0-25973 GCA_035493875.1 Candidatus Limnocylindria bacterium
CAAGGGGCGTTGGCGTAAAAGTCGATGAACGCGAGCGGTTCGCCCCAACGGGCTAGCGTCCACGGATACGGCGTGCCGTTGTTCATCGAGAACGAGAACGCTCTTGCAGGGTCACCGTATCCCTCGGGCACACGCTCTTCGCTAACGATCAGGCCAAGCGGCGCACGGCTCCTCTTCCTTGCGCCAGTCGATGCCGAGCCGATCGAGCAGATCGCGAAATTCGGGTCGTGCTCGATAACGTAGCCGTCGAGTTCGAGGCGCTCCGTCACGCGCGCCGTGCTCGCGAGAGCGGCTACGTCGGGAGCGGCGTGCGCAGTTGCCATTCGACCGTGAGCGTGTCGGCTTCGCCCCAGCGCTCGAGATGACGCTTGACGACGTCTTCGACGTGCGCGAGCCCGTCGTAGGTCTCGGCGTAGGCGTCCAGCCGCAGCCCTTCGGGCCAAGCGTGCATGTCGCAGACGCCGTCGGAGAGCTTCACGTAACCGGCCTCGGCCGACCATTCGGTCTCGACCTTGTGGCCGAGATGTTTCGCCAACTGCGCGGCGTAGCGGGAGGGACGATCGGTGCGAACCAGTGCCTGGGCGTGGAACGTCATGTGCAGGTACTCGTCGCCCGCGGGTGCGGCGTCCTTCGGCCGTGCGCCGGATCCCGGCGGAAGCGACGCGTCGTCCGGGTCGTAGAGCGCTCGACCGGGTCCCTTGACCCAGCGCCGGAGCCCGTGGTATGGTTCGACCCACATGTCGCTCGCCCAGCGCTGTCTTCTCGCCGTGTGTCCCAACGGATCTCGTATCCGGCGGTCCCTCACGTCCTGAAACGCTGCGACGCGGTCGCGACGAACCAGTCTGAGAGGAGCCCCCGCCGGTGCGGGGGCTCCTCTTCTTTTTCCAGGGAGCCCCGTGTGAGTAAGGTCGACGTCGAAAAGGTCAAGGCCGAGAGCCGCGGTCTGCGCGGCAGCATCGCGGCCGAGATCGGCGAGGAGACGCCGCGGTTCAGCGAAGAGGCCGCGAGCCTGCTGAAGTTTCACGGAACGTATCAGCAGGAGGATCGCGACGCGCGTAAGACCGCGCGCGAGCACGGAGGCGAGAAAGACTACCAGTTCATGATCCGGGTGCGCGCCACCGCGGGCCGCATCCCGGCGCGGCTCTGGAGCGCGATCGACGAACTGGTCGACGCGCACGGCAACGGGACGATCCGGGTGACGACCCGTCAGGCGCTGCAGATCCACGGCGTGCGTAAGCGCGACCTCAAGACGGTGATCGGCGACGTCGTCGCGCACCTCGGCTCGACGCTCGCGACCTGCGGCGACGTCGTGCGCAACGTCTGCGCGCCGGCGTGGCCCTACGAGGACGCGGGCTACGCCGCGACCCGCCAGGCGGCGCAGGCGATCGCGCGCGCGTTCGCGCCGCGGACCGGCGGCTATCTCGAGATTTGGCAGGACGGCGAGATCGCGCACAGCGAGGGCGCCGTCGACGAGCCGGTCTACGGCGCGACGTATCTGCCGCGCAAGTTCAAGATCGCGGTCACCGTCCCGGGCGACAACAGCGTCGACTTGTACACCAATGATCTGGGGATCGTCGCGATCGTCCGCGACGGGAAAGTCGTCTCCTACAACCTCGCCGTCGGCGGCGGCCTGGGGATGACGCACAACAAGGCGGCGACGTTCCCGCGTCTCGCCGACCACCTCGGCTCGATCCCGCCCGAGCGGTTGCTCGACGCGGTGCGCGCGGTCGTCGTCGTGCAGCGCGACCACGGCGACCGGACCGACCGCCGTCACGCGCGTCTCAAGTATCTGATCGCCGATCGCGGTCTCGACTGGTTCCGCGCCGAGGTCGAACGAGAGGCGGGTTTCCGTCTCGAGCCGTGGCGCGAGATCGCGCCGTGGGAGGACGTCCCGCGCTACGGCTGGCACGCGCAGGGCGACGGGAACTGGTTCTACGGGCTGCACGTGCAGAGCGGGCGCATCCGCGACACGGCTGACGCGCGACTGAAGTCGGCGCTGCGCGCGATCGCCGACCGCTTCGGTTACGAGTTCATCGCCACGCTCGGCCAGCAGCTCCTGATCGCGGGCGTCCCCACCGACGGGCGCGCGGAGATCGACGCGATCCTGCGCGAGCACGGCGTCGTCGCGCCGGAGGACGTCACGCCGCTGCGCAAGCGCGCGATGGCGTGCCCCGCGCTCCCGACCTGCGGCCTTGCGCTGGCGGAATCGGAGCGCGTGATCCCGGCGCTGCTCGACGACGTCGAGGCCGCGCTCGCGCAAGCGGGGCTCGACGGGCAGGCGATCACGATCCGCATGACGGGCTGCCCGAACGGCTGCGCGCGTCCGTTTCTCGCCGAGATCGGCCTCGTCGGGAAGAGCGCCGATCGTTATCAGGTCTACCTCGGCGGCGATCCGGCCTCGACGCGCCTGGCGAAGCTCTGGCGCGACGGCGTCCGACTCGCCGAGGTCGCCCCGCTCCTCGCGCCGTTGTTCACCGCGTATCGCGCGCAGCGCGCCGAAGGCGAGTCGTTCGGCGACTGGACGCTGCGCGAAGTGCTGGAGGAAGTCCCCGCCTAAACGCGCTTCCGACGGGGAAGATGACGTCACCCCGCATGCGCGGGGTGACGTGGCCCGTTCACAGCGCCAGCGAGCGGACCGAGGCGATCGAGGGGATCGCGCGCAGGGCGGCGAGCGTCGCTTCGTCGGTGGGACGGTCGGTGGAGAGCACCATGATCGCGTCGCCGCCGACGGTGTTGCGTGAGACCTGCATCGTCGAGATGTTGACGCCGGCGTTGCCGAGTACGGTGCCGACGCGGCCGATCATCCCGGGGACGTCGGCGTGCTGCGTCATCAGCATCGCACCGATCGGGGTCGCGTCGATCTCGTAGCCGTCCAGCTCGACGATGCGCGGGGAGCCGCCGATGGAGACGCCGGTGACCGAGGTCTTCCCGGCAATCAGGCGCAGCGAGGAGGCGTAGGACGAGGCGGCCGAGTCGCCGCGTGCGTCGACGACGATCCCCTTCTCGCGTGCGATCGCCTCGGCGTTGACGACGGAGACGCGCAGGTCGGTCGTCGCCTGCAGCAGGCCGCTCAGGAAGGCGCGCACGATCGGTTCGGGCGGGACGTCGGCGAGCGCGCCGCCGAGCACGAGCGCGAGCGACGGAAGACGTTCCGGCTGCGCGTACTGCGGGTAGAAACGGCCGAGACGATACGCGACCTCGAGGAACGGCAGCACGCGCTCCGCCTCGGGTCCGTCGGGGACCGGCGCGTTGACGGCGGCGTTCGCCGGGGCGCCGAGCAGGACGCGTGCGACGTCTTGCGCCAGCTCGGTCGCGATGCGTTCGAGCGCTTCTTTCGTGTTGCCGCCGATGTGCGGCGTTGCGAACACCTTCGGATGGCGGTGCAGCTTCGCGCCGCTGCCGTCCTTCGGCGGCGGCTCCTCGGCGACGACGTCGATCGCGGCGCCGGCCAGGACGTTCGCGTCGAGCGCTTCGAGCAGGTCGCTCTCGACGATGACGCCGCCGCGCGCGCAATTGACCAGGTACGCGTGCGGGCGCAGGAGGCGCAGCTTCGCCGCGTCGATCATCCCGATCGTCTGCTGGGTGAGCGGGACGTGCAGCGTGACGATGTCGCTCGACGCGAGCAGCGTGTCGAGGTCGACGAGCCGCGCGTCGAACGTGTCGGCGCGCGCCGTGCTGATGTAGGGATCGTACGCCAGCAGCGTCATCCCGAACGCCTTCGCGCGCGTCGCGACGTTGCCGCCGACGCGGCCCAGGCCGACGATCCCGAGCGTCTTGCCGTAGAGCTCGCTGCCGACGAGCGACTTGCGGTCCCAGATCCCCTCGCGCAGCATCTCGACGGCGGCGGGGGTGCGGCGCGCGAGCGAGAGCATCAGCGCGAAGGTCTGCTCGGTCGCAGCGATCGAGTTCGCGCCGGGGGTGTTGAGGACGAGGATCCCGGCGTCGGTCGCCGCGTCGACGTCGATCGCGTCGACGCCGACGCCGGCGCGCGCGACGACCGAGAGCTTCGGTCCGGCCGCGAGCAGCGCGCGGTCGACCCGGGTCTCCGAGCGGACGATCAGCCCGTCGGCGGCGGCGAGGGCCTCGGCAAGCGATTCGCGCGGCTTGCCGACCTGCGAGTCGACCTCGATCCCGGCGTCGCGCAATACGGCCAAACCTCGCTCGGCGAACGGCTCCGCGACGACCACGCGCGGTCGTGAGAGGCCGCTCTGCATGATCGGGCGTAGTTGCACGGCGCTTGATCCTCCGTCTACGTGGGTCGTCCGCGGTCGCGGTCGCGTTCGTCGTCCCACTCGTCGTGTTGCTCGCCTCGGTGCGAACCGAGGTCGGTTCTTGGGACACCGCCGACCTTCAAACCGTTGCCTGGATCGGCGGGATCCCTTACCCGACCGGGTTTCCGGGCTACGTCCTCGTGGGCTGGGTGTGGACGCATCTCCTCCCGCTCGGTTCGGTCGCCGCACGGCTCAACGCGCTCTCCGCGTTCGCGATCGCCGGCGGCGCGGCGACGATCACCGCTCTTGCCTTGCTTTTGGAGGTCACGCCGCTGCTGGCGATCCTCGCCGGCTGGACGTTCGCCTTCGCGCACCCGGTCTGGACGCGCGGCACGTACGCCGACGCGCACCCGCTCGGCTTCGCCGTCGCGTTCCTCGCGGTGGCGCTCGCCGTCCGCTGGTCGCGTCTGGGCGACCGGCGTGCGCTCGGCTGGGCGATCGTGCTCGGCGGACTCGCAATCGCGCTCGACAACACGACCGTGCTGATCCTGCCGGGCGGGATCGTCGCCGCATGCGCGCGACGTCCGCCGCTGGGGCGCGTCCTCGCCGCGACCGGCGTCGCGGCGCTGTTGGTCGTCGCCGCCTATGCGTACCTGCCGCTGCGAAGCGCGCAGGTGACGGCGGCACGGCGTGACCCGACGCTGGCTCTCGGAATCCCGCCCGGGCGGCCGTTCTGGGACGATCACCACCCCGCGTCTCCCGACGGGTTCCGCGCGCTTGTGACCGGTTCGGAATGGGGGCCGGGCGGGACGGTGGGCCGTCTGCTGACCCCCGATTCGGTGAGCGCGACGCTCGCGCGTTTCGGCCCGGAGCTGGACGAGGATCTTCCGCAAGGGCTGCTCGTCGCCGCGGCCTTCGGTCTGCTCGCGATCATCGTGGACGCGCCGCTGATCGGCGCAGGACTCCTGCTCGCGGCGCTCCCCGCGCCGCTCTTCGGCGGCTCCTACGCCGCCGAGGCCGATCCGGACCGCTACGTCTTCGTCCTCTACGCCGTGTCTGCGCTCGGCATCGCGGTCGCGGCGGAGCGCGCGAGGCGCGCGTTCGAACGCGACGCGCCGCAGACGGCGGCGGTCGTGATCGCCGGCTTGCTCGCGCTGGCGGTGCTGCGCGATCTCACGCGCGGCGGCGACATCCTCGCGGCGCGCTCGTCGCGCGACGCGGCCGAGCTCGCGCGGCGGGTCGCCGCCGGTACGCGCGACGACGCGGTCGTCGTCACGGTGTGGAACTTCGCGACGACGCTGGGCTACGACGCGTACGTCGAGCGCAGGTTCGGGCACCGGATCGTCGTGTGCGCGTTTCCCACCGACTATCGCGACCTCTACGCCGGATGGCTGCGCGAGCATCGCCAACTCGTCGTCGTCAATCCGGGCGAGCCCGCGATCCCGGGCTTTCGAACCCGCTTGCTGGTGGGCGGTTACCCGGCTGTGTACGAAGTGCTCCCGCCATGAACGCCGTCATAGCCGGACTCCTGGGCGCGATCGCCGCGATGGCCGTCGCGCACGGTCGCGTCACGCCGTACGACAACTACGTGCTCTTCGCGGACGCCCTCTTGCACGGGCGGCTGTGGATCGATCCGCTCTGGCCGGGGCCGGCGATCGACGCCGTGCTGTTCGGAGGGCACCGGTACATCGTCAACGACCCCATCCCGGGGCTCTTGATGTTGCCGTTCGTCGCGATCTTCGGGGTGCACGCGAACCAGACGCTCCTCGCTGCGGTGCTCTGCGGCGTCGCGACCGGCGCGGCGTGGGAGCTGCTCGCGCGGCTGGGCGTTTCGCGCCGCATCGCGATCTGGCTCGTCGTCTTCTTCCTGCTCGGCACCGACCTGCTCTGGTGCTCGATGCTCGGCGACGTATGGTTCATCGCGCAGACGTCGGCGGTCGCGTTCACGTTGCTCGCGCTCTGCGAGCTGGCGGGAAAGCGGCGCGGCTGGCTCGTGGGGCTGTGGCTGGGCCTCGCGATCGGATCGCGCTTCACGCTCGTCATGGCGGTCCCCGCCGTGCTGTGGTGGGTCTGGGACGGCTTTCTCGTGCGCGAGCGGCGTCCGCGCGCGCTCCTCGCGACCGTGCTGACGTTGCTGCCGTTCGCCCTCGCATGGATCTCCTACAACGAGCTGCGCTGGCACGTGCCGTGGGATGCCGGACACACGATCTTCTATCATCAAGACCCGTATCTCGGCTCGCCGACCGGCTCGCCGTTCGGCCTGGACAACGTGTCGATGCAGCTGTGGTCGTTCTTTCTGCTGTTGCCGCAGGTGCAGAGCACCGCGCCGTACGTCGTGCCGCTGCAAGTCGGGACCGCGCTGTGGATCACCAGCCCCGCACTGCTGCTCGCGTTCTTCGCCCGGCGCCCACGGGCGCTCGTCGTCTCGCTCTGGATCGCGATCGTGCTGGTCGCAGGCCCCTCGCTCCTCTACTATGCGAACGGTGGAGCGCAGTTCGGGATGCGCCATGCGCTCGACTTCGAACCGTTCGTGCTCGTGCTCTTGGGGTTGGCGGCGCGCGAGGGGCTGGGGCTGATCTGGCGCACGCTGATCGTCTGGAGCGCGGCGGCGGGTGCGTGGGGGATCTGGTACTGGAACGTCTACGTGCGCCCGGGGACGATGTGAGCGGGCCGCTTCCCAGCTTGCCGCCGCAATAAACGGTTTGGACCCGGTCGGCCCGGTGGGTACCATTCCTGCAGAGACTCTTCAGGGAGATGCCGAGATGGAAGAACGCAACGTCACGGTGGAACGCGACAACGGGGGCTCGATGGCGACCTTCAGCCTGGTCGCGGTGATCGTGGTCGTCGCGTTGATCGGGCTGTTCGTGTGGCAGCCCTGGAACCAGACCAGTACGACACGTACGACGACGGGAACGATGCAGTCCGGCACGACCACCTCCGGCGGCACCAACCCTTCGACGAACCACGGCGGAGGACCGCATTACTGATGGAACGTGATCAAGCACGGCGCGACCGCGTCGACACGGTGAAGAACGATACGCGCGATGCGTTCGACGAGGCGAAAGAACGCGTGAAGGCGGGCGGCGAGCGCGTCAAGCGCGCCGTCGAAGGCGACCAGATGCCGCTCGGGGAGCGCGTGGCCTCGCATGCAAAAGAAGCGGCACACGACATGAAAGCCGATTTCGACAAGACCAAGCGCGAGGTGCGCGACGACGCGACCCGCGAGGAGGGAGTGTAACACGATGGCTGGCCTGATCTGGACGCTCGTAGTCATCCTGTTCGTCTTGTGGCTGATCGGATTCGCCGTCCACGTCGGCGGCGGCCTGATCCACCTGCTGTTGGTCCTTGCGATCATCGTCGCTGCGATCAACCTGCTGACGGGCCGGCGCACCGTCGTCTGACGGCGCTGAAAACACAAGACCGGCTCGCGGAGTACGCGCGCAAGCGTGACTTCACCGCGACGCCCGAACCGAAAGGACGCAAGCGGAGCGCTTCGAAGCGACTCCGCTTCGTCGTGCAAGAACATCGCGCGACGCGCCTGCATTGGGACTTTCGCCTCGAGGCCGACGGCGTGATGCCGTCGTGGGCGGTGACCAGGGGCCCGACGATGGCTCCGCTCGAGAAACGCCTCGCCATGAAGACGGAAGATCACCCGCTCGACTATCAGACGTTCGAGGGCGTGATCCCGGAGGGAAACTACGGCGCGGGTGAGGTGATCGTGTGGGACCGCGGCACGTACGAGCTTGCGGAAGGCGACGATCCGACGGCGCAGATCGCCGCGGGCAAGCTGAAGATCGTACTGCACGGGAAGAAGCTGCGCGGTCTCTTCACGCTGGTGCGGATCAAGCCGCGCGCGGGCGAGCGCGGCGAGCCGTGGCTGGTCTTCAAAGATCGCGACGAGTACGCCGACCCGGACTGGAAGGTCGAGGACCATCCCGAGAGCGTGAAGAGCGGGAAGACGCTCGCGGAACTGCAGCGCAAGCGCAAGGACGCGCCGATCTGGCGCAGCAATCGCGCCGCCGCGCCGGACGGCACGGCGATCAAACGTGCCGCGCGCCGTGCGATCAAGGCGGATCCGATCCCGCGCGACGTCAAGCCGATGCTCACGACGCTGATCGACGAGCCGTTCGACGACGAGCGTTGGCTGTTCGAGCTGAAGTGGGACGGCTATCGGGCGATCGGCGTGATCGAACCCGGTGCGGTGTCGCTCACGTCGCGCAACGGCAAGGATCTCACCCACCAGTTCCGCGAGATGGAAGACTTGGCGGGGGCGTTCCGCTCGCTTCCCGTCGTCGTCGACGGCGAGCTGTGCGTGCTGGACAAGGACGGCCGCCCCGATTTTCAAGCGCTGCAGGCGCGTGAGAAGCCGATCCCCGGGCACAAGCGCGCGAAGCCTTCTCCGGTCACCTACGTCGTCTTCGACCTCATCTACGCCGACGGGCGCGACTTGCGCGATCAGCCGCTCGAGGAGCGCAAACGACGGCTCGAGTCGCTGATCGTCCCCGAGCGCAACGTGATGTACTCCAAGCACGTCCTCACGCACGGCAAGCAGCTCTTCGCGCTCGCCGAGCGCCGTGGGCTCGAGGGGATCGTCGGCAAGGTCCGCGCCTCGAAGTATCGCTCCGTCCGCTCGCGTGAGTGGGTAAAGGTCAAAGCGAAGCGGCGTCAGGAGTTCGTGATCGGCGGCTGGACGGAGCCGCGCGGAAGCCGTGAAGGGTTCGGGGCGCTGCTCGTGGGCTACTACGACGACGACGGGAAGCTGCGCTACGCCGGACACGTCGGCACGGGCTTCGACGCCAACCGGCTGCGCGATCTGATGAAGCGGATGGAGCCGCTCGAGCGGAAGACCTCGCCGTTCGTCGACGCGCCGAAAACCAACACGCCGGCACACTGGGTCGCGCCGCAGCTCGTCGGCGAGGTCGCGTTCGCCGAGTGGACGCGGGAGGGTATCCTCCGCCAGCCCGTCTTCATCGCGCTGCGCAGCGACAAGGATCCCAAGAGCGTCGTGCGCGAGCGCGAGCAGCACGTGGACCCGGACGCATGAGCCCGGCGCGCGCGGCAAAGAAGTCTGCCGACGTGAGCGTCGTCGTCGGCGAACGCACGCTGACGCTGACGAATCAGGACAAGGTGCTCTTCCCGCGCGACGGCTACACGAAAGGGGATCTCGTCGCGTACTATCGCGCCGTCGCGCCGGTCATCTTACCGTACCTGCGCGGCAGCCCGCTCACGCTCGAGCGCTATCCCGACGGAATCGACGTCCAGCGCGGCTTCTGGGAGAAGCAGATGCCGCGCTTCACGCCCGACTGGGTACCGCGGGTCAAGGTGAAGCCGTCGACGGGCGAGCCGCGCGAGGTCGTGTTCCTGCTCTGCGAGGACGAAGCGACGCTGACGTGGATCGCGAACCTCGCCGCGATCACGCTGCACATCTGGTTCTCGCGGCTGCCGCATCTCGACGTCCCCGAAGTGATCCTGTTCGATCTCGATCCGGGGGAGCGCTGTCCGCTCGCGCGGCTCGCGAAGGTCGCGCTCGCGTTTCGCGACGAGCTGGCCGGGATCGGCTTGCGCGCGTACGTGAAGACGACCGGCGGGATGGGGATGCACGTCGTCGTCCCGCTCGCGCCGCGCTACGACTACGACGTCGCCAAAGGCGTCTCCGAGCTGCTCGCGCACCATATCAACACCGTGCTGCCCGACGACACGACGCTCGAGCGTGCGATCGCGCGGCGTCCCGACGACCGCGTGTATCTCGACTGGGTCCAAGTCGCCAAGGGAAAGACGTACGTCGCGCCGTTCACCGTTCGCGCGCGCGACGGCGCACCGGTCTCGATGCCGCTGGCCTGGAGTGACGTCGACGCGATGCGGCGCAAACGCGCGCCCGAGACGACGCGCGAGATGCGTCGCTGGACGATCCGCGAGGTCCCCGGGCTCGTCGACGCCCAGGGGGATCCGTGGCGCGCCGAGGGCTGGGAACCGCAGCGGCTCGAGAAGGCGCTCGCGCAAGCGCGTGCGCGTTGGGACGGGATAGCGAGGAAGGGAACGACCCGCCGGGCGCGCTGAGCGTGGTTGGCCGAAGGGATAGGCAAGCGTTCGCCATCTCCTGAGGCTCGGCGGCGGGGTTCTCGGCCGGGTACAAGGAAGCGCGGGCACGACGACGACGCTTCGGGGGAATGGGAGAACCGTGGCACACGCGATCTGGTCCGGCGCGATCAATTTCGGTCTGGTGACGATCCCGGTCAAGCTCTACACGGCGGTCCGCACCAACGACCTGCGCTTCAACTTTCTGCACAAGAAGGACGACGGGCGTATCTACAACGAGCGGCACTGCACCGTCTGCGGCGAGAAGGTCGAGTACGACGAGCTGGTGCGCGGCTACGAGTACGAGAAGGGCCGCTACGTCACCGTGACCGACGACGACCTCAAGGCCGTGCGCCCCGAGGCGACGCAGTCGGTGCAGATCGTCGAGTTCGTCGACCTCGAGCAGATCAATCCGATGTTCTTCGACACGCCCTACTACCTCGAACCGGAGAAGAAGGGCCGGCACGCCTACGCGCTGCTGCGCGACGCCCTCAAGGACTCGGGGAAGGTGGCGATCGCGCGCGTCGTGATCCGCTCGCGCGAGCATCTCGCCGCGGTCAAACCGAACGGCGAGGCGTTGGTGCTCGAGCTGATGCACTTCGTCGACGAGCTGGTCGACCAGAAGTCGTTCGATTTCCCGGCGCTGAGCGAGCACGTCGCGGACGCGGAGAAGAAGGTCGCGAAGATGCTCATCGACACGATGTCCGCCGAGACGTTCGATCCCTCGCAGTTCCACGACAAGTACCGCGAGGACGTGCTCGCGATGATCGAAGCGCGCGCGAACGGCGAGGAGGTCGAGCAGCCCGAAGTCCATCGCCCAGCCGCGACCAACGTCGTCAACCTCATGGACGTGCTGCAGCGCTCGCTCGAGCAATCGAAGGGCCGTCGCGCGAAAGGCGAGGCCGCGAGCGGCGACGAGGAGGCCGCGCCGGCGAAGACCAAGCGCACCGCGACTCGCAAGAAGAGCGCGAGCGCCGCGAAGCCCAAGCGCAAGAAGTCGGCGGCTTAACGCTTTAGCGGCGCTCGCGCGCTGCGGTCACTTCGGTTTGGCGTAATCCGAGAAGCCGACGAAGTCGACGACTTCCATCACGTCGTTCCCTTCGATCCAGGCGTCGTGTCCTGGCGGTATCGCCATCACGTCGCCTGGACCGAACGTCAGCCGCGTCCCGTCGTCCATCGCGACGGTCATCGTACCCGAGATGACGTAGCCGAGATGCTCGGCTTGGCACGAGTCGGTCTGAGCGATCGGCTTGACGTCTTGCGACCATCTCCAGCCCGGCTGGAAGGTCGCCTTGCCGATTGCCGTTTCGCCGACCTGAACGATGTCGAGCTTGCCGTGGGTGAACGAGCGAGTCTCATCGGGTTTCGAGAAGTTCTTCTTCTGGACGCTGTGCAGGGTCGTTGCCATACGCAAAACCACCTCTCTGAGGCGAAACGCGGACGACTCGTCACCCGACCGAGGGCGCTGAGTATAGCATGCGAGAGTCCTGCGGAGGACTGACGAGCGGCGCCCGCCGCCTTACCGCATCTTCGCGAGCATGGACTCGAAGGCCGCACGGTGTGAGGCCTCATCCGTACGCACTTCGTCGAAGCGCGCGGCCGCTTCGTCGTCGCCGTCCTCGGCGGCTTCCTTGGCGAACTTCTTGTACATCTTGTTTACTTCGTAGGTTTCGCCTTCGATCGCATCGCGAAGGTTCTCGGCGTCGGTTCCCACGAGTCCGGCGAGCTGCGCCTCTTCCGCGAAGTGCTCGAAGAACTCGACGCGCGCCGTGTTTTCGAACAGCGAGGCGAGCTCCGCGTTCCCGTTCTTGCGCGCTTGCTCGGCATACAGCGTGTACTTCGCGTAGGCGAAGGCTTCGCCGTGCATAGCCGTCGCGAGGTTCTCCTTGGTCTGTTTCGTCATCGTCATTCGTCTCCCAGACCGGAGCGTACGCCGGCCGATGCCCCGGTGCTGTGAACGGGAGAAGAAGAAGTGGCGCGCACGGTCGGATGCGCGCCTGCTCGCTCGTATGCTACTCGGCCATCGCGGGCGCCGGCGCGCCGTTCGCCGCGTTCTTGCGAGCCTTGAGCAAGAGCACGAGCGGGATCGAGAAGACGAAGACGATCGCGCACAGGCGCAGCACCGCATCGTACGAGAGGACGGTCGCGTTCGTCATCACCATCTGATAGAGCTGCAGCGCCTTGCCGCCCAGGTGGCTGAGAAACTGCGCGTCCTTCGCGTTGCCTGCCGTGACACCGGTCGCGAGCGCGGCGTAGGCGCCGTCCTGGTACCGCGTCTGCATGAACTGCAGGATCGCGATCCCGAGCGAGCCGCCGAGCTGGCGCACGAGCGTGTAGATCCCCGTCGCGTTCGCCATGCGTTCGCGCGCGATGTCGCCGAGCGTGAGCGTCGAGAGCGGGACGAAGAGGAAGCCGAGCGCGAACCCTTGCACGACGCGCGGCCAGAAGACGTCCCAGTACCCGGCTTCCTGGTTGAGCCCGCCCATCCACCACGCGCTGACGGCGAAGATCGCCAGACCGAACGCGATCAGCACGCGTCCGTCGACCTTCGGCGCGAGCCGTGAGGCGATCGGCATGCTGATCGCGGTCGCGACCGCGCCGGGGACGAGCGCGAGCCCGGTGTCGGTCGCGGTGAAGCCCAGGACGTTCTGGAAGAAGAGCGGGAGAATCAGCGCGGTGCCGTACAGGCCGAAGCCGGAGACGATGCCGATCGCGTTTCCGGCGCTGAAGGTCCGGCTGCGGAAGACGCGCAGGTCGACGAGCGGACGCGGGTCACGCAGCTCGCGGATGCAGAAGAGCACCAGCGTGACGACCGCGACGACGGTCAGCATCACGATCGTGTTGGAGGAGAACCAGTCCTCGCGCTGTCCGCGCTCGAGGACGTACTGCACGGAGGCGACCCCGGCGGTCAGCAGCGCGAGGCCGATCACGTCGACCGGCGAGCGATCGCGTTTCACGTACGCTTGGTCGCGGATGTACGCCATCGTCATGAAGAACGCGACGATCCCGATCGGGATGTTGATGAAGAAGATCAGCGGCCAGCTGTAGTTGTCGACGATGATCCCGCCGAGCGTCGGGCCGATCGCGGGCCCGACCATCGCGCCCAGGCCGAAGATCGCCATCGCGCCGGCGCGCTTCTCGGGCGGATACGACTCGAACAGGATCGCTTGCGCCGTCGGCTGCAGCGCGCCGCCGCCGAACCCTTGCAGCACACGGTAGAAGACCAGCAGCCAAACGTTCGTCGCCGTCCCGCACAGAAACGACGAGACGGTGAAGAGCACGATGCAGGTGGCGTAGTAGTTGCGGCGGCCGAAACGCGCGGTCAGCCAGCCGTTGAGCGGCATGACGATGACCGTCGCAAGGATGTAGCCCGTCGCGACCCAGCCGATCTCATCGATCGAGGATCCGAGGTTCCCCGCCATGTCGTTGAGCGCGACGTTGACGATCGAGGTGTCGATGATCGCCATGATCAGCCCGAGCATGACCGTCAGGGTGATCATCGCCCGCGGCGGCTCGGCGGCCGCTGCGGCGGCGGCCGAACCGAGCGGCCGACCGTGCCGGGCGGCGAGGGACGCGTTCATGACGCGCCCGCCTGAGGGCGTCTCGTTGTAGGTAAAACCCGCATGACGTTTAAGTCATCTTACCACACATGGCGTACGAAGTCGTCAAGACCATCGCCGGGCGATCGTACCGTTACCAGGTTGAAAGCATCCGCGATCCGGAGACCGGGAAGCGCAGGAACCACTGGACGTACCTCGGCCGCGTCGAGGGCGCGCAGCCGCGCGCGGCGGCCCCGAAACGCCGCACCGACGGCCGCGAACGGCTGCTCGACGCCCTGGAACGGCTGCTGGAAAGCCGCGATTTCGCCGCGCTGACGGCCGACGCGATCGCCGGTGAGGCGGGGCTGGCCCACGGTACGTTCTATCGGCATTTCAAGGACAAGCGCGCGGCGCTGCTCGCCGCGATGGACCGCATCCGGGAGCGCCGCGGTCCGGTGTTCGCGGCGCTGGGTGCCGACGTCGCGACGCGCGAGGAGGCGCGCGCGGGGCTGCGGCGGCTGGTGGAAGCGACCATGCGCTCTCCGGCCGAGCACCCCGCGCTGCTCCGGGCGTATTTCGGGCTCGCGCTGCGCGACGAGGAGTTCGTGCGCGATCGCCGCGAGCGCAAGGCGCGCGCCGTCCGCAAGCTCGGCACGCACCTCGCGGAGCTGCGCGCGCAAGGGTTCGCGACGCTGCGCGATCCGGGCGCGACCGCGGCGGCGCTCTTCGCCATGCTCGACGGCTGTCACCGCGAAGCGCTGGTCGAAGGCGATCCCCCCGACGAAGCACGCATCGACGGCGTGGTAGAGGTTTTCGAGCGCGCGGTATTCGGCGAGCTCGCGCGAAGGGAGGACCCATGATCGAGAGCACGTCGCTGCGGGAGCGGCTGGCCGAGTTCATGGCCACGGACGTCTATCCGAACGAGCGCGTCTACGCCGAGCAGCTGCGCACGGCGCTCACGCCCTGGTCGCAGCCGCCGATCATGGAAGAGCTCAAAGCGCGCGCGCGTGCGCAGGGGCTCTGGAACCTCTTCCTCCCCGAGAGCGATCTGGGCGCCGGGCTCTCGAACCGCGCGTACGCACCGCTCTGCGAGCTGATGGGACGTTCTCTGATCGCGCCGGAGATCTTCAACTGCGCCGCGCCCGACACCGGAAACATGGAGGTGCTTGCGCGCTACGGGACACCGGCGCAGCAAGAGCGCTGGCTTCGCCCGCTGCTCGCGGGGACGATCCGCTCCGGCTTCGCGATGACGGAGCCCGACGTCGCCTCGTCGGACGCGACGAACGTGCGAGCGTCGGTCGTGCGCGACGGCGACGCGTACGTGCTGCACGGCCGCAAATGGTGGACGACGGGCGCCGCGCACCCTGCCTGCACGGTGCTCCTGTTTCTCGGGCGTTCACATCCCGACGCACCGCGGCATCAGCAGCACACGATGGTCATCGTCCCGGTCGAGACGCCCGGTGTGCGGATCGTGCGCACGCTCTCGGTCTTCGGCTATCGGGAAGAGCCGCACGGCCATTGCGAGATCGCGTTCGAGCAGGTGCGCGTCCCGCGCGAGAACGTCGTGCTCGGCGAGGGGCGCGGCTTCGAGATCGGGCAGGGGCGTCTTGGGCCGGGGCGTTTGCATCACTGCCTGCGGCTGATCGGTCTCGCCGAACGGGCGCTCGAAACGATGGTCGCGCGAGTGAAGGAACGAAGCGCGTTCGGCAAGCCGCTCGCCGAACAGGGCGTCATCATGGAATGGATCGCCGACTCGCGCATCGCGATAGATCAAGCCCGTTTACTGACCTATGACGCCGCGGAGCGTCTCGACCGCGAGGGCGGCAAAGTCGCGCGCCACGCGATCGCGATGGCGAAGGTCGTCGCGCCGAACGTCGCGCAGCAGGTCGTCGATCGCGCGATCCAGGCGTTCGGCGCGAAGGGCGTGAGCGGCGACGTCTTCCTCGCCGCCGCCTACGCCGCTGCGCGGACGCTGCGGATCGCCGACGGCCCGGACGAAGTCCATCGCGCCTCGATCGCCAAGGCCGAGCTGGCCAAGGCGGCGCCGTGAACGAGCGCGACCCGCTCGACGCGCTCGCGCTGAGCCTGCGCAGCGGCGCCGTGGAGCTGTTCCTCGTGCGGCACGGCGACGCGATCCCGGCGGACGACGGCGCGCACCTTGCGTATGAGGACTACGAAGCGCATCCCTTGAGCGAACGCGGGCGCCTGCAGGCGCGCGCGGCCGCGGAGCATCTCGCGGCGTTCGGCTTGGGTGCGGTCTACACGAGTCCCATCGCGCGCGCGAGAGAGACGGCCGAGGCGATCGCCGAGCGCAGCGGCCTTGCCTCGATCGCGGAGCACGATCTGCGTGAGGTCGAGATCGGCGCGCAGAACGGCGCGATGAGCTTGCAGCAGCGTCTCGTCGCGCTCGCCGCGCATGCGATTCGCGAGGGGACGTGGGACGGGATCCCGGGGACGGAGGCGTCGGCGCGCGTGCGCGCACGAATGCTCGGCGTTCTCGACGGCGTCGCGGCGCGGCATCCCGGGACGCGCGTCGCGGTCGTCTCGCACGCGGGCGCGATCAACGCCGCGCTCGGCGCGATCGCCGGCGCTACGCACGACTTCCTGTTCCCGCTGGCCAACGCGTCGATCTCCGTGGTGCGGATCAACGCGGGGACGCGCCTCCTGATGAGCGCCAACGAGACCGCACACTTGCGATGACGCAGCGCGCCGCCGACACGATCCCGGTTCGCCCCGAGGAACGGCTGGAGACGGCGCGACTCGAACCCTACCTGCGTGCGCACTTGCCCGACGCCGCGGGGACCTTGGAGATCCGCCAGTTCGGCGGCGGTCACGCCAACCTCACGTACCTGCTGCGCTTCGGCGAACGCGAGTACGTGTTGCGGCGGCCGCCGCTCGGGCCGGTGCCGCCCGGCGCGCACGACATGCGCCGCGAGCATCGCGTCCTCGCGACGCTGCATGCCGGCTTCCCGCTCGCACCGCGCAGCCTGCTGCTCTGCACCGATCACGGCGTGATCGGTGCGGACTTCTTCGTGATGGAACGCCGCCACGGGATCGCGCTGCGCGCGGATGTCCCGGCACCGCTCGCGGCGCAGCCCGACGTGCTGCGCGGAATCGGATTCGCGCTGATCGATACGCTCGCCGCGCTGCACGCCGTCGATCCCGCTAGCGTCGCCCTCGGCGATCTGGGCAAACCCGAGGGCTTCGTCGCGCGGCAGCTCGACGGCTGGATCGGCCGCTGGTTCGCCGCGCTGACCGACGACACGAGTCCCGCCGAACCGCTGGTCGACTGGCTGCGCGAGCACGTTCCGGCCGCGCGCCGCACGACGCTCGTGCACAACGACTACAAGCTCGACAACGTCCTGCTCGATCCGGTCGATCCGATGCGGCTCACCGCGGTGCTCGACTGGGACATGTGCACGCGCGGCGAACCGCTGATGGATTTGGGCTATCTGCTCGCGCTGTGGACCGAGCCGCACGAGGCGAGCGGCGCCGGCGACGGACGGATGCCGACGTGGCACGCCGGCTTCCCGAGCCGCCGCGAAGCCGCCGCGCGCTACGCCGAACGTTCCGGCGCTGCGCTCGACGAGCTGCCTTGGTACGTGGTCTTCAACGTCTTCCGCTATGCGGCGATCCTGCAGCAGATCTACCTGCGCTACACGCGGGGTCAGACGCACGATGCGCGCTTCGTGCGTTTCGGCGAGGCGGCCAACATGCTCACCGAGCGCGCGCTCACGCTGATCGACGAGGGAGTGTTCTGACGATGACGGTGCAAGACGACCTCTTCGACCTGCGCGACCGCGTTGCGCTCGTCACCGGCTCGACGCGCGGGATCGGCCGCGCGATCGCCGAGCGCTTCGCGCAGCGCGGCGCGCGTGTCGTGATCTCGAGCCGCAACGAGCAGGCCTGCGCCGAGATCGCGCAGGCGATCGTCGAGGGCGGCGGCACGGCGATCGGGATCGCGGCGAACGTCGGGCAGAAGGATGCGCTGCGCCACCTCGTCGACCGCACGCACGAGGAATGGGGCCGCATCGACGTCCTCGTGTGTAACGCCGCGGTCAATCCGTACTATGGCCCGCTCGGCGGGATCGACGACGAGAGCTACGACAAGATCATGAACAGCAACGTGCGCAGCACGCTGTGGCTGGCGAACATGGTCTTTCCCGCGATGGCGGAGCGCGGGAGCGGCGCGGCGATCTTTCTTTCCAGCGTCGCCGGCATCAGCGGGACGAGCGCGATCGGCGCGTACGCCGTCTCGAAGACCGCGCTGATCGGTCTCGCGCGCAGCCTCGCCGTCGAGTGGGGCCGCTTCGGGATTCGCGTCAACTGCCTAGCGCCGGGGATCGTGCGGACCGATTTCGCGAAAGCGCTCTGGGCGAACCCGAAGATCGCCGAGCCCGCGATCGCGCGCACGGCGCTGCGCCGTCTGGCGGAGCCCGACGACGTCGCCGGCGCCGCGGTCTTCCTGGCGACGCGCGCCGGCGCGTACGTCACCGGCCAGACGATCGTCATCGACGGCGGGATGACCGTCGACGCGGGGATGTAGCGCCCGCGTTCAGGTCAGGTGCGCGCGCGCCCAGTCTTGGAGCTGGGCCAGGATCGGCAGCAGCGAGCGGCTGCGCTCGGACGGGCGGTATTCGACCCGCGGCGGGATCTCGGGGTAGTGCGTGCGCGTGATGAGGCCGTCGCGCTCCAGCTCGCGCAACGCGTTGGTGAGCACCTTCGGCGTGACGCCGGAGAGCTGTCGCTGCAGCTCGCGAAAACGGATCACGTCGTACTGCATGAGCGTCAACAGGATCTGCAGCTTCCACTTGTCGGCGAGCTTGTCGACGGCGCGCTGGACGGGGCATCCTTCGTCCGGCTTGAGCTCCCATATCGCCGCCGCGGGATCGTGGTTCTCGGTCTCGATCACGGCACTTCCTCGAGCGCATGAACGCCGAACGGGGCCTCGCGGTTGCGAGGGCCCCGTCCGGTTCGTCGGGCGAGCAGCCGTCAGGCCTGGCGAATCCCCTGGATCTCCAGTTCGATCGCGATCTCGTCGCTGACGAGCAGGCCGCCGGTCTCGAGCGTCTGGCTCCAGGTCAGACCGAACTCCTTGCGGTTGATCTTCGTCTTCGCGCCGAACGAGATGCGCTCGTTCCCCCACGGGTCCTTGCCGCGTCCCTCGTACTCCGCATCGAGCGTGACCGGCTTGGTGACGCCGTGCAGCGTCAGGTCGCCCGTGATGGTGAACGACGGGCCGGACCCCGCGATCTTGGTGCCGACGAACGTCATCGCCGGGTACTTCTCGGTCTCGAGGAAGTCGCCTGAGCGCAGGTGCGTGTCGCGCTGCTCGTCGCGCGTATCGACCGAGGCGGTCTCGATCTCGACGCTGACGGCCGTGGGAACCTCGGCGCCGTCGGCGATGGTCAGCGTGCCGGTGAACTTGCCGAAGCGGCCGCGGACCTTGGTGATCACCATGTGGCGGGCGGTGAACTCGACGTTGGAATGCGAGGCGTCGATCGCGTAGGTCGCCAGCGACTGGGATGTGGTGGTCATGGATTCTCCTCTAGCGGAAGGGGGCGGGGACGAAAAGCGGGCGGCGAACCAGGTGGCGACGTCGTCGTCGAACGCGCCGACGAACACGTCGGCGTCGCAGCCGGCGAGCGCGGCGCCGGACGGCATCGCATGACCGATCAGCGCCGCGCCCGCGTAGCGCTGCGGATCGTGGGTGACGAGCGCCGCGGCGAGCGTCGCACCGGCGCCGCGGCCGACGAACCAGATCTCCTCCGCGTCACCGGCGGCATCGTCGAGCCAGCGCTCGACGTGATCGATCGCGTTTGCCAGCGACGCCGCGATCGGGTGCTCCGGATCCCACTGCGCGAACCACGCGAAGCCGGTCGCTTTGGCGATCGGTCCGCGCAGCGCCGCAACCGTCGCTTCGCGCGGCAGCGTCGCGGCGAGGGGAAAGAGCGTGTTCTCGTCGGCGCCGTCATCGTGCAGCAGCACGATGAGCGCACCGCGCACGCCGGCGCCCGAAGCGCACCTCCAGCGCGCGACCGCATCGACCGTCGTCATGGCTCCGCCATCGTACGGGAAACGCGGGGGCGCGGGAAGTACGCACTTTCGGGAGAGCCGGTTACCGTAAGGAAACCGGCGCCGCGCTCATTTCAGCGGAACGAGCTCCTTGCCGCGCGTTTCCGGAAGGAAGAGCAGCGCCAGCATCGCGATCACGTAGCACGCGGGTGCGTAGATCGAGATCGCGACGCCGAGCGGATGGCTCGCGGCGAGGATCCCGACGACGAGCGGTCCGAACCCCGCGATCCCGCGGCCGAAATTGTACGCGAACCCTTGTCCGGCGCCGCGCATGCTGCTCGGAAACAGCTCGGTCATGTACGGCCCGAACCCCGTGTGGATCCCCGAGGCGAAATAGCCCAGGAACGGCCCGAGCACCAGCAGCTGCCAATTCGCCTGCACGAAGAACGTGTAGAGCGGGACGAACACCGCCGATCCGATCGCGAAGATCAAGAACGTCGGGCGCCGTCCGAGCGCGTCGTGGATGAAGCCTGCCGTGACGTAGCCCAGATAACTGCCGATGATGAGCGGGTAGAAGTACGCGCCGGTCGAGAGCGCGGTCAGGTGCCGTTCGCTGCTCAGATAGCCCGGGAGCCAGGTGACGATCGCCCAGTATCCGCCTTGGATCCCGATCGCGAGCACCGAGGTGAAGATCGTCGTGCGGATGATCGCCGGTGAGAAGAGCGCGGCGAGCGTGAATGCGTCGTCGCCCGCGTCGTCCTTCGCGCGGCGCGTCTCGCGATAGACCGGCGCGTCCTCCACCTCGCGGCGCACGTAGAAGACGAGCAGCGCGGGAAGGATCCCGAGGAAGAACAGATAGCGCCAGCCCGGGTTCGGTCCGGCGAGCGCGAAGACGACCTGAAACGCGAAGTTCGCGACGAGCCAGCCGACGGCCCACGCGCCTTGCATGAAGCCCAGCGTGCGGCCGCGGTGCTGCGAGGCGGCCCACTCGGAGATCAGCACCGAGCCGACGGCCCATTCGCCGCCGAAGCCCAGCCCTTGCAGCGCGCGAAACGCGACCAGCTCGCCGAAGTTCTGCGCGACCCCCGAGAGCGCGGTGAACACCGCGTACCAGGCGACCGAGATCATCAGCATCCGCTTGCGGCCGATGCGGTCGGCGAGCGCACCCGAGAAGATCCCGCCGATCGCCGAACAGACCAGCGAAGCCGTCGCGAGCGAACCGCCTTGCGCGCGCGAGATCCCGAGCGCGGCGATGATCGCGGTGAGCGAATAGACGTAGAGCCAGTTGTCGAACGCGTCGAGTCCCCAGCCGAACCACGACGCCCAGAAGGCTTTGTGCTCGCCGCTCTCTTCGGCGGTTCGCACGACCGAGGCCCGTGCGCTCGCTTCCATCTCCAACCAAACCCTCCGCGCGAAAAAAACCGACTGTGCTGGCTGCAAACGTCGCGAGCGTTTCCAAGCGTTGCACGCCGATGTCGAAGCCGTGCGCGTGCCGGCGCGACGATGGTCGAAAAGCATTGATGCTCGACGCACGCTCTGCCGATCTTGTAAGCGGACGAGAGATGCCGGTTGCCGTCCGATGTGATCGCACGCACTCTCGCCGCACCGACGAAGGGCCAGCATGAACCGAAATCAGTTCCTAGCGGGCGGGACCGCGATTGCCGCGGCTTCGCTCTTCCTCCGGCTTCCCGCCGACGCGCAGCACCTCGCGGGTCCCGATGGGCTCCTCGCCGATCTCGCGCTCGCCGACCGGATCCTCGCGCGCGAAGGGATCGTCGACGGCTTGGGACACGCGAGCGTGCGCGATCCGCAGGATCACACGCGCTACTACCTCTCGCGCAGCATGGCGCCGGCACTCGTCACCGCGGGTGACGTCATCGCGTATGATCTCGACAGCAAGCCGCTCGAGGGCGATACGCGCCAGGGGTACATCGAGCGCTACATCCACGGCGAGATCTACAAGGCGCGGCCCGACGTGATGGCCGTCGTGCACGCGCACACGCCCTCGGTGATCCCGTTCGGCGACACCGGGGTCGCGCTGCGCCCGATGTATCACATGGCGGCGTTTCTGCAGCGCGGCGTCCCGATCTTCGACATCGACGGCGTCGGCGGCGACGGTACCGACATGCTGGTGAGCAATCCCGCGTTCGGCGCCGCGCTCGCGAAGACGCTCGGTCAAGCCGACGTCGCCCTGATGCGCGGACACGGGATGGTCACGGTCGGCACGACGATCCGCGAAGCCGTCTATCGCGCCTACTACACCGCGCAGAACGCGCAGCTGCAGGCCGAAGCGCTCAAGCTGGGCCCCGTGCGCTATTTGAGCGCGAACGAAGCGGCGGCGGCGGAGAAGGCGGAGACGAAGTTCCTCGCGCGGTGCTGGCAGGTGTGGAGCGGGGATTTGCACACGAACGCGTAGCCCGATTGCGTGCACGGCGCTCGGTGAACGCGCTGCCGACTCGCGCAGCCATTCATCGACGCGCCGCTCGGCATCGGATGAGAATCAACCGGGAACGATCATGGTAGGAAAATCGGAGGGCACCATGATCATCAGCAAAGGCTGGCCCATCGCGGCAACGACCGCGATGGCCTTGGGGACGATGCTTCCTGCGGCGGCGCAGACGAACACCAACGGGATGCCCGCGCAGAGCGAACCTGCCGCGACCGTCACGCTGACGGAAAACGGAAAGCCCGGCGGACGCCCGGGTGAAGCGGTCTTCTCGCAGCGCGGCTCGGACCTGCTCGTCACGATCAAGGATCCGTCGAGCAGCACGGCCCCGCGTTCGGCGATGCTCTACAAGGGCACGTGCGCGGGCGGTGCGAGCACCGCGATGTCGTCGAGCGCCGGGACGTCGTCGCAAACCGGCGGAACTTCATCGCAGACCGGCGGAACTTCGTCGCAGACCGGCGGAACTTCATCGCAGACCGGCGGGACGTCCGGCGAGGCCTCATCCTCCAGCGGCGCTGCCATGGGCGGCACCGGTACGACGTACAAGCTCTCGCCCGTGACCCACGGTTCGTCGCAGACAACGCTCAAGGGCGTCAAGCTCGCCGATCTGACGAGCGGCAACTACGCGTTGAGCGTCGGCGATGCGCCGCGCATGTGCGGCGAGCTCGGTCAAGCCAACCCGATCCCCGGGACGAAGCAGTAGCGACGCTGGGCGCTATGCGCCCAGCGCGATCGCGACCTGCGCTCCGTCGGGACTGCCCAGGCCCGTGCACGCGTCCCAGCCCGGGCCTGCGGCGTACGCACCGTTGGAACCGCTCGTCACGTCGCGCAGCGCCTGCGCGTGCGCGTAGAGCAGCGCGTTCACGAACCCTGAAGGCTTGCCGCGGCGCTGATTGATCAGCGCAAGCAGCCCGGCCCAGAGCGGTGCGACCGCGCTCGTTCCGCCGATCACCGTGTTGCTCCCGTCGACGCGCACGCTGTAGCCGGTCGCCGGATCGGCGTCGCCGCAGACGTCGGGGACGCCGCGTCCGACGCGGCCGCCGGCGTTCGCCGAGGGCGGCACGCCGACGCTGCTCTGCCACGACGGGAGCGGAAACGCGTCGCTCACGCCGCCGCCGCTCGCACCGCCTTGGCTGCCGTCGTTCCAGACCGTCTCGCCGCTGATCACCGCGCCCGAGCCGTAGAGCGTCGTCCCGCCGCAGGCGAGCACGTGCGGGCTCGAGGCCGGGAAGTCGACGTGCGCGCGGCCGTCGCCGACGCCGTCGTCGGAGCCGCCGTCGCCCGACGCGACGCAGACCGTCACGCCGAGCGCCGCCGCGTCGACGAACGCCTGATCGAAGCTCGTGAACGCCTGCTGCGTCCAGCTCGACTCCGGTCCGCCCCAGCTGATCGAGACGATCGACGGCGCGTGCGTCGTGTCGTGGACCGCGGTCGTGATCGCGTCGAGAAACCCTTTGTCGGTGTTCGGCGCGAAGTAGACGACGATCGTCGCGCCGGGCGCGACGGCGCCGGCGACCTCGACGTCGAGCATCACCTCGCCGTCGGGGCCGTTGGCATCGCCGCTCGGCGCGTTCGCCGCGCCGTCGACCGGAACGCTCACTACCGTCGGCGTCGGCAGCCCGAGCGTGCGGAAGTACGCGTCGAGGTCGCTCTGCACGTAGCCGCCGCCCAGCTCGATCAACGCGATCGTCTCGCCCTTGCCGTCGGCGCCGCTCGGGAAGTCGTAGAGCTGCGCGATCTGCGGCGGCGTGTACGAGAGCGTCACGGCGCGCGGGCGGCGTACTCGCCGGAACTGCGTGCGCGCCTGGGGGCGCTCGTCCAGGCCGAGCACCGCGACGATCGCCGGCGCCAGCGCGGCGGGGACGGTCAGCGCGCCGGTGCGGCCGCGGAACTGCGCGTCGCCTTGTGCGTAGCGCTGGACCTGCGTCCCGAAGGCCGCGTTCATCGCGGCCACCGTGCCGCGCATCACGACGGTGCGGCGCGCGGCGTCGGCGGAGACGACCTGTAGCCCCGCTTCACGCGCGAACGCTTCGACGGCCGCGATGTCTTCCGGCCTCGCGCCGTAGCGCTCGGCGAACGTCGCGCGATCGACGTAGCTGCGGCGGCTCGGCGGCCGCGTGTCGGCCGCCGGATCGGGAAGTTCGGCGCGTCTGCGCAGGACGATGGTCACCTCGACCTGCTCATACTCTGCGGCGGGTCCGACGAGGCGCGCCGCCGGCGCCGTCCGCTCAGACCCCGCAAGCGCGACGCGTTCCCGATCCATGTCATCCATGTACCCAGCGCGCGCCGAAGCGCCGCTCGGACCGGCCTCACACGTGCCGGCTCGCAGGGTCAGCCGACGGCGGCTTGCAGCGGCTGCCGTGCAGCCGCGGGCATCGTCTCGCCGCGCGTCACCCGGCGCTGCACGGCGCGATCGAGCAGTTTGGTGAGCCGATAGACTTGTGCGCTCGCCGTGACGTCGACGCCGAGCAGCTCGCCCAGCTCGACGACGGCACCGACGATGCAGTCGACCTCGAGCGGACGTCCCGCTTCGATGTCCTGCAGCGTCGAGGTCTTGTGCTCGCCAACGCGGCGCGCGCCGTCGATACGCTTGTCGATCGAGACCGGGACCTCGACGCCGAGCCGACGCGCGACCGCGAGCGTCTCCTCCATCATCGTGCGCACGACCGGCGCCGCGTGCTCGTCGGTCGCCAGCTCTGAGAGCGTGGCGCGCGTGAGCGCGCTCAAGGGATTGAAGCACACGTTGCCGAGCAGCTTCGTCCACACCTCGTCACGGATCGTCTCGAGGAGCGGCGCCTTCAGTTCGCCGGCGATCAGGTCGCGCGCGATGCGCTCGAGCCGGCGCGACGTCCCGCCACCGGGGAGTCCGAGCGAGAAGCGCGTCCCCTCGATGTGGCGCACGACGCCGGGGCGCGCCATCTCCGTCGAGCAGTACACCGCGCAGCCGACGACGCGGTCGGGATCGAACGCCGCGGCGAGCGTCCCGCCGGGATCGACGGCCTGCAGCGAGAGGCCGTCGAGCGGGCCGCCGTGGCGCTGGAAGTACCACCACGGGATCCCGTTCTGCATCGAGACGATCGTCGTGTCGTCGCGCAGCAGGTGGCGAATCTGGCCGAGCATCCCGGCGATCTGGTGCGCCTTGAGGGCGAGGATCACGACGTCGACCGGGCCGACGTCGGCGCAGGTGTCGGTGCAGCCGGGAGCGACCGCGAAGTCGCCGCGCGCGCTCTGCACCACAACCCCGCCGGCACGGAAGGCGCGGAGCTGCTCGCCCCGCGCGATCAGGACGACTTCGGCACCGCCGCGGGCGAGCGAAGCTCCGACATAGGCGCCGATCGCACCGGCGCCGACTACGGCGTAACGCATGAGGGACGTCCTCCTGGTGAGGGAGCGAGGTGGCCGTCGATCTGGTATGCGGTATTTTGCATCCCAACACGGGATGTTGCCGTAGGATATGCGACGTTTGTCGGGACTGTCAAGCCTGACGTAGAAAAAAGTCGGGGCCCCGTGTCACGACATCAGGGAGTCGCCCGTCGGCTCGCTGAGCAACATACTCGCCGTCCTCCAGGAGCGCTAGCGCCGCATGTGCCGTAACATCCGCACGCTGTTCAATTTCGAGCCGCCCGCGAGCGACGACGAGATTCGCGCCGCATCGCTGCAGTTCGTGCGCAAGCTCTCCGGCTTCAC
>DATJHK010000077.1:0-22655 GCA_035493875.1 Candidatus Limnocylindria bacterium
GTTGCGGTCGTTCATGACCGCCTTCCAGGTGAAGACCAGATCGCGGCCGTCGTACGGCGCGCCGTCCGACCACTCCATCCCGCGCCGCATGTGCAGCGTGATCGTCTTCTCGTCCTTGGAGACCCCGCCGTTGGCGAGCGAGGGCACCTGCGTCGCCGCCGCCGGGAGATAGTCGCCGTCGGGATCGTAGCGGAAGAGCGGCTCGTAGATCAGATTCGCGATCTGGTCGGCCGCGTCGGTGTTCGCGAGCAGCTTGTTGAGATTGTCCGGTTCCTCGCCGGCGCTCCCGATCACGAGCGAGCCCGGATGCGTCCAGGGATGGCGGCCCCCGGCGCTCGCGGTGTCGGAGACTTTCGTGCACGCGCCAAGACCGACGGCGCACGCCAGCGCGAGTGCGGCGAGGCGCCTATGCATGCAGCACCTCGGTCTTGACGATCGCGGGCGCGATCGCGTCGTAGAGCGCGAACGCTCCGTTGCGCACCACGTCGTCGCACGGCAGCCCCGTTTCGGTGCGCGCGCGCTCGATCTCGGCCTGCGCCTCCTCGGCGTCGAGATCGCGCGTGTTGAGCGCCAGGCCGATGACGCGCGCCGGCTTCACGGTCGCGCAGAGCGACTCGTAGGTGCGGATCAGCGCGCGATAGGAGAGCAGCGGCACGTCGTAGCCTTCGATGACCTTCCGCGAGACGTTGTGGACGAGGACCAGCGCGTCGGGCGCGCCGCCGTAGAGCAGCGCGAGCGTGACCGGCGCGAAGGCGGGGTTGTTGATCCCGCCCTGCCCTTCGAGGAAGAGCACGTCGTGCGCGCGGCGGTCGCCTTCGAGGACGAGCTGCTCGACGGCGCCGGGTGCGAAGTCGGCGACGACGCGGTCGATCGCGGTCCCCCAGCCGGCGACGGCGATCCCGATCTGGCCGGTGGGGACGAACGCGGCGTCGATGCCGCGCTCGCGCGCCGCGCGCGTCAGCTCGAGCGCGGCGGTCATCTTGCCGACCGCGGCGTCGCTGCCGACGGTCAGCACGATTTTCGCGCGCACGTCCCAGGCCGCGCCGGAGAAGAGCGGGGCCGCCGGCGGAAGACGCAGGTCCCAGATGCGCGTGTCGTGCTCGCGCGCGAGCTGTGCGAACTCTTCGTCCTCGTTCAGGAACTGGTGCAGCCCGCTGACCAGCTCGAGCCCCGCGCGCAGTCCGGCGCGGATCTCGGCTCGGAACGCCTCGGGGAGCGCACCGCCGGCCGGCGCGATCCCGACGAGCAGCGCGGTCGGCGCGAAGAGCAGCCCTTCGTCGACCGAGGCGACGATCGGCGCCTCGCTCCCCAGATGCGGTAGCACCTCGCGTACGCGCCGTCCCGCGTAGTCGGGGTCGACGACCGCGACGACCTCGTCGGAGGAGTACGCGATGACGCCGTGCGCCATCTTCGCCGCGCGCGATGCGAACGCGTGCGGCGCGAGGATCAGATAGCGCCGGCTCACCCGGCGATCCCGGCCTTCTCGCGTACGCCCAGGCCCGGCCCCTCGGGAAGCATGATCTTGCCGTCGTCGTACACGATCCCCGCGAACGGATCGCGCGCCGTCAAGAACGGACCGTCGAGATCGGCCCAGTCGACGAGCGGGCTCAGTTGCGCCGCCGCGGTGGTGAGGATCTGGCTCTCGACCATGCAGCCGAGCATGATCTTGAAGCCCATCGCGCGCGCGGTGTGGATCATCGCCAGCGCGCCGCGGATCCCGCCGCACTTGACGAGCTTGACGTTGATCCCGTCGACGCAGCCGAGCAGCGCCGGCAGATCGTTCGCGTCCTTCGAGTCCTCGTCGGTCACGATCGGGATCGGCGAGCGCTCGCGGATCCAGCGCAGCCGCTCCGGCGTCCCGGCCGGGATCGGCTGCTCGCAGAACTCGATCTCGTGCTTCTCCATCTCGCGCAGGATCGCGACGGACTGCTCCGGCGTCCATCCCTCGTTCGCGTCGATGCGGATCGTCCCGTGGTAGATCGTGCGGATCGCTTCGATCGTCTCGATCTCGGCGCCCGTCCCCAGCTTCACCTTGATCACCGGATGCGTTCCGACCTCACGCACCTTGTCGAGCATCTCGGCGAGCGGCGCGATCCCGATCGTGAACGAGGTGGTCGGCGTGCGCGAGGGATCGAGGCCGAACAGGCGCCAGAGGGGGCGGTCGAGGTCTTTGCCGATGACGTCGTGCAGCGCGATGTCCAAGCCGCAGCGCTGCGCAGGCGTCAACCCGTCGAGCAGCGTCTCGAGCGCGTACGGATCGCTGCCGAGGTCGCGCGCGGTGAGCCCCGCGGCGACGCTTTCGACCGATTCGTGATAGCGCGGCGTCGGCGAACTCTCGCCGAGCCCCTCGATCCCGTTCCAGCGCAGGCGCACGAGCGCCGTGCGCGACGTCGACGAGGACGAGCGCGTGATCGTGAACGTGTGGACGAGCGGAAGCTCAAGCGGCTCTACCGCGATCTGGATCGGCGTCACGCCGAGGCGTTCAGCTTCGAACGTGCGCCGCCTGCTCGGCTCTCTGGCCCAGAGTCGAACGTCCGGCGCCCGTCCGCTAGCCATCGCGAGCGTCGCCCGGCAGGGCGAGCATGAACGCACACCCGCGGCGTCCTATGGGAACGTCATGCCGGGACGCGTCGCGGTCTCACTCGTCTGGCTGCGCCGCGATCTGCGGCTCGACGACCACGTCGCGCTCGCGCGCGCGGCGGAAGCGAGCGAGCGCGTCGTCTGCGCCTTCGTGCTCGATCCGCCGCTGCTGCGCGGACCGCGCGTCGGTCCGCCGATCGTGCAATCGTTCTTCGACGCGCTGCGCGCGCTGCGTGAGGAACTGCGCGCCGCCGGCTCCGATCTCGCGCTGCTCGAGGGCGAGTTCGCGGCCGAGCTGATCGCGCTCGCGCGGCGCGTCGGCGCGCAAGCGGTGTTCTTCAACGACGACGACGATCCCGACGCGCGTGCGCGCGACGAACGCGTCGCGGCGGCGCTGCGCGCGCAGGGGATCGCCGCGCACCGCTTCACCGATCAGGTCTACTTCGGCGCCGGCGACGTGCTGCGCGACGACGGCGGGCCGTACACGGTTTACACGCCGTACCGCCGGCGTTGGATGGCGCGCTTCACGGCGGCTCCGCGCCCGCCGCTGCCGTCCGCGCGCGCCGCGCGCCCGAAGCTGCTCGCGCGCGAGGCGATCGGCGCGACGCGGGAGGTCCCGCGGCCCGAAGAGTACGGCCACGCCTCGAGCGCGCACTACCCGGTCGGCGGGAGCGCGGAGGCGGCGAAGCTCCTCGCGCGCTTCTGTGCCGAAAGCGCGGCGACGTACGCGGAGCGCCGCAATTTCCCGGCGCTCGAGGGAACCTCGCGGCTCTCGCCGCATCTGCGCGCCGGCACGATCGGGATCCGCACCGTCGTCGACGCCGCCGTGCGCGCGGGCGCCGATGCGTGGCTCGGCGAGCTGATCTGGCGCGACTTCTATCACCAGATCCTCGCGCACCATCCGCGCGTCGCGCACGAGCCGTTCCTCGCCGCGGCGCGCGCGATCCGCTACGTGGAGGACGAGGCGGCGTTCGCGGCATGGTGCGAGGGCCGCACGGGATACCCGATCGTCGATGCGGCGATGACGCAGCTCAACACGACGGGCTGGATGCACAACCGCCTGCGCATGATCGTCGCCTCGTTCTCCACCAAACATCTGCTCGGCGACTATCGCAACGGCGAGCGTTATTTCGAACAGCGCCTCGCCGACGCCGATCTCGCCGCGAACAACGGGGGCTGGCAGTGGTCGGCTTCGACGGGGACCGATCCGGCGCCGTACTTTCGCGTGTTCAGCCCGGTGCGGCAGGGGAAGACGTTCGATCCCGATGGGACGTTCGTGCGCACGATGCTGCCGGCGCTGCGCGCCGTCCCGAGCGCGTACGTGCACGAGCCGTGGACGATGCCGCCGCTCGTACAGGCGGAATGCGATTGCGTCGTCGGACGCGACTATCCGGCACCGATCGTCGACCACACGTTCGCGCGCGGCCGGGCGATCGCGGTCTACGGTGCGGCGCTCGGCTCGCGTGGCGGAGCCGCATCGCGCCTGTCAAGGCCTTGACGGCGGGTATACGATACCGAGGCGACGACGACTGCGGCCTCTCGCGTAGGTTCCTCGGTGGTGGACCAACGTAGAAACCACGGGAGCACAAGCTCCGGATACGACCGGCTGTCCGACCTTCGGGCTGGACACTGGGCGCCCGGGCCGCACCCACCTGCGAGAACCGCAGGTCTTCAACCAGGTTCCAGACGGTTGCTGCGGTCGCGTCCACTCATCTCCGCCGCGCGAGGAGCCGAAGCTCGGCCTCCGCGCCGCGCAGCGCGTCGATCGCCGCAGCGAGCCGTTCCCACGGGTGCTCGCCGGCCGGCGCGTCCAGGATCGTCCAGCCGCGGGTGACGCGCGCGGCGACCGCGGTCGGGTCGTCCTCGACGCTCGCCTCGAACGCCGGGAACCGCTCCTTGGCGGCCCAGCCCGACCCCTCGTCGAGGGTGCGGGGGCACGCGCGCAGCCATGCGCTGTCGACGTCCTTGAGCAGGTGGCGCAGGCCGTCGGCGTCGGGGGCGAGCGTCCCGGGACGCGCGGGGACGATCAGCGTGACGTTGATCCCCTTCGCGGCGCGGCTCGCGGCTTTGGCCAGCGCTGCGGAGGCGACGAACGTCGCCGGCGGTACCTCCCCCGGCGGGGGGAGGGGCGCCCGCACGAGTGCGGCGCCGAAGGCGGCCGCAACGGCGAGTGGACGTTCGCGTTCCCCTTGGTCGATCTGCGGGTCGAACAGCCCCTGGGCGTCGATGCCGAGCGGTACCGTCCCGAGATCGATCGCGACCTTGCGCAGTTGGGCGACGTACTCCGTGTCGGTGCGGGGAAAGTCGGCAAGGTCGGGGAGGACGCCGTCGACCCCGAGCACGGACACGCAGCGCTCCAGCCATTCGAGCTGCGTGAGCTCGCCCGCTGCGAGCGGTCGACGAAACGGCGAACTCGAAACAGCGATCCGCATCCCCGCCGCTTTTCACCGGGAGACTCCCTTGACCATCGTCGCCGGCTCGCGACTCGCCGCATGATCGACCGCCAGACCCTCGCCAACGTCGTCCCGCTCGCCGCGGTGCTGATCGCGCTGGCCGAGTACGTTCTCGACCACACGACGCCGCGCTACGCGAGCCCATGGTTCTGGCTGGCGCTTTGCGCGACGGTCGGCTTGCTCGTGCTCGTCCAAGTGCTGCGCTTCGGGGGGTCGCGCAAGGTCCGCACGGCGAAACCCGATTATTCGGCGACGACGCTGATCCGTCGCCGGACCGACTCCGAGGAGTAGAGGCCAACCGACCGATGCAGGTACTCGAACCCAAGACGCTCGCCGTCTCCGACCCCGAGCTGTACGCCGCGATCGAGAACGAGGAGCGCCGCCAGCGCGACAACCTCGAGCTGATCGCCTCGGAGAACTACGCCAGCCGCGCCGTGCGCGAAGCGATGGCCTCGGTCATGACCAACAAGTACGCGGAGGGTTATCCGGGCAAGCGCTACTACGGCGGCTGCGAGTTCGTCGACGTCGCCGAGACGCTCGCAATCGAGCGCGTGAAGCAGCTCTTCGCGGCGCAGCACGCCAACGTGCAGCCGCATGCCGGCGCGCCGGCCAACATGGCGGTGATGATGGCCGTCCTCGAGCCCGGCGACACGGTGCTCGGGATGTCGCTCGCGCACGGCGGCCACCTCACGCACGGCACGAAGGTCAGCTTCAGCGGGAAACTCTACAATGCGGTCGCCTACGGGATCCGCAAGGACGACGAGCGGATCGACTTCGATCAAGTTCGTGCGCTCGCGCGCGAGCACAAGCCCAAGCTGATCATCGCCGGCGCGAGCGCGTACCCGCGCACGATGGACTACGCGCCGTTCCGCGAGATCGCCGACGAGGTCGGCGCGAAGCTGATGGTCGACATGGCGCACATCGCCGGGCTCGTCGCCGTCGGGCTGCACCCCTCGCCGGTCCCGCTCGCCGAGTTCGTCACCTCGACGACGCACAAGACGCTGCGCGGCCCGCGCGGCGGCCTGATCCTCACGACGAGCGAGTACGCCGCCGCGATCGACAAGAGCGTCTTCCCAGGGATCCAGGGCGGCCCGTTCATGCACACGATCGCCGCGAAGGCCGTCGCCTTCGGCGAGGCGCTGCAGCCGGCGTTCAAGACCTATCAGCAGCAAGTGGTCGTCAACGCGAAGGCGATGGGCGAGGAGCTGACGCGCGCGGGCGTGCGGCTCGTCGGCGGCGGGACCGACACGCATCTCCTGCTCGTCGACCTGACGCCGAAGAACCTCACCGGCAAGGCGGTCGAGCAGTATCTCGACGAGATCCGCATCACCGTCAACAAGAACGCGATCCCGTTCGACCCGCAGAAGCCCGCGATCACCAGCGGGATTCGGATCGGTTCGCCGGCGGTCACCTCGCGCGGATTCGGCGAGGCCGAGGCGCGCGAGGTCGGCAAGATCATCGGCGAGGCGCTCGACGACATCGAGACCAAGGCGAAGCAGGACGCGCTGCGCGCGCGCGTCGCCGAATTGACCGCGCGCCACGACGTTCCCTAACGCAATGCACGTCGTCGACGTGGTGCGCACCGAGCGGCTTCGTTTGGAGCCGTTCGGCCCGCACCACGCCGCCGCGGTGCTCGCGTACTACGAGCGCAACCGCGCGCACCTCGCGCCGTGGGAGCCGGAGCGTTCGGCCGATTTCTACACGCGCGCGCACCACGAGCGCGACGGCGAGCGCGCCGTCGTCGCGGCGGCGCAGGAGCGCGACGTGCGGTTCGTCGTGTTCACCGCCGTGGGGACCGAGGTCGCCGGGCTCGTCAATCTGTGGAACATCCGCCGCGGCGTCGTACAGGCGGCGATCATCGGCTATTCGATCGACGCCGCGCACGAAGGCCGCGGGTACGCGACCGAGGCGGCGGGCGCGGTCGTTGCGTACGCGTTCGAGACGCTGCGCCTGCACCGGCTCGAGACAAGCTATCAGCCGACCAACGAGCGCAGCGGACGCGTGTTGCGCAAGCTCGGCTTCGTGGTGGAAGGCTACGCCCGCGACTATCTGTACCTGAACGGGGCTTGGCGCGACGGGATCCTCGTCGCGCTCACGAACCCCGAGGCTCCGCCGCCACGCCTCTAGCTACGCGTCTTCCGCGACCCCGGCCTCGCGCAAGACGTGCGCGTCGAGCTGCGTGACCGGGATCGGATCACCCGACGGAATGCCCTCGCGGAGCGGACGCTGCCACCACGACGTGTCGCGCCACGTGCCGAACTTGAACCCGACCTCCGGATAGACGCCGACGAGCGCGAACCCGACGGAGCGGTGCAGTGCGACGCTGGCGTCGTTCGGCATCGTGATCCCGGCGAAGGCGCGGTGAAAGCCCTGACGCTCGAGGATGCGGAAGAGGGCACGATACAGCGTGCCCGCGACGCCGCGGCCGCGCGCGTCCTCGTGCACGTAGGCCGTCACGTCGACCGACCAGCGGTACGCGGCGCGTTCGCGGTGCCGGCTCGCGTAGACGTAGCCGAGCACCTCACCGTCGACCTCGCCGACCAGCCACGGCCACGTCGCGCCGATCGCCGCGATCCGCGCGCGGAACTCCGTCTCTGTCGGTGGCACCTCTTCGAACGAGATCGTCGTGCCGGTGACGATCGGCCCGTAGATCGCGGCGAACGCGCGCGCATCGTCCGGCCGCGCGAGGCGTATCAACATCGCCCGTGCATCATCCATCCGGCGAACGCGGTCCTGCGTGAACGTCGCGGCGGGAGGAGGGCGACCGACCTCCCGTCGCGATGAAGCCATCGTGCCCGTTCCGCAGCCGCAGATCGTCGATCACCCCGCCGTCCAGGACCGGCTCGCGCGCCTGCGCGACGCCGCCACCCCGACCCCCGTCTTTCGCCGGCTGGTGGAAGAGTTGGGGCAACTCCTGGCCTATGAGGCGACGCGCGGGCTCCCGCAAACCGAGATCGAGCTGCAGACCCCCCTGGCGCTGGCGCGCGTGAAGCGTATCGCGACGCGGCCGGTCGTTGCGCCGATCCTGCGCGCGGGCCTCGGTCTCTTGCCCGGGTTCCTCGACGTCGTCGACGACGCGGTCGTCGCGCATTTGGGTTTCTATCGCGACCCGGCGACGCTCGCCGCGATCCCCTACTACGCGAACCTTCCCGACGATCTCGCCGCGCGCGAAGTGTTCGTGCTCGACCCGATGCTCGCGACCGGGCACTCCGGCTCGGCGGCGCTCTCGATGCTCGCGCAGCGCGGTGCGAAGAGTCCCGTCTTCGTCTGCATCATCGCCGCTCCCGAAGGCGTCGCGACGCTCGCGCGCGAGCATCCCGGCGTGCGGATCGTGACCGCCGCGCTCGACGAGCGGTTGAACGAGCACGGCTACATCGTCCCCGGCCTCGGCGACGCCGGCGATCGTATGTTCGGGTCGACCAGCTCCGTCCCGGTCGACGCGCGCCCGCGCTGAGGTTGCGTTACATTGCAGCAGATGAAGACGTCCGACGATTCCGCCGACGCGATCCCGACGTTGTTCGCCTGGGCCGGCGGTGATGCGGCCCTAGAACGGTTGATGACCGCGTTCTACCCCAGGAGCAGCGCGCGCGCTGGGTCGCGCTGCTGTGCGAGACCGCGGATGCGCAGGGACTGCCCGCCGACCCGGAGTTCCGCATCACCTCGCAGAGCGACGATCCCGATGTCGGAGAGAAGCAGCCGATGCCGCGTTGGGACTGGGGCGTCCCGGGCGGCCCGTACCGTCCTCCCTCGCAGACCTGATCCGAACCGCGCCGTCATCGCCGCCCTCCACGATTTCGTACCGATCAGCGGGTGGCGCCGGCGTGATAGCCGGTTTCCGTCGTCGCGAACGGGACCTTGGCGCTGGGCGCGTTGAGGAAGGTCTCAATGACCCGCAACAGCTTCTCGGGTTCCGCGATCAGCACGAAATGGCCGGCGTCAGGGATCACCGCAAGTTCGGCATGGGGGATCAGTCCGAAGGTCTCGAGCGCGTGTTCGAGACGCACCCAGTCGTGATCGCCGATCGCGACGAGAACCGGCGAGTCGAGCCGCGCCAGCTCCTCGCGAGAAAATCCGCTCCATACCATGCTGAACCCCTTGGACCAGATCGTGGGCCAGGCGTTCGGATCGGGCGCGACCTTCTCATAGAGCTCCCTTTGCGCTTGGAAAGCGCGCGCATCGGGCGTCAGGCGGGCGAGCGGGGCCAGCATCTCCGGTTTGTTCGTGTCCTCGAACCGGCCGAAACTCGTTCCGTAGGTGGCCAGGCGTCCGACACGTTCCGGATGCCGGATCGCGATGATCGTCGCCACCACACCGCCGAGGCATTCGCCGAAGAAGTCGGCTTGCGGGATCCGAAGGTGGTCCAGCAGAGCGACGATGTCTTCGGCATCCTGTTCGAGGCTGAGCGGACGATCGATGTCCGCCGTTCGTCCGCGCCCTTGGAGGTGGACGGTGATCACCTGCCGTCTCGTGGCCAGCGTCGCGAAGTCCGGCACCGCCGCGAGACCGAGACCGGGAGGGACGTAGACGAGCGGCTTGCCCGCGCCCTCGATCTGGTAGTACATCGCGAGGCCGTTGACGGGCGCGTACCCGTGCTTCGTCGCGGCCGTCGCGTTCGGCTCGGCGTCGACGATCACTGGAGATACCCGCGCAGCCAGCCCAGCACGGTCCCCCAGCCGCGCTCGTGGTCGTCGCGCGACGCGACGTCGGCGAATCCGGAGTGCGTCACGCGCACCCGCGTCACGCCGTCGCGCTCCTCGAGGTCGTAGCGGACGAGCGTGTCGATCTGGTCCTCGTGCGCGCCCCAGTCGTGCCGCCAGGTGAACTCCAGCGCGTGCGGCGGCTCGATGACGCGGTACTCCCCCGTGACGGAGAACGGCGAGCCGTCCTTGCTCTCCCCGGTCGTGCGCCAACGTCCGCCGACGCGCAGATCGGCCTCCATCTTCGTGCAGAGGTAGCTTCCGGGGTGGCCCCACCACTGTACGAGCTGCTCGGGTTCGGTCAGCGCGGCGAACACTTTCGCCGCCGGTGCGTTGATCTCGATCTCGCGGACGATCGCGTCCAGCGTCTGCGTTGCCATCAGGAATTCTCCACGTGGGCTTTGAGCGCTTGTAGGCTGGTGGTCCAGAACGTCTTGTAGGCTTCGAGCCAGTCGTCGATCTCGCGCAGCGGCGCGGCGTTGAGCTCACACATTCGTGCGGTTCCCTCCGGCCGGTCGACGACGAGTCCGGCGCTGCGCAGCAGGCGCAGGTGCTTGGAGATCGCGGGCCGGCTGACCTGAAAGTTGCTCGCAATCTCGCCGACGGAGCGGCGCCGTTCGCGCAAGAGCGAGAGGATCTCGCGCCGGGTAGGGTCGGCGAGCGCCTTGAACACGGCATCGCTCGATGCGCGACGCGACCGCGTCGAGCGCGCGGCGCCGCGCGTGCGCGTCGCCGTCATTCAGGCTGCGGCCTGTTGCAGCATCCCGAAGACGTTGCCTTCCGGGTCGGCGGCATACGCGTACGTGCCGACCTGGGGGACGGTGATCGTCTCGCCCAGGATCGTGCCGCCGTTGGCGCGCACCGTCGCGATCGCCGCGTCGATCGACTCGACGTACAGCGTCGTCGCGGGCGCCTGCAGCGGGCCGCGCTTCGTGATCGCGCCGCCGATCCCCGAGCCGTTCGCCTGCGTGTCGAGCAAGAAATAGTCCATCCCCGGATACTGCTCGGCGCTCCAGCCGAACGCGGCCTTGTAGAACGCCGCGAGCCGCTGCGGGTCGGCGGCGGGGATCTCGAACCAGGAAACCGATGCGCCCATGCGCTCCTCCGTGCATTGGAAACCTTTGGGTTACGAAAGGATGGTAACCGAAAGGTTTCATTGAGTCAAGCGGACCGCGCGGGAACGCGTGAGGCGCTCGGCCTCGCGCGCGATGCGCGTCGCCATCGTCCCGAAGATCAGGTGGTGGAACGGCAGAACGCCGTACCAGTAGAGCAAGCCGAAGGCGCCGCGGGGATCGAAGAACGCCGTCTGGCGCAGCGTGGTCCCGCCGTCTTCGCGCGGGAGCGCTTCGAACTGGAGCCACGCTGTGCCCGGGAGCTTCATCTCGGCGCGCAACCGAACGAGCTTCTCGGGCTCGTACGCCTCGACGCGCCAGAAATCGACCGCATCGCCGACGCGCAACGTCGTTTGCGAGCGTCGGCCGCGCCGCGTCCCGATCCCGCCGGCGAGGCGGTCGATGACGCCGCGTAGCTCCCAGAGCCAATCCGCGTACAACCAGCCTTTCGTGCCGCCCAGACTGCTGAAGACGCGAAACAGCTCGCGCGGCGGCGCGGCCGCCGTGCGCTCGCGGCGATCGATCAGCATCCCCTGCGTCGAGCCCGCGAACACGCCGGGGAGCGTCTTGACGTCGAACGCGTCGAACCACGTCGTCTCCGGCCCGGTCGACGCGTAGCGGTCGAGCGCGCGGCGCACGGCTTCGTCGTATCCGATCGGAACGATCTTTGGAAAGAACGTGCGTGCGGCGTCGTCGCGCACGATAACCTCGTTGAACAGACCCTCGACGAGCGGACGCGCGATCGACGCGGGGATCGGCGTGACGAGATGGATCCAGTACGATGAGAGCCCCGGGGTGAAGAACGGGACGATGACGATGCGCCGTGCGAGGCCGCGAATCGCGGCGTAGCGCAGCATCATCTCGCGGTACTCGAGCACGTCGGCGCCGCCGATCTCGACGATCTTCCCGGTGCTCGCGGGGTCGTCGAGCGCCGCGACGAGATACGCGATCACGTCCTGCACGCCGATCGGCTGACAGCGCGTGCGCACCCAGCGCGGCGCGATCATCACCGGAAGCCGTTCGGTGAGATAGCGCAGCATCTCGAACGAGACGCTCCCCGCGCCGACGATGATCGCGGCGCGAAACTCCGTCACCGGGACGCCGCCGGCGCGTAGCTCCCGCCCGACTTCGTGCCGGCTGCGCAGGTGCGGCGAGAGTGCCCGCGGACGCTCGTCGCCGAGGCCGCCGAGGTAGACGATGCGCGCGACGCCGGCCTGCGCGGCCGTTTCGCCGAAGAGCCGCGCCGCGTCGCGGTCGCGCCGGGAAAAGTCCCGGCGGTTCTCCGACATCGAATGGACCAGATAGTAGGCGACCTCGCAGCCGCGCAGCGCCGCACGCAGGGACTCCGCGTCGAAGACGTCGCCGCGCGCCGTCTCGACGCCCGCGAAACGGCCCTCGATCCGGCCGGGATCGCGCACCAGGCAGCGGACCTCATGCCCGGCGGCGACGAGCGCCGGAACGAGGCGACCTCCGATGTAACCCGTAGCACCCGTGACGAGGACGCGCATCGATCGTCCTTCTGCCCTCGGGACGTTGTCCTGGCCCGGCAGGCGTTCCGTCGTCAGCGGTCTGCGCAAGCCCGCGGCAAGCGCAGCGAAACGGGCCGTCCTCGGCTGGCAGCGAATAGCCGGACCTCGGTGCAGCAGATGACGACCGAAGCCTCGGAGGCCGACCCATCCTCGGCGTAGCGCGTCCCGGTTGGGACGAGTACTTCATGGAGATCGCGCGGACGGTCGCGACGCGGGCTACCTGCCCGCGGGCGAGCGTGGGGGCGGTGCTGACCCGTGACCGGCGGATCCTGACGACGGGATACAACGGCGCGCCGCGGGGCGTCCCGCACTGCACCCAGGTCGGCTGCATGATGGTCGACGCGCACTGCCAGCGCGCGGTCCACGCCGAGGCCAACGCGATCGTCCAGGGCGCGCTGCACGGGGTGAGCCTCGAGGGGGCGACCGCGTACTGCACGCACCAGCCCTGCGCCGGCTGCTCCAAGCTGCTGATCAGCGCCGGCGTCGTGCGCATCGTCTACGCCGATGCCTACCCGGACCCCATCGCCGCCGAGCTGCTCGCCGAGGCCGGCGTCGCGCTCGAACCGTTCACCGGAAACCCTCTGCGCGAGCTGACGTGAATTCTGCCACCATCGCCGCGGCGCTGATCCTCGCCTTTGCGACAGCGCTCTTCACCACGCCCTACGTGCGCCAGCTGGCGCAGACCGTCGGGATGCTCGACGAGACCGGCGAGCGGCGGATGCACGACATCCCCAAGCCCCGCATCGGCGGGATCGCGGTCTTCCTCGGCTTCGCGTTCGCGCTGTTCTCGGCGCTCGGCTACCTCATCAAGAGCCACCAGCTGCGCGACCTCAACAACGTCCACGACGTCATCGGGCTGATCTTCGGCGGGACGCTGATCCTGATGGTCGGGATCTGGGACGACGTGATGGGGATGAGCCCGCGGGCGAAGCTGCTCGCGCAGGTCGTCGTCGCGGCGATCTCGCTGCTCTACGGCTTCGACATCCAGTACTTCAACAATCCGTTCCATCACGGCGACCTCGTCTATCTGCCGTACTGGGCCGGGATCATCGTGACGATGATCTGGTACCTGGGGATGATGAACGCGATCAACTTCATCGACGGGCTCGACGGTCTGCTCTCCGGGCTGACCTCGATCTCGGGGATGTCGCTGCTCGTCATCATGCTCACGCACGGACACCCCGAGGTGGCGCTCGTCCTCGCCGCGCTGGTCGGCGGCGCCCTCGGCTTCCTCCCCTACAACTTCAACCCGGCGAAGATCATCCTGGGCGACTCGGGCGCGCTCTTCATCGGCTACGTCTTCGCGACGGTCTCGATCCTGGGCGCGAGCAAGACGGCGTTCACGATCTCGCTGCTCGTCCCGCTCGTCGCGCTCGGCCTCCCCGTCCTCGACACCGCCGCCGCGATCGTGCGCCGCACGCGCGCCGGCAAGAAGATCTACGAGGCCGACCGCGGGCACTTCCACCACCAGCTCATCTTCCGCTTCGGCCTGAACGTGCGCCAAGCGGTGCTGCTGATCTACGTCCTCTGCGTAGGTTTGGGGATCATGGCGATCGTCATCTCCGGCGTCGGACCGGTGCGCCACACGTGAGCAAAGCACCCCTGCGTGTCATGGCCGTCATGGGGACGCGGCCGGACACGATCAAGATGGCGCCGGTCGTCCATGCGCTGCGCGCGGCGATGCCGCAGATCGAGCCGATCGTCTGCGTCACCGCGCAGCATCGCGAGATGCTCGACGAGGTGCTGCGGCTCTTCGCGATCACCCCGGACATCGATCTGGACATCATGACGCGCACGCAGTCGCTGACCGACATCACGACGCGCGTGCTGACCGGGATGGAGCGCGTGCTCGTCGAGACGCGGCCGGACGTCGTGCTCGTCCACGGCGACACGACGACCTCGAGTGCCGCCGCGCTCGCCGCGTTCTACCAGCGGATCCCCGTCGGCCACGTCGAGGCCGGGCTGCGGACCTCGTCGATCGCCGAGCCGTTCCCCGAAGAGGCCAACCGGCGCATCACCGGGGTGCTCGCGACGTTCCACTTCGCGCCGACCGAGCGCGCGCGGGCGAACCTGCTCGCCGAGCGGACCGCGCACGCGCACGTCGTCGTCACCGGGAACACCGTCATCGACGCGTTCCTCGAGACGGCCCGCCGGGTCGACGCCGGCGAGATCTCCTTCGACCCGTACGAGGGTCTCGACCGCACGCGCCCGCTCCTCTTCGTCACCGCGCACCGCCGCGAGAACCACGGGGCGATGGAGCAGATCGCGCGGGCGATCGGGACGATCGCCGCGTTCCCGGAGCGGCCGCAGATCCTCTGGCCGGTCCACCCTTCGCCGCACGTCAACCCGGTCGTCCACCGCGTCCTCGACGGGACGGCGGGCGTTCGCCTGGTGGAGCCGCTGAACTACGCGGCGACCGTCGCGGCGGTGGGGGCGTCGCGGTTCGTGCTCACCGACTCCGGCGGCCTCCAGGAAGAAGCGCCGACGCTCGGCAAGCCTGTCCTCGTGATGAGGCGGGAGACCGAACGGCCTGAGGGGCTCGAAACGGGAACCCTCCGGCTCATCGGGTCAGAGTATGAGAGCATCGTTCAGGAGACGCATCGGCTGCTCACCGACGGCGTCCGCTACACCCGCATGGCGCGCGCCGCGAATCCCTACGGGGACGGTCGCGCCGCGGAGCGGATCGTCGGGTGGCTCCTCCACGTCCTGCGCGGAGCTCCGGCCCCGGCCGAATTCGAGGTCGGCCCCGCGGCATGAAGGGCGGATCGCTGATCGCGATCGGCTCGACGTTCGTGGGCCTCGTGCTCGGCGGCTTCGTCCTCGGCTTGTTCCTGGCCGAAAAAACAGGAGCATCCTGGTGGGTCATCGTCGGGACGTTCGGCGGTCTCTTCGCGGGTCTGGGAACGTTTGCGGCCCAGATCGTGCGTTCGGTCAAATAGGCGTGAGGGGACTGCGTGCGATGAAAGTCCAGGAGGGGACATGGGAAACCTGCGACAATACGGAGCGCGCTGACTGGGCCGAGCTGCGCGAGTATCACGCGCGGAAGCGGTCCGTCGCCCTTCGCTCAACGCTGTTGCTCGCCGGGGTCGCCATCGTGATGGCGCTCCGATCTCCGCTGATGGGTCTCGACCTGGCAGTCGGAGGGGGCTGCGGCGTCGTCAACATGCTGTTGATCATGCGCAACAACGAGCGCCTCCTGGACGGGAGACGCTCGCGTGGTGTGTACGGGTTCAGCAACGTGGTGCGGGTGCTGGGCGTCGGCGTAATCCCGGCAATTGCCGCGATCACCGGTCCCGTGTGGACGTTGGCGATCGCCTACGCCGGATTCTTCACGCCGCTCGTATCGTACGCGATCTTGCTGCGTAGCGCATATCGACGAGGGACCTGAGTGCACGAACAAGTCGGGGCGCACCTGACCTGGCAATGGCCGGTGATCGGGTCCGTGCATGCCGATACGATCCTGACGACCTGGCTGGTGATGCTGGTCTCGCTCGGCTATTTCTGGTGGCTCGGCCGCTCCTACGGCGACAGGCACCGGGTCGGCAAGCGTCAGGCCACGTTCGAGGGGATCGTCAACTACCTCGCCGACCTGACCGTGAGCACCATCGGGCGCCACGGCGAACAGTTCGTCCCGATCTTCATCGGGATGTTCTTCTTCATTTTCTTGCTGAACCAGATCGGGTTCTTCCCGTTCAAGCAGTTGGGGCTGCCGTTCGGCGGCTCGCCGACGGCCGACCTCAACAGTACGGTCGCGTTCGCCCTGCTGGTGTTCTTCGGGATCTGGTTCGTCGCGATCCGGCAGAGCGGGATCAAGGCGTTCGCCCACCTGTTCAAGCCGTTCCCGGTGATCTTCCCGCTGAACGTGATCGAAGAGCTGGCGCGGCCCGTCGTGCTTGCGCTGCGTCTGTTCTTCAACATCTTCGTCGGCGAGCTGCTGCTCTTCGTCATCGCGACGATCATCGCGTCGAACGTCTCGGTCGGCCCGGTGAATCTCTCGCTCGGCGCGGCGGTGATCCCGTTCTTCCTGCAGTTCTTCAACTTCTTCGTCGGTACGCTGCAGGCGTTCGTCTTCACCCTCCTCTCCATCGTCTATCTCTCCTTGGCAACGGCCGAGGAACACTAAGAAAGGCTCACACGTGACCTCGGATGCTCTGATCCTGGCAATGATGGTGGTCGGCTTCTCGCTGATCGTCGCGGCCGTCGCTTTCGGGTCGGCGATCGGCGACGGTATCGTGGCGTCGAAGGCCGTCGAGGCGATCGCGCGTCAGCCCGAAGCCCGTCCCAACATCTTCACGTTCTTCTTCCTGGGCGTCGGCATTCTGGAAGCCTTCCCGATCATCGGTCTGGGTCTGGGCCTCTACCTGTTCTTCGCCGTCACCAACGTGCCGTCGCACATCCAGGCGATCGTCAAGTAAGCGACCGCAGGAAGACATTTCCGTCACCGTGTTCCCCTCCGATCCGACGGCCCGCCTGACCACTCGCACGACGCGAGGCATCTTCGCGGGCCGTCAGGAGCGTGAAGCCTAGTGTTCCTTTCCATCGACGGGACGCTGATCGTCCAGGTCGTCAACTTCATCGTCTTCATCGTCCTGCTCAACCTGGTGTTCCTCAAGCCGGTCGGAGCCGCGATCGCCAAGCGGCGCGCGTACATCGACGGGCTTGCGCGCGACATCGAGCGCGGCCAGGGCGAGGTCAAGGCGCTGCGCGGTCAGGCCGAGGAACGGCGCGCCGCGGCACGCCGCGATGCCGAAGCGGCGCTCGCGAAGGCGCGCGCGCGGGCGCAGAACGAGTCGGTCGAAGCGCTCGCCGAATATCAGCAGCGTGCGCAGGGACTGGTCGAGGATGCGCAGCGCACCGTCGCGGGCGAAGTCCAAGCAGCCCGCACGCAGGAAGCACAGGTCGTCGACTCGATCGCGCAGACGCTGCTCGACCGCGCGCTCGGGCCGGGAGCGAAGGTCTGATGGAAGGCGGATTTTTCGAAGCCGTCGCGCTCTGGTCGCAGGTCGCAGGCGCGGTTGCGTTCCTGGTCGTCGTCATCCTGCTGTTCCGCAAGTACCTGATGCCGGCCGTCAAGGCGAATCAGGACGCGCGCAACGCCGAGATCGCGGAGGCCGAGGCGCGGCGCGAGCGCATCAACGCGGAACTGGCGCAGGCCCGCGGCGAGCTCACGCGCGCCGACGAGGACGCGGTGGAGATCCGCGCGCGCGTCGCCGTCGCCGAGAACCGTGAGCGCGAGAAGCTCCTGGCCGACGCGCGGCACGAGGGCGAGCGGCTCATCCAGAACGCCCAGGGCGAGCTCGAGCGCGCGCGCCTGGCGGCGCGCGATCGCTTGCGCATCGAGATGATCGAGAAGGCGCTCGTCAAAGCGCGCGGCGAGGCGGCGCGCCGCGTCGACGCGGCGACCGAGACGCGCCTGGTCGAAGCGACGCTCGACGACTTGACCCGAGGGAGGGGCTGACGTGCCGAACGAAACCCTGGCCCGCCGGTATGCGACCGCGATCTTCCAGCTCGCCGGTGAGAGCGAGCGCGTGAGCGGGGTACAGCACGACCTGCACACGTTCACCGCGGCCTTGCAGGCCGACGATCAGGTGCGGCGGTTTTTCCGCAGCCCGGTGGTCGACCGTAAGGAGAAGGAGCAGATCGTCTCCGACGCCTTCTCGCAGCTCGACCCGATCGCGCTGCACGCGATCCTCCTGTTGATCCGCAAGCGCCGTGAGGCGCTGGTCGAGGAGATCGTCACCCAATTCGACATCCTCGAGCGCGCGGCGCGCGGCGCGCAAACGCTGCGCGTGACGAGCGCCCACGAGTTGCCCAAGGACGAGCTCGACACCATCGTCGCGCGGCTCTCCCAGGCCTACCGCACCACCTTCGACGTCAGCCAGGCCGTCGACCCGAGCCTGATCGGCGGCGTCCGCATCACGATGGGCGACAAGCGCGTCGACGGGACGGTCGCCGGTCGCCTCGACGACATCGCCCGCCTTCTGAGCACCAACTGAGCCGAGAAAGTCTGCCATGATCAACGCCGACGAGATCGCCGGAATCATCAAACAGCGCATCGCGACCTACGCGACGGGGACGAAGGAAGCCGAGATCGGCACCGTCATCGAGGTCGGCGACAACATCGCGCGCATCTACGGCCTGGACAACGCCGAGGCGTCGGAGCTCGTCGAGTTCCCGAACGGCGTCAACGGGATCGTCCTCAACCTCGAAGAGGACAGCGTCGGCGTCGCGATCATGGGACCGGACACCGACATCAAGGAAGGCGACCAGGTGCGCCGCACCGGCCGCATCGCCTCGGTGCCGGTCGGTGACGCGCTGCTCGGACGCGTGGTGAACCCGCTCGGCCAGCCGGTCGACGGCAAGGGCCCGATCGCGACCAAGCAGTACCGCACGATCGAGAACACCGCGCCGACCGTCATCGAGCGCCAAAGCGTCAAGCAGCCGCTGCAGACCGGTATCCGCGCGATCGACGCGCTGATCCCGATCGGCAAGGGGCAGCGCGAGCTGATCATCGGCGACCGCGGCACCGGCAAGACGGCGATCGCGCTCGACACGATCCTCAACCAGCGCGGCCAGAACGTCATCTGCATCTACGTCGCGATCGGGCAGAAGAACTCGACCGTCGCCGCCCTCGCGCAGACGCTCGAGAAGGCCGGCGCGATGGAGTACACGACGATCGTCACCGTCTCGGCCGCCGAGCCGGCGTCGCTGAAGTGGATCGCGCCGTTCGCCGGCTGTGCGATGGGCGAGTACTTCATGTATGAGGGCAAAGACGTCCTCATCATCTACGATGACCTCACGAAGCACGCGCAGGCGTACCGCGAGGTCTCGCTGCTGCTGCGTCGTCCGCCGGGCCGCGAAGCGTACCCGGGCGACATCTTCTTCCTGCACTCGCGCCTGTTGGAACGCGCCGCGAAGCTCTCCGACGAGAAGGGCGGCGGCTCGATGACCGCGCTGCCGATCATCGAGACGCAGGCGGGCGACGTCTCGGCGTACATCCCGACCAACGTCATCTCGATCACCGACGGCCAGATCTACCTGCAGAGCGCGTTGTTCTTCCAGGGGATCCGGCCCGCCGTCGACGTCGGCATCTCGGTCTCGCGCGTCGGCTCGTCGGCGCAGACCAAGGCGATGAAGTCCGTTGCCGGCCGTCTGAAGCTCGACCTCGCGCAGTACCGCGAGCTGGCGGCGTTCGCGAAGCTGGCGTCGGACCTCGACAAGGCGACGCAAGCGCAGCTCAACCGCGGCGACAAGATGACCGCGATCCTGGTCCAGAAGCAGCTCGACCCGCAGCTGATGGAAGACCAGGTCATCGTCCTCTACGCGGCGACGCGCGGCTACGTCGACGCGATCCCGACCAACCGTCTGCAGGACTGGGTCCACCGCTTCGTCGGGTTCGTCCACGAGCGCCATCCCGCGGTCACCGACACGATCCGCAAGACGAACGCGCTCTCCGACGACGTCGAGAAGCAGCTCGTCGCGGCGATCGAAGACTTCAACAAGGGCTTCTAAGAACAACCATGCCTAGCGTTCGCGATCTGCGCGACCGGATTCGGTCGCTCAAGAACACGCAGCAGATCACCAAGGCGATGAAGCAGGTCGCCGCGGCGAAGATTCGCCGCGCCGAGGCGCTGCAGAAGCAGTCGCGTCCCTACGCGGACGCGATGGGCTCGATGCTGCGCGATCTGATCGCGAACGTCGGCTCGGTCGATCACCCGTTCATGAAGCCGGGCCGCGCCGGCGCCCCCGGCGGCGTCATCCTGATGACCGCCGACAAGGGCCTCGCCGGCTCGTTCAACGCCAACCTCATCCGCATGGCGGAGAACCACGGGCGCGAGAACGACAACCTGGCCTGGTACTCGGTCGGGATCAAGAGCCGCAACGCCCTGCGCCGCCAGCGCGGCGAGACGCTGCAGTTCTGGCCGCTCGCCCAAGGCGACATGTACGCCAATGCGCAGGAGCTCGCGCAGCGCGTCACCACCGACTTCACCGAAGGGCGGATCGGCTCGCTCACGCTCATCGCGCCGAAGTTCATCAACATGATGACGCAGCGGCCCGAGGTGCGGCAGCTGCTGCCGATCACCGCCGAGCGCGACCCCTCGCAGCCGAAGTCCGCGGGTTCGGTCGAGTTCGAGCCGTCCGCCGAGTTCGTGCTCGGCCGCCTGCTGCCGAAGTACCTCGAGTTCACCCTCTACTCGGCGATGCTCGAGACGAACGCGTCGTTCTACGCCGCGCAGCTCGTCGCGATGAACAACGCCACCGACAACGCCAAGAAACTGATCGACGAGAACACCGTCGAGATGAACAAAGCGCGTCAGGCCGCGATCACCAAGGAGATCCTGGAGATCGTCGGCGGCGCCGAAGCCCTCGCCGGATAACGAAAAAGGAAGCACGCCAGTGACCGCCACCGCTACCTCCCTCAAGACCGGAAAAGTCGTCCAGGTTCTCGGCAACGTCGTCGACGTCGAGTTCCCCGGCGAGGCGCTCCCCAGGATCAACGACGCGCTGATCGTCCACATCGGCGGCGGCTCGCACGCCGGCGGGAACGGCGCGGGCGCGCACCTCGGCGAGGGGATCACGCTCTCGGGCACGGCGATGGCCGAGCGCGATCTCGTCCTCGAAGTGCAGGGCGAGCTCGGCAACAACCAGGTGCGGTGCCTGGGGATGGGCTCGACCGACGGTCTCGTGCGCGGCGCCGTCGTCACGAACACCGGCTCGTCGATCACCGTCCCCGTCGGCGAAGGCACCCTCGGGCGCATCTTCAACGTGCTCGGCAAGGCGATCGACTCGCCCGAGCCGGTGAAGGCCGCCGCGCAGTGGCCGATCCACCGCGACGCTCCGACGTTCGCGCAGCAGGACCCGACGCAGAAGATCTTCGAGACCGGGATCAAGGTCATCGACCTGATGGCCCCCTACACCCGCGGCGGCAAGGTCGGTCTCTTCGGCGGCGCCGGGGTCGGCAAGACGGTCCTCATCCAGGAGCTGATCCGCAACATCGCGGCCGTCCACAAGGGCTTCTCGGTCTTCACCGGCGTCGGCGAGCGCACGCGTGAGGGCAACGACCTGTGGGTCGAGATGAAAGAGTCGGGCGTCATCGCGCAGACGACGCTCGTGTTCGGCCAGATGGACGAGCCCCCGGGCGTGCGCTTCCGCATCGCGCAGACCGGCGTGACGATGGCGGAGTACTTCCGCGACGAGCTCGGCTCCGACGTGCTCCTCTTCATGGACAACATCTTCCGCTTCATGCAGGCCGGCTCGGAGGTCTCCGCGCTGCTCGGCCGCATGCCGTCGGCCGTCGGCTATCAGCCCTCGCTCGCGACCGAGATGGGGCAGATCGAAGAGCGCATCACCTCGACGCAGAAGGGCTCGATCACCTCGGTGCAGGCCGTCTACGTCCCCGCCGACGACTACACCGACCCCGCCGTCGCGACGACCTTCGGTCACCTCGACGCGACGACCGCGCTCTCGCGCCCGATCTCGGAGCTCGGGATCTACCCGGCCGTCGACCCGCTCGCGTCCTCCTCGCGCATCCTCGACCCCGCGGTCGTCGGCGAGGAGCACTACGCCGTCGCGCGCGGCGTCCAGGAGACGCTGCAGCGCTACCGCGACCTGCAGGACATCATCGCGATCCTCGGCGTCGAAGAGCTCTCCGACGAAGACAAGGTCACCGTCGGCCGTGCGCGCCGCATGCAGCGTCTGTTCTCGCAGCCGTTCTTCGTCGCCGAACAGTTCACGGGACGCTCCGGCAAGTACGTCAAGATCGAGGACACGGTCCGCTCGTTCAAGGAGATCCTCGACGGGAAGGTCGACCACATCCCCGAGCAGGCGTTCCTCTACGTCGGCGACATCGACGAAGTGAAGCAGGCCGCCGAACAGATGGGCGTCAAGGTCTAGCGACGATGGTCATGGACCGAGCGCAGCAGCATCCCGCACGTACCGTCACGCCGTTGCGAGGTCGGACCGGGGGCCCCACGCGACGCGTGGGGGCGCGGAGCCGGGCGGAGCGCCGTTAGAATGAACGCCGTTCCGTTTACGCTGATCACTCCGCTCGCCGTCAAGTTCGACGGCGAGGCGGAGCTCGTCATCGCCGTCGGCACCGAAGGCGAGGTCGGGATCCTGCCTTCGCACGCGCCGTTCCTGACGGCGCTGCGTCCGGGCGTGCTGCGCGCGAACGTGCGCAGCGGCGGCGCCGAGACGCGTCGCCTCCAACTCGCGCTGAGCGAAGGTTTTCTCCAGGCACTCCCCGGCAAGGTCACGATCCTCGCCGACGCGGCGCTCGAAGCC
>DATJHK010000078.1:0-21925 GCA_035493875.1 Candidatus Limnocylindria bacterium
CGTGATGCTCGCCTCACCGGTCGTCGTGTCGTACGTGAGCGTCGCTTTGCCGGCCAGGTTGGCGTTGATGCGGCCGATGATGCTCGAGAGCGTCTCCGTGCCGACGTTGTACGTCGTCGTCACGCCGTCGATCGTGATCGAACCTTCGGGCGTCGTCTGTCCCGCCGGGATGACCGTCCCGTTGTCCGGCGTCACCGACGTGCCGGCGTTGGTGAGGACCGGTTCGCCGGCCGCGCCGTAGTTCGCGATCGAGGTCGCGTTCGCGGCGGGATCGTTCGTGATCTGCGTCGCGGTCGCGAGCTGCGTGCTTAGGATCTGGTACGAGCCCGGCATCGCGGTTTGGCCCGCGATCGAGGAGGGTGACGCGAGCGTCGTATCGGTCGAGGTCGCCGAGTACGCGTTGAAGTTCGCGGGATCGGTGATCGCGGCGAAGGTATCCTGCAGCTTCGAAACGAGATCCTGGATCTTCAGCAGCTCGGTCTCTTGCGCGTTGAGCTGCGTGACCTGGGTCTTGAGCGGAGTCGTCTGCGCAATCGTCATCGACGTGTACTTGTTGATGATCGAATTGTAGTCGATCCCCGAGGCGATCCCCGGAAAGGTGACCGGCGGGACGTTAGTCCCGTATGTTACCGAGTCGGCGGAGTCCGAGCTCGCCGACGAGACGCCGCTCATCTCAGGCGGTCCGATCCAGCACGGCGCCGGCGAGCTTGTCGAAGAACTGCGCCATCAAAATCATCGTCTCGGGCGGAAATTGCACGATCTCCTCACCGGTATCCGCGTTGCGGAAGACCGTCACGATCTCGTTGGGATGGTGGACGACGCGGAACGACACGGAGACATTTGCGCCTTGCCCCGCGAGCTGCGAGAGCGCTTTGTGCAGCGTCGCGTCCTCGACGGGCACCGGCGTCTGCAAGCCGCGTACCGCGCCGGCCTGCGTCGATGCGGTCTGGTCCGTGGAACCGGCTGCGGGTGCGCCCATCGTCTGGGTCGCGGGGTCGATCGTCTGAACGTCCATGTTCGTGGCGTGTCCCTCCTGGTCAGGGTATCGGCTGCGGCGCCGCGGCGGTTTAGGGGACCGGCGCGGCGAGCGCGGCGTAGCCCCGGACGATCGCCCGCACGACGGCGGACGGCTCGATCTCGGCCGCTTGCTCGATGACGCTTCCCCCGCGCAGCGCCGCGTCCCACGCCTCGCCGATCGCGCGCGTCATCGCCACGAGATCGCCCGGGTCGAAGCGCGCCGCCCCCGGGACCCCGTACGGGCGGCGATCCGCGATCGCGAGCCTGGCGCCGGCGAGCGCCGCCGCGGCGAGGCGTGCCCCGCCCTCGCCGACCCACGCGGCGTCGACCACGACGGCGGCCGCGGCACGCAACGCGGCCGCCTCTTCCGCGCTCGGCTCGGGCAGCACGGTCAGGTCCGGGCCGCCGAACTCGCGCACGCGTTCGAGGTACGATGCGTCGACGACCGGGCCGGCGCAGACGAGCGGGACCGTCGCCTCGGCGCAGGCGCGCGCGACCAGGAGCTGATTGTGCTCCGGGCCGATCGGCGCGTGGACGAGCACGAACGGGTCCGGGCCGGTGCGCGCGCCGATCGCTCCGGGAGCGAAGGGGCGCGACGCGAGCGGCGGGACGACGACGATCGGCCCGCGACGGCCCAGCCGCCGGATCGCCTCCTCCTCGAGTGCCGAGGACGCATAGACCACCGCGGCGTCGCGCAACGCAGCCGCTGCGCCGTCCGGCGCCGCCTCCGCGGGGGCATAGGGTCCCTGCGCCGTGATCCCGTCGAGGACGAGCGCGCGCCGCGCGAGCAAATCGGTGTAGCGCGCGACGTCGCGCTCGTCGGAGCCGTACTCGAAGCAGAACCGCGCCGCGCCGACGCCCCACCAGCCGCCGGCCCGCGCGTCCTCGTAGTGCGCGTGCACGGCGACGGGGATGCCTGCGGCACGTCCGCGCTCGACGATCTCCCGCGCGAACCGCCCCTCACGCGTCCCGATTAGGTGGATCAGGTCGGCGCCGGCGAGCTCCTCCGCCGCGGCCACGAGATCCGCCGCGAAGCCCTCGGCGCGCAGCGCCGCCGCGAGCGCCAGCGCCTCGTCCGTGTCGGCGGACGGCCGGGCGAGCCCGTCTTCGCGGCCGAGAATCAGCGCGATGCGGCCGGCGGAGCCGCCGACGGGCCGCGCCTGGGCCGCCGTTCCGGCGCGAAGACGCGGCTCGGGCGCGCGCTCCACGCGGAACCACCCCGCGACCGGGCCCTCACGCGGGTCGAACGTGATCGCCACGTCGAGCGGGAACGGATCGACGACGTCGACGCGTCCCGGTCCGTCGACGTCGAGGCGGACGACGATCGCTTCCGGTTCCGGCGGCTCGCCATCGCGCGCGACGATCGCGACCTCGGCGTTCGCGGGCGGCTCCGGCGGCGTCCCGTACCACGCGCACAGGGCGGGGTCGCGGCGCGCGGCGGCGACGCCGACGGTTCCGCGCTCGCGCAGCAGCGCCCATCCGCCGACGGCGTGCGCGGCATCGAGCCGCACGCGGCGCGCGCGCGCGAAGCGCGTTGCGTAGCGATACGGCGCCAATTGGACGAGCGCGTCGCGCAGCGGCGCCGCGCCGAGCGCGCCCGCGCCGCGCGCCGCGAAGAACGCCGGAGCATCGGCGTACGTGACGACGTGCTCTTCGATGCGCTCGCCGGAGAGGACGAGCCGTTCGAGGTGCGGGAGTACGCGCTCGGCGAGCGCGGCGAGAAACGCGTCATCGCCGGGGGTGCCGTGCGGCCAGACGAGCGGATCCCGCTCGCGCCCGACGACCAGCGCCGGCTCGACCAGCACGCCGGGAATCACGGTCAGCGCGTCGCCGTCCGCAAGACACAGGTCGAGGAGCAGCGCAGACTTGCGTTGGCGCGAGACGGGCTCGACGCGCAGCACCGCGAGTCGCTGCGGATCGAGGACCGGCGCCCCCGTGCTCCACGGTGCGATGATCTGATGCGTACGGTGCGTTCTCATCGCGCGACCGCCGGACGGAACAGCTCGCCGAGCGCGTGCGCCGCGACGGTCGGCATCGCGGTGAACGCCGGACGCCCGTGCGACGCCGCAAAGAGCACCCGCAGGTCCGCGCCGAGCGCCGCGGCCCACGCGCTCAGATCGGCGGTGCGTTCGACGCGCACCGCGACCGTATCGTCGAGGGGACGCCCGCACTCGGCGAGGATCGCACGAATCCGCGCGACGACGTCGCTCGTCGCGATCGGGCCGTCCAGCACGACGTCGAGGCGAATCGCCGCGCCGGCATCGAACTGCGCGGCGGCGGCGCTCAGGAACGCAGCGGCGCGTTCCAGTTCGACGGCGTCGGCGACGGGAAGGACGACGACGGTCGTTCGCGTGACGCGTTCGCGCGCGACCCGCAGCGGGACGAACGGGACGCGGCGCGCCGGATCGAAGCCGGCGGCGATCGCGGCGGCCCGCGCTGCGGCGTCCGGGGCGCCCGGCGCGTTCAGCGAGGCGGCAGCGGCGTTCCCCGATTGCGCGGCGTCGAGCCGATGCGCGAACGCGTCGTCGCAGCGGACGACCTCGTACCCGGCGCAGCGCAGCCGCAGCACCAGCTCGGCGATCCCGCGCCGCGTCGGTCCGAGCCGCGGATCGATCCCGCCGACCTGCTCGAACGCTTCGCGCGCGACGGCGATCGCCGGGGTGCCCGCATCGTCGATCGGCTGTGCCTCGCGCGCGCATGCGACGGCGCGGCGCTGTGCGAACGTGCGCATCGTGCTCAAGTCGGCGTACGCGATGTCGTGCAAGCCTTCTTCTCCCGGCGCACCCGGGACGCACGGGAGCGCCGCACCGAGCAGTGGGACGCGCGCGAACGCCGCGCGGATCGCGTCGAGCCAGCCCGGCGCGACGACGAGGTCGTCGGCGAGCACGACGATCAGCTCGTTGCGCGCCGCGGCGATCGCGCGGTTCGCACCGGCGGTGAGCAGCGGATCGACCTCGTCCAGCTCGACGCGCACGTCGGCGAACGCATCGAAGGTCCGCGCCGTCGTATCGGCTCCGGCCGCGCAGACGGCGACGAGCTCGTCGCCGGGTCGCGTGGAGACGAGCGCGGCGTCGAAGCTGAGCTTCGTCACCGCCGGGCGCGAGCCGGCGAGGAAGATCAGGCTCGCCTTGCGCGGCGCCGGTGTCGCGGCGTCGCGTTGCGCGGCAGCGCTCGCCGGGCGAACGCCGCGGCGCAACGCGGCGGCGGCGTCGACGAGACTCGCCAACCCCTGCGTGAGCGTCTCTCCGTGGGCGACGACGTGCTGCGGAAAGCGACCGACCGCGATCAACGCGCAGCCTGCGCCGACGCCGTTCGGAACGACGAGCGCGACGTGCGCGGCGGACTCCAGTTGCTCCACCATCGCGTCGAACGCCGCGGCGTCGGGGAGGGCGCCCGCGTCGGCGATCAAGACGTAGCGGTCACCGCGCACGCGCATCTCCGCTCGCAGCGCCGCAGCGGCGTCCTCGACCGCGCGTGCGGCGACGATGGCGTCGGATCGGCCGCGCAGCGCGCGCGCCGCGGCGGCCGCCTCCGCACCGTCCACGAGCGCGGTCGTCGGCGGGATCCGCCGCCGCACGCGCAGCGGGGAACCGCCGAAGACGGGGGTCTCACGGTCGATCCCGACGCGGCGCGTCGCGGCCGTCGTACGATGCGCCCCGCGCAGCTCCGGATACGCGCCGGCAACGGCGCGCAGCGCCGCGGCGCGCCCGCGGTCGTCCGCGCACGGCGGCGCGGTGAACGCGAACGACGGACGGCAGACGACGTCCCAGCCCGCTTCGCGTGCACGCCCGCTCAGCGTGAGCACGGCCGCGACGGGATCGTCCGGCAGCGCATCGGCGAGCAGCTCGCGCCGGACCAGCACCATCCCCGGCACGACGACGTCGAGCGGCCCGCGCACGAACGCGTCGACGCCGCGCTCGGCGCTCGGCGCCTCGACCGCGACCAGCTCGAACGGAAGCGGAGCGCACGGCGCGGGGCCGAGCATCCAGCCGAAGCGGCGCATCCCGCCGGCGTGCTGCGCGCCCCCCAGGACGCCCAAGTCGTCATGCAAGGCGGCGCGCACGCCGCCGAATGCGTCGCCGAACGGGACGGCGTCACGCGCGAGGAGCAGCACGAACGGGTCGGGGCAGGCACGCGCCGCTTCCGCGAGCCCCTGCGGACCGTCGGCGACGACGATCCGCGCCGCGTGCGCGCGAGCTGGGCCCGGGTCCGTCCCGGGCGCGACGATCAGGGTGAACGTCACGCGCCGCCGAGGACCGCGGCGGCGACGCGACCGGCGTCCGCGAGCCTTCCCGCTTGCATGAGCGAGGTCGCGAACGCGACCGCCGCCGCGCGCAGACGCGGGTCGTCACGCTGCGGCAGCGTCGCCGCGCGTTCGAACGCGACGAGCGCGGCGTCGAGATCGCCGGCCCGCTGCTCGATCTCGGCGTGCAGCACGACGGCGGCCGGACCGACCGCGTCGCCGATCCGCACGCCGAGCAGATGATCGCGTGCGATGTCGTCGCGGCCGAGACGTGCCGCCGCGAGCGCGGCGTTGTACCGCAGCATCGTGTCGTTCGGCGCCTGTTCGAGCCCCAATTCGGCAGTCGCCAGCGCCTGTTCCAGCACCCCTTCCTCCAGCTGGCGGTACGAGCGGCGTGCGTAATCGGCCGGCACGGCGAGCGGCGCGTCGAGCTCGTCACGCCGTAGACGCGTGCGCTTCTCCGTCTCGCCGCGCGCCGCGTACCATTCGTCCAGGAACGTCAGCGCTTGGCCGAATCCCGGCGCCGCCGCGAGCGCGCGTAGCGCATGCGGCTCGGGATCGCCCAGCCGCTCGTCGCGCACGCACACCGCCGCCGCGAAGCACAACGTCGCCAGATCCTGCGGCGGGATCGCAGCGCCTTCGCGCTCCACCAACTCAAAGGCTTGCGTGAAGCGCCGCCGGCGGAACAGGAAGTTGACGTAGTTGACGAACGCGTTCGGGCGGTTCTGCTCGCGCATCTCGCGATAGATCCGCTCGGCGTCGAACGCGCGGCCGGCACGTTCGTACGTTCGCGCCAATGCGAGCCGCAGGAAGTCGGCGTCGGGCTTGTTCGTCACCGCACGTTCGAGCCACGGGATCGCTTCGACCGGGCGGTTCTCTTTGAGGAAGGTGGAGGCGAGGTTGAAGTACGCCTTCCACAGGAAGATCTCGTCGTCGACCATGAAGCCGTGCTCGCGCTCCATGCGCATCCCCGCGGCGCGCTCGTACTCCGCGCGCGCTTCGTCGAAACGTCCGGCGAGCGAGAGCAGGTAGCCGTGCGTGAAGACGAGGTTGCCGTGATCGGGGAACTCCGCGAGCCCGCGCTCGATCGTCGCGAGGCCGCGCTCGACGTCGCGCAGCGATTCGCCTTGCGCGGTCGCGAGCATGAAGTAGCCGACGGCGTGGAAGGTGCGCAGCCCCCGCGCGACCTCGAACATCTTCTCGAGCGCCGCGGCGCCGCCGGCGTAGTCGCCCATCCCGATCGCGCCGACGCCGTAGTTGAACCAGGAGAAGTCGTCGTCGCCGGCTTCTCGGATCGCACGCTCGAGCAGCGGCCGATTGCGCTCGGTCTTGTTGCGGTCCACGAGCATCGCGCTCGTGTAGCCCTTGTGGACGATGCGGATCGGCGACATCACCGAGACGACGTCGCGCGCTTGGTCGTCGAGCGCGAGGTTCTCGTGGATCACGTTGACGTAGCGCAGCCGCGGCGTGTTCGGGAAGATGCGCGGCAGGAAGTGCGTCACCGAGGCGTTCCCGGACTCGTCGTCGACGATGTTGAAGATCCCGAGATTCACCGTCGTCACGTCGGCCGGGGTCGTGCGCAGCGCGCGGAGCAACGGGACGGATTCGGGCGTCAGCTCCTCGTCGGCGTCGAGCACGAGGATCCAGCGGCGCGTCGCCATCGCGATCGCCTCGTTGCGCGCCCAACCGAAATCGTTGCGCCACTCGCGATGGATCACGTTCGCGCCGTGCGCGAGCGCGATCTCCACCGTGCGGTCCGTCGAGCCGGTGTCGACGACGTTGATCTCGTCGACGCAGTCCTTCACGCTCGCCAGACACGCCGCGAGAAAGCGCTCCTCGTTCTTGAGGATCATGCAAAGGCTCACGCCCGCCGGGAGCTGCTCGCGCTCGGGCGGAGGGACGGGCAAGTTGAACAGCAAGCCGGTCTGCTGCTGTGCGAACGCGCTCATCCGGTACTCGTCGACGATCTCTAACGGCATGCGGAACCCCTCCGTACCGGTATCGGACGGCGGCGACCGGCCCTTGAGGAACCGCGCGGGAAAAGAAAAAGGGACCCGCCGGAGCGGGCCCCCTTCCTTCTCTTGCGAGCTGGTCTCTAGCGGAAGAGCGAGAGGACCGACTGCGCGTTCGAGTTCGCCTGGCTCAGGATCGAGGTGCCGACCTGCACGAGGATCTGGGTCTTCGTGTACTGGGTCGTCGCCGAACCGATGCTGAGGTCGCGGATCGCCGACTCCGACGCCTGGAGGTTGACCGAGGCCGTGTTGTCGTTGGTCTGGTCTTCCTGCAGACGGACGATCGTCGCGCCGAGCTGCGCGCGCTGCGAGAGCAGCGTCTGCAGGGCGTTGTCGATCTGACCGATCGCGTCTTCCGACGCCAGCGAGGCGAACTGGCCGTTGCCGACGAGGTTGACGTTCGAGATGCGCAGCGCCGACGTCGAGGTGGCCGCGAAGCCGACCTGGATCGTGTCGCCTTCCGAGGCGCCCGACTGGAAGTTGAACGCCGGGGAGTTCGGGTTCGAGGCCGCCGAGACGAACTGGCTGACCTTGACGTATGACGTGACGCCGACGTCGAGGGTGCCGACCGTACCGAAGGTGATGGTGACGCCGTCAACCGTGGTCGTACCGGTACCGCCGACGACGCCGCCCGCACCGACCGTCAGGACGCTCACGCGCTGACCGCCGGCCGACGGGTACGCCGACGAGCTGCCGCTCGAGTAGAACGAGACGAGGACCGCCTGCTGGCTCGAGCTGATCTGCGCGACCTGAACTTCGATCGTGCCGTCCTGGATCGACGTGCTCGTCGCCGAGAACGACAGGCCCGAGCCCGCCGCCGCCGTGCCGCCGATCAGGGTGCCGCCCGCCGCAAGGTCAGCGTTCGCCGTGATCGCCGCGCCGGCGTCGGTCGCCTGCTGGAAGCCCGCGTGCGAGCCGTCGAGCAGCGCCTGGCCGTTGAAGTTCGTGTCCTGCGAGATGCGGTTGACTTCCAGCAGCAGCTGGGAGACTTCCGACTGCAGGTTCTGGCGGTCGCTGGTCGAGACGATGTCCGACGAGCCTTCGACCGCGAGGGTGCGGATACGCTGCAGGATGTCCGTCGTGGTCTGGAGCGCGCCTTCCGCGACCTGCGCGGCGTTCGTTGCGTCCTGGACGTTCTGCGAGGCCTGGTCGAAGCCGTTGACCTGCGACTGCAGCGACTCGGCGATCGCGAGACCCGACGGATCGTCGGCGGCCGAGTTGATGCGCAGACCGCTGGAGAGCTGGGTTACCAGCGTTCCGAGGGCGGCCTGGTTCTTATTGAGATTGAGGTTTGCGGTATTCGCCAACAGGTTGTTGGCGATAGAGAGTCCACCGACTCCAGGCATGTGTCTCCTCCATGATCACACGTGTGTGGCACGGGCCATCCTGACCCGTCCATGTAAAAATATCGGACGTGCGAATGCGCGACTTTAGGGCTTCGGCGGCGTGCGGCGCGAACGGCCAAGGTCCGCGACGCGGACGCGTTCGGGCGCTTCGGGAGCCTTCTCGACGGGCTCGCCGGCGGCGGCGCGATTCGTGCGCTGGATCTCCTCGTACACCTCGGAACGGTGTACGGGGATCGTGCGCGGCGCTTCGATCCCGAGCTTGACGGTATCGCGATCGACGGCGACGACGACGATGCGGACATCGTCGCCGATCATGATCGCCTGGTTGAGCTTTCGACTGAGTACGAGCACCGGACACGCCCTCCGTGGCTATTACGGAAGGGCCCGGGCTTCGCGATCGGGGTTTACGCTCCCGCCGGGGCAGGCGTCGCCTTCCGCGGGATCGGCGTGCGCACCGAATAGCCGCCCGTCTCCAAGGTCACCTGACGAGCTACGCGCGTCCGGAGGTTCACGATGATCGGCGCGAGCAGGTTCATCGTCATCTCGACGGCCTCGCTCGTCACGACGATCACGCAGAGCGTCGTGAAGTCCTCGGGGGCGTTGATCTCGAGCGAGGTCGTCGCGTAGCCGGGCAGCTTGGGCGCGTAGTCGGGGAAGATCTGCCAGGGGTCGGCGACGGGCAGGGCGACCGAGACGTCGTCGAGGCTCTGGAGCCAGACGAAGCGCTCCTGCCCCTCGAGGCTGAGAGCCAGGAAGCGGCGCAGGGAGGCGAAGCCGGGCAGCCCCCAGGGGAACGTCAGCACCTCCGACTCCGCGTAGGTGCAGGTCCCGAAGCGGGGCAGCTCGATCGTGATCTGCTGGTCGGCGGTCTCCACGGTCGTCTCCGTCACGGCGATCATCTCCGGCTCACAGGCTCGTCATGTAGTCCATGAGCGTCTTGGACTCGAGGCTGTTGGTCACTTGATAGGCGGCGTCGAGCGCGGTCTGCGCCGCCGACGACTTTGCCGCATACTCCGCAGTGGGCGTGTCCTCGTAGCTCGACTCTATGTTGGTGTTATCGGTAATCGTGCTCTGGAGTTGACTGCCGATCGAGGAGAGGGTCTGGATCCGCGCGCCGATCGTGGCGCGGGCACTGAGGACCCCGTTGAGCAGGTTGTTCAGCACGCCGACCTGCGCGGTCAGGTTCTCGACGAAGTCGACCTGACCGGAGTTCGTGGTGCTCTGCAGGTTGAGCACCTGGGTGAGGTTACCGGCGGTCGTCGCGCCCGTGCCCGGCGTCGGGACGTCGTTGACGGTGAAGCTCCCGCTCCCCGTGAGGGTGAACTTCTCGGTCGTCGGGTCGAAGTTCGCCGTGACCCCGGTCGTCGCGGTGTCGGCGTTGATGTCGCCGACCAGCGTGTTGAGGTCGTCGGCGCCGGTCAGGGTGTACGTTTTGGTCGAGGTGACGCCGTTGACCGTCCCGCTGATCTGGATCGAATAGCTCGGCGGGGCCCCGTTGTCCAACTGCGGCGCGGTCGCGAACGCGCCGGCCGTCCCGAGGGTCGTCGTGCCGTAGACCGGCGTCCCGGCCTGGTTGACCCCGGCCGTGCTCGTGTCGACGGCGGTCTGGTTGTCGAGCGTGTTCCGCAGGTTGATCAGCGCCTGGAAGACGTCCGGCGAGGCGGTGGACCCGGCGTCGGAGGCGCCGCTCTGCGTCGAGTAGTTGAACGCACCCTGCATCGTCGTCGAGAGCGCGTAGTTCGTGTTGTTGTAGACGAGCTGACCCGAGGCTTGTTCGTTGCCGTTGAACACGACGGCGTTGATCGGGCTCCCCTGCGGGACGATCGGCGGGTTCGCGCTGTTCGTGGTTCCGGCGAAGATGTACTGGCCGTTGTACTGGGTGTTCGCGAGCGAGATCGCCTGCTGGAGCGCCTGGTCGACCTGCGCACCGATGTCCTGCGTTTCGGCGAGCGTCTTGGTCGAGCTCGCGCCGGACTGCGCGTTCGTGATGACGCCCTGCAGCAGCGAAGTGAGGCTGCTCAGCGTGCTGTCGGTCTGCGTGAGCTGGTTGACCGCGCCCTGGATGTTCGTCGACTGCTGCGTCTCGGTGTCGATGGCGACGTGCGTCTGCAGATCCTGCGCGATCACGCTCGGATCGTCGCTCGGCGCGTTGAGCATCTTCCCGCCCGAAAGGTCGGCCGCGTACTTGGCGTACAGCGCGGCTTGGTTGTCGATCGCGGCGACCTGCTGGGCGTAGATCGACGAGGTGGCAATACGCATCCGTGCTCTCCTATGCGCTCGGGATCAGGCCGACCGCGGTCGTCAGCAGCTGCTCGATCACGTTGAGGGTCTTCGCCGCCGCGGTGTACGCGTTCTGGTACTTGACCAGGTTCTGCGTCTCTTCGTCGAGGTTGATGCCGTCGACGCTCTGGCGCGCGTCGTCGATGTTCGACGCCAGCGTCGTCTGCGAGCTGACGCCGGTCGTCGCGTTCGACGTATCCGTACCGAGCTGCGTGACGAGCTTGCCGTAGTAGTTGCCGAGGGTCTGCGTCTGCGCGCTCGTGATCGAGTAGCCGGCCGTGTACGCCTTCGTCGCGGTGAACGTGATCGATCCCGTCGTGTGGTCGACCGCGGAGACCGTGACGTTCTCCTGGTTTCCCGTCGTCGGATCGAACAGCGTCAGCGTCTGGCCGACGTTGATCTGCGCGAACGTCGAGGGCGGCGTCCCGGTCACCGTGACGACCCCCGGTCCGGCGGCCGTCGTGTTCGCGTACTGCAGCGCCGGGATCCCATAGTTCTGCGAGAACACCTTGATCGCCGCATTGGCGTTGGCGTTGTCGCCGGTGCCGACCGCGTTCGAGGCGTTCTGGTCGATCCCGTTGATCTGCCCGGCGCCGAGCGTCTCGAGCAGCGAGGTCGCGGCCGTCCCGGCCGCCGGCGGCGTCGCGGGCGGCGGGTTCGGCGCGTTGGTGTCGGAGATCGTGAAGTCGGGCGTGGTCGGCGCGTTCGCCTGTGTCTGCGCGGTGCGAAGCGCGAGGCCTTCGTTGTTCGGGTCGCGCGCGAACACGATCTTCTGCGAGGTGCTGTCGAACGACGCGGTCACGCCGAGCTGCGCGGCGTTGAAGCTGCTGATGAACTGGTCGATCGTGCCGGCGTTGGTCGGGACCGCCGCCGGAGGCACCGCTGCGCCCATGTTGTAGGAAAACGACTGCGGTTGCCCGTCGACCGTGACCGTCAGCGTGCCGTACAACGCGCTCGACGGCGGGTTGTTCAGCATCTGGTTCCCGGTCGCCGTCGTGGTGTCGTACAGCGACGCCGACGTGTCGATCGTGTTGTTCGTCGAGTTCGCCGCGGTCGTCAGATCGCCGGCGGCCGTCGAGGCGAGGGCGGCGGGGATTTGATCCGCGTTCGTGATTCCGACCGTGATGTTGGTCGCGGTGATCGCTTGGCCCGCGACGGAGGGCTGGAACAGCGCCGTCCCCGGCTGACCGTTCCCGTCGTACCCGGCCTGCATCACGCGGTTGATCTCGTTCGCCGCCGCGCTCGCGAAGTTGTCGAGCTGCTGCCCGTAGCTCGACAGGTTGTTGTTGTACAGATCGACGTACGCGCCGAGCTGGCCCGTGCCGAGCTGAACCGGCTTCGGGCTCGACGGGTTCGGGTCGTCCGCCATCCCGACGACGAGCTGCGGGTTCCCCGAGGCGTCGGTCGAGACGACCGGCGCGGCGAGATGGTACGCGGTCGTGTCGTTGACGAGCGCCTGACCGTCGACGGAGACGAGCGTCGAGCCGTTCGGCAGCACCGAGGTCTGCGTCGGGATCAGCTGCGAGAGCTGGTCGATCGCCTGGTCGCGCTGGTCCTCGTACGTGTTCGGGTTGCCGCCCACCGCGGTCGTGGCGCGGATCTGGCCGTTGAGCGTCGCGATCTGGTCGATCAGCGTGTTCGCCTGCGAGACGACTTGGGCGGCCTGCTGCACCGCGGTCGTCTTCGCGCTCTGGATCGCACCGCCGACCGAGTTCAGCTGCGCGACGAGCGTCTGTGCCGCGCTCAAGACGTCGCCGCGCGCCGACGTCCCCGCAGTTTGGTCGGTGGCCGACGCCGAGGCGAGTTGGTTGAACGCGGTCTGCAGCGCCGAGAACGCCGTGTTGACGCCGTTGTTGGGTTCGGCGAACGCCGACTGCACCGACGAGAGCTGCTGCTGCTGGACCGTGTAGTAGTTCTGGCTCGCCGTCGCGCCGCGAAAGAGCTGATCGTACGAGTTCTGATGAATGCGCGTGATCGACTGCACGTCGACGCCGCCGCCCTGCGTCCCCGGGTTGCCGTACGTCGGGTACCCGGGCGCGCCCGTGATCGGCGGCGCCTCGACCAGGTTCACGACTTGGCGCGAGGCGCCGGGCGTGTTGACGTTGGCGATGTTGTTCGAGGTGGTGTTGGCGGCTTCTTGATACGCGTCGAGCGCGCTGCCCGCCAGCGACAGTCCGAAGAAGCTCATGCTTTGCGACTCACGATCACGCTGCCCTCAGGCGGAGGAATGACGCCGCGGCGTCGGTAGGTGCCGGTCTGTTCGGTCCCGGCGCGTTGGATGAGCGCGACGGTGCGCGCGATGCGCTCGAGACCGGCGATGATCAGCGACTTGTTGTTCGCGACGGTCAAGCGCAGCTCGATGCAGCGGACCTCGATCTGACGGACCGTTCCGTACATCCAGCGGCGCAGCGTCGGCGGCGCGTACGCGCAGACCTGACGTAGCGTCAGCTCGCGGAAGCCCTTCTTCTGCATCGCGTACCGCTGCGCGTAGGCGATTCCGTGCAGCACGCGCTGCGCCTCGAGGCGCCGTTCGGCGGCCTCGATCTGCGCGGGGACGTTCGCGACCAGGGCTTCGGTCAGCTTGAGCGCGGCGGCGTTCAACTCCGCGAGCAGCCGGTTCTCCTCGCCCAAGAGCTTTGCAAAGCTCTGCCACTGGCTCATCGGCACACCCCGCCGACCGGCGCAGCTAGTTCGAGGCCGTGTAGTCCAGGATGAGGCGACCGAGCATCTTCTCGACGATGTCCTCGCTCGGCACGAAGTACCGTCCGTCGGCGATCCGGCGCTGCAGGTCGGCGACCAGATCCGCCCGGTAGAGCGGGTCCGCGACCACGCTCTGGACGAATCCGGTCAAAGAGATGCCCGCGTCCGACCCGTCGTACCGGTCGCCCGTATCGAACACCACCGTCGTGACGGTGGACTTGCGCTTCACCGTCTTGTAGGCGGAGATCGCCGATGCGATTTCGGCACGGCTGATGATCATGGGTGCAGGTGCCTCGTTTCCGGACCGCTTCCTTGCTACAAGCCGTATCGTCGGCCCATCCGGAGGACTTTAGGGAAATGGCCGGACTCACGGCTCGTCCGCCTTGGAAGCAGGAGCCGGTGCAGGGGCGGCCTGCACGGCAGGAGTCGACCCCAGCACCGCCGAGCGAAGCTGCTGCTCGATCACCTTGGCGATCCCGAGCGAGCCGGACTGCGCGAGCTGCTCCGAGCGCTTCTCGTCGAGCATCTCGCCGAACATCTGCTCCGCCTGCGAGGGCTGGCCGGTCAACGAGACCTGAGGCGTCGCCTTGCGCATCTCCTTGAACATCATGTCGACGAAGAGCGATTCCATCTGGACCGCCGCATCGTGGAGCTTCCCGAGCGCCTGCTTCTGCGTCGCGGTCAGCGGGGTCGCGCTCGCGGGGGTCGGAGTCGGCGAGAGCGGGTCCATCACATGATCTCCACGTCGGCCTGCAGCGAGCCCGCCTCGCGCAGCGACTGCACGATCGCGATCAGGTCGCGCGGCGAGACGCCGATCGTGTTGAGCGCGCGCACGACCTGAGCGAGCGTCGCCGCCCCCGAGATGTAGAGCAGCTTGTGGTTGCCCTCGGTGGTCGTGATCTGCGTGTTCGACTGCGTCGCCGGCTGCGCACCGCGGGTGAACGACGGCGGCTGGACGACCTGGTTGTTCGAGGCGATCGTGATCGAGAGGTTGCCGTGCGCGATCGCGCAGGGCGCGAGGGTGATGTTCCCGCCCATCACGACCGTCCCGGTCCGCTCGTTCACCACGACCCGCGCGACCTGGTCGGCGTTGAGCGCGAGATCTCCCGCCTCGGCGAGAAAATCGACCGGATCGCCGAGGTAGCGCTTGGGATAGTTGACGCGGATCGTCTCGGCGTCGACCGGGTGCGCGGTCCCGTAGCCGAAGTGCGCGTTGAGCACGGCGGCGACGCGCGAGGAGGTGTTGAAATCCGGCGAGGTCAGCACGTACGAGAAGCCGGCGTTGTCCTGCTGCAGGTTCGTCACCATGTCGCGCGCGATGACGGCGCCCTGCGGGACGCGCCCGGCGGTGACGTGGTTGACCGTGACGCTGTTGGGGCCGTTCGTGTTGTTGGCCGCGGTGAAGCCGCCGACCGAGATCGGCCCTTGCGCCGTCGCGTAGACCAGATTGTTCGCGGCGCGCAGCTCCGTCATCACGAGCGTCCCGCCCTGCAAGCTCGTCGCGTCGCCGAGCGATGAGACCGTGACGTCGACGTTGTCGCCGGAGTGCGCGAACGGCGGCAGCGAGGCGGTGACGATCACCGCCGCGACGTCGCGCGTGCGCACGGCCTGCGAGGTGACGGTGAGCCCGAACGTCTGCAGGATGTTCTGGATCGTCTGCGAGGTGAACGCGACCGTCGTCGTGTCGCCGGTCTGATTGAGCCCGGTGACGATCCCGTAGCCGACGAGTTGGTTCGCGGTGACGCCCTGGACCCGCGCGACGTCCTTGAGCCGCACGTCCTGCGCCGTCACACGCAGCGGAAGCACCGTGCCGGCGAGGAGCAGCAAGGCCAGCGCCAGCGCGCCGTGCGTGATGCGCATCAGAACAGCCAGCTCACGATCTTCTGCAAGATCCCCGGGTGCTTGGCCTCGGAGTACTTGCCGTCGAAGTTCGCGTGCACGTCGGCGACGCGCGTCGAAAGAATGGTGTCGGTTTGGTCGATGTCCTCGGGACGAACCAGGCCCGTGATGTGCAGCGTCTGCTTCTGCCCATCGACGATCAGCTCTTGATCCCCCGCGACGCGCAAAGCGCCCGAGGGAAGCACGTCGGTGACCGTCGCCTGCATCGAGGTGATGAACGAGTTCGAGCCGACGTCGGATTGCGTCTGCGAGGACTGGCGCGTCGAGGCGAGTCCCGAGTTGAGCCGCAGGAGCGGCAGGCCGAACAGACCGCTCCCGCCGCCGCCGGTCACGGCGTAGTTGTTGTTCGTGCTCGAGGCGTTTTGGCTCGCGCTCGTCACGTTGAAGTTGAAGTTGATCTGCACGAGATCGCCGACTTGCTGCGCGCGGTGGTCGGGGCCCAGCTTGATCGGATGCCCCGGTCCCGCCGGCGGCGGCGCGGACTGGTAGAGCGTGTCGGCGGCGGCCGGAGCGGCGACCGCGGCGACCAGCGCGAGCGTGAGCAGCGAACGGTGCATCAGCGAGCCCCTCCCGGAAGCGTGATCTCGACGCGGTTCGGTCCGGTGACGACCCCCGCGAGCGCTTTCTGCGTCTGCGGGTTGAACACGGTGACGACGTCGCCCATCGCGCCGCCCGTGCGCGCGACGACGTCGGCGGCGAGCGCGACGTCGCCGGAATGGATCACCAGCAGCGCGGGCTGCCCCGGCTTGACGACGTCGTCGGGGACGGTCTGCTCGACGTAGACGACGGCGCCCTTCGCGGTCGCGGCGCGCAGCTTGCGGCCGACGAGCACGTCGATCCCGACGACGGGGCGGCCGTTGTCGGCGACGCGCGCGATCGTGAGATCTTCGGGCGCGAGCACGGTGTTCGGAGGCAGGTCGCGCGCCGCCGCTGCGGTGTGCACGTAGGTCGTGATGCGGTAGCCGGCGACGAGCGTGCGCACCAGCTTACCGTCGACGCGGATCCCGACCGGAACGCCGACGTAGCGCGAGCTGACGAACGGCGAGCCGGCCGCGGTCACCGTGACGCTGCCGGCCGGAACGACCTGATCCATCACCTGGAACGCCGGCGCGATCGAGCGATCCGGGCCTTGCACGAGGCCCTTCGCGATCGGGTCGGCGACCGCCGCGACGCGCGCGCCCGCGACCGTCTGGGCCTCCTGCGCGCGCGCGGCGAGCGGGAGGCCGAGGATCGTCAGCGAGGCGAGGAGCGCGAGCGCGCGGCGGAACATCGAGACTAACCCGCCTTCATCTGAACCGCGTCGGAGAGCATCGTGTCGGCGGTCGAGATCGCCTTCGAGTTGGCCTCGTAGGCGCGCTGCGCGGTGATCATGTTGACCATCTCGTTGACGACCGAGACGTTGCTGCCTTCGAGCCAGCCGCTCTGGAGCGTGCCGGCGCCGTTGAGCCCGGGCTGCGAGAGCGTCGGCGCGCCCGACGAGGCCGTCTGCTGAAAGTTGTTCTGACCGAGCGGCGCGAGGCCGGCGTTGTTCGTGAAGCGCACGAGCTGGATCTGTCCGAGCTGCTGCGGCGCCTGCTGGCCGGGGATCTGCGCGGTGACCGTGCCGTCAGTCCCGATCTGGACCGACATCGCGTTCTGCGGGACGGTGATCTGCGGCGAGAGGAAATAGCCGTCGGCGCTGACGAGCGCGCCGTTCGGGTCGCGCTTGAACGAGCCGTCGCGCGTGTACGCCGCGGTGCCGTCGGGGAGGGTGAGCTGGAAGAACCCGTCGCCCTCGATCGCCACGTCGAGCGAGTTGTCGGTCTGCTGCAGCGTCCCTTGCGTGAAGGTCTTCTCCGACGCGCCGACCTTGACGCCGAGCCCGACGTCCTGGCCGACCGGAACAACGGACGGCCCGACCGGTGCGCCCGGAGCGCGCAGGGTCTGATAGATCAGATCCTGGAAGCGCGCCTCGTTCTCTTTGAACCCGGTCGAGTTGACGTTCGCGAGGTTGTTGGAGATCGTGTCGATGTTGTACTGCTGCGCGGCCATCCCCGTCGCAGCCGTATAGAGCGCTCGCATCATGGTCCGGATACTCCTAGTTCGCGTTCGTCCGGCCGACGGTCTGGACGGCCTGGCCCGTGAGGTTGTCTTCGCTGGTGATCACCTGCTGGTTCGCCTCGAACCAGCGCTCGTTGGTGATGAGGCCGACCATCGAGCTGATCACGTCGGCGTTGCTCTTCTCGACGGACCCTTGCAGCGTGCTCGTGTTGGTCGCGGCGCGCGGGTTCGCGTTGCCGGTGTCGACGTAGCGGTCCGAGCCCTGCGGGCGCAGCGCGACGGCGTTCTGGAACTCGACGATGTTGAGCTGACCGACTTGTTGTCCGGCGACGGTGACGGCGCCGGTGCGATCGATGTTGACCTGCCCGGTCGGCGGCAGCTGGATCGGCGCGTTGTTGGTCCCCATCACGCGATCGCCGTTCTGCGCGGTGAGGTAGCCCTGCGCGTCGCGCTCGAACGAGCCGTCGCGGGTGTAGCTGATCCCGTTGTTGCCGTCGCGGATCGTGAAGAACCCCGGGCCGGAGAGCGCGACGTCCAGATCGTTGCCGGTCGCGGCGATCGGGCCTTGCTCGAAGTCGGCGGGGGTGTCGTAGACCTGCGCGCCGCTGCCGAGCTGACCGACGAGTTGCATCGCGGCGACGCCGGGCGCGCCGGGAGCCTGACCGGGATCGGTCTGGATGCGGTAGATGTCGCGGAGCGGTTGCGACTGGACCTGGAGCAGGGTGCGCTTGAACCCCGCGGTGTTCACGTTCGCGAGGTTGTTCGCGATCGTGTCTACCGCCGATTGCGCGACCAGCGATCCGGACGCCGCCGTGTACAGACCACGGACCAAAGTAAAAAACCCCTCCGCACGGATGCCGCCCCCGGAGAACCGACGGCGGTGAACGCGGGTCCGTCAGTCGGTCGGGACCCACGAGCGGCCCCGACCGTGCGAGGGTCGTCCAGCCGCTTCCCTCAGATGATCGGAGGAGAGGGTCTCAGACTTTAGAGAGGGTGCTCCTCGAGGGGCCAGTGTGACGCCGGCAGCGGGGTGGCGTTGGGCGGCGGGACGTCGCCGGTGTTGCGCTCGACGCGCAGGCGCGCCGCGACGTCCAGGAGCCGCTCCGCAACCTCGGCGGCGGTCGCCGGACGATCTGCCGGATGCGGGGCCAGCAGCGCCCGGACGAGAGCGGCGAGCTGCTCGTCGACGTCGTGGAGCGGCGGGGGATCTTCTTCCGCGCGGCGCTCGACGTCGTGAATCGCTCCGGCGGCGCCGTGCGTGCCGAAGGGCGGGCCGCCGGCGAGCATGTGGTGGAGGACGGCGCCCAGGGCGTAGAGGTCACAGGCCGGGGTGGCGGCGCCGCGGCAGGCCTGTTCGGGGGCGACATAGTCAACCGAGCCGACCACGGTACCAGGCAGGGTCGGTTCGCGACGGCCGATCCCGCGGGCGCGGGCCAGGCCGAAGTCGGTCAGGTGCGGGATCCCCTGGTGGTCGATCAGGATGTTGGCCGGCTTGACGTCGCGGTGGATGATCCCTTCGGCGTGCGCGGCGGCCAGGGCGCGCGCGATCCCAATGCCGATGACCGCGGTCCGTTCGGCGGCGACGGGGCCGTCCGCGAGGATCTCGGCAAGGGAGCGGCCCGCAACGAAGTCCATGACGATGTAGGGGCGGCCGTCCTCGTGCTCGCCGATGTCGTGGACGGTGACGACGTTGGGATGGACGACGCGGGCCTCGACCAGGGCTTCGCGGTGGAAACGCTCATGCAGCAATCCCGTCTCGTCGTGACGGCGGCCGAAGAGCTTGATCGCTACCGTCCTCTTCAGGACCGTGTCGTGGGCCGAGAACACGGTCGCCATCGCGCCGTGGCCTGCGATGTGGTCCAGCCGATACCGGTCTCCCAGCAGCCGTTCCGCTTGCATCCCTAGACGTGTACCCATTCGATGTGCACGCCGAGTGAATGCGACCTTGCATGACTGGCCGCCGACCAAGGGACGCAGGCCGGTCTCGGCGGGCCGCGTCGGCTCTGCGCCGGCACGCGTCGGTATTGTGGTATTCCAGGGAAAGTCACAATAACGACCCGGAAGTTGTGCGGTGGGAGAGCTTGTGCGCCGCGTTTGGGCGCCGACCGTCGGCTGGATTGGCATTGAACACGCTCCGGTCGGCTCGCCGGCTATGCGACGTCATCGACGGCGGCGCGTGCTAAATCAGCAGGCGCAGGTCGTAAGCGAACTCGTCATCTCGCCAGGTGATCGTGCTAAAACGCGGGTGCAGCGGATTGATGAGCACGTTGCGCTCGGGCAGAACGTCGGGAAGGATCGCGGACGGAACAGCGAGCCCGAGCGGCGATGCGGACGCGATCCAGGCATCGCCGATCGCGCCAATCTCGGCTGGCGCAGGCACGTTGCGCCAATCCTCGGGCAGCGCGACGCGTAGCGCTGCGAACGGCATGACGTCGGCCGGGTCGATTTCGGCGGTCACGACGACCAGCGCCGGAGGTGACACGGGATCGAAGGACCTGCTGTCGACGTGGGCGAGGAACTCGAGCATCGCGAGGGTCGCCGTCGTCGACGTGTACGCCATGCGCGTCCGCGGACTCGACCAGCGGCCGCCGACCTGAAAAGACCCCTCTCCGTCGAGAGGGGTCGCCGCATACTTGCGATACGCGATGCGGTAGATCTGCAACGCGACGTGTTAGCTGTAGCCGCCGAGCAGCGCGCGCGTGAGGACGGCTTCGACTTCGCGTGCTCCGACGTCGGTCTGCAGCAGCGAGATCGGTTCGACACCGCCGAGGGCGCGGTTCGGCTGTTGCAGCCAGCGTCCGACGGCGGCCGTTGATCCGAGCGCTTCGTTGCCGAGCGCGGCGATGCGGCCGAGGCGAACCGTCCGCTCAGACTCGACGAGGTCGAGACGCTGCGCCTGCCCGCCTTTACGCCGGCGGACCGTGCTTCGCGCGATCCCGAGCCCGTCGAGGATCGCGCGCTGCGTCGCGACGAGGGCGGCGATGGTATGGTCGAGCGCGGCCACCGGAATGCCCTCGTGGATCAGCGTGTCAAGGTCGCGGTCGCTCCGGATCGTGCGGGGACCGAGCGTCGCCTCGCCGCCCAGGATCGTCACGAGGTCTTTGAGGTCCTGTGCCATCTGGACCCTAAGTATGCGCCATTTGAGCGCAACACGCAATGCGCGCCTCGTGCTGAGCACGTCGAGGCGGGTGGCGCGATGGTGGCCCATGCTTCGACAGGCTCGGCATGACAACAGGTTCAGCATGACATAGGAGAACGGCCGGTACTTGACGGGCCTTGTCTACGTGGCGTCGGGGCGGGATGTTGCGTAGTTCCCCGGACGCGGCGGGTGCCTCGCCGGCGCTATTTTTCGCCGTAGGGAGGAACCGTCATGAAAGCTTTGCACCGCTCCATCTTCAGCATCTCGCTCGCCGCGTCGGCGTTCTGCGTGGCAGCCGTTCCCGCGGAGGCAGCGACGATCAACATCACCCCGCTTGCCGCTACACCGGCGACCGTCGGCGTCGCGGGAGGCTGCGTCTCCGACCGTGCCGCCGCGATCGCCGGTACCCCGTACTTCGAGATGCCCGCGATCGCACGGGAGCAGCGGGCGACGGGCGAGAGCCGGGTGCGGATCGACCTCACCGCGACGGGTGCGTTGCGGTCTGCCGTGCTTGCGAGCTCGAGCGGGAATGGTTGGCTCGACCGCGCGGCGCTCGCCACCGCGCGGATGAGCCGCTACGTCCCCGAAGTCCGGAATTGCGCGGCCGTTTCCGGCACGTACCTGATCTCGGTGCAGTTCGGCTCCGAGGATCTGGCACGCCCCTCGTAGTCAGGTGCCGCTGCGCGCGACGCGGGCCGCGAGTTCGGCGCGGTTCCCGACGTCGAACTTGTGCAGGATCGACGCGACGTGAGTCTCCACCGTACGTTCGCTCAGCACGAGCGTCTCGGCGATCGCGCGGTTGGACTTTCCCTCGGCGATCAGTTGCGCGATCTCGCGTTCGCGCGCGGTGAGTTCATCGCGTCCGCGCCCCCGTCGATTCACCGGGGAAAGAAGCGCTTCGAGCCGGCGGGTGTCGGCGAGGTCGCCGAGCGTGCGATAAAGCGCAAGCGCATCGCGCGGGCGCCCGGCAAGCTCGTAGGCGAGCGCCTCGTACGGCCGTAGGCCCAGCGCCGCGCAACGCCGTGCCGCCTCGTGCGCCGGTGCGGTCGGGTCGCGTCCCTCGCGCCGGGCGACGATCGCTCGGAACAGCGCAAGATAGGCGATCCCGGCCCGGCAGCCCTTCCCGTTGGCCCACTGCGAGAGCCGCTCGTGGGCGATGCGGATCGCGTCGGGTCCGCCGTGCTGCGCGACGGTCAGCGCGATCCGGCTGATGCCGACGCCGTAGAGTGAGCTCATCGCGCGGTCGAGG
>DATJHK010000079.1:0-11302 GCA_035493875.1 Candidatus Limnocylindria bacterium
CCGATTACTCTCGGGCGATCACTCCGGTGCAGATGGACGCCGCCTGGAACGCCGAGGTTGAGCGGATCTTCCCTCCGGCGCACGCAGGGGGAGGCTGACCGAAGACCCGGTTTGCTGGGATGACCGGGGCTCGAACCCGGACGCCCTTGCGGGCTGCAGATTTTCGCACCACTTCGGCTTTCGCCGCCGGGTACAGCGCCGTCGAATCCGACGGCGCGAAACCCGTTCGTGGTCCGGACTGTGCCTTGACCATGGGCGTTCTCGTCGAACGCCGGTAGGTCGCGCCCGTCCAGTCTCTACACCTTCACGTTCGCCCGGACGGCGACCGTGCTTGGCTCGGCGTTGTCGTGCTCGCTGGCGACGAGTTCACCGACTTTGAGCGCATCCCGGCCGGAGTTTCCGCCCGGCCGGCTCGTCGAGGACAAGTCTGCTGTGTCTGCCTATTCCACCATCATCCCGCGGTGTGGTTTCGGCGCGCGCGGCCGTCCTACCGCCTGACGGGGAGGGGCACGGCACGGAATGCCGGCGACTCGAGGTAGCCCAGCAGGAGGTCGGCCTCGCTCACGGTGAGAGCGTCGATGCCGAGCAGACGACACGCCTCGTCGACGACGATCAGGCCGGCGGGTAGGATGTCGGCGCGCTGCGGCCGGATGTCGGGGATAGCTTTGCGGGCCTCGAGGTCGCGCGCGAGGAGCGCGTCGATCAGTCCCCCGCAGTCGGCCCGCGTCATTCGGGTGCCGTCGCGCACGCCGCCGCTGATCATCGCCGCCGCGGTGAAGACCGTCCCGCCGACCGCGATCAGCTCGTCGAAGCCGCGCAGCTCCGCGAGCGGGGCGAGGACGGAGCCCGCGTCGGCGCGCGCTTCGCGCTCGAGCGCCGTACGTTCCGCCGCGTCGAGCGCACGCGCGCCGAGCAGCGCGCGATGCCGTTCGGCGAGCCGGACCGCGCCGATCTCGAGCGAGAGCGTGCGCGCGACCCTGCCCGCGTCGCGCGCGTGCGTGGGGACGTCGACGGCAAGCTCGGTGCTCCCGCCGCCGACATCGAGCACGCCGATCGCGTGCGTCGCGTCATGCGTCGCAGTCGCGCCCAAGAACGAGTACGTCGCCTCTTCCGCACCCTCGAGCACGCGCGGCGCGATCCCCACGCGCGCGGCGACCTCGTCGCCGAACGCGTCACCGTCGCTCGCGCGGCGCAGCGCGCTCGTCGCGATCGCGTCGATCGCCGTCGTGCCGCGCGCGGTCGCGATCGCGAGGTAGTCGTCGATCGCGGCGAGGGTTCGTTCGCGCGCGGCCGGGTCGATGTGGCCGCTCGCGCCGATCCCCGTTCCGAGCCGCGTCCCGCGCGACTCCGCGGCGAGCGTCCGCGTGCCGTCGACGACGAGCAGCCGCGTCGAGTTGGTACCGATCGAGATCAGTGCGCGAATCACGGCGGGCCCTTCGGCCGCTGGAACGAAACGGCCCGCATGGCCCGTACGGTTCCCGCACTCCTTTTCGATCTCGACGGGACGCTCGTCGACTCCGTCTACCAGCACGTCGCCGCCTGGCACGAGGCGCTCAGCTCATCCGGGATCGAGCTGTCGGTCTGGCGCATCCACCGCAAGATCGGAATGAGCGGCGGGCTCTTCGTGCGCGGTCTGATGCGCGAGCTCGGCCGCGCGCTCGACCCCAAGGTCTTCGACGAGGTGCGCCGACGGCACGCCGAGGCGTACGCGGCGCGCTTCGACGAGGTTGTGGCGCTCCCGGGTGCGCGCGAACTCCTCGCGACGCTGACGGAGCTGGGCGCGCCGTGGGCGATCGCGACGAGCGGCGGCCGCGACGTCGCCGACCAGACGCTCTCGCTGCTCGACCTGCCCCCGCACGCGCCGGTCGTCACCCGCGACGAGGTGCAGCACGCGAAGCCCGATCCCGACCTCTTCCTGCGCGCGGCGGAGAAGCTCGGCGTGCCGATCGAAACGAGCATGGTCGTCGGCGACTCGGTGTGGGATCTGCTCGCCGCGCGGCGTGCGGGCGCACTCGGCGTCGGGGTGCTCTCCGGCGGCTACGGCGAGGACGAATTGCGCGGCGCCGGGGCGTATCGCGTGTACGAAGATCCGCGTGATCTGTTAGCGCACTTGGACGAGGTCGGGATCCGCGATCCGGAACGCTGATGCTTCGTGCTTCGACAAGCTCAGCATGACAACGGGCTCAGCATGACAACGGGGTCAGGCGGTAGACGAGGCCGAAGCCGAGGTCTTGGACGCACGTGAAGGCGCCGTTCGCGTCGATCACGTCGCGTTCGACCGCGGTGTGATAGAGCAGCACGACGTCGCGCTGCTCGTTGCTGGCGCGAAGGTTCTTCAGCACGGCTTCGAGGATCGGGGCTTCGAACGGGTTGTAGAGATAGACGACGAGGTCGCCGCGCGGAAACCGGTATTCCGCGGCGTCTGCGCGGACGACCCGCACGTCGCGCGCGACGCGCCGCTCGTCGCGTGACGAGGCGAGGTTGTCGCGCGCGATCTCGACGAGCGCCGGCGAGATCTCGACGCCGATCACGTGGCGGAACGGCCGGCGCGCGGCGAGGAGCAGGAGCCGCCCCATCCCCGCACCGAGATCGACGAACGTCGCGCGCTCGGGTGCGATGGGGGAGGCCTCGAGCAGCTTCTCGGCCTCGCCGACCGGCGTCGGTTCGTAGTGCGTCGCGAATTGCAAGGAGGGCCCGATCGCATCGGGATCGAGCTCTCCCAAGAACACCAGCGCTTCGGTCGTCACGCCGTGCTCGGCGTCGAAACGCTGGCCCGCACGGCGGCCCGACACGCGCCAGGGACTAATAGCGCTTGGAGGCCGTCGCTTCGCGCGTCTTCTCGATCATGTCGATCGCCTTGTCGTGGTTGTTGTGTGCAACGCCGACGTAGAGCGTGTCGATGATCGTGAGCTGGGCGATGCGGCTCGAGCTCGCGTCGCTGCGGAACGCCGTCTGCTTCGCCGCCGTCACGAGGACGATGTCGGAGACCTTGGTGATCGGCGAGGAGGAGCGGTGCGTGATGCAGATCGTCGTCGCGCCGCCGCTCTTCGCGCGGTTGAGCGCGTCGGTGACGTCGCGGCTCGCACCGGTGTGCGAGATCCCGAACGCGACGTCGCCCGGGCCGAGCAGCGCCGACGACATCGCCATCAGGTCGCCGTCGGAGAGCGCGACGGCCTGCATCCCGAGCTTGAGGAACTTGTGGTACGCATCGAGCGCGAGCGGACCGCTCCCGCCGACGCCGTAGATGTCGACGCGACGCGCCTTGGTCAGCGCGTCGACGGCCTTCTGCAGCTCGCCGTCGTCGAGCACTTCGATCGTGTCGCGCAGCGCCTGGGCGTTGGCCTGGAAGACTTTCTGCTTGACCGTCTGGACGTCGTCGTTCGGCTCGATCGCGGCGTAGATCTCGGTCGTCGGTTCGACCAGATCGCGCGCCAGGACGATCTTGAACTCCTGATAGCCTTTGTAGCCGATCTTCTGGCAGAGCCGGACGACCGTCGACTCGCTCGTGTTCGTGCGCTCCGCGAGCTCCGTGACGGTGAGATAGATCAGCTCGTCCGGATGGGCGAGGATGAAGTCCGCGACGCGCTGTTCCGCCGCTCGCAATCCCGAGTACGCGCCCTGCAAGCGGATGAATGAACCTGGAACCTTGACCGGGTCGACCCGTGCTTCTCCTATCGCCATTGCCCTAGCATAGTTCGGCGTACGAGCGCGACGGGCCTCGGAGCGTTCGCCGGATCAGCCTTCGCGGCTTTCGAAGTGACGCGCGCGCTGCCGTTTGCGAACGAGATGGCGCTCGAACGGCTGCGGTCGATCGGGCGGAGCCCAGACTTCTGTCGACTTCAAATACGCCGCGATCTGCGCTTCGAACGACGGATCGGTCAGCGCCGGCGTCGGCGTCGTCGGCGCGACCTCGTCGACGCGCGTCTGCGCGAGCACGACCATCTTGCCGACCAGGTCGAACGGCAACGTCACGGCCTTGTGATCGAGCGCACGGGTGTACGCGGCGCGGTTCTTGTTGACGTCGCCGATCGGGGCGGCGACGAGCCGTCCGTCCTCGAGCCGCACCGTCGCGCCCAGCGCGTGCACGTTGATCACGAACCCGCGGACGCGCTCGCTCACGGCGCTTGCGCGCCCTTCAAGTAGATGATCGCTTCCTTGTCGCCGACCAGGTGAAGCCGGTCGTGGATCTCCGGGATCGCGCCGTGCGGGTCGGAGAGGCGCGCGATCTCGCGCAGCTGATGTTCGCGTTTCGTGCGCAGCATCGCGAGGTCGCCCTCCACCGAGCGCAGCTCGTGCGCCATCGCGAGGTTTCGGCCGATCATCCGTGCGTACTGCACGGCGATCAGCGAGAGCACGACCAGAACAACCGAAACGACGCCGATCCGGCTCGCGAGGCGGAGCAGCGTCCGGGCGGTCATCCCACCGCCGTCCCGTGCGTCACGAGGGCGCTCCGATACGGCGGAACTTGGCGTAGCGGCGGTCGAGCAGCACGTCCGGATCGACCCCGACGAACTGCGCGAGCGCGACGTCGACCCGGTCCAGCACGCGCGTGATGATCGCATCGGGGTCGCGGTGCGCGCCGCCGAGGGGCTCGGGGATGATCTCGTCGACGATCCCGAAGCGGACGAGGTCGTCGGCGGTGAGCCGGAGCCGCGAGGCAGCCTCCTCGGCGCGCGCCGCGTCGCCCCAGAGGATCGCCGCCGCACCCTCGGGCGAGGCGACGGAATAGACGGAGTGTTCGAGCATCATCACGCGGTCGGCGAGCGCGAGGGCGAGCGCCCCACCCGAGCCGCCCTCGCCGATCACGGTCGCGACGACCGGGATCCGCGCGTCGGCGAGCTCGTAGAGCGACTGCGCGATCGCCTCCGCCTGCGCGCGTTCCTCGGAACCGATCCCCGGGTCGGCGCCGCTCGTGTCGACGAACGTGACTACCGGCAAGCCCAGGTGCGCGGCCAGCTTCACCAGGCGGATCACCTTGCGGTACCCCTCGGGCGAGGGCATCCCGAAGTTGCGGTAGACCTTCTCCTTGGTGTCGCGGCCCTTGTCCTGAGCGATCGCCATGACGCGCCGGCCCTTGAGCTTCGCGAAGCCGCCGATGATCGCGTGATCGTCGCGGAAGTGCCGGTCGCCGTGCAGCTCGTCGAACTGGTCGAGCGCGGCGATGTACTGCGAGCCCAGGGGGCGCTTCGGATGGCGCGCCATGTTCACGCGCTGCCAGGGCGTCATCGTGCCGAAGATCTCGCGCTGGATCTGGGCGTACTTGCCCTCCAGCGCGGCGATCTCGGCGCTCATGTCGACCGGCTGCTGCGCGGCCTGCGCCTTCAGCTCGGCGATGCGCTGCTCGAGCTCGAGCAGCCCGCGCTCGCGTTCGACGATGACGTTCACGCGCGCACCTCGGCCGGAACGCGCGGCTGCTGTTTGGCACCCACGCCGTAATCGAGCAGGCGGACGAGTTGGTCCTTGAGCTCCGCACGGGTGACGACCATGTCGAGCGCGCCCTTCTCGAGCAGGAACTCGGCGGTCTGGAAGTTCTCGGGGAGCTTCTGGCGGATCGTCTGCTCGATCACGCGCCGGCCTGCGAAGCCGATCGCGGCCTTCGCCTCGGCGAGCACCACGTCGGCCTGGAACGCGAACGACGCCGAGACGCCGCCGGTCGTCGGATCGGTGAGCACGCTCAGGTAATACCCACCCTCGTCCTGGAAGCGGCGTACGGCGAGCGTCGTCTTCGCCATCTGCATCAGCGCGAGCATCCCCTCTTCCATGCGCGCGCCGCCGCTGGCGGTGAAGACGATGCACGGGAGCTTGCGCTCACGCGCGCGCTCGAAGAGCTGCACGATCCGTTCGCCGACGACCGTCCCCATCGTCCCGCCGCGGAAGTTGAAATCCATCACGCCGAGCGCGACCGGGAAGCCGCCGATCGACGAGAACCCGCAGACGATCCCTTCGGTGAGCTTCGACTTCTCACGATCGCGCTCGAGCTTCTGGGGGTACGGAACCTTGTCAGTCCAACCAAGCGGGTCGCCGGGGATCAGCTCGCCGCCGATCTCCGTAAAATCCGTGTCAACCAGCATCGCGATGCGGTCGAAGGCGTGCATACGGAAATGGTGGGCGCAGCGCGGGCACACCCACAGGTTCGCCGCCAGATCCGGGCGGTAGATCATCTCGCCGCAGCTCGGGCACTTCGTCCACTGCGCCGCATCCTCGGCTGACACCGGCTGCGCACGCCGCAGCCGCAGCCACTCCGGCATCGCCATGACTAGCGGTTCCCCCGCAGCCGCGCCGCGTAGATGCGGCCGAGCTGTTTGAGGTAGTTGAAGATCTCGTTCTGGTTGAGCTTCGACGTACCGGCGACGCGATCGGTAAAGACGTACGGGACCTCGAGAGCGCGGCCGTAGCGCGCCTTCGCGATCACCTCCAAGCCGATCTTGAACCCGATCGGATCGAGCTCGACGCCCTCGAGCGCCTCGCGCCTGACCAGGAAGTAGCCCGAGGTGATGTCCTTGATCGGCGTGAGCGGCTGCGCGAGCGCGATCGCGACGCGCGAGGTGATGATGCGGCGCTTGGGCCAGTTCTCGATCCCGCCGCCCGGGACGTAGCGCGAGCCGATCGCGAGGCCGTACCCCTCCTCGGCGAGCGCCTTGACCATCCGCGGCAGGATCGTCGCGTCGTGCGAGAAGTCCGCGTCGATCGCGCCGAGCGCCTCCGAATCGGGGCGCGCGAACTTCCAGCCGTCGATCACGCCGGAGGAGAGCCCCATCTTGCCGGGCCGGTGCAGGCAGCGCACCGGGTAGCCCTCGCGCTCGAGGCGGTCGACGATCGCGCCGGTCCCGTCCGGAGAGTTGTCGTCCACGACGATGATCTCGCCGTCCAGGCCGGCGGCCTTGAAGACCCGGTCGAGCTCCGTGATGAGCTTCTCGATCCCGCCGGCCTCGTTGTAGGTCGGGACGACGATCGAAAACTTCACTTGAGCTTCTTCATCGTCGGGAAGCGAGCCGGGTCGAACGGCGCGAGATCGGCGTACTGGCCCGGCTCCTGCCGCATCAGATGGACGCCGGCGTCGTCGACGCTCTCGATCTCCGAGCCCGGAACGCCGACGTCGCCGCCGCGCGCGTCCAGGTGCACGACGATCAGTTCCGCGGCGCGCGAGCCTGCTTCGGAGTACACGCCGGTAACGGTTCCGACGCGCGTAGCTCCGGCGAAGACGGGGGTCCCGGGGTCGAGCGATTCGAGCGTTCGTGCCATGGTCGAACCGGAGTTGTACGCCGCGATCACGCCTCGCTCCGCTCGCTTTCGTCCAGTGCGGCCAACGCCCGCAAGAGCGCCGCCCGCGCGTCGCTGTGGCCGCGGAAGTGCCGGTCGAGCGATTCGTTCAGGACGGCGTTCATGCTCTTGCGATCGTGCTGGGCCCGTTTTTTCAACTCGTCGTACACGTCGTCGTCCAGACGCGCCGGGAAAGCACGCATGGTCGGATGATGATATCACTATGATATCACCTCGGCAAGTGACGTAGCGAATTGTGACCAGGGCACGGTAGAAACGGGGGATGGGAGTACGCTCCGTCCTGGTTTGGTGCGTCCTGATCGCCGTGGCGTCCGGCGTGGCGGCGCTCCTCACCGACGGCGGGATGCCGGCGGCGTGGCTGATCGGGCCGCTGTTGGTCGGGATCGTCGCCGCGGTCACGGGCTTGGTCGACAGCCGGGTCCCTCGCGGATTCTTCACCGCCGCCCAGGCGACGATCGGCTGCCTGATCGCGATGACGTTCACCCCGCCCGTCATCGTCTCGATCGCACACGAGTGGTGGCTCGTGCTTCTGGTCGTCTTCAGCACGATCGTGGCGGCCGGGATCGCCGGCTGGATCATGGCGCGCTTCGGCTCGCTGCCCGCCGCGACCGCGGCCTGGGGCTCCTCACCCGGTGCGGCGGCCGCGATGACCGCGATGAGCGCCGACTACGGCGCCGACCCGCGCCTCGTCGCCTTCATGCAGTACCTGCGCGTGACGCTCGTCGTCCTCTCGGCGGGGAGCGTCGCGCATTTCCTCTTGCCGCAGCATGCTCCGGTCCCGGTGGAACCGCTCGTCATCGACCCGCTCGGCTGGCTCGAGACGTTCGTCGTCGCGCTGGTCGCGGTCGTCGTGACGCTGCGTCTGAAGGTTCCGGCCGGACCGCTGCTGGGCCCGATGGTGTTGGGCGCCGCACTGCACGCCAGCGGCTTGGTGCACATCGACGTCCCGCTGCCCGTCCTCGAAGCCGCGTACGTCGCGATCGGCCTCTCGATCGGACTGCGCTACACGCGTGAGACCGTGCGGTATGCGCTGCGCGCGCTCCCGCAGTTGCTGCTCTCGACGGGCGTGCTCATCGCGCTCTGCTGTCTCTCGGCTGCACTGCTCAAAGCGGTCGCGCACGTCGACGCGCTCACCGCGTATCTCGCCACCACGCCGGGCGGCCTCGACTCCGTGACGGTGATCGCGATCGGCAGCGGAGCGGACGTTCCCCTCGTTCTGGCGATCCAAGCGGTGCGAGTGTTCCTCGTGATCCTCAGCGGGCCGCCGCTGGCGCGGCTGATCGCACGGATCGCGTAGCGCCTCGGCATGAGCGCGCCGCCTCGGTCCGGAACGGGGGCGGAATGAGCGGCGAAACGCGACGTGTCACCCTCGAGACCGGTGCGACCACGACGGTCGAATGCTGGGGCGAAGCCGGTCCCGCGATCCTGGGTGTCCACGGCATCTCCTCCTCTCGGCGCGACTTCGCGCGCCTCGGCGAAGCGCTCGCGTCCACGCACCGCGTGTTCGCGTACGATCAGCGCGGTCACGGCGACGCCGAGTCGTCCGAACCGCTGCAGCTCGACCTGCTCGCACGCGACCTGCGTGCCGTCGCCGACAGCGTCGGCACGATCTCGACGGTGATCGGGCACTCGTGGGGCGGCGCGGTCGCGCTCGTCGGCGGACCGAAAATCGCGCGCTCGCTAATCCTGATCGATCCGATGATCCGCGTTGCGCCGGGCACCTTCGACACGGAGTACGTCGACGATCTCGAGCCCGTGCTCTCGATCCCGCCGGGCCCCGCGCGCGACGAAGCGGTGCGCGCGCTGTTCGCGAACGCGAACCCGGTCGATCGCGAAGGGAAGGTGCACGCGATGCACCGCCTCTCGATCGACACGCTGCGGCGTCTCGGACGCGACAACCGCGTCGACGAAGGCGGTTGGGACCTGCGCGAGCGTCTCGCCGCGCTGAAGATCCCGACGACGATCCTGCGCGCCGGCGAAGAATCGGTAGTCGCCGACGACGATCTCAAGACGCTCAGCCCGACCGTGAAGGTCGAGACGTTCGCCGGTCACGGCCACACGCTGCACCGCAGCGCGTTCGACCGCTTCGTCGAGCTCGTCCGCGCCGCCGCGGAGTGACCTGACGCGCCGAACCCCGCTGCATCGCGCGGCGGGGTTCGGCGAACGAACCGGCGCGGGGGATCAGTTGCCGTGGCCGTTATCGTTGCGGTCCTGCGACCACGCGTTATTCCGGCCGCCGTCGTTGTTGTAGCCGTTGCGGCCGCCGTCGTTGTTGTAGCCGCTGCGGCCGCCGCCGTTGGCGCGATCGTTGTTGTAGCCGTTGCCACGGTTGTCGTAGCCGTTGCGGCCGCTGCGATCGCCGTAGCCGTTGTTGGAGCCGTTGCGGTCGTTGCGATCGCCGTAGCCGTTGGAGCCGTTGCGGTCGTAGCCGCCGTTGTTGCGGCCGTCGTCGCCGTTGCGGCCGCCGTAGCCTTGGTCGCGGCCGTAGCCGTAGCGCTCGTCCTGCGCTTCCTGCTTCTTGTGCTCGTAGTTGTTGTAGAGCACGACCCCGCCGACGACGGCGGCCGCGCCCAGAATGGTGTTCACGGTCGACGTCGTGTCCGCCGACGCGGGGCGCGCGAGCGCCCCGGTGGAGATGGCAGCCGCGGCTCCGGCGGCGACGACGTATTTGGTCAAGCGAGAAAACATTGGTGATACCTCTGGACTCGGCGGCGTCGAATGCCGTCCGGTCTCTGCGGTCACCGTAGTCTCGCTTTCTGGGAGAATGCTCCGAACGCCGATTTTCTCATCCAGCTCTTGCGAGCCGGATCACAAACGCTGATCATGCTGAGCTTGTCGAAGCATGTGTCGCCCTCACAGTGTGAGGACGAGTTTTCCCGTAACCCCCCGATTCCAGAGGCGTTCCGCCGCTTCGCCGATGCGTGCGAACGGCAGCACGTCGTCGATGCGCGTCTGCAGCTTCTTCTGCGCGAGAAGCGCGACCAATCGCTCCAGGCCAGCGCCCGCCGGCAGTCGCGGGAGCTCGTGGAAGAGGATGAACCCCACGATCGTCAGTCCGCCCTTGGCGTAGAACGGCTGCACGTTGATCGTGCTCGTCGGCTCCGCCGACGTTCCGAACGTCACGAGCGTCCCGTCTGCGCGCAGCAGCGTGAGCGCGCTCGAGAACACCGCCCCGCCGACGGACTCCAGCACGATGTCGAACGGACCGTGCTCTTTCGCCGCATCGGCCGTGTCGCCGACGACGACGGCGTCGGCGAACGGAACGACGGCGTCGCGTTTGCTCGCGGTGTGCACCAGCGCCGTGGCGTGCGCCCCGCCGAGCCGCGCGAGCTGCGCGGCGAAGATGCCGACGCCGCCGGAGGCGCCGGTGATCAGGACGCGCCGGCCGAGCAGCGAGCCCCGCTTCTCGAGGGTGTAGAGCGCGGTGAGCCCGGCGACGGGGAGGGTCGCGGCTTCTTCGAACGAGACGCTCGCGGGCAGCTCGGCGAGGCTTACGGTCGGGACGGCGACGGTCTCGGCCCACGCGGCGGTATCGAGCAGGCCCACGACGCGCGTCCCCGCCTTCGGCCCGCTCCCGTCAGCGGCGGCGCGCTCGACGGTACCGGCGATGTCCCAGCCGGGACGCCAGCCGTCCTCGGCGGCGCGGGCGCGGCGCACCTCGCCGCGGTTGAGCGAGATCGCGGCGACGCGCACGAGCGCCTGCGACGGCAGCGGCGTCGGCTCGGCGACGGCGCGAAGACTGAGACCACCCGGAGCGGAGCGGTCGACGACAACGGCGTTCACGCCCCTAGAAAACCCCAACGGCCGCCCGAAGGATGCCGCACGTGTTCCTCGGCTTCGTGTCATCCTCGGCTCGGCTCGTGTCATCCTCGGCTCGGCTCATGTCATCCTCGGCTCGGCTCGGCTCGTGTCATCCTGAGCTTGTCGAAGGATCGCGTGCCGCGAGGACGCTTCGACAAGCTCAGCGTGACGTCGAAGGATCGCGTGCCGCGAGGACGCTTCGACAAGCTCAGCGTGACGT
>DATJHK010000080.1:0-20548 GCA_035493875.1 Candidatus Limnocylindria bacterium
CGGGTCAGACGGCGAGGACGGCGCGGTCGACGCGCTTTCCGCCGAGCATGATGAGCGTCGGCGGCTTTTCCAGTAGCGCGGCGTTGGTGCTGGGGTCGCCGGCGAAGGCGACGACGTCGGCGAGCAGGCCGGGGGCGAGGCGACCGCGGTCGCGCGTCCCGATCATCGCGGCGGCGTGTGAGGTCGCCGAGCGCATCAGGTCGAGCGGACGCATCCCCATCGTCTGCAGCAACGCGAAGTCCTTGTTGTTCTCGCCGTGCGGGAAGACGCCGGCGTCGGTGCCGTAGACGATCGTCGCCCCCGCGGCGAGCGCGCGCTGCATCCCCTCGTTGCGGGTTTGCGCCGCCTGATGCGCTTTGTCCAGGCCGTTCTGCTGGATGTGGTTCGGGTTCCCGGGCTGCAGGATCGAGTCGAGCGCCCAGATCGTCGGGACGAGTGCGGTCCCGCGATCGCGCATCTCCCGCAGCGTTTCGTCGCCGACGCCGGTGCCGTGCTCGATCGAGTGGACGCCGCCCTTCACGGCCTCCTTGATCCCGGGATCGCCGTGACAGTGGGCCGCGACCTTGAGTCCGAACTTCGTCGCCTCGTCGACGACGGCTTGGATCTCGTCGAGGTTGAACTGCGGGACGTCGAACGCGTCGCCGTACGAGAGCACGCCGCCCGTCGCGGTGATCTTGATCAAGTCGACGTGGCGCTTGACGTGCTCGCGCACGCGCTGGCGGAAGCCGTACGGGCCGTAGGCGACCCCCGACTCGATCTCGGTGTCGACGTGGACGTTCGCCGCGAGATCGTTGGCGTCGCCGTGTCCGCCGGTGATCGAGAGCGGCGGCCCCGACGCGAGCATCCGGGGACCGATCACGGCGCCTTTGGCGATCGCGTTGCGCATCGCCAGATCGATCCCGTCGCCGCCGCCGACGTCACGCAGCGTGGTGAAGCCGTTGGCGAGCATCGCGTGCGCGTTGCGGATCGACTCGAGCGCCGCCTCGGCGACCGAATCCGCGGCGCGCTCGCGCGCCAGGTAATACGAGACGACGGTCCAGTTCGCGACGTGCGTGTGCGCGTCGATCAGCCCCGGCATCAGCGTCGCGTCGCCGAGATCGATCACCGCGGCGTCGCTTCCGGCGTCGCCGGCGTTGGTTGAGACGATCCGCTCGCCCTTGAGCACGAGCACCCCCGGCGCGCGCATCGCCGTGCCGTCGAAGAGCCGCGCGGCGCGCAGCACCGTCACGGTTTCGGCCGCCCGCGCCCGCCCGGCGAAGAGCGGCGCCGCGAACGCCCCGCCCAGTCCGGCGAGGAAGGCGCGGCGATCGAGCAGCGCCGCCGCGCGGGCGAAGACCGCCGGATCGAAGCGGCCGTGAGGGCAACGGCAGCGGAGCGGATCGTGCAGGTGCGCCATGGCGGACGCTACGCGGCCCGCCGAGCGCTCCCCTCCGTCCTTAGAGTCAGCCCGGCGCGAGCCGCACCCACGTCAGGAATTCCGCGATCGGACGCGGCGGGATCGCCAGATCGCCGCGAAACGGATAGTCGAGCTCGAAGATCAGCACGAACATCGAGGCGACGACCACCGCGAGCGCCGCGACCATGATGAGGTGGGCGCGCACGTTGCTCATCCCCATCAGATAGCAGTACGAGAAGACGGCGAGCGAGCCGATCACGAGCACGCCCCACTGGAATCCCGAGACGCCGCTGGCGTTGTCGAGCAGACGATGACGCCGCGCGTCGTGCAGCGTTGCGATCGCCTGCAGGATCGCGAGCTGGGCGTTCGTCTCGCCGGCGTCGGCCGGGCGCAATCGCGCCGCAGCCGCGTAGAGCGCGGCGAGCCGCAGCTCGGCGCGCCGGCTCATCTCGCCGCGCCGCATCAACGGCCACTCCTCGGCGACGAGCACCTGCGCGTAGCCGACGATCTCGCCGCGCAACGCGCGCGTCGCGGCGGGCGATAGGCCCACGGCGGCGCGCCAGACGTCGCCCGCGGCGGAGCCTTCGGCGGCCAACCGCTGTTGTGAGCCGTCGTACTCCTGCCAGACCGTGATCGTGACGAACGCCAGCATCACCGCGTAGATCCCGCCGACGATCCCGAGCATCGGGCCCGCGACCGCGTTGTGCTCGCCGAAGTTGAACGCTCCGAAGCGGCGCCGCACCATGATCAGCCCGGCGCACGCAAGGGCGGCCGCGATGCCCATGGCGACGAACAGCAACAACCAAGAGGGGACCGCGTAGAGTTGGCTCACATCCGTCAGTCGACCTCGCGCGCGTTGACGTCGACGAGCGCGCCGTTGATCCCGCTGGAACGGTCGCTGGCGAGGAACGCGAGGACGTCGGCGACCTCCTGCGGCGTCGCCGCGGCGGCGAAGTCTTCCGCGCTCAGATACTCGCGCGCCGCTTCCGTTGCGACCCCGCCCAGCACGAGCGCGCTGGCGACGATTCCGTCGGCCTTGTGCTCGCGCGCGATCGCCTGCATCAGCACGTTGACGCCGGCCTTCGCCGCGCCGAACAGGCCGCGGCACGGCGCGGGCTCCTTCGAGGAACCCGCGGTGACCGTGACGATCCGTCCGCGGGAGCGTGCCCCCTCGCGATACGGCTGCACGAGCATCGCGCGCAGCGCGGGGAGCGCGAGGTTGTAGGCGGTTTCGACGAACGCACCCAAGTTCGTGCGCAGGTCGTCGACCGTCGACTCCACGAGCGGACGCACCGCGCTCTCGCCGGCGAGATCGACGACCGCATCGATGCGGCCGAAGCGCTCGACGCACGCGTCGACCGAGGCCGAGGCCTGTGCGGGTTCGCGCAGATCGGCGGCAAACGCGACCGCCGCGTCGCTCTCCAGGTCGTCGAGCACTTCGGCGATCGTCTCCTGCGCGCGCGCGAACGAGCGCGAGACGACCAGCACGCGCGCCCCTTCGTCGACCAACGTCGCGAGGGTCGCGCCGCCGACCCGGCCCGTCGCGCCGGCCAAGACGATCGCATCACCGTCGAACAGTCGCATCAGCGACGCTTCGCCCCGCCGCCTCGCGGTCTTGCCTGCGCCCGCCAACAGTTCGCTAAATGATCGTCGACGACGCCGACCGCCTGCAAGAACGCATAGCAGATCGTCGTTCCCACGAACCCGAAGCCGCGCTTGCGCAGATCGGCGCTGAGCCGGTCGGAGAGCGCGGTGCTCGCCGGGACGCCCGCGATCGTCTTCGGGAGGTTCACGAGCGGCACGCCGTCGACGAACGCCCAGAGATACGCGTCGAACGAGCCGAAGTCGCGCTGCACGTCGAGGAACGCCTGCGCGTTCCGGACCGACCACGCGATCTTGCCGCGGTTGCGCACAATCCCCGGGTTCTCGAGGAGCGCCGCCAGCTCACGCTCGCCGAAGCGCGCGACCTGCGCGGGATCGAAGTCGCGATACGCGCGCCGATAGTTCTCGCGCTTGTTCAAGATCGTCGACCACGAGAGCCCGGCCTGCGCGCCCTCCAACAGCAAGAACTCGAAGAGCACGCGCTCGTCGTGCACCGGGACGCCCCACTCGCGATCGTGGTACTCGATCATGAGCGGCTCGGTCGCCCAAGGGCAGCGAACTTTCACTGCGCGACGCCCCCGACGATCTTCGCGTCCGCGTCGAAGGTTTTGCCGTGGAAGGCCAGCCGCTGCGGCGTACCGAGCGCGAGCGGCGGAACGGTGACGAAGGGGCGCACGAGCGCTGCCTTCGGCACCGCCGCACGCGCGCCTAGTAGACCATCGTCCCGAGCATCGTGGCACCGGGCCCCACGAATTCGGTGAACCACAGCAGACCGTTGTGGTCGAAGAGCAGATTTTGGACGTGGTAGGCGCCGATGTCGATCGTTACCGGAAAGTCGCGGATCGTCTTGCCGTCGGGGGTGACGTAGCCGATCTTCCCGGCGATCCCGGGGCCTTGGCCGGACTCCGCGAACCAGACGTTGCCGTCGGGACCCGCGAGGACCGAGAAGATCCCGGCCTCCGCGGTGGGGAGCGGGAACTCGCTGACCACGCCGGCGGGCGTGATGCGCGCAACCTTGCTCACGTTGTACTCGGCGAACCACATGTTCCCATCGGGTCCGGGCGCGATCCCTCTCGCGCCCGCGTTCGCGGTCGGGATCGGATGGCTCGCGACGACGCTCCCCGCGGTCGAGAACACGTCGATGCTGTCGTTACCGAGATCGGTCAGCCAGAGATTGCCGTCCGGCCCGGTCGCGATCCCGCCGATCGAGGCCTTCGCCGGAAGCGGATACGACGTGAACGTGCCGGCGGTGGTGAGCTGCACCAGCGTCTCGTCGCCGTTGTCGACGAACCAGAGGTTCTTGTCGCTGCCGAGCGTCATCGCGGCGAGGGTCGGCGACGCGCCGGGCGGCGTGTACGCGCTGATCGTCCCCGTCGTCGTGATGCGGCCGACCGTGTTGTCGCCCTGGCGCAGGAACCAGAGCGCGCCGTCGGGGGCGACGACGAGCGAGACCGGGTGCGCTTGGAGCGAGTCGAGCGGATAGACGGTGAACCCGCCCGTCGGCGTGATCTTCAGGATCCCGCTGCCGCTGGTCGCCGGCGACCAGATGTTGCCGTCGGGACCGATGACCAGATTGCTCGCGCCGGGCTGGTAGTCGACGCCCGCGTGCGCCACCGGCGGGACGGTGTACTCCGCGACGACCGTCGGGGCGGGCGCGAACGCCGCGCTCACCGCGGGAAGCCCGCTCGCGCTCGCGCTGATCGTCGTGCTCGTGAAGGGTGCACCGTTGTAGGAGAGCGTCACCGTCGCCGAGGTGCTCGTCACCGACGTGGTCGAGAGCTTCGTGACGCCGCTCGTGTCGGCGTCGGCGAGCGTCACGGGCTGCGGGTACGTGCCCAGGATCGTGTTGCCGTCGGCGTCGAGCGCCTGCACGACGACGTTCGTCGTCGCCGCGGTGCCGGCGGGGAGGAACGCGTTCTGCAGCGCGAGGCGCAGCGCCGCGATCGTGCCCGCGAGCGTTACCGCAACGGTCTGCGCCTGCCCCGCGGTGAGCGTCGCCTGCACGGTCCCGGTCGCGAGGACGTTCCCCGCGCCGGCGGGCTGATCGTACGCGGTGACGGTGAAGTCGTCGTTCCCCGCCGGCGCGCTCACCGCGATCGTGCAGGTGCGGCCGCCGCCGGTCGCGGGCTGGCAGAGCTTCGAGGTCGCGGTCACGTCGCCTACGGTGAGCGATTGCGTCCCGAGTGCGACGCGGACCGACTCCGCGCTCGCCGAGACGTCGCGCGTCGAGCGCAACGACGACGCCGTGGTCACGGCGGCTGGGACCTGCACGACGACGTTCGCGGTGCCCTGGGTCCCCGCCGTCGGTTGCGCGGGGACCGGAGCGCTTCCGCCGCCGCCACCGCACGCGGTCAGGACGAGCAACGCGCACGCCGCCGCCCAGGAGAATCGCATCATGCTCGTCATCGTCCCACCACCGCCGTGATCAGCGCGCGCGCATGCGGTGCGCCGATGCCTGTGATCAAATCGTATCCTGTCCCGGCCGAATAGCCGGGATCGGTGCTCGGGCACGGCGATGCCGGGTTCGAGCACGTCGAGCTCTGCGCGTTGTTGCCGTAGAGCACGTCGGTGAACACGCTCGGATACTGCGTCGCGTTCGCGTAGATCTTGTAGAAGTATGGGTCGGGGTTGCCCAGGCGGTACGAGACCGCGCCGCTCGCGTCCGCGCAGCCCGAGGTCTCCTTGCACGCCTGCAGCACGAGAGCCCACATCGCGGCGGCCTCCGGCGCGGCGACGCTCGTCCCGCCGTAGGACACGATCTGTAGCGGCCCGAGCGCCGTACCACCGTAGAGCAGCGTCGCGACGCCGGTGTGGTCGTCGCCGTTGAGCGCGACGTCGGGGACGTTGCGCATCGTCCCGGTCACGCCGGCCGCGCCCTGCTGGTACGCCGGGAGGGTAAAGTACGCCGAGACGCCGCCGCCCGAGCCGCCGTTACCCATCGAGGTCTGCGCGCCCCATCCGGTCAGCGGGCCGACGAAGTTCCCCGCGGAGTTGAGCGGCGTGTTCGTCCCGCCGACGCTCACCACGCTGGGATCGGTCGACGGATAGCTCACGCAGGTGCTGTCGGGATTCGGCGCCGCCGTCCAAGTCATGCACCCTTCCGCGCCGGAGTCGCCGGACGAGACGAAGATCGCGGTCCCCTCGCTCGCGAGCGCCGCGAACTCGAGCGGCTCGAGGCCATGCCCGGCGGCGTTGAACTCGTACCCGACTTGCGCGGCCTCCGGGCCGCCGAAGCTCAGCGAGAGGATGTCGGCCTTGTTCTCGGCGATCGCGGTCTGCAGCTCGGCGTCGACCTCGCCGAGCCCCTGCAGCGGGATCCCGGTGCCGGGCGGACACGTCGTGCCGACGACGCCGCACGCGTCGGCCGCGTCGTAGGCGAGGTAGTAACGGATGTTCGCGTCGTACGCGAGCCCCGCGACTTGCTCGGTGTCGATCTGCGTCTCGCCGTCCTCCGGGTTGCAGCCCGGCACCGGCGAGACCGACGTGCCGTTGCCGCACGGCCGCGTCACCGGCGGCGGCGTCGCGAAGCCGGAGGCGGAGTTGCCGGCGTTGTCGTCGTTCGTCGCGGCGACCATCACCGCGGTGCCGCTCCCCGGCACGTGGAACATCGACCGGTATGCCGGGACGTCGGCGGCCGAAAAGCCGCCGGTCCCGATGATCCCGACCGTGATCCCGGCGCCGGTGAAGCCCACGTTGTACGCGCCGGTGTAGTCGAACGCGGCGGCGATCTGCTGCGGCGCGTAGCCGTACGTCAGGCCGTTCGACATCCCGCCGTTGCGCACGACGGTGCTGTCGACGAAGTTGGGCGTGCGCATGACGAGATTCGTCGCGCCGACGATCGGAACGGTGGTCGGGACGCTCGGCGCGCTCGCCGGCGCGAGGAACGTCGTGTTGCCGTTGCGGTACCAGGCGAAGGTCGTTCCGAGCGCGGATTCGACGGCGGCCTGCGTCCCCGTGACGTGCAGCAGCAGCCGCTGCGGCCAGCCGTCGACGGTCAGCCCCTTCCCGCGCAGGTAGGTCTCCGCGGCGGTGTAGTCGGCTTGCGAGGCGCCGTACTGCTGCCCGATCTGCGCCGGCGTGAGGAAGTGGCGGTACGACCCGCTCTTCGGATCGTTCGCCGCGGCGGCGTACGAGAGCAGGCCGGAGGCGTTCTGCATCCGCGGCACGAGGTCGACGCTGAGCGCGCCGACGCTGGCGCGCGCGACGACCGTCGCGCCGCTCAACGCCGAGGTGTCGTACGCGAAGTTCGGGCTGGTGAGCTGCTGCGGCGTCACCGGCGGCGGTGCGCCGGTGGCCGGGAGCGCGGCGTGCGAGCCGCCGCCGGAGCACCCCGCGGCGGCGAGCGCGCACGCGGCGGCGAGCGCGAGTGAGAGGTTCTTCACCGAGTCGTCCTCGAGAGGAATGCGGCGCGCGCCAGTTGCGCGTGCGCGGCGCGGCGTTGCGCGATGATGGCCTCGACGTGCGCGCCGAGGACGGAGCCGTTGGGGACCGCGAGGGTCGGCGCGGCGAGGGAGGCGGTGCTGCGCGTCGCCGACGACGACGCGGAAGACGGCGCGAGCGACGCGCTCTGCAGCGCGAGGGTCTCATCGACGATCGTGCTCTCGAACGGCACCGGGCCGATGACCAGCAGGTATGCCGACTGGCCGCTGTAGTCGTAATAGTCTTCGAGGTCGTCGTGAACGACCGCGCAGAGCACGCCGTACGGGCTCGCGACGTAACTCGTGTTCGTCGTCGTCTCCAGCTCGCCGAAGACCGTGTCGAGCCGTACCTTCGTCTCGACGATCTTGTTCGGCGTCGCCGAGGCGTACGCGGAGGGAACGTTGCAGGTCGACGGCAACGCCGACGGGCCCGCGTCGACGAACGTGTCGCTGGCGAGGGCCGGCGGGACGGACGGATACCAGACCGGGATCGTGAATGGTTGCGTCACCGGGAAGCCGGCCCCGGTGATGAACGTCGTCTCGCCGTTGATCGACCCGCCGCTCGGCGCGGTGATCGTGATCGTCGAGTTCGCCCCTGAGGCCTCGACGGGCGTCTGGTAGACGCCGCTCCCGTCGGGCTGCGTCTGGACGGTGGCGCTGCCGCCCTCGGGGAAGGTGATGCTCTCCTGGTACGAGCCGTCCGCGGCGTACGTCACGCTGGAGCTCTGCGTGCTCGGATCGCTCTCGGTCTGCGAGCGTGCCGCACTCTGCGTCCACTGCGCGTTCGCCACCTCGGGCAACTCGTCGAACACGCCGTTTCCGGCGGCGTTCGTCGTCTGGGTCGTGACGCCGTTAGAGGTCTTCGTCGCCAGCCCGACGAGCGTGACGTCGGTTCCGCCGGCGCGCGCGGCGTTCGCCACGTATGCGACGTACGCGTCGGACGTCTGCGTCGTCGTCGCCTGCGTCCCCGTGTCGGTCTCGGCGGTCGCGAAGTCGACCAGACCGTTCTGGCCGGCGAAGCTCGTACCGTTCGCGACCGTGATCTTCTGCGTGACGGCGGCCGTCGTCGTGCCGATCATCGGCGTCGGGGTCGGCTGCGGGCTCGAACCCGGCGACGGGCTCGGCGGGGCGATGCCGTACGTCGTGAACGTCTGCGTAAGCTTCCCGGCGTATGCGAACGTGTCGCCGCCGGTCGCGGGGCGTGGGTTCGGCGAGGGCGTCGGCGTGGCGACCGGCGCGGGCATCGTGCCGCCGCCCGACCCGCCGCCGCACGCGCAGCACAGCGCGGTCCCGAGAAAGAGGAACAACTCCCGTACGTGTAATCGACGCGCGAGCAAAGGCCAACGCCCTCCGAGGGTAGACGGATGATCCTCGGGGAATCCGGGCCGCCGCCCGCACGCTACTGCGGGTCAGGGTGCCAGAAAAGTGCCAAACGCCTCGACGCGCCGGCGGGTCTCCACCCGTCCGGCGACCTGCGCGATCTCACGCAGCTCGCGCAGGAGACGCCGCGCGCGCACAGGCTGACGGAGCGCCAGCCAGCTCTCCACTTCGAGTAACAGGGCGTCGCAGGCCCACGGAAGCTGACCCTGCGCACTCAGCCGCAGCCGCGCGTCGTTCGCGCGCTCGAGCGCGCCGCGCGCGTCGTCCGCCCCCATCAGCACGAGCGCTTCGGAGAGGTCGAGCAGCGGTGCCGAGCGCGGCGAGAGACGCCGGCGCGCGCGCAAATCGTCGAGGCGCTCGCGCACCTGCTGCATCGCGCCGGCGCGCAGGAGGATCGGCAGCGACTCCGCCAGCAGCGTCGCACACTCGTCGTCACTGAAGCGCCGGACGACGTCGAGCCCGAACTCGATGTGGCGGACCGCCTCGCCCAGGTCTTCCTCGCCGAGCGCGATCCCGAGGTTGGCGGCGGCGTTCCCCGCCTGCCGCAGATGCCGGGCGCGCTGCGCGGTGTCGAGCGCCGCGCGCTGCTCGGCGCGCGCGCGGAGCACGTCGCCCTCTCCCTGCAGCGCGATACGCCCGGAGAGCCGCAGGCGCACCGCGCGGCCGAGTTCCGCCTCCGCGCTGCGCGTCATGAGCGCCTCGGCGCGCGAGAGCAGCGCGCGCGCGCTGCTCCAGTCGCCGCACGCCGCGTCGATCGGGACTACGTGCGAGATCAGGATCTCGAACAGCGTCGCCTCGGGGCCGTGCAGCGTTCGTTCGTCGGCGCACGCGACGGCCGCGCGCGCGAACTGCGCGCGCGCTTCCTCGAACCGCGCCTGCGCGCCGTGCAGAGCGATCTCCCCAACCGCGACCCACAGCGTCGGTACGAGCCGGCGCGAGCCGTCGGGCAGGTCCGCGAGCAGCCGCGCGGCGCAGCGCAGCCGCTCCGCCGCGCGCCCGTGATCGCCCAGGAAGCGCGCGGCCTCGGACGCGACGACGTGCAGCGAGATCGCAAAATGCGGATCGTCGACGTGCGCCGCGAGAGCCACCGCCTCGCGCCAGACCGCCTCGTGCTCCCCGCAGCCGCGCTGCATGTCGATGAACGCCATCGCCGTTTCGCGCGCATCGGGCAAGGGCGTCACGACGGCCTCGGGCGTGCGCTCGCGCTCGTGTTGTATCGCGTCGGCGAGACGGACCAGCGCGCGCTGACGCTCGCGGTAGAACTGTCGGCGCGAGAGGCTCAGCGCGTCGACGACCTGTTTGTGCGGTTCACGCCGTACGTCGCAGCGCACGACGATCTCGTGGTGCTCCACCTGCACGATGCGCAGCGCTTCGAGCGCGCGCAGCACGACCGCGCGCAGCGCGTCGTGCGGGCGCTCCGCGTCCCTGTCGAAGAGGGGATTGGCGCGCAGGACACGCTCGTCGTCGAGATGACGCACGGCGTCCCGCGCAGCTACAGCGATCGCACGATCGTCGATCATCGGCTCGCGAGGCTCCACGAGAACGGAAAAACGAGCGCACGGTTTTCCGCAAACTCGTAAGCGCAACCTGGCATCGCCACGCTCACGCTCGCTGCCAAGACCGGCGAGCCGAACGCCGTTCGTAGGATCGACGTGGCGACGGGCGCGCGGACGGCGTGTCGATTTCATACGAGCTTCATACCTCGTCGCTACCTTCGTTTGCGATCCGTTCCAAGCTAGGGGAAGGGGGTCGCCATGACAGTCCCTGCGCGTACGAGTTTCTTCGTCGTCGCAGCATTCGCGCTCGCTGCGTGCAACGGTGCAGGTATGTCGGGATCGTTCCCGACCGGCACCTCGCCGGGCGGCACGGCAGGCACCGCGACGGGCGCAGCGCCGGGAACCAGCGGGCAGAACGCAACGATGACCACGGCGCGCGCGCAAGAGCTCGCCGCACAGGCGAAGGCCGAGGACGCGAGGCAGCACCGCAGCACCGGGAGCGTGCTCGCGCAACTCACGAAGACGACGACGATTGGATCGACCGTCGACCCCACCAACAACGACTCGAATCCGTACGGATTGGACGTTGCGAAAGTCGACGCAGGGCCGCTGCACAAGGGCGATCTGGTCATCTGCAACTTCAACGACAACGCGAACGTGGAAGGGAACGGCACGACGGTCGTCGCGCTGCGTCCGCAGGCAGGTTCGTCACCGACTCATATCGCGCAAAATGCCGCGCTCAAGGGATGCACGGCCCTCGCGATCGCGCCCAACGACAACATCTGGGCCGCGGCGTTTTCCGCCAACCTCAACCCGATCTTCCAGCCCAGCGGCACGCTCGTCACGACGCTCGCGGGCGGTCCGTGGCACGGCCCCTTCGGACAGACGTTCTCGCCGACGGCCGGTCCCTTCGGAACCGCGGCGTTCTACGAGAGCAATGCCGGCGACGGATCGATCGTACGCATCAACATCACCCCGAACGGCTTCACAGAAGACGTGATCGCGACGGGGTTCGCCGTCAACGGCGGGAAGCCCGGAAACATCCTGGGTCCCTCGGGGCTGCAATTCGACGTGCAGCGCGACCGGCTGTGGATCGTCGACGGCGCCGACAACAGTCTGTCGGTCATCAACTTCGTCTCGCTCGTGCCGGCCGGCGGAATCACGGTCAAGGGCGAGACGTTCAGCGGGGTCGCCGGCGTTCTGGGACAGCGCGTCTTCGCCGGCGCGCCGCTCAACGGCCCGATCAGCTCGGCGCTTTTGCCCGGAGGAAACATCGTGCTGGGCAACACGCTCGACCCGGACGGCACGAACCTGATGGTCGAGATCAGTCCGACCGGTAGCCTCGTCGGAACGAAGAACGTCGACACGGGCGCGGCCGGCGCGATCTTCGGGATGGTCGCGACGGGGACCACCGACATGGACACGCAGCTGTACTTCAACGACGACAACGCGAACGCGCTCGAAGTCCTCACGCACTAGAACCGGGTGCCCGGACCGCCCAGCACGCTTGCTTTCGGAGGCCGACCCGGAAGAGCGTGTCGGCGGCGGTCCAGGACTTTACGATGAGCATACCGTTTCTTGCCCTCGATTGCCCGGTTGGCGGCAAGGCCAGGCGACAGTGACGCCGATAACAGGGGGGTGACCCCTTCTGCCCCCCTCGAGCAGCTGACGATCGAGATGCTTCAGGCCCGCATCGCGGACCTGGAGCGTGAGCGCGACCTGTACGCGCAGCAGAACGCCGAGTTGTTGATCCTGCAGCAAGTGTTCACGACGATGAACTCGACGATGGACGTCGACGACATCCTCGCGATGGTCTTGCGCGGGATTTGCGAGGCGTTGCGTGCGGCGCGGGTGGTGCTCTTCGACGTGCACGAGGGGACCGCGCGGCGCTACCTCGAGGCCGAACCGGGAACCTATCAAGTGCTCAGCTCGCCGCAGCCGGACGCGTTCGTCGCGACGGCGACGCTGCAAGCGATGATCTCGGGGCAGCAAGACTTCGCGATGGGGATCGCCGACGACGGCGAGTCGCCGCTTCACGATGCGTCGGGCGCGTACTGCGTTCTGCCGCTGGTGAGCCGCGGCGCGGTGCGGGGCCTACTCTACGTCGACAGCACCGCCGAAGAACTCTCGGAGATCCAGCTCCAGCTCCTCTTCGACTTCGGCGCCCAGGCGGCGATGGCGCTCGAGAACTCGCGCCTCTACCACGAAACGCAGCGACTCCTCGCCGAGACGCAGGCGCTCGCCTCGACGGACGCGCTCACGGGCTTGTTGAACCGGCGCGCGCTGATCGAACATCTCGAACGCGAGCTGTGGAACGCCGAGCGCTATCATTCCGCGCTGACGCTCGCCTTCTTCGACCTCGACGACCTCAAGCGCATCAACGACGAGGGCGGCCACGCCGCCGGCGACGACGCGCTGCGCCGCTTCGCCGGCGCCCTCAAGCACACGTGCCGCAAAGGCGACATCGTCGCACGCTACGGCGGCGACGAGTTCATCCTGGTCATCACGCAAGCCGACCACAAAGCCGCCGAGATCGCCGCCAAGCGCGTCTACGAGCACGTCCACGCCGAAGGCCTGCGCTGCTCCGCCGGCCTCGCGATCTACCCGCTCGACGGCACCGACCCGCAAACGCTGATCAACTCCGCCGACCGCGCCCTCTACAGCGCCAAACGCACCGGCAAAGATCAGTTCGCCTTCAGCAGCATCATCGTGAACTGAGGCGTCATCCCGTGCCGCCTTGCTTGAGGAACTCGCCGACATCGTCAACGACGTTCCGTTTCGAGGGGAACAAGCTCCGCGTCACCACGAGCGCGAGCGCGATCACCTCGGCAAAGACCGAAGCGGAAAAGATCTTGAACAGATCGTCGGATACACGAAGCCAACGGAGCCCGTCACACACGAAGAACACGTTGATCGCGACGACCTGGCCGATGACGATCCAGAGGAGACGCGGCGCATACTGCTGACGCAGCTTGAGCGACTGCCGTCCGAGCTCGAGCGACTGCGCCTTGAGCTCGAGGAGGAGCCGCTTTTCAAGGTATTCGCGTGAGTCCGGATCGTCTTCGGCGTCGTACGGCGTCGATGCGAGCGTGACGTCCTCGGGACGACTATCAAGCAAGACTGAGGTTCTTCAAGCGAAACGTCATCGCGTCGAGCGAGACGTGAAAGCGCCGCGCGAGGGTCGCAACGTCGCGATCGCGCGCGAAGGCCTGTTCGACCCAGTCGCGCGGCATCAGCAGCGCGGCGGCGAACTGGTTCGCGTTGACCTCGCTGGGATCGGCTCCGGGTGCGATGCTCGCAAGCCGCTGGTGACGCGGCGTGTCGGTGAACGCCCCGGTGCGGGCATCACGCAGATGCAGCTGAGCATGACCGATCTCGTGTGCGATCGTGAAACGTCGCCGCGCGGCTCCGTCGAGCGCCGACACCTCGATCAGCGTAACGCCGTCCTGTACGCTGACGCATCCGCTGAGATCGGGATCGCGAAACAGCGCCGCACGGACCTGATATCCCAATGCCTCGGCGACGCGCGTCGGATTGACGGGCGGGGCATCGATCCCCGTACGCTGCAAGACACGTTCCGCTGCGGCTTCGATCTCGTCAAGGCTCGGCATCGTCGCTACGGCCATGCTACCATATTGCTCGCTTGTCATGCCAACAGGCTGGCACCAAGAGCCGTAGTCGCCCGTCGCGCCGCCGGACCGCCGGCCGCCGGCTGCTTCGGCCGCGGCGTTCTGAAGCGCCGAGCACGTGATCTTGAAGGGCTCGGCGATACCGGCCTTCATCGGGTCGACGTCGATCGAATCATCGTGAACTGACGCGGCCCTCGGCCTGCGCATACCGTCCGCTCGCGTCGGTTCTTGCGTCGATCCCGCAGGCCCGGCCAGGGTCGCGCTGGGTGATCGTGACCGCGTGCGGCTCGAAGACCATGTCGATCGTGCAGCTGGGATTCGGCTCGAGCCGTACGCTGCCGTCGCCTTGGATCCGGTCGACCTGCATGAGCACGTGCGTCGTCACGCGGCCAGCTTGCGCAGAAACGGGGGCGAGATCGAGATCGAGTCCCGTGTCCGCGTCGTCGGACACACGCAACGACGAGCCATCGCCGCGGCGGTACAGACCGTTTACGTTCGGCGCCGGTCCCTCGACGTCGCGCGTCGTTACGCGCACGTACCGTCCCGTCGCGTTCGCATCGGGCGAGAAATGACACAGGTCCGAGGGGCCGTTTTGCTGCGCGTCGATCTCGTTGGTCCCGAACGACAAGTCGACGAAGCATTCGTCGGTTCCCATCGACGTCTTCGCGCCATCGAGGTCGAGCGTTCCGTCGACCGACGCGGCGGTGGTGCGCCCATGACCCGCGGAATCGTCGGGTAACGGCTGCAGGTACACGTGCACCGCGCCGTTCGAGAACTGATGGACCGAGAGGATCGACCCGTCGGCGCGCCAGTAGAGCCCGGTATACGACGGCCCGTGATAGACGCGATACGCCGCCTCGCCGACGTTCGCGATCTCCTTGCCGCCGTCGAGGTGCAGCCACATCGCTTCGCTTCCGTTGAAGAACTGCCCGTGGAGCCACGCGCTGTGCTTCGCGCCGTGCAGCAGCACGTTGAAGTTCGCCGACTCGGAAGCGCCGCCGCTCTCGTAGGTGTTCACCGTCGTCGTTCCCGGCCGAATCGGCGCTCCGAGCGTCGCGATCACGCGCTGGTCGCTCAGTGCGTGCGCGAGCATCTTCGGATAGAACGTCGTGTGCGCGAGCCACGGGTACGGGAAATTGGAGAAGATCTCGACGGCCCCGCCGACCATCACGACCACGAACGCCGCCGTCAGCGCGAAACCGAGAACGAGGGGCTTCATGGGGCCCCACTCACCGGCCGCGGGTGCGCGCCCCTCTCGCTTCCCCCGCAACCGAGATCACTTCCGCAGAGAGGAACCAAAACGGCCCCGGGGCATCGCCCGGGGCCGTTTCGCATGCAGTCTTCGCTTGCGCGAAGGACTACATCATGCCGTAGTCGCCCATCCCGCCGCCGGGAGGTCCGCCGGCCGCCGGCTGCTTCGGCTCCGGCTTGTCGGCGATCAGCGTCTCGGTCGTGAGGACCAGCGCGCCGATCGAGGCGGCGTTTTGCAGCGCCGAGCGCGTGACCTTGAACGGCTCGACGATACCGGCCTTGACCATGTCGACGAGCTCGCCCGTCATCGCGTCGAAGCCTTCACCGGGCTTCGCCGTCTTGACGCGGTTGACTTCGACCGAACCCTCGAAGCCCGCGTTCTCCGCGATCTGGCGGAGCGGCTCTTCGAGCGAGCGGCGGATGATGTCGACGCCGATCTTCTCGTCGGCGCTCGAGGTGCTCTTCGCGAGCGCTTCGACGGCCTTGATCGCGTGCACCAGCGACGAGCCGCCGCCGGGGATCATCCCTTCCTGCACGGCAGCGCGGGTCGCCGAGAGGGCGTCCTCGATGCGGTGCTTCTTCTCCTTGAGCTCGGTCTCGGTCGCGGCACCGACCTGGATCACGGCGACGCCGCCGCTGAGCTTCGCGAGGCGCTCCTGGAGCTTCTCGCGGTCGAAGTCGGAGTCGGTCTCCTCGATCTGCCGCTTGATCATCTCGATGCGGCCCTTGATCGCGTCGGCCTTACCCTTGCCGTCGACGATCGTGGTCTCTTCCTTGGTGATCTTGACGGTCTTTGCCTGACCCAGGAGGTCCGGCGAGACCTTGTCGAGCTTGAGGCCCAGCTCTTCGGAGATGACGGTCGCGCCCGTGAGGGTGGCGATGTCCTTGAGCATCTCCTTGCGGCGGTCGCCGAAGCCCGGCGCCTTGACGGCGACGGTCGTGAACGTGCCGCGCAGCTTGTTGACCACCAGCGTCGCGAGCGCTTCGCCCTCGACGTCTTCGGCGATGATCAGCAGCGGCTTCTGGACCTGAACGATCTTCTCGAGCAGCGGGAGGATGTCGGCGATCGCCGAGATCTTGCGCTCCGTGACGAGGATGTACGGATCGTTGAGCGTCGCTTCCATCCGCTCCGAGTCCGTGACCATGTACGGCGAGATGTAGCCCTTGTCGAAGAGCATCCCGTCCTTGGTCTCGACTTCGGTCTTCATCGAGCGCGACTCTTCGACCGTGATCACGCCGTCCTTACCGACGGCGTTCATCGCGTCGGCGATCAGCTGACCGATCGTCTTGTCGTTCGCCGAGATCGAGGCGACCTGCGCGATCTTCTCCGTCGTGTCGACGGTCTGCACGAGCTTCTGCATCTCGCCGACGGCCGTCTCGACCGCGGCTTCGATGCCGCGCTTGATCAGCAGCGGGTTCGAGCCCGCCGTGACGTTGCGCAGACCTTCGCGGATGATGGCCTGCGCCAGCACCGTCGCGGTGGTGGTGCCGTCACCGGCGATGTCGTTGGTCTTGGACGCGACTTCCTTGACGAGCTGCGCGCCCATGTTCTCGAACGTGTCGGGGAGCTCGATCTCTTTCGCGATCGTCACGCCGTCGTTCGTGATCGTCGGCGAGCCGAACTTCTTGTCGAGGACGACGTTACGGCCCTTCGGTCCGAGCGTGACCTTCACCGCGTCGGCAAGGATGTTGGCGCCGCGCTCGAGCGCGCGCCGGGCGTTCTCGTCGAAAACGAGTTGCTTTGCTGCCATTGCTGCTTTCTAGACTCCGGCCGGAACGGCGGCGTCGGTCACGATCGCCAGCACGTCCTTTTCCGAGATGATGAGGTACTCTTTGCCGTCGAGCTTGATCTCCGACCCCGAGTACTTCGAGTAGATGATCTTGTCGCCGGGCTTCACGTCCATAGGCAGCTTGGTGCCATTGTCGAGCGTGCGGCCGGTGCCGACGGCGAGAACGCGGCCTTCCTGCGGCTTTTCCTTCGCGGTGTCGGGCAGGAACACGCCGCCGGCAGTCTTTTCCGACTGCTCCACGTGCTCGACGACCACGCGATCGCCAAGTGGCTTGAGATTCACGAACACCATCCTCCGAGAGCTGCTGCTAACGGTTGGAAAGAGGGGAAACGCGGCATTGGCACTTCTCGGGCGCGAGTGCCAGCCGAAGCAGTACGTTAGCAGAGTAGAACGCCGAGTGCAAGAGGAGTCGTCCCGGGACTTGCCCGCCCGTTCAGGCGCTCAACGGCAGTTGAGAAAGGTTGCCACCGTCAACCCGGTCAGACTGCACGGCCAGGGGATCAGGAAGAACGCAGTCACGGCTCCCACGAGCCCCTTGAGGAAGTGCCGTCCGAACGACCCGCCCGGCCACCGGAACAGCAAGAACCAGGCGAGCGCTGCCAGCCCGGCGCTCAGCAGCAGCTCGATCGTGGCGAACGTCCTCGCCGCCGGACAGCCGTACCGACCGCCCTCCATGTTCCAGCCCGCAAGCTCGGAAAAACCCATGAAGTTGACGAACGCGAGTACGACGGCGAGCACGAGGCCGCAGAGGACGCCGGTGAGGTATCCGCGTGGGGAGGGCGGCGGGGTCATCTCGTCGCCCATAGCCGCCAGGCCTCCCCCACCACGACCAGGGCGAAGAACACCACCACCCACGGCGGCTTGACGAAGCAGCGCCACTCCCGTATCCCGTACCGGGCCGCCGCGACGTACAGGACGACCGCCGCGAGCGCGCAGACGAGCAGCGTGTAGCGCTGCAGCAAGAGCGCCAAAAACGCCGCTTTGCAGAACGTGAACGCGTAGCCTTCGAGTGCCTCGCCGCGCGCGAGCCGGCGCCGCTGCTCCTCGTTCATAGCGCCGCCCGCGGGAGCGTCGCGCCCAGCGCGCGCCGCCGGACCTTCGGAAAGAGCCGCGCGGCGCAGAACGGCATCCGCACGACGTCGTTGCCCGCCCCGGCGACGTGCACGCAGCACTGCTCGAGCCGCTCGGTGATCAGCGTGTCGGCGTCCATGAAGTGCTTGATCGTGATCCGCTTGACGCGCTCGCCGACGAAGCGCGCGGTCGCACCAGGCGCGAACGCCAGCCGTAGCAGCTCGCCGAACCCGCCGAGATCGCAGGCCGTGCAGATCGTGCGCAAATGCTTCACGAGCTCCGGCCGCGAGAGCGTCATCGACTCCGACATCACGCCCGCGAGCGCGTCGCGCACCTGCGCGAGCGAGTCGGAGAAGGCGATGGCGTTGCCGACCACGCTCAAGCTGCGCCTCAGATCCTCCTCGCCGACGATCGCCGCAAGCGAACGGAACCGGCCTTCGCGATCGCCCAGGAAATAGCCGATCGAGCAGCAGTCCGGGTGGCTGCACGGCAGCGCGATCAGATCGTTCGCCGCGACGGCGCCACCGGTCTGCGTCTCGATCCGGCGCAGCACGCCGGTCGTCGTCACGCGGCGCAGCGGGTCGATCGCGGGCGCACGGCCCGAAGCGAAGACCGGCTGCAGCATCACGCCCCCGACGTACGGCGTCGCGAACGCGGTCTGCACGACCGCGCCGATCTCGCCCTCGTTCACGTCCGAGACCGTCATGACGAGCGTCGTGAAGACCTGCGCCTGCGAGAGCCGCGCCACTGCACGGGCCTTCGTCTCGCGCAGGTCGACCCCGCGCAGGACACGATGCGTCTGCGCGCCGGTACCGTCGTACTGCAGATATATTTCGACGCGGTCGCGCAGCCGCCCCAGCAGCCCAAGAAACGCATCATCACTCGCGATTCGCGTCCCGTTCGTGTTGAGCAGGATGCGCGTGACCGGAAGCGCCGCGAGCGCCTCGAGCATGGCGCCGATCTCGGGATGGACGGTCGGCTCTCCCCCGCTGATCATCACGACGTCGAGGTGTCCGTTCTCGCGCGCGATCGCCGTTTCGACCGCGTGCACGACCTCCCGCAGCGGAAGATAGTGCGCCGCCGCCGGACTCGACGAGGTGAAGCACGCCGGGCAACTGAGGTTGCACTGCGTCGTCACGTCGAGTAGGAAGATGCACGAGTGCTGCTGATGCGTAGGACCCAATCCGTGCTCGTAGCCGAGCGGGAGCGGGTGGATCTCCTGCGTATCGGGATTGATGCGTTTGGTCGGGACGCGCCACTGCTGCAAGAAGCGCCACAGCCCGGCGTCCTCTTCGTAGAGCGACCACACCTCGCCGTGGCCGCGGCGGCACCAGCGCCGCAGATAGACCGCGCCGTCGCGTTCGACCAGATGCCCGTCGAGGATATCCGTCGGCCACTCCGGATCGAACTCCGGGTCGGCGGCGAAACAGCGCGGGCAAACCGCGCGCACGCTCTTGAGCAGCGTGTAGTCGTTCGTCGCGAGCGTCATGCGGGCTGCGGCAGCGGAGCGGCGACGAGCGCGCGCAGCCGCCAGGCGAAATAGACGAAACCGGCGACGCAAGCGTATTGCGCGAGCGTAAGCAGGCCGTATTCCGGCACGTCGCGGTAGAACTCGATCGCGAACCGAAACGCGCACAGGAGCGCGCCCTGTACGTAGAAGATGCCGTTCGCCGGCAACGCGCCGCGTCGTTCGAGCCAGGCGATCACGGCCAGTGTGGCGAGCGCGGCGAGCGCGGAGTAGAGCTGCGTCGGATGGCGGAACGCACCGTGATCCTCGACCGCCCAGGGCACGTTCGCGAGCTTGCCGTAGCAGCAGCCCGCGAAGAAACAGCCGAGCCGGCCGATCGCCTCGCCGCCGGCAAGCGCGAACGCGAACGCATCGCCGAGCGGACGCCGTACGCCCATCGCGCGCTTGGCCCAGATCGTCGCGAGCCAACCGCAGGCGATCCCGCCGAGGAGCGACTTTCCCGGTTCCCCGGAGACCAGGAGCTGCACGAAGCTCGCGCCGACCAACCCGCCGAGCAGCGCGGCGCCCGCCACGGCGCGAACCGCCTTCGTCTCGAAGTCGCGCCGTCGCGCCATGAGCGCGAACAGGCCGACTCCCACGGCATAGGCTACGGTGTAGAACACCGTCGCTAAGCCAAGCCGAAGCGGGGTTGCGAGTGCTTCCATGCCTTCAGCTAGTCCAACAGGGTAGGAAGACCCTATCGTGCCGCCCGTCATCACACGGATCGCCGTCGAGCGCATCGCCCTGGTCCCGTTCTCGGTCGCCCACGAGTACGCGGAGGAGTTCTTCCGCGACGCCGAGCGGTACGTCGACGTCCGCGTCCCCTTGCGGGACCTCTTCTGGGCGCTGCGCGGGAAGCTCCGCCGGCCGGTCCGGCTGACCTTCGCCCTTCATCCGGACGAGGTGGAAGGCGGCCGCCTCCACGACGCGATGCTGGTCGAGTGGCACGCCGGCACCGCGCTCTTCCCGCAGTTCCACGGGACGCTGCGGATGCGGATCGCCTCGGTC
>DATJHK010000081.1:0-14083 GCA_035493875.1 Candidatus Limnocylindria bacterium
GCCAGCGCGACCGTTCCCGCGGGGTAGAGCGACGTCAGCACGGCGACGATGCTCAGTGCGCCGCGGTGCGAGGCCAGCACGTAGAGGACGTTTGCGCTCATGTCCAGCGCGCCCGCGAACGCGATCGTGCGCAGTCCCGGGCGCGCCACGCGCAGCGGGCGACGCAGCGCGAGCGCGCCGAGTGACAACAGGCTGAGCGAGACGACGCGTGTTCCGAGCAGCGGGTAGAGACCGGCATCGCGGTGCGTCTGCGCGAGGATGACGAAGAAGAAGCCGAAGGCGATCCCCGCCGCGATCGCGGAGAGGACACCGGGCGGAAAGGGATGCCGCCGCGGCGCGCGCGCGAGCGGCGCGTCCTCGTCGGCCGGCGGGGCAGCGAGCGAGACCAGCACCACCGCGACGAGCGCGAACGCGATGCCGAGCACGGCAAGAGGTTCGGGCCGTTCGCCATGCTCGATCGCCCACAACACCGGGATCGCGGCGGCGAGCACGGCGGTGAGGGGTGAGATGACGCCCATGACGCCGATGGCGAGCGCGCGGTAGAGCAGCGCGACGGCGAACGCGCCCCCGACGCCGCAGAGTGCGCCGAGCGCGAGGTCGCCGCCGCGCGGCACGCCGTGCACGAAGGAGAACGCGGCGAGCAGGACCACCAGGCCGATCGCCTGCGACCAGACGACGACCGCGATCGAGGAGGTGCGGCGCGAAGCGAGTCCGCCGCAGAAATCCGCGGCGCCGTACGACAGCGCCGCCGCGAGTGCGAGCACGAGAACCATGGCGACGGCGGCGAGGTCAGCGCTGACGGACGTCGAGCGCGTCGCGCAGCCCGTCGCCGAGCAAGTTGAAGCCCAGCACCAGCGCGGTGATCGAGAGGCCCGGGAAGATCAACGCCCACGGCGCCGAGAGCCAGTAGTCACGCGCGTCGTTGAGCATCGCACCCCACTCCGGCGCCGGCGGCCGCGCTCCCAGGCCCAGGTACGAGAGCCCAGCGGCCTCGAGCTCCGCGGTCGCGATCCCCAGCGTCGCCTGCACCAAGAGCGGCGCGAGGATGTTCGGCAGCACGTGACGCGCGAGGATCGCCGGCGTACGCGCGCCGAGCGCGCGCGCCGCCTCGACGAACTCGTGCTCCTTCACCGCGAGCACGGACGAGCGCGCGAGGCGCGCGTACTGCGGGACGTAGACGATGCCGACCGCGATCATGAGGTTCGTGATGCTCGGGCCGAGGATCGTCGTGATCGCGATCGCGAGAATGATCGACGGAAACGCGAGCATCAAGTCCATCGCGCCCATCAACACCGCGTCGATCGAGCCGCCGGCGTACCCTGCGATGAGCCCCACGAACGTTCCGGCGGTGATCGCCAACCCGACGGCGACGAAGCCGATGCGGATCGAGATCCGCGCGCCGTAGACGATGCGGGAGAAGACGTCGCGTCCGAGCTTGTCGGTGCCGAACCAGTGCGCCGCCGACGGCGCCTGCGCGCCGCTCGCGACGTGCTGCGCGAGCGGATCGCTCGGCGCAACGATCGGCGCCGCGAGCGCCAGAGCGACGATCAGCGCGACGATCGCCGCACCGGCCAGCGCGCCGCCCGACGCGCAAAAACGCCGCCAAACGTCCGCGGCGAACGAGCGCGATGGGGGTTCGAGGGCGGCGGCCGCCGCGAGCTGTGTTGGGGTGGTGGAGGACATCGGAGACGGTGTCGCTTCGCCGCGCCGCCGCGGTTGTCATACCGTGCAACGCACTCGGCGTCCGGGAAGCCGCGGTGGGACCGCGGAAACGGACGCGCATATGATCCCCGTTCTCCTGAGCGTCGTGATGGCGGTCGCCGTGGCACCGTCTCCGTCGCCGAATCCCGATCCGCTCGCTTCGCTGCCGAGCATCGGCAGCGTCAAGGCGCGCACCGTATGCACCCGCGTCGCGGCCGTGTACGACCATGCCGCGCAGCTCTCCCGTACGAACGATGCGGCGATCGTCAGTCTTTCCGACACGCGCAAGCTCGACTTCGACAACATGATGCTGCCGAAGCAAACGTTTTTGCTGAACAAGTACGCGAACATCGCGACTCGGCTGCGTGAGCAGGCGGAAGACGGACAAGCCGACGTGGACAAGATCCACGCGATCGCCAATTCGCTTCCCGACATCGGCGATCAATCGAAGCTCAACGCGTACGCGGATGCGATGGGCCAGATCTTCGAGGAACAAGCGGCAGCCGGTGAGCGCATTCAGCGCGGTTTGGTGATTTTACAAGGCCGTCAAGCGGGACATGCAGCGTTCGATCAGATGCAGGCGACGCAGCCGCAGTCGCCCGTGGTGACGCCGCCGCCGGAGCAAGACGGTATCAGACGCCCGCTCTCGGAACGTCTCTACGAGAACGAGCCGACGATCGACGGCGCGATGTCCGACTTTTCCGACGACTTGCTCGATCATCTCGACACGATTCGCAGCGATGCGACGGTGTTGACGCAGCGAGCGCAGGACCTTTCCTGTTAGCGACACGCGCACATATAACAAAAGCTTAAAGGGCCTCAACGTTCGCTGTACGTATCGTGAGAAACTTCGTGGCGCGCCCTGTGCTGATCTGAAAGCATGAGCCGCAGCGCGCCCGATTGATTACCCCATCAGGGAAAGATTCTCATGATTTCATTACGCGCTGCGACATTGCGGTCGCGGTGTGTTCGCGCGATCATTGCGCTTTTTATCGGTGTCGTGATGCTTTCGTCCGCGGCTCTGCCGAGCTTTGCGGCGGGTGGCTTGTCCGGCAATCTCTCCGGCACGATCACGGATGCGGCGACGAATCAGCCGGCGGTCAACGCAACCGTCACGGCAGTCGCGCCAACCGGTAAATACACGGCGCACACGGATGCGCACGGACACTTCAGCATCCTCGGGATGGCCGTCGACACCTACACGGTGACGGTGATGATCCCGGGTTTCCAGAACTTTGAACTCGGCGGCGTCACGATCCAAGGCGATCAAACGGTCAGCATCGGTTCGATCGCGATGACCCACACGCCGCGCGTCATCGGCGGTGTGCGTTCGCATTCCGCGTCGTCGGTGTTCCAGCCCTCACAGACGACGGACTCGTTCACCATCAGCGGCGAGCGCGCGCTGCAGACGCTGGGCAAGTCGTTCAACACCAACGAGAACGATCTGCTCCTTGCCGTACCCGGCGTGACGCTCTCCGACACGGGGACCGCAACGATTCGCGGCGGTCTGACGACGGAAGTCGGCTATCAGCTCGACGGCGTGAACTTCACCGAGCCGTTTTTCTCGAGCAACGCTTCGCAGGGACGCTTCGCGGGCCTTGGCTCGCTGCAGGTCGTCGAAGGCGCGGGTGACGCGACGCAGGGCGACATCGGCCGCGGCGTCATCAACATCGTTCCCAAGCGCGGGACGAACCCGGCGTTCGGTCAGATCGACCTAGAGGACGGGTTCCCGAACAAAGACCAGCAGGCCGGCATCGAGTACGGCTGGGCGTCGAAGGACGGCCGGTTCTCCGACTACATCACCGCGATCAACTACAACCAGAGCCCGTACAACGGCTACTCGAACGCGAACGCGGCGGCGTACGGCAACTACTTCGGCATTTCGAACCAGCTGAGCAATCAGTTCCTCAACAACTTCACCTTCCGGTTCGGGAAGGACAACAACCAGTCGCTGCAGGTGCTCTACATGTATCAGAACCTGCGCGACTACGGGAATTATGGCGGCTCGCAGGGGCTCTCGTATTATCCGGGAGCGCCCTACGCGTACAATCCCGTCGCGGGTCTCGTCGACAACGGCGACGGCACGCCGAACGATCCCGGGTACGGACCCGGCACCTACGGCCGTCTGGTCGGGCTGAACCCCGACGTCCCCTCGAACTACCTCGCGCAGGGCGCACAGGAAATTGCCGCGGACCCGACGCGCTTCCTGAAGCTCGAGTACGACAACAACCTGAACGACTCGACCTTCCTGCGCGTGAGCTACTACAACTGGGAGACGCTGCAGACGGGCAGCAACGATCTGGGAAGCAACGCGATCGCCTCGGGCTTGGCGCTCGGCTCCTACCCGACCGAGGACGTCGAGGGCGGGCCGCGCGTCGGCGTGACGGCCGATCTCACCAAGCAGTTCGGTGAGAAGAACACGGTCACGATCGCGACCAAGTACGAGACCTCGCACCCGATCTGGGACGGCTACGACCCCAACGCGATGATGTATCTGCTCGGCGCGGGTGGACCGCTCGCCGACGCGCAGGCACCGGCGGGTACGCCGACGCTCAGCGACTTCATGCCGGGCGGCTACCTCTCGCAATACTTCCCGAACGGCGTCCCGCAGGTGCCGCTCTCGGGGATCAACTACAACGGTGCGTACTTCCAGGAGTTCGGGATCGGCCTGCGCTGGCAGTGGAACCCCTCGCCGAAATGGAAGACGGACCTGGGCGTTCGCTACGACGGGCAGAACCAGCACTGGGGATCGAACCCGTTCAACACGAACCCGCTCGACGTCAACAATCCCTCCGACGTCAACCCGTCGGGCCTCGCGAATCAGTACGTGCAGCCGCGTGAGACCGAGCCGCGTGCCGCGGTGACGTACTTGATGGATCCGAACGACTCGCTGCGGTTCGGCTACGGCCGCTCGGTGGTGTTCCTCAACGCGCAGACCGCGGGTACGCCTGCGGGGCTCTACAACGCCGCGCCGTTCATGAACATCCCCGCGCAGCAGGGCGCGATGTGCGGCAGCGGCACCAACCCGAAGGGCTTCTACCCGTGCGCGAACTACGCGCAGGAGCTCTACTGGCTGTACGACCAGAACTTCGACGCGCCCGACCTCGGCGCGGCGCTGCCGGCGACCTACAGCAACTACGACTTCACCTACCAGCACCAGTTCAGCAACGGAATGGCGCTGCACGTGACGCCGTTCTACGCGCTCGACACGAACACGCCGTCGTTCGCGCTGGTCCGCAGCCTCTCGACCGGCTCGTTCGTCTTCAGCGTCAACAACCAGGGGATCAACCGCACCACCGGCGTCGAGTTCGGCCTGAGCACGCGCGACGTTCCGGTCGGCGCCTCCGGCTTCTTGTCGGCGACGTACCAGAACGTGCTCGGCTCGACGCCGCCGCTCGGTCAGGACGAGGACTCGCTCCCGGTCAACGGCAGCGGCTCGCTTGAGCTCGGCGACATGTACCGCGAGGGTTACGTCTCCCCGCTCGATCTGCGCATCGGCGGTGACTACAAGTTCAAGGACGGCTTCCGCGTCTCGCCGGTCGTCGAGATCACCGCGGGATACCCGTACAACGTCGGGACGATGGTCGCGTCGTCGGCGACGATCAACGGGCAGTTCGCGAACGTCCCGCAGGTCAACTACGGGGCCGGCACGACCCAGATCCCGGGCTTCGAATACTCGTCGGGTCCTTCGAACGCGACGCAGTACTACGATCCGGCGTACGCTGGGAACTCGTACGACCCGAACGTCGCGGCGACGCGCGGGACGCCGAGCTCCGCCTCGAGCGGCGGTCAGCTCTGGAAGCCCAACGTCGAGCTGAACCTGACGCTCGAGTACAAGCACAAGCGGAACACCTGGGGCGTCCAGTTCCAGAATCTGTTCGGAAACGCGTACAACGGCGCGATCCCGATCGTCAACCCCTACTACCAGCCCGTCGCGAACGGACTCTCGGGTCCGCAGACCGGCGTCAATCCGTATGTCGCCAACAGCCCCGCGTTCGCGAACGTCCCGGGTGACGCGTACGCGTTCAAGAACGGCGCGTATCTCTTGCTGCCGCTGCGTCCGATGACGACGACCGTCTACTACCAGCTGTCGCTGTGAACCGAAGGGACATCCACCACATCATGCTTCCGAAGAAGCGAATCCAGCTCGGCGCGGGTCTCGCCGCGATCGGGCTGGCGGCGTGCGGCGGGTCGGGCACCTCGCCCGCCGGCGTCACCACCGCGGCGGTCGGCGCGAACGTGCTGCAGTTCGCGGCCGGGACGGCCAACATCGCCGGGACGACCGGACTCAACGTCGTCGTCACCTATCGCCAGCCCAGCAGCGGCTACAAGGCCGGCGACAGCGGGTCGCTCGTCAACAGCGTCTCGCTGACGGGACCGTTCACGCTCCCCGCGACCGCGGGGACGGCCGACCCCTACTACTCGACGATCGAGACCGGGCCCGGCCCGAGCGAGGTCGGCCACTCGACGATGGGTTCGACGCCGCAGACCGGCTCGACGACGGCGACGACGTTCGGGCAGTCGGGGCAGGCGTCAGGCCTCGGCCTCGAGCCGTACAACTACAACAACGGCAGCGTCCCGGACAGCGTCGCGCCGTACACGCTCCCGCTGTACGACACGACGGCGAACGATCCGAACGCGTTCGTGCCGTGGGGCGGCCCGCCGGCCTTCGACCCCAACAAGGACGGTGAGGGCGCGCGCGACCTCTACGTCCCGCAGCCCTCGTCGGGCTGGTACTGGGGCGTCCCGGTCGGCACGCTCGGCATCTCGGAAGGGATCGACGTCTTCGGGGGAATCACGCCCGCGACGTCGGCTCCCTACACGCTGACCGTGACCGTCCCGGGCCAGACGGCGGGGACGACGACCGCGACGCAGCAGGCCTCGTTCACGCTCAAGAGCACGAACCTGCTCGGCACGCTCAGCACCGCGCCGACCGTCACGACCGCCGCCGACGCGAACGGGAACACGACGCTCTCGGTGACGCTCTCGTCGCTCCCGGCCGGCGCGACCGAGGCGTACGTGCAGATTGCCGACTACGGTCCCGACCCGACCGCGTCGTCGCAGCCGACGAGCTGCAACGCCGCGTCGGCGACGTATCCGGCGTACTACACGCTGTACTTCAAGGGCCCGGGGACCCAGACGGTCACCGGGATGGAAGGACCGCGCGGCGCGAACGGCCAGACGCCGTCGATCTGCACCGCGGGGCAGAACACCGCGGCGGCCGGCGCGACGACCGACGCCGACACGTTCACGGTGCAAGAGCTCGGCTTCGACTACCCCGCGTACGAAGCGTCGTATCCGAACAGCCTGAGCAACCCCTCGCCGACGATCCTCGGCGCGGCCGGTCAGGACGACATCACGATCTCACCGGTCGCGACCTACGCGCCGAGTGGGACGACGTGGGCCGCGACGGCGAGCAACGTGCGACTCCTCCGGCAGGCAGCGATCCGCCGCCACTGACGGCGGACCGGCACCTCGGGACACGTGGACGGCCCCTGCTCCGGCAGGGGCCGTCTTCACGTCATGCGGGCTCCAGGAGCGAATCAAGGTCCCCAGTACGGCAGGCGCAAAGGTTTGCCGTAAGACGATGCCACGCTACGGTGATCCTTCCCTCATTGCGATCGAGGAGAAGCTCGACGCGAATCAGTCCCTCTCGCTGGAGGACGGCCTCACCCTCTTCCGGACCGCCGACATCCACACGCTCGGGCGGCTCGCCAAGGCGGCAAAGGAACGCAAGAGCGGCAAGCACGTCTACTACGTGCTCAACCGCTACATCAACTCGACCAACGTCTGCTACGCGAACTGTCAGTTCTGCTCGTTCGCGAAGGGCGAGAAGGACCCGGGCAAGGTCCGCATGTCGGCCGACGAGGTCGTCGCCAAGGCGCTCGAGACCGGGACGAACTTCAACCAGATCCACATCGTGGGCGGTCACGACCCGCGTCAGCTCTCGCTCGACTACTGGCTGCCGCTGATGCGGCGTTTCAAGGAGCTGCTCCCGCACGTCCAGCTCTCGCTCTTCACCGCGGCCGAGATCGACTACATGGCGCGCCGGCACCGGCTCTCGTACGACGAGATCTGCAAGACCCTGCGCGAGGCAGGGCTCGACAACGTCAACGGCGGCGGCGCGGAGGTGTTCGCCGAACGCTTCCGGCGCGAGGTCTGCCCGAACAAGGTCGACGCGGCGCACTGGCTCGAGATCCACGAGACGCTCCACCGCCACGGCGTCGCGTCGAACGCGACGATGCTCTACGGAACGATCGAGACGCTCGAAGAGCGCCTGGAGCATCTGATCCTTCTCCGCGAGTCGCAGCGCCGCTCGCCCGGCTACAACGCCTTCATCCCGCTCGCGTTCCATCCCGACGGCAACGCGATGTCCGAGTGCGGCTGGACCTCGGGGCTCGACGACATCCGCATGTTCGCCGTCGCGCGCTTGATGCTCGACAACTTCGACCACATCAAGGCGTACTGGATGATTCAGGGGCTGAAGGTCTGTCAGCTGGCGCTGCACTTCGGCGCCGACGACATGGACGGGACGCACGGCTCGACCGACGAGGAACGGATCTACCACGCCGCCGGAACCTCGTCGGGCCAGTACGTCGACGACCGCGAGTTCCGCCGCCTGATCGACGAAGCGGGCTACGTCGCGGTGCGCCGCAACTCGACCTATCAGACGTTCCCGCACGATTGGAAACCCGAAGACGGCATGCCGCAGCCTGAGCTCGTGACCGCCGGTGCGTAAGCTGCGCTACGGCCGGATCGCGTACGTCAACGTCGGGCCGGTCGAGACCGCGTTCGACGTCGGCGCGGTGACGCGCGAGGTCGAGGTCGTCCCGGCCGTCCCCGCGCAGCTCAACGCCGCGATGTCGGCCGGCGAGATCGACGCGGGCGCGATCAGCGCGGCGCACTATCTCGCCAACCGCGACCGCTTCGCGCGGCTTGGCGACCTGTGCATCGCGGCCGACGGCCCCGTGCGCACCGTGCTGTTCTGTTCGCCGCGGCCGCCGGCGCTGCTCGGTGAAGCGACGGTCGCGCTGACCTCGCACTCCGCGTCCGGAAAGGCGCTGCTCGCGACGCTGCTGGCGAGCTTCCCCGACGTGAAGCCGCAGTACGAGGTCGTCGACGACGCGCTCGCCGCGGCGCGCGCCGGCCGTCCCACGCTGGTGATCGGCGACGACGCGCTGATCGCGCGCGCCGAGCTGCCGCCCGCGCAGGTGCACGATCTGGGCGAGGCGTGGCGGTTCTGGACGGGGCTGCCGTTCGTCTTCGCCGTGTGGGCGGTGCGCCGCGAGGCGCTCGCGGAGCGCCCCGACGAGGTCGATGCGTTGACGCGCGCGCTCGTCGACGCGCGCGATTGGGGCGAGGAGCACCGCGACGCGGTGATCGATGCCGCGATCGCCGTCAAACCGTACCACCGCGCGCTCTACGTCGACTACTTCACGCGCCTCTCGTACCGGCTCGACGAGCGCGCCGAGCAGGGTCTGGAGCGCTTCTCGACGCTGTTCCGCCCGGAGGCGCTTCGTGTCGCTCGCTGACGTTCTCGACCGCGCCGCCGACGGCGGCCGGATCACCTACGACGAGGGCGTGCGGCTCTATCGCGAAGCCTCGCTGCACGATCTCGGCGCCGCCGCGCACGCGCGCCGGATGGCGCTCTATCCGACGAACGACGTCACGTACGTGATCGACACGACGATCAACTACACGAACGTCTGCAACGTGCACTGCACGTTCTGCGCCTTCTTCCGGCCCGAGCAACACGGCGAAGGCTACACGATGTCGCACGATCGCGTCCTCGAGCGCGTGAAGTACGCCGCCGATCAGGGCGCGACGCAGATCATGATCCAGGGCGGCGTCAATCCTGAGCTGCGCATCACGTGGTTCGAGGAGCTGTTCCGCCGCGTCGCGCTCGAGTTCCCGAACGTCGACATCCACTCGCTCTCCGTCTCGGAGATCTCGGGTCTCGCAAAGGTCGAGGGGATGACGCCGCGCGAGGTGCTCGTGCGCCTCAAGGATGCCGGGCTGAAGTCCGTCCCGGGCGCGGGTGCGGAGATCCTCGTCGAGCGCGTGCGCAAGCGCATCAGCGCGCGCAAGATCGTCCCCGAGGCATGGATCGGGATCATGCGCGAGGCGCAACTGCTCGGGATGCCGACGACGGCGACGATGATGTTCGGCTCGATCGAGACCGACGAGGAGCGGATCGCGCACCTCCAGGTGATCCGCGACCTGCAGGACGAGACCGGCGGTTTTACCGCCTTCATCCCCTGGTATTACGTGCCGTACAAGACGCCGCTGCGCGGTCGCGAGGCGAGCGGCCTCGAGTACCTGCGCGTGCTGGCCGTCTCGCGGCTCTTCCTCGACAACCTCCCGCACCTGCAGGCGTCGTGGCTGACTCCGGGGCTCAAGCTCGGGCAGCTCGCGCTGTTCTACGGCTGCGACGACATGGGCGGGACGATCCTCGAGGAGCAGGTCGTCCACGACGCCGGGGGCGGCAACGAGGCGACACGCGCGCAGCTCGAGCAGATCGTCCGCGGCGCGGGCTTCACCCCCGTCATCCGCGACACGTACTGGAACCTGCGCACCGACCTGGCGCTCGCAACCGCCTGAGGTTCGCGGCCGCGTTGGCGGGGAACGGGGTCCGTCGATGGACGCCTCGATCCGTCACGCCGTCGCGGCCCTGACTCGGGGAAGCGACGCCGACCTGCAGTTCGACCTCGCGGCGGAGCGCATCCAGCGCGCGCTGCTCGAGGTCGTCGTCCCACAGCTGGACGGCGTCGAGATCGGCGTCCGCGCCGAGGCCGCGCGGCTCGTCGGGGGCGACACGATCGACGTGTTCCCGTCCGGCGACAAGCTCGTCTTCGCGATGGGCGACGCGTCCGGAAAATCGCTCGCCGCGGCGATGACCGCGCTGATGCTGCGCTACCTCGTGCGCGGGCTGCTCCGCGCGCTGGGAACCGAGAGTTTGCCGCTCGTGATGAACCACGTCAACGGCGTCGTGAGCGAGGACCTCGACGACGGCACGTTCATCACGTTCCTGCTCGGCGTGTACGAGGCGAATCGAGGCGTGCTGCGCTTCGTCAACGCCGGGCACGAGCCGCCGCTGGTGCTGCGTCGGGAAGCGCAACGCCTCGAGACGTTCGACACGCACGGCGTCGTGCTTGGCGTTCAACAGGGCGCGCCGTATCCCGAGGGCTCGTGCAGGCTGGGGCCGGGGGATCAGGTCGTGCTCTATACCGACGGCCTCACCGAGGCGACGAACGAGCGTGGCGAGCTGTACACGCTCGCGCGTCTGGAGGAGAACCTGCTCGCGCTGCGCGACCGCCCCGCACAGGAGGTGGCCGACGCGGTCTTCGATACCGTGTGCGCGTACGCGGCCGGCACGATGCGCGACGACGCGACGATCCTCGTTTTGTGCGCGCGTTAGTCCAGACGAATGCGGTAGGTCTGCAGGCCCCAGTTCGTCGCGACGCGTTCGTAGAGGCGCTGCGCCGGGTTGTCGCGTTCGGTGACCCACCGCACCTCGCTCCAACGCCGCTCCCGCCCGATCGCGCAGACGTGCGCGATCAGCGTTGCGCCAAGGCCCTTGCCGCGATGCGACGCGCTCACCCAGAGATCGTCGAGATAGCCGGCCTCGTTGCCGTCGAGCGTGCGCGGGAAAGCGCGGAAGTGGGTGAAGCCGACGAGGCGGTCGCCCTCGATCGCGAGGAGTCCTTCGACGCCGTGCGTCTTGGCGAGGAGCCAGGCCCACATCGTGGTCGCGATCGCGTCGTCGACCGGCGAGCCGAGCGACACGGCGTAGTCGTGATAGGCCGCCCGCCACGCGGTGTTCCAGCGCGGTGATGGCGGTTCGAAGCGGATCGTCGCTGCGGGCGGGGGTGGGGGTTGATCGAGCTCCGTCTCATGGGGCATGGCGTGTACGTCCTTGTCGGGGTCGTCAGGCGGCGGCGCGAATCGTCGCGGCGCCGTACACTTCGGCGCCGTCGGGGGCGAGCAGCGCGACGAGCTGCCCGGGGGTCACCCCACGGTGGGGTTCGGTGAAGCGCAAGCGCAGCGCGCCGCCCTCGTCGATCGAGGCGTGCGCGGCGACGGGCCGCGCACGGTAGCGCGTCATCGCCAGCACGGCGGTCTCGCGTGCGGTGAAGCGTTCGGGGCGCAAGAGGCTCACCTCGTCGGCGATGAGGCCGTCGACGGCGAGCTCGTCCTCGCGGCCGATGACGATCGTGTTCGTCGCGGCGTCGATCCGCGTCACGTACCGCGGGCCTTCCTCGCCGCCCGGGAGGCCGCGCCGCTGGCCGACGGTGTAGCCGCCGATCCCGGCATGCGTCCCGACCGCCTCGCCGGTCGCCGTCACGACGGCGCCGGGGCGCGCCGTCTCGGGGGCGAGCGCGGCGAGGACCTCGCGGTAGTCGCCGCCTTCGACGAAGCAGATGTCCTGCGATTCGGTCTTCTCGGCGACCGGCAGGCCCAGGCGCACGGCGTGCGCTCGGGTCTCGTCCTTCGTCAGCGTCCCGACCGGGAGGAGAAGGCGGGCGAGTTGGTCGCGGGTGAGCTGCGCGAGCGCGTAGGCCTGGTCCTTCGGCGAGGTGCTGCGGTAGAGATGCGGCCCGTCGTCGCGGTGCTCGAGCCGGGCGTAGTGGCCGGTCGCGACGTAGCGCGCGCCCAAGCGGTCGGCGTAGGCGCGCAGCGTCCCGAGCTTGACGTGGTTGTTGCAGCTCACGCACGGGTTGGGGGTGCGGCCGCTCGCGTAGTCGCGAGCGAAGCGCTCGATCACACCGCGCCGGAACGTCTCCTCGAAGTCTAGGACGTAATGCGGGATCCCCAGCACGGCCGCGCTGCGGCGCGCGTCGTCGAAGTCGTCGGCGCCGCAGCAGGACTTGGCGTGCGCGGGACGGGTCGGCGCGTACATCTTCATCGTGACGCCGACGACGTCGTAGCCGGCTTCCGCCAGCAGACCCGCCGCCACCGCCGAGTCGACGCCGCCGCTCATCGCGGCGACGACCCGTATTCTTTCGCTGGGCATTCTCTCAGATTGTAACCACGTACCAGGAGAACGGGGTGCGTCCGCAAAGGTCCCTGCACATGCCTGCGCTCGGGGAGGAATTCCGAAGCGCGCGGGAAGCGCGCGGGCTGACGCTTTCGGATGTCGCCGAACAGATCCACATTCGTTCGGTGTACTTGAACGCCATCGAGAACGAGGAGTGGCCCTCGATCGGCGCCCCCGTCTACGTACGCGGTTTCATCCGGACCTATGCCCGGTTCCTCGGTCTGGACGCGGAGACCGCGGTCAGCCGGTTCAACGACACGGTCCCGGTCGAGCGTCCTGGGACCCATGCCCCCACGCCGACCGTGATCGAGCGCGAACGCTCCGGTCCGTCGGTCTGGGCGGTCGTCGGCGGGATCGTCGCGCTGCTTCTGGTCGCCTTCGTCGGCTACGAATGGTGGCAGTTCACCCAGGGCAGTCAGGAACGGCCGGTCGCGGCCGCCCCGCAGGGGCAACCGACCGCGGGCCCGGCCGCAGCGCAGAGCCCGGTCCCGACCGCGGCGCCGGCCAAGCCCACGGCCACCCCGCTCGTGCGCCACCGTCTCGCGATCGAGCTCACGCAGCGCTCCTGGCTGCGGGTCAACGTCGATGGGAAGACGCAACTCGAGGGGATCTTCCCGGCGGGGACGTCCAAGACGTTCAGCGGCGAGATCGCGGACCTGCGCGTCGGAAACGCCGGCGGCGTGCGCGTCTCCGTCAATGGGGCGCCCCCCAAGACGCTCGGCAAAGACGGCGACGTCGTCGAACAGCGCTACCCGCTTTAAGACCACCACAGAAAGACCACCCGCATGGCTTCCGACGCCTCGTTCGACGTCGTCTCGCGCGTCGATCCGCAGGAGCTCGACAACGCGCTCAACCAGGCCCGCAAGGAGATCGCCGGCCGCTTCGACTTCAAGAACTCGGTCGCGTCGATCGAGAACGACGACAAGACGATCACGGTCCTGGCCGACGACGAGATGAAGCTGCGCAACGTCATCGACATCATCCAGTCCAAGGCGGTCAAGCGCGGGATCGACATCAAGGCTTTCGACATGACGGTGAAGCCCGAGCAAGCCTCGGCCGGTGCGCTGCGGCAGAAGATCACCCTGCGCTCCGGGATCCCGAAGGACAAGTCGAAGCCCCTGATCGACGCGATCAAAGGCTCGAAGCTCAAGGTCCAGGCGCAGTATCAGGACGAGCAGATCCGCGTCTCAGCGAAATCCAAGGATGATTTGCAGAAAGTGATCCAGCTACTCAAAGGGTTGGATTTCGAACTGCCTCTTCAGTTTACGAATTACCGATAAACGTAGGGGCTGGCCGGGGCGGCCGGGAGCTTCGACGGGGACGCGCTCGGGTGCGCGTCCTGCG
>DATJHK010000082.1:0-25071 GCA_035493875.1 Candidatus Limnocylindria bacterium
CTTGCCGTTGCGGCGGTCGACGATGAAGAACCAGCCGACCTTCCCCGCCTCGCCGGCCGCCGGGATCGTCTTGCCGTCGACGTGCACGTCGAAGAGCACGACGTTGCTGACCGCGTCGTAGTCCCAGACGTCGTGCTTGACCTCCTGGTAGTACCAGCGCAGCTTCCCGGTCGCCGCGTCGAGCGCGACGATCGAGTCGGAGTAGCGGTTGTCGCCGCCGCGCGGCGTGCCGTCGAGGTCCGGGTTCGGGTTGCCGGTGCTGAAGATCACCAGATGCCGCTGCGGATCGATCGCCGGCGTCGTCCACGCCATCGCGCCGCCGCGCTGCCACGAATCGCCGCTGTAGCTCTTCGGATCGGTCGCCTGCCAGCGCCAGCGCTCCTTGCCGGTCTTCGCGTCGTACGCCGCGACGAAGCCGCGGATCGCCCACTCGCCGCCGGCGCTCCCGACGATCACCATCCCGTCGTAGAGCTGCGGCGCCATCGTTTCGGAAAATCCGAGCCGCGGGTCGGCGATCGTCGTCGTGAACACCGGGCTGCCGGTGCGCGCGTCGAGCGCGAGCAGCTTGTCGTCGAGCGTGACGGCATAGACCCGACCGTAGCCGACGGCGACGCCGCGATTCACCGGACCGCAGCAGATCTGGAACGGACCGAGCGTGTACGTCGCGTCCCAAAGCCCTTTTCCCGTCGCGGCGTCGACGGCCATGATCTTCATCTGATTGCTCACGACGCCGCTCGTCAGGTACATGACGCCGTGGACGACGACCGGGGTCGTCTCGAAGCTCGCGACCATCCCCGTCTGCACGATCGCGACGGGACTGAGCGAGCGGACGTTGCTCGCCGTGATCTGGGCGAGCGGCGAGTAGCGCTGGTTGTCGTACGTGCGCCCGTGCAGCAGCCAGTCGCCGCGTGCGGAGGCGGCGTTGCGCATCATCGCGTCGGAGACGGTGACGTCGGCGGGGATGCGCGCCCAGACGCGATGCGTCGGAGGCGTGGTGCGCACGATCTCGGCGCTGGTCGTGCCTCCCTGCGGCGCGCCGCTCGGCGGCTGCCGCATCACGCCGGTGAGACGCTCGGTCATCGTGCTCGCCGAGAGCGGCGTCGAACCGGCCGGAACGCCGTTCTTGGCTAGGATGAACGCGGTTACGTCGAGATAGTCCTTTTGACTCAAGCTTCCCGGCGCGTCGGCCGGCATCTGTTTGATGATGAAGCCGTACAGTTGCGCGAGCGTTCCGTTCGCGTAGTGCTGCTGGAATTGCGATCCCGCGAGCGCGGGGCCTGACTGGCCCTGCAAGTTGGCGCCGTGACATTGCGCGCAGCGCTGCGTGTAGACCGTCTGCCCATCCGTCGCCTGGGCCTGCGTGTAGTATCCGGCCGGCGCCGCGCGCGAGACGCCCCCCGCGCGCAGCAGGCCCAGCATGAGGAGCACGGCCGCGGCGGCGAGCGGCCACGCGCGGCGCGATCGACGAAGTGCGCTCGACATGTGCTCCTCCTCGCGAACGGGAACTTGGCCTGCTCATTCCCCCGCGAGGTGCAAATCGAACCCGCGCGTCGGGAACGAGCTCGCGGCGCCGCGCTGCGTGACGCTCAGCGCCGCGGCGCGGTTCGCGAAGCGCGCCGCCTCCTCGACGTCCGCGCCGTCGGCGAGCGCGCACGCCAAGGCACCGATGAAGCAATCGCCTGCGCCGGTGGTGTCGACGGCGTCGACGCGACTCCCCGGGAGCGCGCGCTCCGCCTGCGCCGAGCAGATCACGGCGCCGAGCGGACCGAGCGTCGTGATCACGCAGCGCGGACCGCACGCCAGCAGCGTGCGACCCGCACGCACGACCGACGCCGGATCGCTTCCGTCCGGCGTGGCTTGCGCGAGCAGGGCCAGCTCGATCTCATTGACGACGAGATAGTCGACATCGGCGAGCAGCGCGGCCGGGATCTCGCGCGCCGGCGCCGGGTTCAGCAGGGTCGTCGCCCCGCGCTCCTTCGCACCGCGAAAGGCCGCCGCCACGATCGCGGTCGGGATCTCGAACTGCGCGATGACGATGTCGCCGCGCTCGACCGCCTCGAGCGGCGGGACACCGTGATCCCACCGCCAGTTCGCGCCCGGGATGATGACGATGCTGTTCTCGCCGGCATCATCGACCGAGATGAACGCGAGCTGCGTCGGGGCGTCGTCGCGGCGGCGGACCGCGGAGACGTCGATCCCCTCGCCGCGCAGAAAGGCCAGCATCGCCTCGCCGTGCGCATCGGCGCCGACGTTGCCGACCATCCGCGTGTCGGCTCCCAGCCGGCGCGCGGCGACGGCCTGGTTCGCCCCTTTCCCACCGGGAAACTCGTGAAACTCCGTCCCGATGACGGTCTCGCCCGGCCGCGGCAGGTGCGGGACGAACGAAACGAGATCGCGGCCGATACTGCCGTAGACGTGGATCAACGCTGAAGCCTCGCTTTTATCACATTGTCGGAAGGAGTCGCCATCCATTGCGACATGAGGCGATGCTTGCCCCGCTCGGAGTGTTTTCAGCCTCCGAAACGACGTCCGTGCACGCAAAGCACTTCGTCGAAGAACGGCGAACAAGGCCCGGTCCCATCCGGCACGTCAAGGAGAGCTATAACAAGCGATGCCCCTCAACGAACTGCGCGACTTCCTCCAGCTCACGTATGCCGAGCTCGAAGAACTGAACCTGAAGGCCAAGCAGCAGCGTAAAGATCGCGTGCCGGACGCCCAGATTCAGGCCGAGCGGCTCAAGTATCTGGACAACGAGGAGCGCATCAAAGCCGTAACCGTCCTGTTCAGCGACCTCGAAGGTCGCCTGCACATGCTGGACTACGACAAGAAGTTCTTGGTCAAGTCCGCCGACAACCTGACTTTTGACGGGTCGTCGATCCGCGGCTTCACGCCGCAGCGCGAGAGCGACCTGCGTCTTGCACTCGACTGGAGCGCGTTCTACTGGGCGCCGGCCGACTTCTTCGGACCGGGCAAGGTTCTGGTCTTCGGCGACGTGCTCGATCGCGACGGCACGCCGTTCGCGGGCGACGTCCGCGGCATGCTCAAGCGGCTCTCGAAAGACGTGTACGAGAAGAACGGCTACACGCTCAACGCCGCCAACGAGATCGAAGGCTTCCTCTTCAAGGGTCTCGACGCGGAGCGCCGCTTCCACGAGACGGGCAAGTTCGAGTACGTCAACACCGGCGGCTACTACCACTCGCTCCCGGGCGATCCGCTGCGCACCTTCATCGACACGGTCGCCGAGGTGCAGCGCGCGATGGGCTTCCAGAACGAGAAAGACCATCCCGAGGTCGCGCCCTCGCAGTTCGAGATCAACTACAGCTACGGTGAGGTCGTCGCCGCGGCCGACCAGATTCAGCTCTACAAGCTGATCTGCCGCCAAGTCGCGACGCAGCTCGGAATGACGGTGAGCTTCCTGCCCAAGCCCGTCGTGGGTGTCAACGGCAGCGGGATGCACACGAACGTCTCGATCAGCAACAAGGACGGGAAGAACCTGTTCTGGGATCCCAAGGGCGAAGAGAACCTCAGCAAGTTCGCCTGGGAGTTCACGGACCGCATCCTCACGCACGGCAACGACATCTGCCTGATGCTCAATTCGAGCGTGAACGCGTACCGCCGTCTCGACCCGCACTTCGAAGCGCCCAACCAGATCAAGGCGTCCGCGGTCGACCGCGGCTCGATGGTTCGCATCCCGATCGGCAACGAGCGCAGCGCGCGCGTCGAAGTCCGTTCCGTTGCGCCCGACGCGAACCCGTACATGGTGATGCTCGCGGTTTTCAAGACCGGCCTCGAAGGCACGATCAGCAGCGAGGCGAACCTGCGTCAGGCCGATCGCTTCCTGCCCGACAACATCTACGACGCGATCACGAACTTCCGCAACGCGGAGTGGACGACGACGCTGCTGACGGCCGACGTCAAGGAACGCTACGCGGAGCTCAAGCAGGGCAGCGCCGACCGGTGCCCGCGCCTGCTCGGCACGTTCGTGAAGGCCCAGGAAGTCCAGTACCACCACGAAGTCTACAACCAGTTCCTCTGGAACCAGTTCTAGGACGGCGCCCCGGGCGCGAGTTGCAAAAGGGGCGGTCTGCGGACCGCCCCTTTTTTCGTTTCTCGGCTATGACAGAAAGCGTCAGGTATCGGCGAGCAGCGTGCGCTGCAGCTCGTCGAGGGTCTCGATGAGCGCGTGTTTCTCGGGCTGCGCGCGCGCGAGCAGCACCGCACCCTGGATCGCCGAGACGGCGAGGAACGCTTGCCCCCTCGCCGTGGGGTGGGGCCGCCCCAACGCGATGAGCGCGTCGGCGAACGCGGCACGCCAGTCGTCGAGCAGGCGGTCGAGCTGCTGCTGCATCGCCGGCGTGCGCGTGGCGAGATCCATCGCGGTGTGCCCGATGTAGCAGCCGGGCACGGTGCTGCCCTCGCCATAGATCGCGCGCAGCTCGTCGAGCGAGGCGACGATCCGCGCACGCGGTTCGCGGGCGGTGTCCAGAAGCGGGGCGACGATGCGCTGCCGGAAACGCTGGAAACGGCTCTCGAGAACCGCCTCGAAGAGGGCTTCCTTGGTCGGAAAGTGGTGCGTCAGCTTCCCGCGCGAGATCCCGATCGCGTCGCACACATCGGCGAAGGACGTTGCCTCGAAGCCACGCCGGCGCACGACGGCGGCGGCCGCATCGAGGATCGCCTCGCGGCTCTCCAGGCCCTTCTGGTACCCCACGGTGCGATCATAGCAGACTTGACGGGAAAATAAAAACAGACCATACTGTTCGCATTGTGTCCGTCGTAGAGTACGGGTGGCGACGCACCGTCGTGGTGGTCGCCGTGATGCTCGCCGTCCTACTGCAGCTCGCCGACACGACGATCGTCAACGTCTCGTTGCCGACGATCGACGGCGAGCTGGGTGCGTCGGCCGACGAGGGGACGTGGCTCGTCACCTCCTACATCATCGCGAACGTCATCGTCATCCCGCTCTCGCCGTGGCTGCAAGCGCGCTTCGGACGGCGCGCGTACTTCGCCGCCTCGATCGCCGGCTTCACGCTCTTCTCCGCGCTCTGCGGGATGGCGAACAGTCTGAGCGCGGAGATCGCGCTGCGCTTCGTGCAGGGCGCGTTCGGCGGCGGCCTGATGATCCCGGCGCAGCAGATCCTGCGCGACACCTATCCGCCGAAGGACTTGGGGAAGAGTCAGGCGCTGTTCGGCCTGCTCGTCCCGATCGGTCCGACGATCGGCCCGATCCTCGGCGGCTACCTGACCGACAACCTTTCCTGGCAGTGGGTCTTCTTCGTCAACGTCGTGCCGGGGATCGTCGCGTGCGCGCTCGTGCTGTGGGTCTTGCGCGACCCGGAGCAGCCCAAGAAGATGCGTGTCGACGCGATCGGGATCGCGCTGCTCGCGCTCGGCCTGGGTTCGCTGCAGTACGTCCTCGAGCGCGGCGAACGCCTGGACTGGTGGAGCGACGCGCAGATCGTGCTGTTCACCGTCCTCGCGATCGTCGGCAGCGCGGCGTTCGTCTGGTGGGAGCTGCGCGGGACGAAGACGCCGGCCGTCGATCTGCGCGTAATGGGACAACGCCCCGTTTGGGCCAGCACGCTGACGTTCTTCTGCATGGGCTTCGCGTTCTACGGGATGTTCATCTTGCAGCCGCTCTACACGCAGCAGACGATGCGGCTCACGACCTCGCTCTCCGGCGATTTCATGGTGCTGCGCGCGCTCGCCGTGATGGCGATGTATCCCGTCGTGAACTGGCTCGTCGGAAAGCCGAAGGTCGACATGCGCATCGTCGTCGCCGTCAGCACGGCGCTCTACGGGTTCACGTGGTGGTGGCAGGGGCAACTGATGACGACGACCGCCGACTTCGACGCGTTCGTCCTCGCGCAGATCGCCGGCGGCGTGGTGCTGGGCCTCTCGTACATGCCCTTCAACGTCGTCGTGATGCGGGCGGTCGACCCGAAGGCGGTCGGGCCATCGCTCGCGCTCGTACGGCTCGGTATGCAGATCGGTGGCTCGGTCGGCTCCGCGGCGATCGTCACGTACATGAGCCGCCTCGCCGTCTCGCACGCGACCTCGCTGCAGGACGGGGTCACGATGGCGCGCGAGCCGGTGCGCGCGTTTCTCGCCGGTCACGGTGCGCATGCCGCCGCGGCGCTCTCGGGGCTGGTCGACGGGCAGGCGAACGTCCTCGCGGACGCGGACGCAGCACGCCTGCTCGGCGCGATCCTCCTGCTCTGCGCACCGCTTCCCTTGCTGGTGCGCAAGCATCGCTCTCGAGAGGCGCAACCGTCACGAATCGCGATCGCGTCTCGTCCTACATCGGGAAAGGCGGAAAACGCAGCATGATGAGCTTCGAGGCGAGCGCCGCTCACGAGCGGCTCTCCGATACGCTGTCGGCGGCGACCCGCGAGCGCGAGCACGCAGTCCGCGCGCTCGCCGACGACGTGTTGCGCGCCTACGCCGCCGCCCTCGACGAGCACCGCACGACCGAGCAGCGCTGGCGCACGTTCTTCGAAGGCGTCGCCCTGCTCGCCGACGCCTTGGAGTACCTGCCGGAGCCGCCGCGGGCGACCGTCGACGAGCTGCGCGCGCTGCTGCGCGAGAACGCGGACCTGCTCGCGCTCGACTTCGCCCTCACCTGACGGCCGACGCGCGGGGTTGACAGCCGGCGCGTCCGCGCGTAGATTCGTATAACCAGATGGTTAAACGTCGTCCCGACCTCGATGCGGTCTTCTCGGCGTTGGCCGACCCCACCCGACGGCGCATCGTCGAACGGCTCGTGCGCGGGGAGTTGACGGTCGGCGAGATCGCGGCCGAGTTCCCGATCTCGCAGCCGGCGATCTCCAAGCACGTCAAGATCCTCGAACAGTCCGGTTTGCTCACGCGCGAGATCGACGGCCGCGTCCACCGCTGCCGCGTTTCGCTCGCCGCGATGCGCGACGCCGCGCACTGGCTCGAGGAACAAGAACGCTTCTGGAACGGCGCCCTCGACAACCTCGACGACTTTCTCGCACGCACATCCCCGGACAAGGAGCAGCGATGAGCAACACGCAGGCGCCGACGGCGGCGCTCGTCATCCGGCGCACGTACAAGGCCTCACGCAGCCGCGTCTTCGCGGCATGGACGCAGCCCGAACTGCTGCGGCAGTGGTTCGCGCCGCCGCCCGGCTGGACGATCCCCGAGGCGACCATCGACGCGCGCGTCGGCGGGACGTATCGGATCACGTTCCGCTCCCCGGACGGCACCGTGCGGATCGTCGGCGGCGTGTTCCGCGAGTACCGCGAGCCGGAACGCTTCTCGTACACCTGGGCGTGGGATGATCGCGACCGCGACGCCGGCGAGATGCTCGTCAGCGTCGACCTGCGCGACCACGGAGACGAGACCGAGCTGATCCTGACCCACGAGAACTTCGCCGACCAGACGTCGTACGCGCGCCACGAGGGCGGCTGGCAGCTCTCCCTCACGAACCTCGCGGCGATCCTCTAACCGGATCGCGGGCGGCGAAGGGGCGTCGTCGCGAACCTCGGAAGGACCGCCGGAACGAACCGGCCAGCGAGGACACCAGGATGGCGACGCCCACGATCGCGTTCACGATGTATCCCGTCACCGATCTGCCGCGTGCACTCGCGTTCTACCGCGACGAGCTCGGCCTGCGGCCGGAGGGGCCCGACCTCGAGTACTGGGTCGAGTTCGACGTCGGCGGGGGGACGTTCGGGATCGGGAACTTCGAACAGGTCGGGACGCCCGGTACCGCGCAATCGCTCGCGCTCGAGATCCCGGATCTCGACGCGCTGCGCGCCTCGCTCACCGCGCGCGGGATCGAGTCGACGGAGCCGCACGACTTGCCCGGGTGCCGCATCTCGGTCGTTCGCGATCCCGACGGCAACATGGTCTGGCTCCATCAAGCCAAACCGCGTTGCGATTCTCCGTAGGCGTCAACTACTGGCCGCGCAGCAGCGCGCTGGCGATGTGGCGGCGCTTCGATGCCGGCGAGATCCGTGAGGATTTCGCGCGCATCGCCGGTTTGGGACTCGACACGGTACGGTTCTTCGCTCGCTGGGACGACTTCCAGCCGCGCGCGGACGCGGTCGATCCCTCGATGCTCGACCGGCTCGCGACCGTCGTCGACGCCGCCGCCGCGGCAGGGCTGCAGACGATCCCAACGCTGTTCACCGGTCATGTCGGCGGCGACGCCTGGGTTCCCGCCTGGGCGTACGAGCCCAAGACGCCGCGCCGCGTCGGCAACATCTATGCGGGGCGATTGCTCGACGCGCAGCTCTTCTTCGCCCGCGAGGTCGGCACGCGGCTGCGCGAGCACCCAGCGGTGCGAGCATGGGACATCGGTCACGCATTCAGCGACGTGCGTGCTCCCGCGCGCGGAAAGATCTCAACGGGCGACCACGGGAGCGTCCCCGCAGCGGAGCGCGAGGTCGCGGAATGGAGCCGCCGGCTCACCGCCGAACTCGCGGGCAGTTCGGCGCTCCCGGTGACGGCGGGCACGCACAGCGGGGATCTCGAGAACGATCGCGAGATCCGCCTTGGTTCGCTCTGCGCGCCGTTCGCCTTCGCCTCGATGCAGGGCTCGAGCGTCGTCAGCCGCTTCGCGCGCAACCGGCTCGACCCGGAGGTCGTGCCGTTCCTCGCGATGCTCGCCGCGGCATTCTCGTTCAAGCCCGTGTTCGTGACGGGGTTCGGCAACCCGACCTGCCCGCCCGAGAAGTTCTCGGCGCTCGAGCGGTTCCCGTTCCCCGGCGAGCGCACCGAGCTGACGATCTCGCCCGACGACACCGTCTTCGCGACGTACCCGTGCTCGAGCGAGCACGAAAACGCCGCGTACTGCACCGCGGTCCTCGAACGGCTCCACGCCGACGGCCGTCTGGGCGCGCTCTGGTGGTGCTGGGCCGATTACGACGAGCACGTGCACGACGAGCCGCCCTTCGATCGCGCACCGCACGAGCGTACCTACGGAATCGTGCGGAGCGACGGCAGCGAAAAGCCCGTCGCGGCGGCGCTCGCGGCGTTCGCCGCGCAGCGCCGCAGCGTCGTGAAGGCGAACGACATGCCGATGATCTCGAGCACGTATTTTTATAGAACGCTCCCGACGAGCGCGAAAACACTCTACGACGCATTTCTCGGCTTCGTGCGCGAACGCCGGAACGACTGAGCGACCGCGCGCTCACGCGTCGACGCGCGTGTTTCGCGATGCTATAGTGCGTTCCTCACCAACGACCACCGGAGAGGATTGAACGTGCCGACGATTCAGACGCGGGACAAGACTACGATCTTCTACAAAGATTGGGGGGAGGGGACGCCCGTCGTGTTCAGTCACGGCTGGCCGCTGACCGCGGACGCATGGGAGGACCAGATGCTGTTCCTGGCCTCGCACGGGTATCGCTGCGTCGCCCACGACCGCCGTGGACACGGACGTTCCGATCAGCCCTGGAACGGCAACGACATGGACACGTACGCCGACGATCTCGCGGCACTCGTCGAAGCGCTCGACCTGCGCGACGCGATCCACGTGGGGCATTCGACGGGCGGCGGCGAGGTTGCGCGCTACATCGGACGGCACGGCACCAAGCGCGTGTCGAAAGCCGTCCTGATCAGCGCCGTACCGCCGCTGATGCTCAAGACGACCGCGAACCCCGGGGGCTTACCGATGGAGGCGTTCGACCAGATCCGCGCGGGTGTGCTCGCCGACCGCTCACAGTTCTTCAAGGACTTGAGCGCGCCGTTCTACGGCGCCAACCGCGCCGGTTCGAAGGTCTCGCAAGGGCTGCGCGACTCGTTCTGGCTGCAGGCGATGCTCGGGAGCCTGCGCGCGGAGTTCGACTGCATCAAGGCGTTCTCCGAGACCGATTTCACGAACGACCTCGCGAAGTTCGACGTGCCGACGCTCATCATCCACGGCGACGACGATCAGATCGTCCCGATCGACGATTCGTCGCGGATCTCCGTCAAGAAGATCAAGGGTGCGCGGCTGGAGGTCTACCCTGGTGCGCCGCACGGGCTGTGCTCGACGCACAAGGACAAGGTCAACTACGACCTGCTCGCGTTCTTCTCGGGCGCGGACACGGGCGCGCGCGCGGGTCGCGCCGCGACGGCCGGCGTCGGCTGACGACCGCGGCGCGGACCCTCGCGCCGCAGAAGGCTCCTCACGCCCACAGGCCCAAGCACCGGGGCGGAGGAGCCTTACATGACCGAACGATCCACGGCCCGGGTACGCGTTCTCGTCGGCACGCGCAAGGGCGCGTTCGTCCTCGAGTCGGACGCCGCGCGCGAGCGCTGGGAGATCAGCGGACCGCACTTCGCCGGCTGGGAGATCTATCACGTCAAAGGGTCTCCCGCCGATCCGAACCGGCTCTACGCCTCGCAGAGCAGCGGGTGGTTCGGCCAGGTGATCCAACGTTCCGACGACGGCGGCAAGACGTGGGAGCCGGTCGACAACCGGTTCGTGTACGACGGCGTCCCGGGCACGCACCAGTGGTACGACGGGACGCCGCGGCCGTGGGAGTTCAAGCGCGTGTGGCATCTCGAGCCCTCGCTGACCGATCCCGACACCGTGTACGCAGGCGTCGAGGACGCGGCGCTGTTCCGCTCCACCGACGGCGGGCGTTCGTGGCACGAGCTTCCCGGGCTGCGCGGCCACGGGAGCGGTCCGGCGTGGCAGCCTGGAGCCGGCGGGATGTGCCTGCACACGATCATCCTCGATCCGAGCGACCCGCAGCGCATCTTCGTCGCGATCTCCGCCGCCGGCGCGTTCCGCAGCGACGATGGCGGCGTGACGTGGCGCGCGATCAACCGCGGACTGCGCTCCGAGGGGATCCCCGACGCGAACGCCGAGGTCGGTCACTGCGTGCATCGCATCGCGATGCATCCGACGCGACCCGGCGTTCTGTTCATGCAGAAGCACTGGGACGTCATGCGCAGCGACGACGCCGGCGATTCGTGGGTCGACGTCGGCGGGAATCTGCCGACCGACTTCGGCTTCGCGATCGACGTGCACGCACACGAGCCCGAGACGATCTACGTCGTCCCGATCAAGAGCGACTCGGAGCATTTCCCGCTCGAGGGCAAGCTGCGCGTCTACCGGAGCCGCAGCGGCGGCCAGGAATGGGAAGCGCTCACGAACGGCCTGCCGCAGCGCGACTGCTACGTCAACGTGTTGCGCGACGCGATGGCGGTCGACGGGCTTGATTCGTGCGGCATCTACTTCGGCACGACCGGCGGCCAGGTGTACGTTTCGCCCGACGGCGGCGAACACTGGAACGCCATCGTCCGCGATCTTCCCGCGGTGCTCTCGGTCGAGGTCCAGACGCTGCGGTGATCCGCGTGGTGCTCCCCGCGCATCTGCGCACGCTGGCGCGCGTCGGACACGAGGTCGAGCTCGAGCTCACCGCGCAGGCGACGCAGTGCGCCGTCCTCGATGCGCTCGAGGCGCGGTATCCCGTGCTGCGCGGCACGATCCGTGACCACGTCACCCACCTGCGGCGGCCCTTCGTGCGCTTCTTCGCCTGCGAACGCGACCTCTCGCACGAACCGCCGGACGCGCCGCTGCCCGACGCGGTCGCGACGGGCAGCGAACCGTTTCTCGTCGTCGGCGCGATGGCCGGCGGATAGCTCAGCGCCGCAAGGCGTTCCGGTAGAACCGCACGAGGTCGCGCTTGTACTGCGCGAGCGCCGCCTCGTTGAGGTAGATCATGTGCCCCGAGGGGTAGTACGCGAACTCGACGTTGCCGCGCAGATTCGCCGGCAGGTTCATGTGGTCGAGCAGGTATTCCGTCTGGTAGAAGCCCGTCGCGAGGTCGAAGTAGCCGTTCGCCGAGAGCACGTGCAGATAGGGGTCCTGCGTCATCGCGGACTTGAGGTCGGCGATGACCGCGGGGGCGCTCGAGTTCTCGCCGCGCTGATACTTCCAGGCGTTGTTGACGTCCATCGAGAGCATCGCGTACGGGCGGTCGTCGCGGTACCCCAAGTCGCCGCGAACGTACGGGTAGAAATTGCTCGTCAGCACCGTGATGATGTTGGTGCTCGACGGATCCCACGATTGCGTGCTTCCGTTCGGATCGATCCCGCCGCCGGTGTAGCGTCCGTCGTATCGGCCGACTTCCTCGTTGTCGCCGAGCAGGAGCGCGTGCTCGAAATGGTCGGGATCGATGCGCAGATTGCTCGACTCGATGAACGCCGCGCTCAAGCCGGTGTAGGCATGGAGCTTCGCGACGATCTGCGCGCGCGTCGCGGCGTCGAGCTGATCGCCCTGCAGCAGCGCGTTCGCATACGGACCTTCGGCGAACGCGCGCACCTCGGCGACGAACCCTCGGAGGTTTGGCTGCGCACCGCCCGGGAGCTTGTGGTGATACCATGCGACCGCGGCCTCCGACGGGAGATAGCCGATGTACGCGTAGTCCTCGCCCGGGCCTTGCCCGACCGGCAACATGTTGAAATCGAGCGCCGAGGACTGCAGGACGACGCCGTTCACCGCGACGCCGTCGTTCAGGAGCTTGTTCGCGACGTTCGCCGCGCGCGTCGTGCCGTAGGATTCGCCGAGCAGAAACTTCGGCGAGTTCCAACGGCCCGCGCGCGTGAGCCAGCGTTCGATGAACTGCGTGAACGACGACGCATCCTCGTCGACCCCGTAAAAGTCCGACGGCTTCGCGCGACCGACGATCGTGCTCCAGCCGGTCCCGACCGCGTCGACGAAGACGAGATCGCTGGTGTCGAGCAGCGAGTAGCGATTCGGCCGCAGCGGCGTGTCCGGACGCGGCTGGCTCCCGTCGGACGGGAACTGCACGCGCATCGGGCCGAGCGAGCCCAGGTGCAGCGGCGCGCTGGAACCGCCGGGGCCGCCGTTCCACAGGAACGTCACCGGACGGGTCGCGGCCGGCGCGCCGTCCGCGGTGTACGCCACGTAGAACATGCTCGCCGTCGGCGCGCCGTTCTTGTCGTGGAGTACGATCGTTCCGGCGTGCGCGGTGTACGCGATCCGCTTGCCGTCCAGGACGATCGCGTGATGCGTCACGCTGTCCTTCGTCGTCGGCAGCGGGATGGGAGTCGCCGCGGCCGCCGGTGCCGGCGAGGACTGCGCGCCGGCAGGCGCGCACAGCGCGAGGGCGGCGAGCGGGATCAGGATCGAGGCAAGACGCCGCATCGCTATCGCACCATCGCTTCGCGGTAGAACGTGAGGAGATCGGCGCGGAGCGCGCGGCGCGCCTCGCCGTTGAGGTAGACCATGTGTCCGGAGAGATAGTAGCCGAAGGTGATGTTGCGACGCAGCGCGGGCGGCAGGTCGAGGTGGTTGATCGTGTACTCGGTGCCGAAGAACGGCGTCGCGAGATCGAAGTAGCCGTTCGCGGAGAACACGTGCAAATACGGGTTCTTGACGATCGCGGCGCGCAAGTCACCGGCGACGTTCGGCGCGAGCAGCGAATTGGTGCGCCGGTAGTTCCAGTGCGCGAGGACGACGGAGTAGTTCGTCCCCAGATACGGTCGGTCGGCCTTGTAGCGCAGATCGTCTTGAACGTACCGGCTGAAATCGGTGACGAAGGCGTCGGTCAGCGTGTCGTCGCTGGTCGGATCGTAGCTTCCCGTGTCGGCGGTTCGGTCGAGGTCGGCGCCGACGTAGCGGCCGTCGAGGCGGCCCGTGAGCTCGCCTTGCGCGTGCAGCAGCTCGTGCTCGAAGCGGGAAGGATCCAGGCGCAGATCGGCGCGGTCGATGTAGGCGGCGTCGAGCCCGGTGTACGCGTGCAGCTGCGCGACGATCGCGGCGCGCGTCCCCGCGTCGAGCAGGTCCCCGCGCATCAGCGCTTCGGCGTACGGTCCGGCGGCGAAGCGGCGCACCTGGGCGAGAAACGCGGTCAGGTCCGGCGGATTTCCCGGAACGCGATGGTGGTACCACGCGACCGCGGCTTCGGTGGGCAGGAAGTTGATGTACTGGTAGTCCTCGCCCGGGCCCTGACCGTTGTCGAGCGCGTTGAAGTCGAGCACCGACGAGAGCAGGACGACGCCGTTCACGCCGACGCCGTCGTCTTCGAGCAGGTTCACGACGTTGGCCGCACGCGTCGTCCCGTACGACTCGCCGAAGAGAAACTTCGGCGACGCCCAGCGATCGTGGATCCGCAGCCAGCCGGTGATCGTCTGCTCGAACGCCTTCGCGTCTTGGTCGACGCCGTAGAAGCTCGTCGGCGCACCCTTGCCGACGATGCGGCTGTAGCCGGTTCCCACCGCGTCGATGTAGACCAGGTCGGTCGTGTCGATCAGGGAGTCGGCGTTCGGCACGAGCGGCGCGTCGGGACGCGGCCGCGTCGCATCCGACGGCACGTCGACGCGCATCGGGCCGAAGGAGCCCATCTGCAGCCACATCGAGGACGAGCCGGGGCCGCCGTTCCAGACGAACGTCACCGGGCGTTTCGCGCGATCCGCACCGTCGGCCGTGTAGGCGACGGTGAAGACCTCCGCGGTCGGGTTGCCGTCCGAATCGTGCAGGGTGACCGTCTCCGCGGTCGCGGTGTACGTGATCGGCTTTCCGGCAACCGTCACCTGATGATGCGTCACGGCGATGGGCGCCGCATCCGCGGCCCCCGATGGGCTCGCCAATGCGCACGCCGCGACCGCGAGAACGCACGCGGCCGACACGATCCGAGCTTTCACGGACGCGCGTGTTCGCGCCGCTCCGGGCGGCGCCTTCAGCGACAGGGTGGTTGCCTCCACGGACGCTCGGGAATTGGAAGCGAATGCGCGCGGGTCGACTTTTCTCGCATGCCCAACGGAGAACGCCATGCTCGTCTACCTCGCTGCCGCGCTCGCGCTCCTTCCGCTCGCCCCCGCCTCGACCGGCGAGCCGTACTCTCCGCTGCCGAGCGCGGCGCAGCTGAGCGAGATGACCGGCCAGCTTCGCGCGGGCTTCGTCAAGGGCGGTGTACGGGTGATGGCGCTCCCGCGTGTCGCGCACGCGGTCAGCGCGCAGGGCTTCGTGCAGGATTCGCTCGAGCGCTCGTGTGCGGAGGTGCGGTGCGCGCAGGCCGTCGGCCGCGCGGTCGGTGCCGATGCGGTCGCCTACGGCCGCGTCACCCGTCTCATGGCACTGATCTGGAGCACCGAGGTGACGGTGATCGACGTGCGCACGGGAAAGCAGCTCTCCGCCCTGCAAGGCGGCTACAAGGGCGGCCCGGACGAGATGGGCGTCGGCGAGACGGTGATCGGCTCGTGTCTCGCGCGCGTTCTGACCGGGAAACCGCCGTGTAAGTACGACCGCGGCTTCTAGCTCACCGCACCCGAGAGGCAGTCCGTCGCTCACCAGTCTTCGCGTCCACCGGAACTACCGGCTCTATTTCGCAGGGCAGCTGATCTCGCAGATCGGGACGTGGCTTCAGAACGCCGCACAGGCGTGGCTCGTCCTGAGCCTCACGCACTCGGCGCAGGCGGTCGGCGTGCTCGGCTTCTGCCTCTACGCTCCGTATGCGGTGTTCGGGCTGATCGGCGGCGCGCTCGCCGACCGCTTCGAGCGCCGGCGGATGATGATGGCGACGCAAGCGGCGCTCGCGGCATGCGCAGCTGCCCTCGCGATCGTCGTCGGACTGCGCGCCGACCCCGTCTGGGTGATCGACCTCATCGCGGCGCTGCGCGGCGTCATCCTCGTCTTCAACAATCCGAGCCGTCAAGCGCTCATCGTCGAGTTGGTGGGACGCGGCGAGCTGGCGAACGCGATCGCCCTCAACTCCAGCCTCAACAACGCGACGCGGATCGTCGGACCGGCGATCGCGGGGATCCTGATCGCCACGGTCGGGATCGCACCGTGCTTCGCCCTGAACGCGCTCAGCTTCGTCGCCGTGATCGCCGCGCTCGCCCTGATGCGTCCGCAGGAGTTCCACCGCAGCCCGGCGCGCAAGCGAACGCCCCTGGCGACCTCGATCCGCGACGGCTTGCGCTTTGCGCGCCGGCGCAAGACCGTCGCGGTCGTGCTGGCGATGCTGTTCGCGATCGCGACGGTCGCGATCAACTTCAACGTGCTCCTTCCGATCCTCGCGAGCCAAACGCTCCACGGTGGACCGCAGACCTACGGCACGATCACCGCGTGCTTCGGGCTCGGAGCGTTCTGCGGCGCGCTCATCTCGGCGTCGCGCGCGCGAGCGTCCCGCACGCTGCTCATCTCCGCCGCGTCCGGCTTCGGCATCTTCCTGCTGATCGCGGCTGCGCAGCGCACGATCCTCGGCACGGCGCTCGCGCTCTTCGCGACCGGCATCTGCTACACGATCTACACGTCGTCCTCGAACGCGATCGTCCAATTGGCGACGCCGGGGTTCATGCAAGGACGCATCGGCGGGCTCTACAGCTACGTGTTCCTCGCGAGCGGTCCGATCGGTTCCCTGCTCGTCGGCTGGCTCTGCGAGCGCGGCGGCACCGACCTTGCCTTCATCGTGGCCGGCGGCGGGACGCTCCTGGTCGTGGCTCTGGCCTGGTTCACGCGGCCCTGGCCGATGCCGACGGGCTCGGTGGCGCGCCGCGCGTGAGGGGTTGACTCTCCCCCAAGGGGAGAGCGCAGAGTAGACGCATGCAGGTGTCGATCGGCGACTTCTCGCGGATGACGTATCTGAGCGTCAAGGCGCTGCGCCATTATCACGAGCTCGGCTTGCTCGAACCAGCGGGCGTCGATCCGCGGACCGGGTATCGCAGCTACGACACGGCGCAGATCGGGCGCGCGCAGGTGATCCGCCGGTTCCGCGAGCTGGAGATGCCCGTCGAGCAGATCAAAGCCGTCCTCGACGCGCCCGATCTCGCCGAACGCAACGCGCTGATCGTTCGCCATCTGGATCGCATGGAGTCGCAGCTCGCGCAGGTCCAGTCCGCCGTCTCGGCGCTTCGGACGCTGCTCGAGCCGCTTCCGGCGGAGATCGAGGTCGAGTACCGGTCGATCCCGGCGATGCGGGCGGCGGCGATCGCGCAGACCGTGAGGCTCGGTGAGATCGAGCCGTCGTGGTTGGATTCTTTCGAGGAGATCGAAGGCGCGCTCCGTTCCGCGGGCGCGTCGCCTGCCGGTCCGGGCGGCGGGCTCTATCCGACGGCGCTCTTTACGGACGAGGTCGGCGAAGCGACCGTCTTCGTCCCGCTCGACGCTCCGCTCGAACCATCCGGCCGCGTGCGCGTCGTCGACCTTCCTCCGGCGGAGCTTGCGATCGCCGTGCATCGCGGCGCGCACAGCGGCGCCGATCGCACCTACGCCGCCCTCGGGACGTACGTGGCGGAACGCGCGCTCGGCGTCGAGGGACCGATCCGCGAGCATTACCTCGTGACGTCGCGCGACACCACCGACGAGACGCGGATGCGCACCGAGATCGGCTGGCCCGTCTTTCGGACCGCGCCGCGCAACTGATCCCGCACCGGCATCCCCTCCCTCTCCCCGCGTAGGAGCACGACGATGACCATCGGCCTCCCCGCTACTATTTCCTCATACCTCGATGCGAAGAACGCGCGCGACGTCGACGCGATGCTGGCGCCGTTCGACGAGCGCGCCGTGGTGAAGGACGAGGGCCGCGAGTATCACGGCATCGCCGAGATCCGCGCGTGGCTCGAGAACGTCACCGCGACCTATGCCGCCACGTTCGAGGCGAAGGACGGGACGAACGCCGACGGGAGGACCATCGTCTCCGTGCTCGTCTCGGGGAATTTCCCCGGAAGCCCCTTGCTGCTCGACTTCGCCTTCACGCTCAGCGGCGAGGGGATCGCGCGCTTGGAGATCACGTAGCGACGAAGCGGCTTCCTTCACGCCACCTGTGAAGACCGCGCGGGATCGCTCTTCTTCCACCCTTCAAGCGTTCATGGGAAGCTCGCCTTGGAGCTGCTACCGGAGGGTCCCCATGAGCGAACGCATCGCATTCCCCGAACGGCCGTCCCTCACCGCCGGCCCGATCGAGCCGGCGGAACTGCTTGCGGGGCTGCGCGGCCTGCGCGATGAGGTGCGCGCCGAGGCCGCCGCAACGCTCGCTCGGTGGGAGCCCTTGCTCCAGCGGCCCTCGTATGCGGAGAGCGCGCGCAACCTCGCCTCGTACCTCGCGTTGCGGCGAACCGACCTGCGCGCAATCCAGACGACGTTGATGCCGCTCGGCCTCTCGTCGCTCGGGCGCTGTGAAGCGCGCGTCATGCCGAACCTCGACGCCGTCATCACGGCGCTCGCCGCGCTCCTCGGCGAGCCCGCACGCGAACCTCTCGGCACGGAAGCGTTCTTTCGGGGCGAGCAGCTCCTGCGAGCGGAGACGGAGGCGGTGTTCGGTCCGCAGCCTCGTGACCGCGACGTGCGGATCATGGTGACCCTCGGCGACGAAGCGGCGACGGACTCGACCCTGGTGCACGATCTTGTTCTGCGCGGGATGGATTGCGCGCGGATCAACTGCGGTCACGACGACGCCACGGTGTGGGAGCCGATCATCGCGAACGTGCGATCGGCCTCCGTGACGGCGAAGCGGCCCTGCCGCATCGCGGCCGACCTGAGCGGACCGCGACTGCGCGTCGCGGCCGTCGCGGACAGGAGCGGGGACGACGTGGTGCGCGTGCACACGGGGGATCGCCTCGCGCTCGTTGCCGACGCGACGCATGTCGGCCGCGGCGATGCGCTGGCGGTGCTGAGCTGTTCGCATCCTGCCGTCCTCGCGCGTCTGCGGGTCGGCGATCCCGTCTGGATCGACGCGGGTCGGATCGGTGCGATCGTCGAGAAGGTATCCTCCGACCGCACCGTCATGACCGTCACGAGCGCGCGCGAGAAAGGTGTCAAGCTGCGAACCGGCAAGGGCATGAACGTGCCACGCACCGTACTGGGGTTGCCGCCGCTCACGGACAAGGATCGCAGCGACTTGGCGTTCCTCGCTCGCCGCGCCGACATCATCTCGTACTCGTTCGTGCGAGACGTAGCCGGCGTCGACGCCTTGCTCGCCGAACTGGATGCGCTGCGCCTCGCGCCCGCGGTCGCCGTGATTCTGAAGATCGAGACGGCGGATGCCGTGGAGAACTTGCCGGAACTGATCGTACACGCCGCCGGACGCCGCCCCTGCGCGGTGATGATCGCACGCGGCGACCTCGCGGTGGAGATCGGGTACCGCAGGCTGGCCGAGATGCAGGAAGAGATGCTGTGGCTGTGCGAGGCAGCCCACGTTCCGGTGATCTGGGCCACCGATGTGCTCGATTCGCTCGTGAAGGACGGTACGTCGACGCGCGCGGAGTTCACCGACGCCGCGATGGCCGAGCGCGCGGATTGCGTGATGCTCAACAAGGGAACGTACGTCGTCGAAGGCGTGACCACGCTCGTCGACGTGCTCAGTCGGATGCAGGGGCATCAGAGAAAGAAGACCTCACGATTGCGCGCGCTTCACGCCTGGTGATCGCGACGCTCGCGGGCGGTCAGAACCGGAGGGACGCATGTTCGTCGCCGATCCTCCCGACGATCCGGACGTCGCGGCGCTCTACGACGCGGCGTTCGCCGAAGACGGATACGTGATGAATCTGCTGCGGGCGTGGGCTTGGCGACCGGCGGTTCATGAGGCGTTCCTCGCGGCTCGCTCGATGCTGCGCAAGCAGACTACCCTCACCTCGCGCGAGATCGCGGTGCTCAACGTCGCGGCTGCGTCCGCGCGGGGCAACGCATATTGCGCGATCGCCTGGGGCACGATCCTCTCCACCTTGAGCGACAGCTCCACGGCGGCCGCGCTCGTGCGCGGCGACGAGACGCCGGCGCTGACCGAACGCGAACGGATACTCGCCCACTGGGCGCCGCTCGTCGCTCGCGCTCCGAACGCGATCACCCGTCAAGACGTCGAGGGGCTGCGGGACGCGGGACTCTCCGAGCAAGAGATCGTCGATGCGACGCTGTTCGTCGCCTTCCGGGTCGCCTTCACGACCGTGAACGACGCACTCGGTGCCCAGCCGGATCATCAGCTCGTAGAGGAGGCCCCGGCGACGCTCCTTGCGAGCATCACGTTCGGCCGCGCCGTCGGTCGACGCTCCTAGACCGACGCCCCGCGGCGACGACGGGTGATGATCGGCCCTTCTTGTCTGGGCATCGTTTGGATGCTGGGGACGGCCGGGCTCGGCAGCGTGGGGAGTCGCTGTTCGACCAGGCGCAGCGCGTCGGCCGTCTGCGGCAGCGACGGGGCGCTGGTATCGGCGGGTTCGCCGAAGCCGAACGCCGCGGTGAGGTCGCCGCACGTCTCGCGCCGCCATTGCGTGAGGTAGGGCACCTCTACGCCGAAGCGCGTCTCGATAAGCCGCAGCGTCGACGTGTGATCGAAGGTGTCGCCGCACACGAACCCGCCGCGCGAGAACGGTGAGACGACCAGACACGGGACGCGAAAGCCCAGACCGATCGGCATCCCGCCGATGAACTCTCCCGGGGTGCCCGGCGGCGGCGTCGGCGGAACGACGTGATCGAACAGTCCGTCGTTCTCGTCGTACACGAGGACGAACGCCGTGCGCGACCAGACCTTCGGGTTGGACCAGAACGCTTCGAGGATCTGCCGCAGATAGTTCTCGCCGGCGGCGGGAAGCATGTCGGGATGCTCGCAGACGTCGTAGGGCGGGACGATCCAGGTGACCTGCGGGAGATTCCCGGTGCGGATGTCCTGCAGCATCGCGTCGACGGAACGCTGCTTCGCCGCGTTCTCGTAGAGCGACGAGGTCGTCGGAGCGTCCTGGAACGCCGCGAAGTTCATGATGACGTCGAGTCCGACGGGATACTTGGCGCTGATCTCCGGGCGATAGATGCGCCACGAGACGCCGGCGCGGTCGAGCCGCTGCGCGTAGGTCTCCCAGGTGTACCGTCTCCCGCTATTGTTGGTCGCGGGCCCTCCGTTCTTGCCCTCGGGGTCGATCGAGCCGGTCATCCAGTAATAACGGTTCGGGTTCGTCGGTCCCATCAGGGAGCAATGGTAGCCGTCGCAGATCGTGAACGCGTCGGCGAGCGCATAGTAGAACGGGAGATCGTCGCGCGTGTAGTAGCCCATCGTCAGCGGACCGCTCTTGCCGTCGCTGGTGCGGTGGGCGGTCACCCAGCGGTCGACGCGGCCGCCGTTCCAGGAATCGTGGAGCGTTCGCCACGCGTGGCTCAGATCGTGCAGCCGCTGCGCGCTGGTGGCCTTCGTGTCGAGGTGGAACGGGAGCACGTAGCCGCCGCGCGTGAGTTCGTCGGGTTGATAGAACACGGGCCGGCCGTCCGGCAGCGATACCGCGCGGGTGTCGTCGAATCCGCGCACGCCGGAAAGCGTGCCGAAATAATGGTCGAACGACCGGTTCTCCTGCATCAAGATCACGATGTGCTCGATGTCGGAGAGCTTCCCCGGCGGTGCTTCGGCCAGCGCGGGACGGACCCACTCGACGTACGGGACCGCCGCCGCGGCTGCTGCCGCTGAGAGGAAGCGCGATCGCGACAGACGGCTCATGCGCGCGGCTATTCCGGAAGCCGCGCGGCCGTCCTGCCCAACGTTATCCGATCCTTATCCTCATTTGGCCTTGCTCGGGAACAACTGCTCGATCGCCGGCGTCATCGCGCGCTCGGAGACGGCGACGACCGCCGCGCCGAAGTTGACCATCGTCGGCTGTCCCATGTCGGCCTCGGCGGCGCCGTGACCGAGCACGCTTCCGGTGCAGCTCAACAACTCGAGATGGAGCGACGCGTGCGAGCGCGCCGTCACCGCGGACTGCTCGATGCGCACGTCGGGGACGATGATCGCCTGCGCCGCATTCGCGGTGCAGAGCTGCGACGCACTGCTCACCGCCGAATAGTGGTCGATCGGCGAACCGACCTTGACGTCGAGCTTCTGCGCTTGCAGCTGCACGAGGAGCGAGTGCGTCATGTCGGCGCTGCGCGGGTCGGCGATGGTCGGCTCTTCGAACGGCACGAGCACGTAGGCCGACGGCCGCGCCCTCTACCGCGGTGCGAAACGCCGCGTCGATCGCGGAGCCGAGATTGCCGACCGAGAACGCCCCGGTTCGCGCCTCGTCTCCCGTCGTCGTCGTCGTCCAGCGCACCGCACCGTCGCAGCCGATCTCGTCGAGCCGGAAATCGACGTGCGTCGGATACCGCAAGATCGTCACGAACGGCGCCGGGATGACCTTTTTCGTCTGCTCGTAGCGGCCCTCAGGGATCAGGAGCCCCGTCGCCGCGTTGTCGGCGCAGATCTTCGCCGCGTTCGCCACCGCGTCGAGGTGATCGAGCGGCGCGACGGTCGTCACGACGACCCCCGCTTGGGCAAGGTCCGCGGAAAGCGTCTTCGTGATCGCGAGCGCGTGCGGATCGGTGCTCTCGGGCGCTTCGTAGGGGACGAGCACGAGCCGCTTCGCCCTCGAAACTGCCGCCGTGTTCTGCGCGAGAACGGAGACGGGCGCGGACAGACTGACGGCCGCGAGGACACAGGCAGCGGCGAGCGCCTTCGAAACTGACATCCGGGTCCTCCGAACGATCGGCTGAGACTTCACGAAATACCATGGGTCGTTCAACTCAACGGCACGAGCACCACTGTCCCGTTCCGCTCGTTCTCGACGGCACAGGCAGATGCGCGCGGTCGTCGAAGCGCGCGCGCATGGAGCCCCTCGACCTCACCCTCGCTGCTCCCCGCGCACCGCGCGAACAGCTCGCCGACGTCATCTTCCTGCCGCGCACGATCGACAAGCTGCGCGCGTCGCTCCCGGGCGGTAACCTCGGCGCCTACACGATCGAGGGCTTCAGCACCATGCTCCTCGACGCACTCGACATCGAGCTCGACGCGCTCACAGCCGTCGTCCGCGACGCCGACGGCGATGCCTCCGTTGCGGCGTTCGTCCGGTCCGAGACGACGCCCGAGCGGATCGCAGCGTGGAACGCGATGATCAGCGAGCGGCTCCCGCGCGGCGGCGATCGCGCCGCAGCGCTCGAGGTGTACCCGTGGCTGCGGGACTACCCCGAGCTGCCGAAGGCTCTGGACGTCCTCGCCGAGGACGACCGCCGCCACTTCGCGGCGATCTCGTCAAGCGCCGGCTAGGACAGGGCGAGGGACGTTACTTCCATCAGTGCGCTCATCGCCGCCCGCTCCGCGTCGGAGTACGAGCGCACGGGATACACGACGGCGATCCCCGCAGCCCAGTTGCCGCGCGACCGCGCGCGACCGTAGAGATACGACACCGCGGTGAACCCGAACGACTTGAGGATCGGAAGCGCTCCTTTCGGATACGGGCCGAGATCCTTGTCCGTCCCGACATCCCCCGCGTTCATGAGCCGCGGAACGTGCAGAAATGCGTCGAGTTCGGCGCCGACGAGGTTCGCGTAGGCGCAGTCCATGCACGCGTCGACGCGCGACGCGACGCGCGCACTCGCAAGCGTGATCCCGGACTGCCAGATTCGGTCGTGACCACGCACGTCGTTGCGGATCGCCAACGCGTCCGGGAATTGCTCCGCGATGTGTTCCGTTGCGATGGTGAGCGCCTCCAGCTCCGTTGTCGCCGCGTAGAGCTTGTCGGTCGCTCTTCGGATCCACGCGAACGCGTCGAGCACGCACTCCGCCGTCGGCGAGATCGTGCCGCGGTCGAGCCACGGCAGCGCCGCGGCGAAGAGCGCGGCGCGCTCCGTGGTGTCGAGCATCAGGACATCCGCCAAGCGTCCGAGCAAGGAGATCGAGACATTGGCCTGCGCGCCCGTCTCGAGCCGGCCGTACCAGACGCGGCTCACGCCGGCCGCCTCGGAGATTTCCTCTTGGGTCACCAGCCGACCGATCCGGCTGGGGTGGCGTGGGAACACGCCGAGGGTCGCGAGTTCGGGGGGCAGGCGACGCCGACCGTCGCGCAAGAGCGCGCTCAAGGACTGGGCTCCGCCGTTCTGAAGGTCCATCGTCCCCCTTCACGGGTGCGCTACGATCCCCGATCCGCGAGCCCTGCCGCGCGCGTCCGGATTTCGTAAGCTGGCCTACAGCGCGCCGAAGCCGCGCCTTGCATACTCGCTTCTGCAATGACGACGCAAGCAGAAACCCGGGCCGCGGACTACATCCTCGGCCATGAGGAGCGCGAGCTCCAGCGCCTCGCGCGCCAAGCCTCGTTTTACGAAGAGGCTACGGCCGACGTGTTTCTCCGCGCCGGGATTCGCCCCGGGATGCGGGTCCTCGATCTCGGCTGCGGCGCTGGCGACGTCGCGCTGATCGCGGCACGGCTCGTCGGCCCGACCGGAGCGGTCATCGCGATCGATCGATCCTCCGAGGCGATTCGCACGACGCGGCTGCGCGCCCACGCGGCCGGTTCCTGGTGGCTCCGCGCCGAGCAGGCCGAGATCGACCGCTACGTCGCGCACGAGCCGTTCGATGCGATCGTCGGACGCTTCGTCTTGCTGTACGTGGCCGATCCCGCGGCGACGCTGCGGAGCCTGCTTCGCTCACTGCGCCCCGGCGGGATCGTCGCGCTGCACGAGATGGACCTGCCCACCGTGCGCAGCGTCCCCGAGCTGCCGATCCTGCACGAGATGCTCCGCTGGATCGCGACGGCCTACGAACGCCTCGGCTTCGAGCTGAACATGGGCTCCCGTCTCGCGCAAACCTACGTGCGTGCCGGGCTCCCGCCCCCGCAGCTGAGCGGAACCGCACGCGTCGAGAGCGGCCCCCGCGCCGCCACGTACGAGTACTTCACCGAGACGCTGCGCAGCGCGGCGCCGATGATCGAGAAGCTGGGGATCGCGACGCAGGACGAAATGGCCCTCGACACGCTCGCACAGCGCTTCCGCGACACCGCCGTCGCCGCGAACGCATGCATCCAGAACCCGCTGCTCATCGGCGCGTGGGCGCGTTTCGCCGGATGAATATGCGCTAATTGTCTAAAGCCTAACCAGCAGCTCGCCACGAAAGTGAGCCAGCTTCACTTATCTGCTAAACAGCATTGAAAGTCTTGAGGTCAGGAGCTTCCACATAAATCCGGCGGGGTACATCGTGGAGCTTGGAATATCCGTCGGGACCGCGGCATTCTCGGGCTTGAATTTCGTACAAATACGCCATTGCAGGGGAGGCATGTCGCCCTGAAATCGCGCTCGATACACGGGTACCCAGTGCTTTGCATCATCAAATCGCATTACCATGGCCGAACTGCAGCAGGTAGCAA
>DATJHK010000083.1:0-55902 GCA_035493875.1 Candidatus Limnocylindria bacterium
GCGGCCGCGTCCGCGCGATCGACCGCCTGCGCCTCGAAGCGTTCGCCCACGGGGTGCAGGCGCCACCGGTCTGACGTGCCGCTCGTCATCCTGAGCTTGTCGAGGACGCGCCGGGGCGATGCTACGACAGGCTCAGCATGACGGGGCGGTGGAAGGACGGAAGCGTGCGACGCCTCGCCTTTGCGCTCGCGGCCGTTCTGGCCGCGGCGCCCGCTCTCGCCGCCGACGCGCGGCTGACGTATCCCGCCGCCCCGCGCGACGCGGCGGCGGATACCTACTTCGGGACCCGCGTCCCGGACCCGTACCGCTGGCTCGAGAACGTCGACTCGCCGCAGACGACGGCGTGGGTCGCGGCCGAAGGCGCGCTCACGCGCTCGTATCTCGATGCGATCCCGCAACGCGGCGCGATCCGCGAGGCGTACCGCAAGCTGCTCGATTACGAGAAGCTCACCGCGCCGTTCCGCGAGGGCACACGCTGGTTCTTCTTCCGCAACAGCGGCTTGCAGAACCAGAGCGTGCTGTACGTGCGCGAGACGGAGCACGCGCCGGCGCGCGTCTTCCTCGACCCGAACACGCTCGCGGCCGACGGCACCGTTGCGCTCGCCGGCGAGTCGTTCACCCGCGACGGCCGCTACCTGGCGTACGCGACGCAGTCGTCGGGCGCCGACTGGCAGACCTGGCACGTCAAGGACGTCGCCAGCGGCAAGGATCTGCCCGACGTGCTGCGCTGGAGCAAGTTCTCCGACGCGACGTGGGTAGGCGACCGCGGCTTCTACTACTCGGCGTTCGACGCGCCGACGACGGCGAACGCGACGCTCAGCGCGCTGGGCGTGCAGAAGCTGTACTTCCATCGCCTCGGCACGCCGCAGTCGGCGGACCGGCTCGTCTACGCGTCGAGCGCGCACCCCGATCAGTTCGTCGGCGCGAGCGCGACCGAGGACGAGCGGTACGTCTTCCTCATTACCAGCAAAGGGAACGGCAACAGCCTGGCGTGGAAGCGCCGCGGTGAGCCCGACTCGGCGTTCCGCACGCTCTTCGCGCTCGATCCCGACGTGCAGTACTCCGTCGTCGGCGACGACGGCAACCGGCTCTATCTGCAGACCAACGCCTCGGCGCCGCGCAGCCGTCTGGTGTGGACCGACGTCACCGACCCGCGCCACGCGCTGCACGACATCGCGCCGCAGGGCGCCGACACGCTCGAGGGCGTCTCGCTGCTCGGCGACCGCTTCTACCTGGGCTACCTGCACGACGCGCACGCGGTGGTCCGGATCGTCGACCTGCGCGGCCGCCGCGTCGGGACGATCGCGCTCCCCGGGATCGGCAGCGGCGGACTCCCCGGGGGACGGCGCACCGACCGCATCGCGTATTACGGCTTCGCTTCCTACACCTATCCGACGACGATCTATCGCTACGATACGCGCACGGGCACGAGCACGGTCGCGGTGCGGCCGAAGATCGCGTTCGATCCCGCGCCGTTCGTCACCGAACAGCTCTTCGCGACCTCGAAGGACGGGACGCGCGTCCCGGTCTTCGTCACGCACCGTCGCGACATGCCCCTCGACGGGACGACGCCGACGATCCTCTACGGCTACGGCGGGTTCGACATCTCGCTCACGCCGGGGTTCTCCTCGTCCGCGGCGCTCTGGCTGCAGATGGGCGGCGCGTACGCGGTCGCGACGCTGCGCGGCGGCGGCGAGTACGGCGAAGCCTGGCACGATGCGGGACGGCTCGGCAACAAGCAGCACGTCTTCGACGACTTCGTCGCGGCGGCGCACCTCTTGATCGACCGCAAGATCACCTCGAGGGCGAAGCTCGCCGTGAACGGCGGGTCGAACGGCGGTCTTTTGATCGGGGCGGTGCTCACGCAGCATCCGGAGCTGTTCGGTGCGGCGATCCCGGAGGTCGGCGTCCTCGACATGCTGCGCTATCAGAAGTGGACGGTCGGCAAAGCGTGGATCCCGGAGTACGGCTCGGCCGACGCGTCGGCGGCGCAGTTCCGCTGGCTCTACGCCTATTCGCCCGACGACAACGTCAAGGACGGAACGGCGTATCCGCCGACGCTCGTGATGACCTCCGATCACGACGACCGCGTCTACCCCGCGCACTCGTTCAAGTTCGCCGCGGCGCTGCAGCATGCGCAGGGCGGCGACGCGCCGATCCTGCTGCGCGTCGAGACGAAGGGCGGCCACGGCGGCGGTCGTCCGACCGACAAGATCATCGACGACGTCGCCGACCGCTACGCGTTCCTCGTCAAGAACCTCGGCTTCGCCCCGGCGCTGTGACGCCGCGGCGCGTTACGGGAACGCGCTGCGGATGAACGCCGCGATCTGGTTGACCTGCGCCGCGGAGAGCGTTCCGGGGTAGAGCTTCGGCATCACCCCGGAAGGGTTCTCGATCTTGCCGACCGTCTGATCGAACGACATGCGCTTCGCGATCCCGTGCAGATTCGGGCCGACGCCGCCCTGGCCGTCCGCGCCGTGGCAGGCCGCGCAGTTCGTGCCGTAGAGCTGCTTGCCGGCCGCGATCGCCGCGGCGTCGTTCGTCGCGGCGGTTTCCGGCGCGGGCGCCGGCGACGCCGGCGCGGCGCGGAACGGATGGCGGATCCACGGTCCGGCCCACAGTATCTGGTAGCTCATCAGCGGGCGCGCGCCGACCGCCGAGACGTTCTCCAGCGTGATGATCAGGTTCGGGAGCGGGTTGAAGGCGACGTCGGTCACGTAGTTGTTGCCGATCGTCCCCAGGCCGTCGTTGGTGCGCTCGTAGCGCAAGTCGAGGTGCACCCAATCGCGCGGGCTGTAGATCGTTTCGAACGACCAGCCGTTGCTCCCCGAGCCCAGCGTCTCGCCGTCATTGGGGTTCTGGTCGTGACCGATCAGCGCCATCGCGTTGATGCTGTACGACGGCGAGGTCGAGTACGAGACGAGCGCCATCTGACGGTTGTAGAGATCCTTCGCTCCCGACGGGAGCGGGAACGTCCCGCTCATCACGCCGAAGCCGCCGGTGAAGTGCGCCTGCGGCGCCATGAATTGCAGCGAGCCGACGTAGCCTTGGCCTTCGCCGCCGGAGTCGATGTCGCTGTCGAAGGCGCGCTCGAAGGTGCCGGTGTTCGTCACGAACGCGGCGGTCCCGATGAGCCCGCGGTGGCCGATCTGCGAGTACGACGCGCCCCAGCGGTTGTCGCCGACCCCCGCGGTGTTCAGGCCGACCGGCATCGCGGCGAGCGTATAGCCGCTCAGCGAGAGCGATTGGCTCAGCCACGGAGCCACGATCGGCGTCGGGAACTTTCCGACCTGCAGGCTTCCGTTTCCCGAGCCGATCCCGTTGTAGGCGGCCCACACCTGGTCGACGGACGACGACGGAAAGCCGCCCTCGACGATCGGGACGGAGGCATAGTATGTCACCTGCGGGCCGAAGTAGCCGCCGGCGAGCACACCGACCAGATCGGAGTAGACCGGCGGCAACGTCGGATCGGGGGTGTTCGACTGGTTCACGCTGACCGCGACCGAGATCGGATCGCGCAGGCTCTCCTGCATCTGCTTGTGCGCGTCGAGCGCCCGGGCGAAGTTCGTCGCCAGGATGTAGCGGCCGTATGCGTTGAGGTTGGGCGGGGCGCTGTGGCAGAGCTCGCAGCTCACGCCCCCCGCGCCGTTCGCGAACACCGGGATTGCGGCTGCCGGCCGCGGATGCGCGGCCAGCAGCAACGCGCCGGAGACCAAAAACGCGAGCACGGCATACCGAAACACCACGTCCGCCTCCTTCAATGAGCAGTGCGTCCTTTCGGAATATACTGCGGACGTCCGCAAATTGCGAACGTCGTATGAAGAAGGCAGCCCTTCGTGCGAGGGAGGGACTGCTTAGACGGACTCCAGCTCGGCGGTCTCGTGCTGCGCGTCGAACGCGACGCGCTTGGACTTCGCGGCGGCTTCGGCCAGCGTCGGCTCGGGGACGTTCGCGGCGGCGCCGGCCTTCGCGAGCGTGATCGCCTCGAGCCCCTTCTTCACCGAACCGAGCGCGGTGCTCAACCGCACGTCGAGATCGCTCAGGACCGACGCGGCGTACGCGTCGGCGCCGTCGCGCACGCGCTGCGCCTTCTGCTCCGCCTCGCGCAGCACGATCTCCGCCGTCGCCCGCGCGCGGCGGACGATCTCGTGCTCATCGAGCAGTTGCGTCTGCGCCTCGGCCGCCTCGGTGACGATCGCCTGCGCCTTCTCTTGCGCGTCGCGCACGAGCCGTTCGCCGTTCTTCGCGATCGTGCGCGCGCGGCCGACTTCCTCCGGGAGCGAAGCGCGCAGCTTCTCGATCAGCTCGAGGAGCTTCTCTTCGCTGACGACACGATATCCCAGCGGCAGGACGGTCCCCGCTTTGACGGACGCTTCGAGCTTGTCGATCACACGGTAGACGGACATCAGACCTCCTAGCGTTCGGCGGTTGCCGGGCGTTTCGCTCGCATCACGGCGAGCACGGCGGGCGGGACGTACTCGGCGACGTTGCCGCCGAGGTTGTACACTTCTTTGACGAGCGTCGAACTGACGAACGACCAGCGCGGATCGCTCGGCAGGAAGACCGTGTCGACACCCGAGAGCGAACGGTTCATCAGCGCGGTCGACATCTCGCTCTCGAAGTCGGAGACGACGCGCAGCCCCTTCACGATCACGCTCGCCCCGCGCAGGCGCACGAAGTCGGCGAGCAATCCGCGGAAGTGTTCGACGTTCACGTTCGGCAGGTGCGCGACGGCGTCCCGGATCATCTGCTCGCGCTCGGCGAGAGTGAAGAGCGGATCACGTTTTTGCGGATTGACGACGACCGCGACGAGGACGCGCTCGAAGAGCGCCGCCGCGCGCTCGATCACGTCGAGGTGGCCGCGGGTCAGCGGATCGAACGAGCCGGGGTAGATCGCCTCGCGCGCCGGTTCGCCGCGTCCGTTCACGCTAGGCGGCCTCGGCGGGGCGCAGGAACGCCAGCGCGACCTCGCCGTACCGCTCGGCGCGTTCCAGCGGCAGCGCCGGGTCGGCGGGCGGCGCGTTGCGCGCCGCGTGCTCGTAGACGACCGTCGTACCGGCGTCGATCGCGCCGCGCTCGCGAAGCGCGGCGAACGCGGCTGCCGGATACGGCTGTGCGTACGGCGGGTCGGCGAAGACCAGATCGAACCTCCCGTCGACGACGCGGGCGGCCCGCTCGGCCGGCGCGTTGATCACGGCGACCCGGTCGGCTACGCCCAGACTGCGGGCCGTCGCGCGAAGCGACTCGGCCGTCGGCCGATGCCGTTCGACGAAGGTCACGTGACGTGCGCCCCGCGAGAGCGACTCGAACCCCAGCGCGCCGGTTCCGGCGAACAGATCGAGAACGCGCGCGTCCTCGAGGCGGGAGGCGAGGATCGAGAACAACGCTTCCTTGACGCGGGAAGGCGTCGGTCGCACATCGCGACCAGGAGGCGTCGAGACGCGCCTGCTGCGCAGCGTCCCCCCGGTAATCGTCAGCGTTCCCATAAGCGAGTTATGGGGCTGTCGTGTTCTCGACCAACGCCTCCAGCTCCCGCAACGCCCCGATACGGCGGGTGGGCGCCGGCAGGTGCGACGGATAGACGAGCCCCTCCCAGTCGAACCACACGCCGCGCAGCCCCGCGGCGATCGCGCCGCCTACGTCGGCGACCGGATTGTCGCCGACGTACCACACGTCGGCGGGGTCGGTCCCGAGGGCGGCGACCAGCGCCTCGAACGCCGCGGCGGTCGGCTTGAGGGCGCGCAGCTCGTCGCTGACGAGGATCGGTTGGATCGCGTCGTCACCGAGGGCGCGCGCGATCTTCTTCTGCTGCAGCGGCGACCAGCCGTTGGTCAGGATCGCGAGCCGGACGCCGCGTTCGCGCAGCGCCGCGATCGTCTCGCGCGCGCCCGCGACCGGCTGGACCAGCTCGTCGACCAGATCGAAGCAGATCGACCGGTACCGCGCCAGCTCCGCCTCGATCCCGTGGCTCGTGCCGAACACCGCGACGGCCTGGGCGAACGGCAGCTCGCCGGTGCGGAAGCGCGCGAGCAGGGCGTCGATCCCGGCGCGCGCCTGCGCGTCGCCGCGGTCGAGGGGGCGGCCGAGCTCCTCGGCGTAGCGATAGTAGGCTTCGCGTTCCAGCCCGTTGTCGACACCCAGCGTGTGGTCGAAATCGAATCCGATCGCAGTCATACGCAGGTCGAAACCGACGGACAGCCGCGATCGTGTCGATGGTGCGATATCGTTCGCCTCGTCACGCCGTGACCAGCATCGCGCGCGCGGAAGCGTTGCCTTCCAGCAGCGCGGTGAGCGCCGCGTGTTCGGGAGCGCGCAACTCCGGATCAGCGGCGACGATCTCGTCGGCAGATTCTTTCGCGCGCAGGTAGAGCGCGAAATCGTCGACGATGTTCCCGATCGTCGCAGCGTCGCCGGCTTGCGCGGTCCCCGCCAGCTCGCCGGCCTTGCGCAGCCGCAGGTCTTCCTCGGCGATACGGAAGCCGTCGGTCGTTTCTTCCAGGACGTGCAGGCGTTCGACCTCACCGGCGTCGTCGGGCGCGACCAGGATGCAGAACGATGCCTCGACGCCGCGTCCGACGCGGCCGCGCAGCTGATGCATCTGCGCCAGACCGTAGCGCTGCGCGTCGAGCACCACCATCACCGACGCGTTCGGGACGTCGACGCCGACCTCGACGACCGTCGTCGCGACGAGCACGTCGGTCTCGCCGCGCTTGAAACGCTCCATCACCGCGTCCTTCTCGCGCCCGGGCATCTTCCCGTGCAGCACGTCGACGCGCAGGTCGGGGAAGACGTGCGTGCGCAGGTCCTCCGCTTCTGCGAGCGCGCCGGTGAGCGCCGATTCCGACGCATCGATCGCCGGCGCGACGACGTAGGCTTGCCGCCCCGCCTCGACGTTCTTGCGCACGAAGGCGTAGACGCGCTCCTTGCGGCTCTCGCGAATGACGAACGTTTGAATCGGCGTGCGCCCGGGCGGCAGCTCATCGATGATCGAGACGTCCATGTCGGCGTACTTCACCTGCGCGAGCGTGCGCGGGATCGGCGTCGCGGTCATCGAGAGCGTGTGCGGCGCACCGCTCTTCGCGCGCAGCGCCATGCGCTGCGTGACGCCGAAGCGATGCTGCTCGTCGATCACGACCAGACCCAGGTTCGCGAAGCCGACGCTCTCGGTGAGCAGCGCGTGCGTGCCGACCGCGAGCGCGGCCTCGCCGCTCGCGATGCGGTCTTCGGCGCGGCGCCGGTCGCGCGCGCCGAGCGAGCCGAACACCGCCTCGACGGTGATCCCGAACGGCAGCAGCAGCGGCGCGAGCTTCGCGGCGTGCTGCGCGGCGAGGATCTCGGTCGGCGCCATCAGCGCCGACTGCACGCCGCTGCGCGCCGCGAGGACGATCGCGGCCGCGGCGACGAGCGTCTTCCCGCTCCCGACGTCGCCCTGCAGCAGCCGGTTCATCGGCGCGGTGCGCTCCATGTCGGACCAGATGCGGTCGATCACGCGCCGCTGCGCGCCGGTCGGCGCGAACGGGAGCTGCGCGGTGAACGTCTCCCAAAAGCCCGCCGGAACGTGCAGCGGCGGCGCGCCGCCCTCGGCCGCGCGGCGCGCGCGCTTGACCGCCGCGGCGAGCGCGATCGAGAAGAACTCGTCGAAGACGATCCGTTCGCGCGCGCGCGCCGCATCCTCGGGATCGCGCGGCGCGTGGACGTCGCGCCACGCCTGGTCGAGCGGCGGGAAACCGAAGCGGCGCACGAGCGCCGGCGGGAGCGCGTCGCCGTGCGCGGCGATCATCCGCTCGAGGTTCTTCGCGATCACGGTGCGGATCGTGCGCGATGGCAGCTCCTTGGTCGCCGCGTAGACCGGTACGATCTCGCCCTCGTACTCCTCGCCCGCGCGCAGGACGCGATGCGAGGTCACGTTGATCTCGGGGAGCAGGCCGCCCCGCGTCACGCGTCCGGCGACGAAGAGCCGGTCGCCGGGGCCGATGCGTCCGAAAAGATGGCGACGGCCGAACCATTTCGCCTGCACGGTCCCCGTCTCGTCGGCGAGGTCGGCGGTGACGAGCGGGAAGCGCCCTTGGCGCTCGCGCACCCGCACGACGTTCCCGACGACGATCGCCTCGCCTTCGGCGAGGGTCCCGATCGCCATCGGCGTGCGCCAGTCGCGGTACGCGCGCGGGATGTAGCCGAGCAGATCGTCCGGCGTCTCCACCCCCAGCTCGGCGAACTTCGCCGCCGTCTCGGGGCCGACGCCGGCCAGCGCGTTCAGCCCGTGGGTTTGGCGCGGCGGGATAGCTCGGCTCCGACCTGGTCGAGCGCGACGCCGCGCTCGGCGAGGATCACCAGCGTGTGGTAGAGCAGGTCGGCGGTCTCCCAGACCAGCTCGGCCCGATCGTCGTTCTTCGCCGCGATGACGACCTCGGTCGCCTCCTCGCCGATCTTCTTTCCAATTCGGTCGACGCCGCCGGCGAAGAGCTTCGCCGTGTACGAACCTTCGACGGGGTTCGCCTTGCGCGCGGCGATGGTGCGCGCGAGCGCACCGAGCGCCGCGGCGAATGCCGCGCCGTCCGGCGCGTCCTCTGCGCCGGCCAGCGGGAGCGTCTCGCTGAAGCACGAGAGCGCGCCGGTATGACACGCCGGGCCGTCGGGGACGACGCGGTAGAGCAGCGCGTCGCCGTCGCAGTCGAGCGAGACGGAGACGACGCGCTGCGTGTTCCCCGAAGTCGCGCCCTTGTTCCACAGCTCCCCACGCGAGCGGCTCCAGAGCCAGGTCGAGCGCGTCGCCAGCGTCCGCTCGAGCGCCTCGCGGTTGGCGTATGCGAGGGTCAGGACCGTCCCCGTGGCGGCGTCGGCGAGGATCACCGGGGCGAGACCGTCGGCGTCCCAACGCACGTCGGCGAGCACGCTCATACCGCCACCGCCTCGCGGCGCACGACGACCCCGGCCGAAGCCAGCGCGTCCTTGAGGTCCGCGATCGCCAGCTCGGCGTAGTGGAACAGCGAGGCCGCGAGCGCCGCGTCGGCGTCGGCCTTGCGGAACACGTCGACGAAGTGCTCGATCGCACCGGCGCCGCCGGAGGCGATCAACGGCAGATCGCACGCGTCGCGGACCGCGCGCGTCAGCGCGAGGTCGTAGCCGTCGCGCGTCCCGTCGCGATCGATCGAGGTGACGAGCAGCTCACCGGCGCCGAGCCGCTCGCATTCCGCGGCCCAGCCGATCGCGTCGCGGCCGGTCGGCGTGCGCCCGCCGTCGACGACGACCTCGAACCCGGAGGGCATCGCCTCGGAGCGCCGCGCGTCGATCGCGACGATCACGCACTGCGCTCCGAAGCGCCGCGAGGCGGCGCGGACCAGCTCCGGGTCGCGCAGCGCGGCGGAGTTCACGCTCACCTTGTCGCAGCCGGCGCGCAGCAGGTCGTTCACGTCCTCGACCCCGCGGACCCCGCCGCCGACCGCGAACGGGATCGTCAGCTCGCGCGCGACCGACCGGACGACCTCATGGGTCGCGCGCCGGCCTTCGACCGTCGCCGTGATGTCGAGGAAGACCAATTCGTCGGCGCCCTCCGCTTCGTAGCGGCGCGCGAGCGCGACCGGATCGCCGGCATCGCTCAGATCGACGAAGCGAACGCCTTTGACGACCCGGCCGTCCTTGATGTCGAGACAGGGAACGATCCGTCGGGCCAGCACCCGCCTTCATTCGCCGTCGGGGCCGCGCGTTCTTCGGGGCGCCGCACGCCCGTGCTGCTCATGAAGCGGAGCGTTCTCCGATCGGGCTGAACGCGGTCGCCGCGCCCTCCCCCTCTTCGTGGGTCACGCGCAGCGCAATGATCGCCAGATCGTCCTGCACCCCGCCGCTGAACGCGTTCGCGACCTCGACGAGCCGGTCGCAGAGCGCCTGCGGATCGCTCGGCCCTTCGGCGAAGAGCGATGCGACCCGATCCTCGCCGAGCAGCTCCCCGTGCTGGTCGCGCGCCTCGGTCAGCCCGTCCGTCGCGAGCAGCACGATGTCGCCGAGCGCGAGCGGGACGCTCTCGGTCTCGTACTTCTGATCGACGTCCAGGCCGATGATCGACCCGGTCGGAGGCAGCCGCTCGACCAGGGTACCGCGCCGTACGTAGGCCGTGCCGTGGCCGGCGCTCGCGTAACGCAGCGTCTGCGTGCGCGCGTCGAACGCCCCCAAGAAGAGGACGACGAAGACCGACGGGTCGTCGAACGTCGAGATGAACAGGCGGTTGAACCGGCGCACGATGTCGGCGGGATCACCGGACTCCGCGGCGAGCGCGCGGATCGCGTACTGTGCGAACGCGGAATGGCGTGCCGCCTGGATCCCCTTCCCGCTCGCGTCGGCGATCAGGAACCAGCCGCGATCCGGTCCGGCCCGCCACGCGTCGAGCAGGTCGCCGCCGACGAGCGCCTCGCGCGTCGCGGACGTGTAGGCCGACCCCATGCTGGTGCGCGGGAGACGCTCGCCCGAAACCCGCAGCGTGCGCTGCAGCGCGTCGACCAGCGACTGCTCACGCACCAGTCGGGTGAGCGCCTGCGAGCGCGACACGGCGTACCCGAAGGCGATGATCGCGAAGACCGTCACCAGTCCGACGCTCACGCCGACGGTCGTGTTGATCTCATTCCGCAGCGTCTCTTCGACCGCATTGCTCTGCAGCGTGAGCGCGGCGCGCAGCGTCTGCGACTCGCCGCGCATCTCGTCGGTGAGGACCTTGCCGTTCGCCTGCTGCACGTACGCCTGGCGCGAGGTGGGCTCGTTGCGCAGCGGCAGCGCCACCTCGTTCTCCCACGTGCGATGCAGGTCGCGCATGCGGTGCACCGCGTCGATCGCTCCCGGGATGCGCTCGCGCTCCAAGAGGTTCTCCAGACGCTCCGCCTGCCGGTCGAACTGTGGGTTCGGCGGTCCGTCGGGCTCGAGGAAGTACGCGTCACGAGTCGCGACGTAGCCGCGAAGCGCCGTCTCCTCGGCCAACTGCATGGCCAGGAGCGTGTCCAGTTCGGAGCGTGCGTTCGACAAACGAACCTGCGCGCCCGACGCCGCGTCCAGCTCCCGGATCCCGATCATCGGCCCCGCGATCGCGGCGGCCAAGAACGCAAGAACCAGGAGAACGATTGGAGGCGACGCCCAGAATCGAACTGGGGGTGGGACTTTTGCAGAGTCCTGCCTTACCACTTGGCTACGTCGCCGGCGTCATTGGAGCGGGTGGCGGGAATCGAACCCGCGCGTCAACCTTGGGAAGGTCGCAGGCTACCATTACATCACACCCGCGCCGGACCCGTGGCGTTTCACCGCCCAGATCGACGAACCCTCGCGCACCGCGAAACGTTTCTCTGGGTAAGGAAGGCCAACGATACGACCGATCCGCGTTCGTACACCGGAGAGACCATGAGACCCTTGGTCGCCACCGCCCTTGCCGTCGGGCTCCTCGTGAGCAACAGCATCGCTCCTGCCCTCGCCCAGTCGTCCGCGGACGACCAGACCGAGATGCGCATCGGCCAACAAGAATACCAGCGCCTCCGACAAAAGGGCGAGATCATCGGCAGCTCGCCGTACTATGCGACCCTCAATCCTATCGCCAAGCAGATCAAGCGCGTCGCGGATCCCCAATATTTCCATCCGTTCCAGTTCATCCTAGTCCACGAAACACAACCCAACGCCTTCGCCGTCCCGGGCGGAAACGTGTACGTGACCGACTCGCTGATGCACTTCGTGCGCAATCGGGAAGAGCTGGCCGCCGTCCTCTGCCATGAGACCTCGCATACCATCCATCACGACGTCCTGCATCTCTATGAGAAACAGCAGACGGCGGCGCGGAACTATACCATCGGAGACATCCTGATCAACCTCGCGACCGGCGGCAAGGCGGGCAACATCGTCGACACCCTCGCAAGCGTCGGATTCAATCTGCAGTCGATGAGCTACTCTCGTGAGGTCGAGAGCGCAGCCGATGCCAAAGGCGCCCGAACCTGCGCCGCCGCCGGCTCGAACCCTTGGGGCATGGTCTGGCTCTTCCAGGCTTTCGAGAAGGCGGACACGGGCGGTCAGATGGAGATGCTCGCAGATCATCCGACCAACCAGCACCGCATCGATGATCTTCGGCGGCAGTTCGGCGCAGACCCCGCGTTCTTCGGCCGGTACTCCTCGAACATCGCCACCGCGACGCCGCTGCGCGTTCCGGCACGCGGCACCTCGTCGGCGATCCGTGCCGGCAAGGGATCCCTGGCGGCCGCACGCCGCAGCTAGTCGGACGGAAGGCCCCTCGCGCGGCAGGGTGAAAGCGGCGGGATCCCCGGCGTTCCGCATTTCCCCGGAGGTTTCGTGCATCCCATCCGCCTCGCCGTCCGCGTCCTCGGCGCCGCGGCGCTTTGCGCGCTCATCGCAGCCGCCTTGCCGTCGTTCACGATCACCGCGCGTGCCGCGGACGAACCCGCGGCCATGAGCGCACCGGCGCTCGATCCGGCGAATCTCGATCCGACCTGCGCCGCCTGCGACGATTTCTACCAGTACGCGACCGGCGGCTGGCGCAAAGCGCACACGATTCCGGCGGGGCATCCCAGCTGGGGGAGCTTCGACGAGCTGCTGCAGCACAACCGCGAAGCGATGCGCACGGTCCTCGAGAACGCCGCGAAGACGAACGCCCCGGCCGGCAGCGACGAGCAGAAGCTCGGCACGTTCTACCGCGCGTGCATGGACGAAGACGCGATCGAACGCGCGGGGACCGCACCGATCGACCCGCTGCTCGCGCAGGTCGCGCGCATCGACGGCGTTCCGGCGCTCGTCACGCAGCTCGCGGCGCTGCAGAGCGCCGGCGTGAACGACGGGCTGCGGTTCGAATCCGAGTCCGACAACAAGGACTCGTCCCGCACGATCGCCTCGCTGGGGCTGGGGGGCCTCGGGCTGCCGGACCGCGATTACTACCTGAAGGACGATGCGCGCACCAAGACGATCCAGAGCGCGTACCGCGACTACGTCGCCACGCAGCTGCGCAATCTCGGCGAAGACGCCTCGCACGCGGACGCCGACGCCGGCGCGATCGTCGCGCTCGAGGCAGCACTGGCGAAGGTGACGCCGCCGCGTGCCGACCTGCGCGACCCGAACGCGACCTATCACCCGACGCCGGTCGCCGAGCTGGCGAAGCTGGGACCGCAGATCGACTGGAACGCCTTCTTCGCGCCCTTCCGCGCACCGCGGTTCGACACGGTCGACATCGCCATCCCGGACTACGTGCGCGGCTACGAGGCGCAGCTCGGTGCGACGCCGCTCTCGACCTGGAAGAGCTACTTGCGCTTCCACGTCGTCGACGCGTACGCGAACGCGCTGCCGAAGCGCTTCGCCGACGCGAGCTTCGCCTTCCGCAGCGGCGTCCTCGCGGGCGTCAAGGAACAGCTCCCGCGCTGGCAGCGCTGCACGAGCGCGACCGACACCGCGCTGCGCACGCCGCTCGGCAAGGCCTACGTCGCGGCGAACTTCCCGCCCGCCGCAAAGGCGCGCGCGAAGGCGATGGTCGACAACCTGCAGGGCGTCCTCGCCGACGACATTACGACCTTGGACTGGATGAGTCCGCAGACGAAACGGCGCGCCGTCGAGAAGCTCCAAGCCTTCACCAAGAAGATCGGCTATCCGGACCAGTGGGAGAGCTACGACTCGCTCTCGATCCCCGAGGGCGCACCGTACGCCGCGCTGCTGCGCACCGTGCGCGGCTGGGACCGCGCGGTCGACGTCGCGCGCATCGGCAAGCCCACGGACCGCACACTCTGGGGGATGACCCCGCCGACCGTCAATGCGTACTACAACCCCTCGAACAACGAGATCGTCTTCCCGGCTGGGATTCTGCAGTCGCCGTTCTTCGATGCCGGCGCCGACGATGCGGTCAACTACGGCGCGGTCGGAGCGGTGATCGGCCACGAGATGACGCACGGCTTCGACGACGAGGGCCGTCAGTTCGACGCGAAGGGCGATCTCGCCGACTGGTGGACGCCGCAGGACGCCGCGAACTTCGGCAAGCGCGCGCAGTGCATCGTCGACGAATACAACGGCCTGGAAGTCCTGCCGGGCGTGCATCAGAACGGGCGGCTCGTGCAGGGGGAGGCGATCGCGGACCTCGGCGGCACGACGATCGCGTTCAAGGCCTTCCAGCGCACCGCGGAGTATCGCGCGCACCGGAAGATCGACGGCTTCACCCCCGAGCAGCGCTTCTTCCTCGCCTATGCGCAAGTGTGGCGCTCGCTGCAGAACGACGCCTACACCCGACAGCTCGTGACGATCGACCCGCATCCCAACGACCGTTTGCGCGTGATCGGGACGCTCTCGAACATGCCCGAGTTCCGGCAGGCGTTCGCGTGCGCCGCGAACGCGAAGATGGTTCGCGCCGACCGCTGCCAGATCTGGTAGGAGACCCTTCGTGCATCCCATTCGCCTGTTCGTGCGGACCCTCGGCGCCGCGGCGCTGAGCGCGCTCCTCGCCGCGTCGCTCCCCGGAATGCCCCCCGCCGCGCGCGCCGCGGCCGCGACGTCGAGCGCGAACGTCCCAGCCCTCGACCTGCGCAACCTGGACACGACCTGCAAAGCGTGCGACGACTTCTACCAGTTCGCGACCGGCGGCTGGGAGAAGACGCACACGCTCCCGCCCGGGCGGCCGCGCTGGGGCGGCTTCGACGAGCTCGCGCAGCGCAATCGCGACGTGCTGCACGCGATCCTCGAGGACGCCGCGAAGACGACCGATGCGCCGCCGGGGAGCGACGAGGAGAAGCTCGGCGCCTTCTACCGTGCGTGTATGGACTCAGGCGCGGTCGAGCGCGCGGGCACGGCGCCGATCGCGCCGCTCCTCGACGCCGTCGCCGCCGCGACCGACGTCCCATCGCTCGTGCGCGCGATCGCGACGCTGCAGCGCAGCGGCGTCGATGCCGGCCTGCCGTTCTCGGCTCGCGCCGACACCAAGCAGTCGACGCGCCAGATCGCCGCCGTCTCGTTCGGCGGTCTGGGTCTGCCCGATCGCGACTACTACACGAACGCGGACCCGCGTTCGGCGGCGATTCGCGCGGCCTACCGGACGTACGTGGCGACGCAGCTGCAGAACCTGGCCGAAGCGCCCGCCGCGGCGGCGCAGGACGCCGACGCGATCATCGCGCTCGAGACGACCCTGGCGAAGGCGACGCCGGAGCGCGCCGACCTGCGCGATCCCTACAAGACCTACAACCCGACGACGCTCGCGCAGCTCGCGACGCTCGCGCCGCACGTCCCCTGGAAGACGTTCTTCGCCGACTACGGCGCCCCGCCGTTCGCGAGCCTGAACGTCGCCGTCCCGCCGTACCTCGGCGCCTACGACGCGGCGCTCGCGAGCGTTCCGCTCGCGACCTGGAAAGCGTACCTGCGCTATCACGTCGCCGACGCGTATGCGACGGCGCTCCCCGCGCGCTTCGAGAACGCGAGCTTCGCCTTCCGCAGCAGCGTCCTGCTCGGCGTCTCGCAGCAGCTCCCACGCTGGCAGCGCTGCACCGTCGCCGCCGACACCGCGCTGCGCGACGTGCTCGGCCGCGCCTACGTCGCCAGGACGTTCCCGCCGGCGGCGAAGGCGCGCGCGCTGGCGCTCGTCGACAACCTCCAGTCCGTGCTCGCGGACGACATCACGCACCTGGACTGGATGAGCCCACAGACGAAGACGCGCGCGCTCGCGAAGCTCGCCGCGTTCACCAAGAAGGTCGGCTATCCGGATCACTGGGTCGACTACTCGACGCTGACCATCGCGCCCGATGCCGCCTACGCCGCCGACACGCTCGCCGTGCGCCGCTGGAACGACCGCCGCGTGATCGCACGGATCGGCACCGCGACGGACCGCAGCCTGTGGGGGATGACGCCGCCGACGGTCAACGCCTATTACAATCCCTCGAACAACGAGATCGTCTTCCCGGCGGGGATCCTCGCCCCGCCGTTCTTCAACGCGAACGCCGACGATGCCGTCAACTACGGCGCGATCGGCGCGGTGATCGGGCACGAGATGACCCACGGCTTCGACGACCAGGGCCGGCGGTTCGACGCCGACGGCAACCTCGCCGACTGGTGGACGCCGCAAGACGCGGCGAACTTCGATCGGCGCGCGCAGTGCATCGTCGATGAGTTCGACGCGTTCGAACCCGCCTCGGGGCAGCACGAGAACGGCCGGCTCGTCCAAGGCGAGGCGATCGCCGACCTCGGCGGGCTCACGATCGCGTACAAGGCCTTCGAACGCACCCCGCAGGCGAAGGCGCACGTGAAGATCGACGGCTACACCCCCGAACAGCGCTTCTTCCTCGCCTACGCGCAGGTCTGGACCTCGATCGCGACCGACGGGTACATCCGTCAGATCGCCAAGACGAACGAGCACCCCGTCGACAAGTACCGCGTCCTCGGGACGCTCGAGAACTTGCCCGAATTCCAGGCCGCGTTCGCCTGTGCCCCGACCGACAAGATGGTCCGCAAGGACCGCTGCCAGATCTGGTAGCACGGTAGCGCTCGATGCAACGCCTTCTTCGTTTCCTCGCCCCGGCGGCGGCCGCGCTTCTGCTGGCCGCCGCCCCGCACCCGCGCACGGTCGACGTCGCGATCCAGACGACGCAGGGGACGATCGTCGTCCGCCTCGACGCGGCGCACGCGCCGATCACGACGGCGAACTTCCTGCACTACGTCGACACGAAAGCGTACGACGATACGAGCTTCTACCGCACCGTCTCGCGCGCGCACGAACCCCAGGCCTCGATCCAGGTGATCCAGGGCGGGCTCAACGCGAACGCCGGGGGGATGCTGCGCCCGATCCCGCTGGAGCCGACCTCGAAGACGGGGCTGCACAACACCGACGGCGTCATCTCGATGGCGCGCACCAGCGACCCGAACTCCGCGACGACCGAGTTCTTCATCTGCGTCGGCGACGACCGGTTCCTGGACGCGGGCGGCCCGACGGGGCCGGGCTACGCCGCGTTCGGCAAGGTCGTGCGCGGGATGAACGTCGTGCACCGCATCATCGCCGACCCCGCCGCCGGCGAGTCCCTCACCCCGCCGGTCCGCATCGTCCGCATCACGCGCGTGCGCTAAGGAGACGGTACGCGCGCGCGCTCCGTCAGGGCATCTCCTCGTCGCCCAGACCGAAGTAGTGCCCGAGCTCGTGCATCACGGTGTCGCGCACCTGCCGCACGGCCTCGTCCCGGGTGCGCGCGACGCGATCGATCGGGCCGCGGAAGAGCACGATCTCGTCGGGGAGCAACGGCGCGTCGTCGTACGAGCGCCTCGTGAGCGCGACGCCGCGATAGATGCCGAGCAGCTCCGCATCGGCATCATCGTCCTCGAGCGACGCAAGATCGTCATCGGTCGGCTCATCCTCGAGCGCGATGACGACGTTCTCGACGAGGTCGGCGAACCGCTTCGGAAGCGATTCCAGCGCCTCGTCGACGATGCGTTCGAATTCCGCAGGCGTGAGCTTCTCGATCCCCATCGTTTCGGTAGACCTCGCCGAGATCGCATCCTGGCGCAGGAAGCATCTTCCACGCCGACGGAGCGTGACGGCTGGTCTCCGCGCCGGAAGCGACACTTTCGATACGGCGCGCACTCGTCCCGCGGTAGTATGGAATCAATCCCGAGACCGCGATGACGAAACAGCCTCCGATCTTCCGCTCCATCCCTCTTCCGAGTACCGCACCTCGCGCAAACCCCGAATCGCGCGGCTGGTTCGCGCGCCACGAAGTCGAGCTGCTGCTCAGCGTGCGGATGACGCTCGCGGGTCTGCTCACCTTCGCTCTGGCCAACGTCTTCGGGCTTCGGCAGGGCTACTGGGGCGTGCTCACGGTGGTGATCGTGATGCAGGCAAGCGTCGGGGGCTCGCTCAAGGCGACCTTCGAACGCGTCATCGGAACCCTCGCCGGAGCGACCTGGGCGATCGTGCTCTCGGTGCTCCTCGTGCGCAGCGGCTCGATCTCGGAGACCGCGGCGCTCGTCGCCGCGCTGGCGCCGTTGACCGTCCTCGCCGCGCTGCAGCCGGCGTACCGCGTCGCGCCGATCACCGCGATCATCGTCCTGCTCGGCTCCGTCGGTCAGCCGGGGAGCGCGCTGCAGATCGGCTTCCAACGTGTGCTCGACATCGTGCTCGGCTGTGTGGTCGCGTTCGCGGTCTCGCTGCTCGTCCTGCCTTCGCGCGCGCACAAGCTCTTGGCGCAGAGCATCGGCGACGCGCTCATGCTGATGGCCGATGCGATCGTGCTCACCGGCGAAGGCGGGCTCGGCGGTGCTTCACAAGATCGGATTCGCAGCGCCGTCGGACGTGCGGCGGCCGTCGCCGACGAAGCGAAGCGCGAGCGCTTGAACCATCTGACCGATGCCCCGGACCCCGCTCCGATCGTGCGGACGCTGCGGCGCGTGCGTCACGACCTCGAGATGATCGGCCGCGCCTCCGATCACCCCTTGCCCCAGGCCGTTCGAGGCCGCCTCGCGGAGCCGCACACGCGGGCGTCGGGAGCGATCGCGGAGTTCTTGCGCGGCGCGGCCGACGCGCTCGCCGGCCGCGCCGCTCCACCGTCGCTGGAACGCGTCGAGACCGCGCTGGGCGCTCTCGCAGCTGCGGTCGAGCGGTTGCGCGAAGACGGGATCTCCCGACCGTTGTCGGCCGACGACATGGGCCGCTTGTTCGGGACCGCCTTCGCCTTCGAACAGCTGCGCAACGATCTCGAGGATCTGGCGAACCGCGCCCGCGAGTTCTCGCGCGCATAGTGCGGACGATGAGCCGCACCGGACTCGAGGCGATCGCCGCGCGACTGGCGGCCGCGTCGGTCATCTTCTCACCGCGCAACCTGAGCATCGGCGAAGGTTTGCGAGCCGCCGCCGCATGCGCTTCGATGGTCGCGGCTGCCGGCGCCCTTCATGCTCCCAACCTCGCCTGGGCAGCGATCGGGGCGCTCTGGACGTGTTTGGCCGATCCCGGCGGTCTCGGCCGCGCGCGGCTTCGTGCGATGGGCGGCTTCACGATCCTCTCGACGGTGTTCTCCGTCCTCGCGGCCGGAGCCGCGCTCCAGGGCTGGGGCTGGGCCTCGGCGCTGGTGTTGCTGTGCGCCTTTCTCGGCACGATGGCGCGCGTGTACGGGCGGGAAGCGGCGCAGGTCGGCACGCTTTCGGTCGTCGCGTGCGCGGTCGCCGTCGACTGGCCGGCACGTTCACTCGTCGACGTCGGGTCGATTGCGCTCACGTATGCGGGCGGCTGCATCTTGGCGCTCGTGCTGGGCCTTTCGGTTTGGCGCATCCACCCGTTCATGCCGGCACGTCTCGCGTTGGAGACGACGTTCCGCGCGCTCGCCGCAATGGCGCAGGGGCTCGCCGAGATCGACGTGCACGCCGGTCCGGCCGCGTGGGCACAGCACGCGACGATCCATCGTGCCGCGGTGCGGGCGAGCATCGAGCAGAGCCGGTCCGCGGTGCGAAGCGTGACGAGCGAGCGCGGCATGACGGCGACGGGCAAGCTGTTGATCGTCGCGGTCGAGGTCGCCGAGCGCATCTTCGCGGAGCTGATCGCCCTGTCGGACCGGCTCGAGCGGACGAACTGGGGCGACGCCGCGGAATCCCAGCTCGAGCGTCGGGGTCTGCGGGAACTCGCTGCGTTCGCCGATCGGTATGCGCACGCGCTCCGGCGCGATCGTGTGGCACCGGAGGCGCTCGAGGGCTTGGCCGCGGATCTTCTGCACACCGCGCTCGTGCTGAAGGCGAGGGGAACGGACGGTCTGACGGCGATCGCTGAGCAGATCCCGATCCTCGCGGATCCCGGTTTCGTCGTGAGCGAAGCAAGCCGAGGGACGAAGGCGGCGCGGCGCGCGACGTTCGCACCGGTCCGGGCTAATCTTACCTGGCAGTCCGCCGATCTGCGCCATGCGGTGCGGTGCGCCGTGACCGTCTGCGCGGTCGTTCTCGTCACGCACGCGCTCCGCGTGCCGTTCGCCTATTGGATGGCGATGGCGGCCGTTCTGGTCCAACAGCCGTCGATCGCCACGACGTGGCTGCGCGCCGTCGAGCGCGTCGTCGGAAGCACGCTGGGAGGCGCGCTCGCGGCGGCGCTCGGTCTGGTGTTGCACTCGACGCTCGCGCTCATCGCCGCCGTGTTCCCGCTCGCCGCGCTGACGATGGCGGTTCGCTCGATCAACTACAGCTTGTTCGTCCTGTTCTTGACGCCGCTGTTCGTCCTCGTCGTCGACATCACGCAACCCGGCGTGAACGAGCTGACGTTGGCCGGCGTTCGCGCGCTCAACAACCTGGCGGGCGGGGTCATCGCGCTCGTCGCCTGTCTCGTCCTCTGGCCGAGCTGGGAACCCGCGCGCCTTCGGGTTCTGATCTCCGACGCGATCGAAGCCAATGCTCGCTACGCAAGCCTGGCGTTCTCGCCGATCCGCGACGAGCGCGCCTTGGACGAAGCGCGTCGCGCCGCAGGGCTCGCGAGCAGTAACGCGGAGGCCGCCCGGGAGCGCAGCGCGCTCGAAGCGTGGTGGCGCCGCGACTCGCTGCAGGGCGCCGCGGCCCTGCTCGTTCTCGTTCGCGGCCTCGCCGGGATCGCGACGACGGCGTGGCTCGATGCGCGCTCGAACGACGCGAGCCCGAAGCTCGCCGAGTGGCTGCGCGCGCAGGCCGCGGCGATGTCGGCGCGCCTTCGGCACGGTGACGGGAGCCTGCCTTCGCCGCCGCCGCATCAGGACGGCGAAGCGGCGCGCTCCGTTCAGCAGATGGCGCTGCTGAAGGCTGCAGTGGAGCGCTTCATCTCGGCCGAGTCCGGCTAGAACGGAGTTATGCGAACCCAGGACGGCGGGGCGCCGAGCGCCGTGCCGGCCCACGCCGCGAGAACGACGAGGATCAACCCGGGCACGATCCGTACGGCAAAGGGCGCGCCGCCGCTCATGACTGCCAGTACGATCTTCGTCAACGTGTTCGTCGTGAACGCACCGAGCACGGGGACGACGACATCGCCCGCGGCGAGCCTTCCCACACGAACGAGCGAGGCGGCGGAAACGACGGGGGCATGCGCGTCGGCGAAGCCGGTGACGAGCGCGGCCGCGGCAAGGCCGGTGCGGCCGAACCAGGCCTGCAGCGCGGCGGAGAGCACGAGCACGAGCGCCAGCGTCGCCGCGAACACCAGCGCGACGCGAACGTTGACCGGGCGGTCGCGCTCGATCTCGTCGAGCGACGGCTCGTGCAGCGCGAAGAGCATGAAGGCGGCCCCATAGATCACCGCCGCCACGCCGGCGCAAAGCAGCGGCACCGCAAGGCGCGCGAACGCCGGCAGGCTTATCGCCGCGAGGATGAGAGCCGCCTGAACCACCGTCGCGACCGTCGAGAGGATCGCCCCGGCGCTCGCCGACCCGAGGAGCGCCCCATTGGCCTTCGCGCGCGCACCCATCGTGGCGATCGTCGCGGCGCTCGAAACGAAGCCCGATGCAAACCCCGCCAGCGGCAGACCGAACCGCGGGCCGAGGAGGCGGACCGCGACGTATCCGGCGGCTTGGATCGCCATGATGAGCACGACGATCCGCCACACCGTGCGCGGATTGACGGCGCCGAACGGGCCGAGGTAACGGTCGGGGAGGAGCGGGAGCACGACCAGCGCCGCTGCGGCGAGGATGAGGAGGTCGTCGAGTTCGTCGTCGCTGATCGCCTTGCGCACGAAGCGATGGATCTCTTCACGCGCGGTGAGCAGGATCGTCACGATGACCGCGAGCGCGGCCGCGAACCGCGGTTCGGACATCGCGTACGCGCCGATCAGCACCGTGACCATCAGCGCGACGTCGGTCGTGAGACCCAGCGTCGTTCCCGCGTCACGCGGGTGCGAGATCGCCGCGAGGAGTGCGACGCCGGCGGTCGCGACGGCGAGCAGCGGGATACCGCCGATCGTCTCGCTCGCGGCGCCGGCCAATGCGACGAGTGCGAACGTGCGGATCCCGTGACCGCCCGGTTCGTCGCCCGCCTTTCGCCGTTCGCGTTCGACGCCGATCAGGAGCCCCGCCCCGAGCGCGACTCCGAACCCCAGCGCAAGCGGTGCGATGTCGTTCACGGGCTCCTCATTCGCCCTCGACGGCTCGGACGCGGCCGACCAACGCCTCGCTCGCCGAGCGGTACGGCAGGTCGGCCTGCAGGTGCTGCGAAGGGTGCCCAGCCGTGAAACTCGAGCAGCGGTTCGAGGCGCTCTTGTGGAGCTGCCGCTACGTGATGCTGGTCCCGGTCGTCCTGAGCCTGGTCGCGGCGATCGCGATGCTCGTCGTGGCGACCGTCGACGCGGGTTACCTGGTTCGCGACGCCGTCGCGTACGGCGATCCGCACCTCGCGCTTGCCGCGCGCGATGAACTCCACGACAGCGCGATCTCGCAAATCGCCTCGATGCTGGACGGCTACCTGTTCGGCGCGGTGCTCATCATCTTCGCGCTCGGGCTCTACGAGCTGTTCATCAGCAAGATCGACCCGGCGGAGCGGAGCGAGATCGCCTCGCGGCTGCTCCTGATCCGCAACATCGACGACCTCAAGGAGCGCCTCGGCAAGGTCATCTTTCTGATCCTGGTCGTGCGCTATTTTCAGTTCGCCCTGCACACCACGCCGGCGAGCGCGCTCGACCTGCTGCAGCTCGCCATCGGGATCGCGCTGATCGCGCTCGCGCTCTACCTCACGACCGGCGTTCACGGGAAGCGCGGCGAGCCGTAGCTACGCCGTCGCCCCGTGATTTCCGACCGGGAGCGTGAAGCGTTCCCGGTCCTCGGAGGGGATCGGCTGCGGCAGGCCGCGCTTCTTGCGGTCGATCAGTTGCATGATCATCGGCGTGAAGATCAGCTGCATCGCCAGATCCATCTTCCCGCCCGGGCAGACGATCGTGTTCGGCCGCGACATCAGCGAGTCGTGCAGCATCGAGAGCAGGTAGGGAAAATCGATGTTCCGCGGGCTGCGGAAGCGGATCACCAGCATGCTCTCGTCGGGTGAGGGGATCGTACGCGCGATGAACGGGTTCGACGTGTCGACGATCGGCACGCGCTGGAAGTTCACGTCGGTGCGCGAGAACTGCGGGCAGATGTAGTTCACGTAGTCCGGCATCCGCCGCAGGATCGTGTCGACGATCGCCTCGTGCGAATGTCCGCGCGCGGTCTTGTCGCGCTGCAGCTTCTGAATCCACTCGAGATTGATCGCCGGTACGACGCCGACGAGCAAGTCGACGTGGCGCGCGACGTCGACGCGATCGGTCGCGACCCCGCCGTGCAGCCCCTCGTAGAACAGCAGGTCGGTTCCGGCCGGGATCGGCTCCCACGGCGTGAACGTCCCCGGCTCCTGGCCGAACGGCGCAGCCTCTTCTTCATCGTGCAGGTACTTGCGAAGGGTCCCGGTCCCGCGCTCGCCGTACTCGCGGAACAGCTCTTCCAGCTCCTCGAACAGGTTGCCGTCCGGGCCGAAGTGGCTGAAGTGCGCGTTGCCCGAGGCGTGCGCCTCCTCCATGACCCGGCGCATCTCGCTCCGGTCGTAGCGGTGGAACGCGTCGCCCTCGACGACGCACGGCGTGATGCGCTCGCGCCGGAAGATCTGCTGAAAGGTCGAGCGCACGGTCGTCGTCCCCGCGCCCGACGAGCCCGTGATCGCGATGATCGGGTGCTTTACCGACATACGTCCGTCCCTTCCCGCATCTTGCCGCCGCGGAAGAGCGAACGGCGATTGAACAGCGGCGTCGCGAACGCGAGCTGTTCGCCGCGATCGTACGCTTCGTGGTACCCGCGCAGCCGCTCCACCTCCGAGCGCGAGCCGAGGATCAGCGGCACCCGCTGATGCAAGCTGGTCGGCATGAGGTCGAGGATCCGCTCGCGTCCCGTCGTCGCGACGCCGCCGGCCTGTTCGACCAGCATCGCCATCGGGTTCGCCTCGTAGAGCAGCCGCAGCCGCCCCGGCTTCGAGGGATCCTTCGCATCGCGCGGATACATGAACATCCCGCCGCGCACGAGGATCCGGTGCACCTCGGCGACGAGCGAGGCGACCCAGCGCATGTTGAAGTCGACGCCGCGCTCGCCGCCGCTCCCTTGAATGCACTCGTCGACGTAGTGCCGTACCGGCGGTTCCCAGAAGCGCTCGTTGGAGGCGTTGATCGCGAACTCGCGCGTCTCGGCCGGGATGCGCATGTCCGGATGGGTGAGCGTGTACGCGCCGATCTCCGGATCGAGCGTGAAGCCGTGCACGCCCGAGCCGAGCGTCACCACGATCATCGATGCCGGCCCGTAGAGCGCGAACCCCGCCGCGATCTGCTCGCGTCCCGGCTGCAGAAACGCCGCCGCCGTCGGCTCCCCGACGCCGGCCGGCGCGCGCAGCACGGAGAAGATCGTCCCCACCGTGACGTTCACGTCGAGGTTCGACGACCCGTCGAGCGGATCGAAGACGAGCAGGTAGTCGCCGCGCGGGTAGACCGGCGGGATCATGTACGGCTCGTCCATCTCCTCCGACGCCATCCCGCGGAGCTTTCCGCCCCACTCGCACTCGCGCAGCATGATCTCGTTGGAGAGCACGTCGAGCAGCTTCTGCTGCTCACCCTGCACGTTGATCCCCGTCTCGACGCCCGGCGCCGTGTTGAGCGCGCCGCGCGCGACCGCTGAGGCGATGAACTTGCACGCTGTTTGGATGTCGTTGAGCAGCCCCGTCAGCTCGGGGTCGCCGGCGGTGCGGCGCTGCTCCTCGATGATGAACTTGCTGAAGGTCGTGCGGCGATGCGGCATCGCGTCTGCGCTACACCGGCCGTGCGGCCGCGAGCGTCTCCATCGCCGAACGGTACGCGCCGCGCGCCGCCGCACCGTTGCACCGCGCGCGCAGGAGCAGCCGCTGCTGCGCCTCCGCCGCGCGCTCCGGCGCGCCGCGCCAGTGCTCGAGCGCCGCTTGCTGCAGCGCGCGCCCGTACGAGAACGTCAGCGGCCAGGGCTTGGCGACCGGCAGCCGGTTCATCGCGTCGAGATGCTCGGTCGCCAGCACGTCGTCCTGGCCGCCGGAGAGGAACGCGACACCCGCAACTGCCGCCGGCACGGTGCGCCGCAGCACCGTGACGGTCTCCCAGGCGACGACGTCGACGGCGGGCTGCTCGCGCGCGTCGGCGCCCGCGATCACCATCGACGGCTTGAGCACCATCTCCTCGAACGTCACGCGCTGTTCGGCGAGCGCGGCGAACACGATCCGCAGCGTCTCTTCCGTCACCTCGCGACTGCGTTCGAGCGTGTGGTCGCCGTCCATCAGCACCTCGGGTTCGACGATCGGCACGAGGCCGCCGTCTTGACAGATCCGCGCGTACCGGGCGAGCGCATGCGCGTTCGCCTCGAGGCAGCGCCGCGTCGGCAGCACGCCGCCGATCGTGATCACCGCGCGCCACTTCGCGAAGCGCGCGCCCAGGCTACGGTACTCGGCGACGCGCTTCGCCAACCCGTCGAGCCCTTCGGTGATCTTCTCGTCGATCGCGCCGGCGAGCACCACCGTCCCGGTGTCGACCTTGATCCCGGGCAGGATCCCCGCGCGTTCCATCACCGCGACGAACGGCTCACCGTCCGCGGTGCTCTGGCGCAACGTCTCGTCGTAGAGGATCGCGCCGCTGATCGCCTCACCGAGCCCCGGGGCGGTCAGCAGCAGTTCACGATACGCACGCCGCATCTCGGTCGTCTCGGGGATCCCGAGCTTGGCAAAGCGCTTGTTACAGGTCGAGGTGCTCTCGTCGATCGCGAGGATCCCCTTCCCGTCGGCGACCATCGCGCGAGCGACCGCTGCGAGCACCGTGGGAACCGTCGTCATGCAAGCTCCTTCCGCGCGCCGGCGCGACGCACGCAACGTCAAGGCGCCATCGGAGCCGTCATCATCGCATCCTCAATACATTGGCGTCAAATAAGTTTTCACCGCCAGACGATAAGCCGGCACTTATGTCAGCTTTCGCACGCCGTCATGACGCGCTAGCGCTGCCACGTGATCTCGGCCGCCTCCAGGGGAACGGTCGCGTGCGGATGGTATGCGACCGCGCGCGCGGTGTAGTCGCCGATCGGCCGATCCGTCCGCAATGTGGCGCGATAGTCCGCACCGCCGTCGGTGATCGTTCCGCGTTCCATCGGATGCCGCTCGCTCGGCGCGGCGCCCGCCGCGTCGGCGTACAGCTCGACCCGAACCCAGTCGGGATCGACACCGCCGAGATGGCATCGCACCGTGTACCGATAGGCGCCGCCCTCGGCCTCGACGCGCGGTTCGTCGAAGCGGATCGCGTGCCACCCTTCGCGCAGTCCCTCCTGCCATGCGACGATCGTGCGCGCGAGCGCGCAATGCCGTTCCGTGCGCGCCCGCACCGCCTCCCCGGCGGGGAGATAATAGCCCTCGAGATACTCGCGCAGCATCCGGTTCGTCGAGAAGCGCGGCGCCAGCTCGGCCATGCTCGCCCGCATCCGCTCGACCCACGCCGCCGGCGTCCCGTCCGCGTCACGCGTATAGAACGCCGGGACGATCTCCCGCTCGAGCTGCTCGTAGAGCGTGCTCGCCGTCGCCTCGTCCGACACGTTCTCGCCGTTCGCGCCGAGCGACCAGCCGAAGCGGGGCGCGTAGGCCTCCGCCCACCAGCCGTCGAGCTCGGAAAGGTTGAGCCCGCCGTTGACGAGCACTTTCATCCCGCTCGTCCCCGACGCTTCCCACGGCGGGTGCGGCGTGTTGAGCCAGAGGTCGACGCCCTGCACCAGCTCTTCGGCGAGCAGGAGATCGTAGTCGCTCAAGAACACCGCGCGGCCCCGGACGTCGGCGCTCCGCACGAACTCCACCCACGCGCGGACCATCGCCTTCGCCTCGTCGTCGTGCGGGTGCGCCTTGCCGGCGACGATGATCTGCACGGGACGCGCCGCGTCCTTGAGCAGGCGCAGCAGCCGCTCCCGATCGCGCAGCAGGAGCAGCGGCCGTTTGTACGACGCGAAGCGGCGCGCGAACCCGATCGTGAGCGCGTTCGGATCGAGCGCGTATCGCGCTGGACCGTCGTCCCCACGCTGCTGCTTCAGCCGATCGCGCACGAAGTCCACCAAGCGCGCACGATTGCGGTTGCGCATCGCCCACAGGTCGACGCCGTCGACGTCGCCGATCTGCGCTTCGACCGCCGAGAGATCGTCGCGCCAGCGTTCCTTGCCGCAGTGCTCGGTCCACAGGCGATCGGCCTCCGGCGAGTCCCAGGACGGCGTATGGACGCCGTTGGTCACGGAGCCGACCGGAATCTCGGCAAGCGGCCAACGCGGAAACGCCGGCGCGACGAGCTGCCGGCTCACCTCGCCGTGCTTCCGGCTCACGCCGTTGATCGCGCCGCTACCGTACAGCGCAAGACGCGCCGGCATGAACGCCCCGCCGCTCGTCCCACAGCCCAGACGCAGCAGTACATCCGTCGCCATCCCCGGACGTGAGGCGGCGTAGGCGGCCAAGTACCGCTCGACCGTCGCCGTATCGAACCGGTCGAAGCCGGCTGCCACCGGCGTGTGCGTTGTGAAGATCGTGCCTGGGCGCGTCGCGGCGAGCGCCACCTCGAACGGCACGCATTGCCGCTCCATCAGCGTCGCGGCGCGCTCGAGCACGACGAATGCCGCGTGTCCTTCGTTGAGGTGGCACAGGTCGGCCCGGATCCCGAGCGCCTCCAAGACGCGCCAGCCCCCGATCCCCAGCACCAGTTCTTGCTGCAGGCGCAGCTCCGCGTCGCCGCCGTACAGGGCCGAGGTGATGCCGCGATCGGGCGGCGCATTCTGCGGATCGTCGGTGTCCAACAGGATGAGCGGGATCTGCCCCACCCGCGCCCGCCACGCGCGCACGACGACGTCGCGCCCCGGGAACGGGATGCCGACGCGCACGAGCGCGCCTTCCGCATCGCGCACGTGCAGGATCGGCACGTCCTCGACGTCCGTCACGGGGTAGTATTCCCGCTGGTTCCCCTCGACATCGATGACCTGACGAAAATACCCCTGCCGGTACAGCAATCCGACCGCGACGATCGGCACGCCGAGATCGCCGGCCGCTTTCAGATAATCACCGGCCAGCACGCCGAGACCGCCGGCGTACAGCGGGAGCGCCTCGCAGATCGCGTACTCCATGCTGAAATAGGCGACCGTTTCGAACGACGCCTGTGGATGCGTGCGCCCAAACCAGCGCGCGCCGCCGGCCTGCGCGAGGCGGTCCTGCACGCACGCGCGCACGGCCGCAGTGAAGGCCGCGTCCGATGCGAGCACGTCGAGCGCCGCACGTCCCACGGAACGCAGGACGAGCCATGGGTTGCGCGTCGCATCCCACAGCGCGGGATGCACCCGCCGCCACAGCACGTCGAGCTCGTGCGACCACGACCAACGCAGGTCGAGCGCCAGCTCGTCCAGACCCTTCAGCTCTTCCGGCAGATACGCGATCGGGCCATCGCGATCTTCCGCCCACCCGCACACGCCGGCGAACGCTTAGGACCGAGTGCCTTCGAGCACGCGGCCCAGCCGCTCGTCGACCTCCGCCGCGATCGGGACGAGCGCGGCGTTGTCGACCACGGACAGCATCGCCGATGCGTCGACCGCCGAGACGATCGTCTCGCCCTCACGCTCCTCGACCACGACGTTGCACGGCAGCAGGGTCCCGATCCGGGGTTCGACGGAGAGCGCCCGCAGCGCGAGCGCGGGGTTGCACGCGCCCAGGATCCGATAGGGTCGGAACGTCTCGCCGAGCTTCTGCTTCAGCGTCGCCGCGACGTCGATCTCGCAGAGCACGCCGAAGCCTTCGTCCTTCAGCAAGGTCTTGACGCGCTCGACGGCCACGTCGAACGCAAGCGGTGTGACGACCGTACGATCGTCGCGCATCTCATGTTTCATGGGGTCACCTCATCACACGCCAAGTTTGGGAACCGGAACTGCCGCCTTCACACCCGCAGGCGGCTCATGTGCCTCCTTGCTCTCCGCGGCGGGGGCCATGCGCGCGTACAGGAGCGGGATCGCGATCACGGAGAGCACCGCCGACGCCGTCATCCCGAACACCAGCGCCCAGGCCAGACCGCTCCACACCGGATCGGCCGCAATCACGACCGACGAGAGCACCCCGGCTGCCGCCGTGAGGAAGATCGGCCGGGTCCGCGCCGCCGCAGCCTCGACCAGCGCCTCACGCAGCGCGACACCCTCCGCACGCTTCTCCTCGACGAACTCGATCAGGATGATCGAGTTGCGCACGACGATTCCGATCAGCGCGATCAGCCCGATCATCGCCGTGGCCGAGAAGTAGATCCCGCGCGGTGCGAGCAGCGCGAACCCCGGCATCACCCCGATGAAGGCGAGCGGCACCGCCGCCAGCACCACCAACGGCGTGCGGAACGAACGGAAGCGCGCCACCAGCACGAAGTAGATCAACAGGAACGCGAGCAGCATCGCACGGCCCAGATCGGCGAACACCGTCAGCGTCAGCTTCCACTCGCCGTCCCAGTCGACGCGGTACCCTTCCGGAAGGGGCGTCTTCGCGAGCGCGAGGATCGCGTCGATCACCGCGTACGTCGAACTGCGTCCCGCCATCTCCGCGCCGACGTACGTGACGTCGGCGAAGTCGTCGCGGTCGAGACGGTCGCCGACCGGCGCCGCCGTCATGCTCGTCACGGCGGAGAGCGGCACGCTACCGCCCGAGCGCGTCGGAACCGTGATGTTGCCGAGCGCCGCGGCGTCGCGGCGGAACGCCGGCGCGAAGCGCACGACGATCCCGACCGGCTTCGGTTCGTCGGCGACGTGCAGCGTCGAGACGGATGCGCCCTGGAGCGCCATCGCGAGCGTCTGCGCGACGTCGGCGACCTCGACGCCGGCGAGCGCGGCCTTACGCTGGTCGACTTCGACGCGGACCCCCGTCGCGACCGCCTTGTCGCTGGGGTCGACGTCGACGACGCCGCGTTCACCCCCCAAGATCCCCTGCAGGCGCGAGGCGATCGCGCGCCGCACCTCGGGATCGGAGCCGACGATCTTCGCGAAGATCGTGTTGCGCACCGGCGGACCTGGCGGCGTCTGCAAAATTCGCACGTCGGCACCGTACCGTGCGCCGATCTCCCGCAGTACCGGCCGCAGCCGCCGCACGAGCAGCGCGGACTGGATCGTACGCGTGTCCTTCGGCACGAGATTCACCCGTATGTCGGCTTGATGCGGCGCGTTCCGGAAGATCGTCCCTTCGAGCAAGCTCGAGAGGTCCGGGACCGAATTCGTCCCGACGAACGTCTCGTAGTCCTTCACCTCCGCGACGCGGCGCAACTCGGCACCGACCGCGTCGGCGATGCGGCTCGTCGCCGCAACGGTGCTCTGCGGCGGCGCGTCGATGCTGACCAGGAAGCTCGTCTCGTTCGCGCGCGGCAGCATCCGGAACTGGACGAGCTGGACGAGCGGCAGCGCGGCGCTCACGGCGAACGCGAGCCCGAGGAGCGCGAGCGCGACGGTGCCGCGCCGAGGATGATCGAGCAACGCGCGGAGCGCGTCGCCGAACGGCCGCACCCACGCGGGCGCTCCGCGAGCGCGCCGCATGCGTTGCGTGCGCAAGAGGTGGTACGTCGCCCAGGGCGTGATCGCGAACGCGATGAAGAGCGAGGCCGCCATCGCGACCGGCACGTTGAGCGGGATCGGCCGCATGTACGGCCCCATCATCCCGGTCACGAAAAGCATCGGCAGGAACGAGAGGACGACGGTCAGCGTCGCGAGCGCGGTCGGGCTCCCGACCTCGGCGACCGCGCGCAGCGTCGCCTCCTCGCGCGGTGCGCCGGGATCGCGCGCGTAGTGGCGGTGGATGTTCTCGACCAGCACGATCGCGTCGTCGACCAAGAGCCCGAGCGCGAGGATCAGCGCGAAGAGCGTGATGCGGTTGATCGACTGGTGGGTCAGCATTCCGACGCCGAGCGTGACGAAGAGCGTGAGCGGGATCGCCGTCGCGACGACGATCGCTTGCCGCCAGCCGAGGACGAGCAGCAGCAGGACGACGATCCCGATCGCCTCGATCAAGCGCCGGATCAGCTCGTTCACCGCGAGGTTCGCCTTCTCGCCGTCGTCGCGCGTCACGTCGAGCACGATCCCCGGCGGCAGCGCGGTCGCACGCGCGGCGGCGAGGATACGGTCGGCGACGGCGACGGCGTTGGTCCCCGGGCGTTTCGCGATCGCGATCGAAACGGCGTCCTCGGTCGGCACGTCGCGCGAGCCGAAGCGCGTGCGGTTCTCGAGGTCGGCGAGCCCAGGCGTCACTTCCGCAACCTGGCCCAGCGCGACGGTCTGCCCCGCGCGCACCGCGACGATCTGCCGCGCCACGTCGTCGGCGCTGCGATACGGCATCCCGGCATCGACGCGCAACCGCGTCGCGGCATCGCGCAGCGGTCCCGCGGGCTGCACCACGTTCGTCGCCGCGAGCGCGCGGCCGATCACTGCCGGCGAGAGCCCGTACGCCGCAAGCTTCACGGGATCGAGGATGACGTCGACCTGTCGCGGCCGGCCGCCGTACGTGTCGATCGCCGCGGCGCCGTCGATGGGCCGGAGCGCATCGACCAACCGTTCCGCGGCCGTGTACAGCCGGCCCGAATCGTACCGCGCGCCGTGCAGCGTGAGCACGACGATCGGGATGTCGTCGACGGCGAGCGGCGTGATCCGCGGCAGTTCGGCGCCGGGCGGGAGGAGATCGAGGTGCGCGTTGACGTGGTCGTACAGGTCGACGAACGCCTTGGTCGGATCGTCGCCGACGTGGAAGAGCACGGTCATGATCGAGACGTCGCGCTCCGAGATTGCGTAGACGTGCTCGACGTTCGGCACCGACTGCAGCACGCGCTCCCCCGGCTCGGTGACGAGCCGGCGCACCTCCGCGGGCGACGCGCCGGGGAAGCGCGTGACGACCGTCGCCGAGGGCATCGTGATCTGCGGGTTCTCCTGCCGCGGCGTCGCGAGGATCGCGAAGATCCCCCACAGGCTCATCGCGACGACGAGCGCGGGGGTCAGTTTCGAGCGCAGGAACGCGGCGGCGATGCGCGCAGCCGCGTTCCGATCCCGTTCGTCCCGAACGTGTCGAAGCATCACGTGCGCCTGCTCACCGGCACGCCGTCGGTGAGCCGCTCCACGCCGCCGACCGCGACGAACGCGACCGGCGCGCCCGGATCCGCGATCTCCACCTCATCGCCGTGCACGCTGCCGGCGCGCACCGGGACGAATTCCGCGCGGCCGTCCCGGACGGTGAAGACACCGTCCTGCCCGGCGCGGTTGACCAGCGCCGCGAGCGGCACGACGGTGGTGCGCCGCGTCGCGCCGTCCAGCACGACCCGCGCGAACATCCCGGTGACCAAGCCGTCACGCGCCGCGAGCGCGACCTTGAGGGTCACGGAGCGCAGCGCCGGATCGCTCGCGGGGACGACCGCACGCACCGTTCCGGTGAACGCCGCGCCGCCGAGGGCGTCGACGCGCACGGGGATCGCGGCCCCGGGACGCAGCGCCGCGGCGAGCTGCTCCGGGACGGCGACGTCCAGCTCGAGCGCCCGCTCATCCTCGATCGTCACCACGGGGCTGCCGCTGCCGACGACCGCCCCCGGCTCGACGGCGCGCGCCGTGACGAGCCCGGCGAACGGCGCCACGACCGTCGACTGTGCGAGCGGGACGCGCGCCGCCGCGACGTTCGCCGCGGCCTGCGCCTGCGCGCCGGCGGCCGCGACGACCCCGGCGCGCGCCTGGACCAGCGCCGATTGCGCCTGCGCGAGCGCCGACTGCGCCTCGTCGTTCTGCTGGCGCGAGATGTCGCCGTCGGCGGCGAGCGCCGCCATGCGCGCCGCGGTCGCCTTCGCGAGCGCGAGCCGTGCCTGCGCCCCGGGGACCTGCGCGCGCGCCACGGCGAGGTTGCCGCTCGCGGCGCTCACCGTCCCCGCGGCCTGCGCGAACGCCGCGCGGTACGACTCCTGGTCGATTCGCGCGAGCGTCTCGCCCGCCGCGACGCGGTCGCCGACCTGGACGCGCACGGCGAGCACGCGTCCCGCCGTCGTCGCACCGACGACGACGCTGTGCGGCGCCGTCACGGTCCCCGCGAGATCGGTGCTCGCCGCGAACGCGACCGTGCGCACACGGGCCAGCGTGACCGGAACCGCCGCAGGGCGCGTTTCGGTACGGTCGTGCCGCGCGCAGCCCGTGAACGCGGGAAGCGCGAGGAAGGCCGCGATGAGGACGAACGCGCGCGTCACGATCAGCTCGTGCGGCGCTCCGCGAGCGCGAGCAGATTCGACATCAGACACCAGCCGGTGATCGAGGACTGGAGCAGGTTGGCGCCGACGAACGCCGTCAGCAGCAGCCAACGCACGTCGACGAACGCTGCGAGCGCGGCGCTCAGCAGCACGAGCGTCCCGGCGACCGCGCGGACGCGCGCCTCGGTCTTCCAGCCGCGCCGCTCCGCGGGGCACGCTAGCTCGGTGAACACGGATGCTTTCATGGTTTGCACTCCTTCTACGGCACCAGCCGGCCGGAGAGATTCTCAATATACCCTAGGGGGTATGGTATTGCAAGAGACCTACCCGGTAGGGTATACTGCGGGATGTGCCCGCACCCCGCAGCAAGGCCGCTCCCGCGGCCCGCGACCAGGCCGACGCCCTGCGCATCCCCGAGCGCACCGCCGACGAGATCCTCGCCCGGCTCCGGCGCGTCGAGGGGCAGGTCCGCGCGGTCCAGCGCATGATCGCCGAACGCCGCGACTGCCACGCGATCGCGCAGCAGATGGCCGCCGCGGGCGCCGCCCTCTCGCGCGCCACCGTGCAGCTGATGACCTCGAGCATGGCGCAGTGCCTCACCGCCGAGAACGGCAAGCCGAACGAGGCCGAGCTGGAACGCCTGACGGAGACGTTCACGAAACTCCTCGCCTAGAAGGCTACCGCGGCACACGCGGCGCATGCGGGTGGCCGATGTACGGACGTGAGACGCGCGGCGGCGGATACGGCGGATGCCTATACGGTGCGGGATGCGGAAAGGGCCGGTGGACGATCGTCCCGCCGACGATCGTCAGCCCGAAGGCGGGTCCGTAGCCGTACACGTAGCCCGGATACCACCACCCCGGACCGTAGTAGAGCGGCGGCGGCGGCGGGCCCGCGTAGTTGTACGGCGTGTCGATCTCGTTCGCCTCGAACACGGTCCCCGCGTTGTAGCCGAGGATCGTCACCTCCATCCCGACGGCGAGCGTCAGCCCCGTCGGATCGATGATCGTGCCGCGATGGAGCTGGACGCTGTCGACGTAGCCGCGCTCATCGCGGACCTGGATCGTGAACGGGCCGTCGATCGCGACGATCCGGCCATGAATCGTCTGATCGGTATGCGGCGCGGCATAGGGCGGAAGGGTCTGATTCGGCAGCGCCTGCGCGAACGCGACGCCTCCGCCGAGGCCGACAGCCAGGAAACACGCGAGCGCCAGGCACCGAAGCATGCGCACAGCGTCGCGCGCTCGCCGGAAGAACTCGCGAACACTCGCATACCGCCGTGAGAACACCAAGCACGAGAAAGCATGCGGTCCCTCTCAAGCCGATGTAAGCCTAGGGATCGCTTGCTGCTGCGTGCAATCCCGACCGTGCGCGAGGATGCGCGCGTCGGATGCATGAGGTACCGCGCGCGATGCGCGCAGAGGGGTCGAGACCATGGCAAACACGTTCAAGGTCAACTTCTTCAACAACGGCGCGAAGCCGGGAAGCGTCATGCTCTTTCAGCGGGACCCGAGCGGAAACCCCAGCGCGCAGTCGCTCGCGTGGTTTGCGAAGTACACGTATCCGGCGACGCGCGTGACCTTCGAGTGGACGACCGACCTGAGCTTCGTGTGGTGCGATACCGGCCAGCTCGTCCCCGGGATCATCGCCGGCGCGTCGCAGTCGATCGCGGCTGACCCCCGCGGCAACAACCAAATTACGCTGACCTACGCTCAGGCCTTCAACTTCGTCAACCTGCGCCAAGGCGGATCGCCCGGTACGCTAGTGATCACGGCCGATGCGAGCATCCCGCCCGGAATGGCGTCGGTCGGGATCGGGATGTCCGGGCAGCCGGCGTTCCTCGTGCAGGCCCAGCCGAACATGAACTCCATGTTCAGCCCGTCAGCGCAGTACTGGATCGCGTTCGGAACGTACGAAGCGGGCCAGGTGTTGGATATCACCCTGATCGGAAAACCCGCGCACATCGTATTTCCCACGAATATCTACGCGATGGACGCGACGCTCGGCAGCGACGGGAACTGGACGATCAGTCCGACGCACCTCGCCGCCGAAGTCTGAACCGCGGGGGTCGACGGCGGCCCCGGGACGGGGATGGTCAGTTCACGCGCGTGACGTGCCAGGTCGTGTCGACGGTGCTGGTGTGACGGCCCACGATCGTCGTCGCTTTCGTCTCGAACGTGCCCGACGTCAACACGCCGCTCGCCGTGAAACGGCCCTCGAGCGTGCACGTGGTCGCCGTCTGTCCGGGCTTTTGATGGAGCACACGGCCGAGTAACCGCATCGGCGCCGGCACCGGGGTCGCGGCGACCTCCTGCGAGCTCGTCCCGCTCGCCGTCACGTTGAAGCCGTCGTCGCGCGCGACGCGCGTCGCGGCGAGCGCGAGCAGCGGGACGGGCGGCGGCGTCGCGTTCTCGTCCGGGACCGGATCCGCGATCGGGAGCGACGTCGTCCAGGCGTGCGCATCCGGGGGCTCGCCCGTGACGACGGCGGCGAGCGTATTGAGCGTCGCGAGTGCCTGACTCAAGAGCACCCCCGTACGATCGAGGTGATCGAGGTTGTCGAGGGTCAGCGAGCCGTCGTGCTGCCGCGTCATCACGTAAACGCTCCCCGCGTCCCGCGAATCGCGGAACGTCGCGACGATCTTCTTCGCGCCGCGCTGGCGCATCGTGAGCATGCTCGACACCGAGAGGGTCTTGTCACCGTCGACGAGGGTCGTCCAGCTGACCTCGTACCCTGCGAACGCTCCGTCCTGCAGCGGCCCGAGCACCGGAACGACCGCGTCCTGCGCCTGCACCGCGGACGCACAGAGACCAACGACGGCGAGCGCGCCAAACGCGGCGCGAGCGAAACGCACGATCACGCACGGATCTTCTCAGCCACAGGCTTCGATCCCAGTAGCTCGATCGCGTCGCTTGACATACCTGCCGTCATGCGCGGTGCTCGTCGAGCGGTTGCGAACGGCCGGGCGGGCGCGCGAGCGCGACGGGTTCCCCAAAACCCGTCGCGTCGCGGATCACGAACGCTCGGTGATCCGGCGAAAGCCTACGCAGCGAAGATGACAAAACGATGACGGTCGTCCGTTCCTCACCCGTCGTGCGGCTTGCGCTTCCTCTTCGAGGGCTCGACGCGCAGCGTGAGCACGTTCATGACGAGCTGCGCGATCGCTTTGGGATCGTCGTCGACCGTCACCCGGAACGTGCCGCCGTCGACGACGCTCGGCCGCGGGTTCGTCCTCCCCTCGCTCACGAGCACCTCGATCCCGCGCGCATCGGACAGGACGGCGCCGATCGACACGACGAGATCGTCGAAGATGAGATGGCCCTCCGCCGAACCGATCACCAATCCCTCGCCCGCAGCGCCCATCATACTCCAGAGGAGATCGGTGAAGCACGTCATCCACCTCGTCCTCGTCCGCGCTTGAGCTGACATCATGTACACATCCTCGGTATTGCGGAATGCCGAGACATCGCGTCGCGATGCTGCCATCGCAAAGCGTCGTTGTCTAGTGGTGCTTTTGTACCGATGACGCGTGAGCGCGACGAAGGCTACGCTGAAGCGTGGTCGGTGCTCTCGTACCGGCAATCAATGGCTTCCTAGGAAGGTACTCGCGTGAACATCACCCTCGTCGTCCTTCTTCTGCTGGCCGGAGCCGGTGCACTCGTCGCACCGGCCGACGTCCTCCTCGGCGGCGGTCCGGCCGCACACCACCACGCGTCGCCGAACGTCCCGCCCAGTACGGGGTCACCACCCGCTGCCTCGCAATGACACCGAGACGGCAGGCGTTCGTTCGGAACGACATGATGCTCGTCCGTCGAATGCCTGCCTCTCCTAGCTGCCGAGCAATGTACGGGTCACCATGACGAGATGACAGCCGAGCCGGATCGGAGGGTCGCGCGGCACCGGGCGACGTTTGCGGACGCGATGCACGCGTGGATCGCCGGGGACTTTCAGCGGTGCTTGGATCTTGCCGACTTCGTTGCGCATCGCGCGCCCGAGAAACGCCAGGACGTCGCCCTGCTTCAGGCGCGGGCACTCCTTCGCTTGCATCGCCCGGACGATGCGTTGGACCTGCTCCGCCAGTCCCATCGCGATTCCTCCCCGGACGGATTCCTCACCACGCAGATGCTGCGCGGCGCGGCGTTCACGCGCCGCGGCGACGCCGAGCAGGGACTCCGTATCCTCGAAGAGGCGCGGCACGCTGCCGTCGACGCGCACCCGACACTCCGTTCGGAGATCGCGCTCCATTGCGCGCTGGCGCACTACGCGCGGCGCGAATTCGCCGCAGCACAGCTGGCTGCGGCAAGCGTCTCCTGTGGATCGGACATCGTCTTCGCGCGTGCGGCCGAGGTCCAAGGATGGATCGCGGTGGCACGCGCCGACTACGATACCGCCACCGAGCGTTTCTCGTCGGCACTGCAGCGCCTCGACGCGTGCCGTCAGCGCGACCCGTCTCTTGAAGCGAACGTTCTGCAAGCGCTCGCGTTCCTCGCTCCCGACCGGCTCGACTGGCATACCTGGGGCCTGATCGAGTCCCGACTGCTGCGGCTCGATTGGAGCGCGAAAACCCTGGCGTTCCCGCGATACGTGCTGGCGATTTGCGCGAGCATGATCCAGGAGCTCGAGGGTCGGACGCTGGAGGCGCTTCGCAGCGCCGCCGCGGCCGAGCACGCGGCACCGACGGCGGCGTTCCGTGTGCTCGCGCGTTGCCGGCGTGCCGCGATCTTTCGGGCGGCGGGAGAGGTGCTGGCGCATCGCGACCATACGGCGACCGCGCGCGCGGCCTTCGACCGTCTCGACCCGCGCCGGCTCGCCGGCGACGAGAAGCACATCCCGCTCGCCCTCGCCGAAGAGGTCGCGCATGCGGGCGATATCGCATGTGCTCGCGCGCTCATGGAAGTCCACCGCTCGCGGGAGGTGGACGCGCCGATGATGTCGCTGACCGGCGACGTGCGGCTCGGCGCCCAGATACGCCTGGTCGAAGGGCAGATCGCCGAGCTCGCCGGCGAGCGCGATCGCGCTCACGCGGCGTACGTCGACGCGCTTCGGGCCTTTCGCAAGATCGGCTTCTCGCGCCGCGCCGTCATCACGGCGCTGCGCCTCGCGACGCTGACCGGACAGGGTTACCTCTACGACTATGCCGTGAGGGCGACTCGGGTCCTCGCGCCGAGCTGCTGGATGCGGCGCGCTCTGGGCGATCGCGAACGACTGTATCTCCACGAGTCGTCTCGCGCGCTGAGCAACGCGCAGCGGGAGATTCTCCTCTTGATCTGCGAGGGCAAGTCGAACGCCGAGATCGCCGCGATCCGAAACCGCTCGGTAAACACGATCCGCAACGCCATCGCCGCGATGTTTCGCCTGTTCGGCGTCGACAACAGAACCGCGCTCGCCGCGGAGTGCTACCGCCGCGGTATTTGCCGTTGACTTCTGCCTCATCGTCCTGATCGGCGTGGTCGTCTTCGCGGCCCCTCTCGCTTCAGCCCCGGGACCAGGACCGGCCAGGCGAGCGCCGCGAAGTATCCGGCCATGCTCCGAGGCGCGCCGCGGGTAGTCGCCCTGGCCGTCGCAGCGTTCGCGACGACCCTCACGCCGGCGCTCGCCGCCCTCCACCCCGGCGACAAGCTCGACATCGTCGTCTTCGACTATCCTGACCTCTCGGTGCAGACGACGATCAGCACCAGCGGCGCGGTCACCGTCCCGCTGGCGGGAACGTTCGCGACGGCGGGGCTCGATCCGCAGCGGCTGCGCGACGAGATCGTGAACCACCTCGCGAAGTACATCGTGAGCCCCGCCGTCGACGTACGCGTGCTCGCGGAGAGCAACACGGCATTTCTGGCCGGGATCGCGTCGGGCCCGATCGCCCTCGCCCCGTCCCAGACGCTCGCGATGGCGATCAGCGGCGTGAAGCTCCCGCCGACGGCCGACCTCAGCCGCGTGGCGCTGATCCGCGACGGGAAACGCACCAGCTACGATCTGCTCGCGATGATGACGAGCGGAGACACCAGCCCGCAGCTCGTCTCCGGCGACGTGATCGATGTCCTCGCCGGGCAGGTCTCGGTCACCGTCTCGGGCGCCGTCAAGCAGACCGTGACCGCCTTCCTCCCCGTCGGCGGCCCACTGGCGAGCGCGCTGCAACAAGCGCAGCTCGCCGACGACGCGAACACCACCCGGATCGTTCTGGTCCGCGCAGGCAACGATCAGGTCACGGCGGCCGGCGGTCCGGTGATGGTCGCGGCCGCGCGCGACGGCGACCAGCTCGTGATCCCGCGCTTCGCGCAGGTGACGATGCTGGGCCAGGTCGCGAAGGCCGGACCGATCGTGCTCAAGCAAGACCAGAGCCTGCTGACCGCGATCGCGGCCGTCGGAGGCCCCGGCAAGAACGCCGACTTGGCCCAGATCGTGATCCGTCATGCCGACGGGACGACGAGCCCCAAGATCGATCTCACGAAAGTGACGCGCGGTGATCTCGCGGCCGATCCGACGCTCGCCGACGGCGACCTCGTCTTCGTCCCCGACAAACCGAAGCCGCGCGTCAATCCGAAGCTGCTCTTCGCGGCGATCCTCGCCGCCGTCGCCAAGTACGTCAAGCTGCCGACATGATCGCAAAGCTCGTCTCGATCGTGCTCGACGCGCTGCGCCGCAAGTGGCTCGCGGTCGTCGTCTGCCTGGCCGCCGGGATCATCCTCGCGGTCGCGTCGCTGCGCGCCGACATCCCGCCGTTCGTGCGCTACCGCGCGAATGCGTCCGTCGCGCTTCCCAGCTCGCCGATCGCCGGCCTGACGTTCGCCTGCAATGCGACGACCGCCGCGGCGATCGCCGCCGACCCGCTCGCCACGACCGCGCCGGATCTGCTGACGCTCGGCGATCGCGAGACCGTCGCGGCGGACGCGATCTCCGCCGTCAACGCGCGCGCGGCGAGCTTCGTCGCCTCCTGCAACGCCGACGCGCATCGACGCGCCGCCGCGTACGTCACGGCGCTGCAACGACAAACCGCCGACCGGCAACGCCGGCTCGCGCAGCTCGACCGCGTGCTGCTCCCGGCGCAGAGCGCCGCCGCGACGGTCCCCGCCCTCACCAAGCGCCAGAGCGATCTGGTCGCGCAGCAGGACCAGCTGCAACCGAAGCTCGCCGCTGCGCAGGCGGCGGCGAGCGCGGCCTCCGACCAGGCCGCGGCCGCCGCGCAAGCGGGCCGCGACGAGCTGCGCAAGGCCGATCCGCTCTGGGTCTTCCTCGCCGCCCAGCTGGAAAAGGACAGCCAGACGTACGCGACGCTCTCCTCGCAGTTCCGCCCCACGTTCCCGCGCGTGCTGAACTTCGCCAGCCGCGTCGCCAACGATCGCGCGCTCCTCGCCGAGCGCGAGCGCTGGCTCGACCAGCAGCCGCTCGCGCAAAGCGCGACGTATCGCGCCGCGCAGAGCGCCGTGCAGCAGGCGCAGGCGTCAGCCGCCGTCGCGCAGCAGCAGCTCGATCAGATCACGACGCAGGCAGACGGGATCGCGAAGCAGCTCGCGCGCGTCACCGCACCGAACGGAACGGTCGCCGCCGCCGCGCGGCAGCACGACGCGCTGCTCGCATCCTACAAGGACCTCGCGAGCCGATTCAACGCCGCCCAGGCACAGCAAGCGCAGATCCCCGCCGACGGTCCCTTCACCGTGCTGGCACCCGCCGCAAGCGCGACCGCGACCGGCGTCCCGCTCGCGCTCCTCTTCGCCGCCGCGCTCGTCGCGCTCTCGCTGCTCGTCGGCATCCTGTTGGCGCTCCTCCTCGCGCTGCTCGACACCCGGCTGCTCACGCGCCGGAAGATCACCGCGCTCTACGGCAAGCCCGTCATCGCGACGCTGCAACCGAAGTGAGCGACGATCTCGATCCCGGCTACACGGTCGCGCGCACGACGCTGCAGTCGGCGTTCGCGCTGCCGTTCGCGGTCACGATCTCGTCGGCGCGCGAACGCGACGGGAAGACCGGGCTCGCCGTCGGCCTCGCGCGCAACTTCGCCCGCGCGCGCTTTTCGACGCTGGTCCTCGACGCGAACCCCGATTCCCCGGCGGTGGCCCACGCGCTCGGCATCGAGAAGCTCGCGGTTCCGGCGAAGTTGGAACCCGCCGCCGTCCTCGAGGTCGTCCGCTCCGCCGACGGCGTCGACGCCGCGTCGATCGCCGGCTATCAGCTGGTCGACGACGCGAGCGATGCGGAGATCGCAGCGCTGATCGCCGGCCTGCGGGCGCGGTACGACGTCACGATCGTCGACACCGGCGAGGTCTTCGCGAGCACGTTCGTCCCGCGCTGCGCCGCCGCATGCGACGGCGTCGTCCTGGCGGTGCGCTACGCGCGCTTCCCCGAGCCGAACGACCGGCGCGTCGTCGGGGTGCTCGAGCGCCAGGGCGCCAGGGTCATCGGGACGGTGTCGACGTCATTCCCCCGCGAGGTCCTCATCTAGGTCCTCGCCGTCGGTCAGCCGCTGCAGCGTGTGCGGCTGAGCGCCGAGGCTGTGCGCGCGCGCGCCCATCGCGTCCGCCTCCGATTCCAACGCCGCGTGATCGTTGACCGCGACACCGTTGACGCTCGTCGTCGCCGCGACGCGGCCCTGCATCTGCTGGACGACATGCCAGCTCTCGTGCGCGAGGTGCCGTTCCTGCCCCGGACCGAGATAGATGTTCGTCCCCTGCGTGTAGGCCAGCGCGCCGACGGCCGCGGGCCGGGGCGAGTTGTGGTGCACGCGCACGCCCGCGAGGTCCGCTCCCGTCATCGACTCGAGCCCGGCGCGCAGCGGCGACGGAAGCGGGGCCGGCGAGCCCGCGGGACGGCGCTCCAAGGGTTCGTACGGCATCGCTAGTCCTCCACGCGGCGACAGACCGCCAGCCGCTCGACGATCACGCACTCTTGCACGTCGGTCGCGTCGCGTTCCGCCGCCGTCCCCGCGATGACGTACACCACCCCGTCGACGGCCGCCAGCCCGAACGCGCTGCGCACCGGCGCGGCGAAGGCCTGCATCACGTCCGTACCGATGCGCAGCCGTTCGGCGCCGTCGTTCTCGACGCCCCCTCCGGCGATCACGATCTCGCCGTCGACCGCGAGGACGGCCTGCGCGTCGCTCCGCGCGACGTGCAGCGGCGCCTGCGACGTCCACGCGCCGGTACGCAGATGCCAACGATCGACGCGCCGCTCCGGCGCCTGCGCGCGGCGCAGCACGCCGCGCTGCACGACACCGCCGATCACGTACACGGACGAACCGGCGATCACCGCGGCCGCGCCGTAGCGGCGCAGCGGCATCGGCTCGAGCGTTTCCCACCGGTCGTCCGCAGCGTCGTAGCGTTCGATGCGCATGCTGGGATAGCGAAGGCCGAACCATGCCCTGCGCATCCCGCCCATCACGAACATCCCGTCCTCGTCGGCGGCCGCGATCGGCCGCGCGCGCGCGACGTGCAGCGGTGCGCCTTCCGACCACGAGTCGGTCTTCGGATCGTACACGTCGACGGCGCGACTCGGCCGATCCCGCACGTCGAGGCCGCCCACGACGAAGAGCCGCCCCGCGCACGCGACGACGGCGTAGTCGCGCCGCAGCGCCTCGTACGGCCGGCACGTCTCCCACGGCTCGTCGGGGTGCGCGGGGTTGCGGCGGAGGAGCGCGCCGCGATCGTACAGCACGTAGAGCACGCCGTCGATCGCGACGGCACGCGCCGCGCCGCCCTGCGGGACGGGACGGCTCGCACGCCACGCGAGGCGTTCGACGCGCGCCTCGACGACCGATCCGGTCGCGGCGTATCCGCGCGGCGCACGATGCGCCAGGACGAGCGCGCCGTCCGGCGGCTCGGCGCGCGGCGGCGCGGCGGGTGCAGGCGGGGACGCGACGTCGGGGATCTCCGGCGGCACGACCGGGACCTCGTCCGGCGCGACCATCTCGACCTCGCTGGGACGCAGATCGCCGACGGCCGGGACGATCCGGCGCAGGTCCTGGACGACGCATGGTGCGCCCGCCGAGAGATCGATGAGCGCGAGCGGCGCGTAGGTGTGATCGATCCCGAGCGGCGGAGCGAAGACCGGCATCCCCTTCTGGTCGCGCGGCCAATCGAGCGGATTCGGCGCGTCGGGACGCAACGTCACGGCCCAGTAATCCCCGGACCGGTAATAGCCCGTCTCGCCGCAGCGCACGGCGAGGTCGCCCACGGGGATCGCGGGGCTGCCGTTGCGCGCGTCGACCGCGATGATGCCGTCCCACTTGCGCAGTGTCGCGCCTGCGCCGAGCGCACGCACGCGGCCGCCCACCGTCACCGTCACCGCTCCCGGCACGTCGAACGACGTGTCGAGGATCGTCGTGACGAACCCGGCCTGTGCGCGATCGAGGTGCTCCGCGTCGGCGAGCACGACGACGTCGTCGATCCGCAGCTCGCGGCCGCGTGCCGCCTCGTCGCGCAGCACGATCGTGCTCGAACGCTCCTGCGTCTGCGATGCGTCCTCGATCGCAAAGACGAGGTTTCCGTTCTCGCGCGACCACAGCAGGCTCGCGATCGCGCGCACGGCGATCTGCTCGCCGAGCAGCTCCGCCGGTGCTCCGGCGACCGCGAACGACGCGCCCGTTTCGGCGACCGCGTCGTCGGCGGCACCGACGATTTGCAGCAATGCGCCGATCCCGGGCGGCTGGACGATCTGCAGGTACTGCCCGGTGCTCCAACCGGCCCCGTTCGGCACGACCAGCGTCGCGCCGGCGTTCGAAGAACGATCGCCCGCGTACCGGAGCGTCGCCGCGATCGCGTCGTCCCCCTCATCCTCACGCGCCGCGAAACCGGGCTCGTGAACCTCGAACCGGTAGAGCAGATTGTCCTGCAGAATGCCGCTGCCGGCGTCGACGGCGATCTCGCCGCGGTCACGTTCGCTCGAGGAGATCTCGTCCAGGTCGAACTCGTCGGGGACGGTGAGCCCGACTTGCGCGATCGTCCGCATCCGTCCGGTCGTATCGAGACCGCCGAGCGCGACGTCGCGCAGTGCCGGGTCCTCGTACGCGCTGACGTAGCGCTCCCACACGTCGACGTATGCGAGCAGCATGTTCGGGTACTTCGCCGCCGCCGCGGTGCGCCGCGCCGCGCCCTCGTCGATCGGCAATACGCGATGCGTCTCGGCTTCGCACAGCCGGCCGTCGACGTAGCAGCGTCCCGGTCCGACGCACAACGTGCGCGGCGACCGCGGCAGCGCGTCGGCGGCCGTCTCGTCCGCGCGCCAGCGCGCGACGAGTCCGGCGTCACGCTCGTCGCGATCCACCTTCGCCGAAACCGTCCCGTCGTACCGGAGGAAGCTCGCGGCGATGTCGTCGCGAAACCGGCGCCGCCGCCAGAACGCGATCTGCTCGATCGTCCCGTGGTATCCCGCGCCGATCCGCACGGTGCCGCCGGGCCGCGCCGCTCCGCGCCGCGCGTTGCGCCGGCGGTCGAGCTTTCCGTCGATCCAAATCTCCATCGCGTCGCCCGCGAACACGCACACCACGTGCGCGTAGCCGGCCTCGCGCAACGGCAGCCGCGAGACGAGCCGCATCTCGCGCGGCGTCCCGTCGCTTCCGGCCTGCGTCCGCGTGAAGACGACGTACTTGCGCTCGTCGACCGCGATCCGAAAATCGGCCCCGCTGACGATCGTCCCCGGCGCGTCGATCTCCGCGGCGGGCCGGAACCACAGCTCGACGCTGTAGGGCAGCTCACCGAAACGATCGAGCGCGATCCCCGTCTCGATCCCGTCCGGGGCGCCGCCGAAAACCGCCCCCTGATGCACGTGCAGCGCGAACCCGGCGCGCGACTCGGGCGCGACGGCCAGCCCCAGCAGCGCGCCGTGACCGAAGAGGTCGGAAAGCGCGGTGCGCAGCCGGTACTCGAGAATCGCCTGCTGCTCGTTCCAGTCGGCGTCGAGCTGCACGCGACCTTGCTGCGCGACGACGCGGCTGTAACGCGCACCGTCGAACGTGACGCGCGAGAGATCACCCTTCATTGCTTGTCACGAGAGATACCGGACCCGCGCGCTCACGCCTTCCGGGACGAAGTCCGCCAAAGCAATCTCGAGGTTCGCCTCGCGTCGCGCCTCGCCGTAGGCCGCGTATGCGCCGATCTCGGAACCGTCGGAGCCGCCGGCACGGACCTCCGCGGGGGCGTCCCGCCGCAGCCGCGCGAACCCGAGCCGGCCATACGTCGTGCTGGCCAGGAGCGGCCGCGCCGTCTTCACACCGCCGTAGCGCTGCGGCGCGCGCGAACCGGGCCGCTCGACGCAGTAGCGCATCCAGCCCTGCTGCGGCGCCGCGACCACGATCGGCCGCTCGAAGAGCACGTCGCTCGCCGTCAGCTGGTCGACCTGCACGCCGGCGAGGAACGTCGCGCGGCTCGCTTTGAGCGAGCACCCCTCTCCGTCCGCGATCGGCGGGACGAGCGCGTCGCTCACGATCGTGTCTTCGACCGTGAGCTCGACGTTCGGTCCCAGCCGCGCGCCGCCCAGGATGCTGCGGCGAACGAGGATCGCGAGCGGGTCCGCCGCCGCGTCGGCCACCAGGCTCGATCGGTCCACCGGCGGCAGCAGCGTGGAACGCTCGACGGTGAGCCGCAGATTCCCGTTGCACGCGATCGTCCCACGCATCGTGAGTCCACGCAGCGCGACCTCCAGTCGCTGGTCGACCGCCGAGAGCAGCAGTGAACCGTCGAGTGCCGGCCGCGTCCCGGGCGCCGACTCGATCGTCAACTCCCGCAGCGCCGGCCCGGGCCGGAACTCCCAGCGCCCGAAGAACCGCCGATGCGTCTGCGAATCGCCCAGGACGATCGTCACGCTCCCCTGCGCGTCCTGCGCGGCGCGCAGGGCCGCCGCGAACGAATGGACGCGTTCGTAGCCCAGGACTTCGTCGCGTTCGTCGGCGCGACGCTCGCGCGCCAGCTCGTCGATGAGCCACGGCAGCGGAGCTCGGCTCGGTGCGAACGTGAACGCGGGATACTGCTCGAAGAATCGTCCGCGCCCCGGCGCATCGCCGAAGCGCTCGACGTACTGCTCGAGGAACGCCCACTCCGCGGCGAACGTCGAGAACAGCCGCGCCAACGTGAAGCGCCGCGACCGAAGCGTCTCGGCGTCGGCGAGCAGCCGCGTGAGGATCTGCCCCTCGAGCCGGCGCGCGCGCCCCAGTTCGCGTGCCTCGGCCGTCGGGCCGACCAGGATCGTGCGCGTCGCACGGCCGGGCCACGGGCGCGAGGGCGGCTCGGCCCCATTCCCGTCGTACGTCGCCACACCGTAATCCACCGTGTAGCCGCGCCGATCCGCGGGCGTGACGAGCCGGCCCAGCTCGGGATCGACGAACACCGTGTGCGAAGCCTGCGCGGGCGTCCGCCACTCGGCGAGATCGCACACCTGCAGCGGCGGCGTAATCTCGCCGAACCATCCGCGCGCCCGCACCGCGATCCCCGGGATCGCCCCGCGCAACGCCAGCTCGCTGCGCGCGTCGGCCCGCGTCAGCGGAACCCAGGACGTGCGTCCGCTCGACCACGCGTTCGGCGGCTGCGTCGCCCGCATGATGACGGTGTCCGCTCCGAGCGGATGAAAGGTGCGCCGCCGGCGGTTGCTCGGATCCGGGTACCCCGGCTCGACGCCCACGATGTGCGCCCCGCCGGCCCGCCAGACATCGACCTCCACGGTCCGGACGCCGCCGCGCGCGTGGCGCAGATCGATTGCGGTCGACGCGTGCGCGACCGGCGTGAGGCCCCGCGCGCGGCGCCGCACGTCGACGAAGGCGGCGCGCTGCGCCGTCGCCCCGTCGACGCGCGCGGTCGACGCACGCGAACGCACGCCGTCGACGACGTCGACGGTCCAGCCGGTCGCGTCCTGCGCGAACGACGCGAGCGCCCAGGCCGTCCCCTTCGCCTGGCGGTACCCGACGATGTTGGCGACGATCGCGCGCAGGTCCGCTCCGCCCTTGCGGAGCGCCTCGAGGTCGCGGATCGCGAGCGGCTCGGCGAGCAGCGGGAGCATCTCGGGCCGGCACGTTTCGACGAACCAATCGTCGTAGAGCGCCGCGATGTCGTCCTCGATCAGCTCGAACTGGCTTTGCAGGATCGCGAAAAGCGCCTTGAGCGGCGGCGCGGCGAGAGCCGAATGCGCTTCGTCGTCATGCTCGAGATACGCCTCGGCGAGGCGGCGCGATGCGACGAGCGTCTCCTCCCCGTCGCGGCGCCGATAGATCCCGGGGAGCAGTTCGTAGAGCGAGACCCGCGCGCGATCGCTCATCCCGACTCCTCTTCCGTGACCGCGACGAGCTGGAGGCGATCGACGTCGAGCAGCAACAGACTGGCGCCTTCGTCCGGCTCACCGTCGTCGCCGGTGATGCGCTCGACGACGCGCGTCACCGTGCCGCGCTCGTGAAACACGTCGAGCGAGACGGCCCGCACGCCGCGCACGCCTTGGATGCTCGCGACGATCTCCGAGGCGAGGACGTCCTGCCGGAGCGCACGGCGCTCGAACGAAAGCCCGTCGACGAGCGTGCGCCGCGCGCTCGCGACGACCTCGCCGGGCTCGACGTCGCGCGCAACGTACAGCCGCGCCTCGATCTCGAACAGGCGGCGGCGGCACGGGACGACGGCGATCTCCCAGCCGGCCGCGCCGACGCGCTGCAACGTCTCCGAGAGCGTCGCGACGTCGAGCGCGTCGCCCGCGTGCATCGCATAGGTCACGACGAACGACATCGGAACGCGCCGCAGCCGCCGGGGCTTTCGCACGACGTCGACCTTCGCGACGCCGGGCCACGCGCGCACGTAGTCCTCGAGATCGCTCGCGGTCACGACGCGCTCGAGCGACGCGATCGCGTACCCGGCCGGAACGCGCAGCTCCTCGACCCCGGCGGCGGCGACGCCCCCGGTCGCGGCGACCGGATTGCGCACCCGATCGCTTCCCGGGGCGGGGCGCTGAAAGAGCGTCAAGCGATTCGCCTCGACGTTCCCGCTCGGCCCGCCGCCGATGCGATAGCGCGCGACGGCGTTGTCGCGCCCGCTCGGTAGTCGACGCCCACGCACACCGTCGCCGAAGGACACGCGCGCCGTCCCGTCCGCGTCCTGCCGTACCGTGTAATGGCGCGCGAGCGGGTCGCTCTCGACGAAGGTTTCGACGCGCTGCCATAGCACCGCGTTCCCGTCGCCCGCCCGCGCGGGCCCGTCCTGCTCGCGGTTCGCGCGCAGCCACACCTGCAGCTCGGGGACCGGACGTCCGTCGCGCAGCAGGTTCGCAAGCGGCTTTCCGGCGAGCCGCGCCTCCTGGCCGGCAACGGTCCCGTTCCCGCTCGCGATCGGCTCGTCGGCGGGGATCGTCGCGCCGTGCGTCGCCTCGACGACGTTCGCGGCGACGACCACGCTGCGGGCATCGTACGCGTTGGTGAGCGGCGCACGCAGGCGCAGCAGCCCCGGCGTATGTGCGGCAACGGTCGCGATCTCGGCGACGCTCGATGCGTCGGCGCGCGCCGACGCGTACCAGAGCTCGCCCGCGTTCGCGAGCAACGGCGGGGCGGCTGCGCCGCCGGACGCGCGGACCTCCCAGCGCATGAGCGCATCGGCGTCTGCGCGAGCCGGCGCCTCGAACGCGACGGGCGGCGCCGCCAGCTCGAACACGCGGACCTCGAAGACCGCGAGCGCGTCGAGCTCGCGCCGGAGCAGGTAGACCGGGAGGTCGTCTCCGCCGCGCAGCCGCCAGGCGCGCCCCGCGGCGTCGGCGACGATCGCGACGCCCTCCAGGCGCAGCCCGGTGACCGTCTCGATGCGCCGCCGGAGCGCGGGCAGCAGCATCCCCGCGTCGAGCGTCTCCAGCTCCGCATCCACGAACGGCACCGCCGCGAGGAACCGCCGCATCGGCACGCCGGCGCGCCCGCCGACGACGGGGGTCCGCCGGAACGCGACGACGGTCCGTTCGCCGTCCGCGATCGCGAGCGGAGCGAAGCCCCGCACATCGGTCGCAATCCCCGCCGGGAGGAGGGCGCCGCGGTTCGTCAGGCCGCGCCCGCGCTCCGCGGCGAGCACGACGCCGCCGCCGGGTGCGAACAGCGCGCGGACGTTCCCGCCGCGATGCCGCGGGTCGACCGGTTTCCACCGTCCGTCGGCGGCGCGCTCCCAGGTCCCCGCACCGCGCGTCCCGACATACCAGATGCCCTCACCGATCGTCACGGCCTGCACCGCGACGTCGTCCAGACCCTCGACGCGCCCCCAGGCGCGCCCGTCGAGGCGCGCGTGCACGCCGTCGTCCGCCGCGACGAGCACGGTGCCGCCCTCGGCGCAGACGTCGTGGACGCGGACCTGCTCGAAGCGCGCGTCGACGGCACCCCAGCGCTCGCCGCGGCGCTCGTACAGACCGCGCATCCCGGCGGCCCAGAGGACCGGTCTGCCGCCGGCGCCCGGGACGACGAACAGCCGCCGCAGCGCGCCGGCGAGGAGCGGACGCGCCGACCAGCGCTCGCCCTCGAACGCATAGACGCCGCTGCTCGCCCGCGAGCCGCCGCGCCCGAGGCCGCACGCGTAGAGCGTCCCCGCGCAGACGGCAAGGCCGGTCACCACGACCGGCGGAACCGCGAGCCGCTGCCATGTGCTCGCCGGATCGAGGAGATCGTCGCGCCGCCAGACGCCGTCGAAACGCGAGATCACGGCTCCGCGCTCGCCCGCGCCGCACGCGACGGCGACGTCGAGCTCCGGCGCGGGAGCCGCGCCGGGGTTGGGCACGAACGGCATCACGCGCACGGGATCCGCCGTCCCGGTGCGAACGTCGAGGCGCAGCGGTCCGCCGGCCAGACCGCAGAGCATCACGCGCGCAGGCCGGCCTTCGATCGCGACGCGCCTGCCGGCGGGCAGCGCCGGTAGCCCGCGCGGGACCGGGATCGCGATCGTCGGCGCGGACGTCGCGCTGCGCCGCACCGGCACCACCTCCCGCGCACGTGCGCCGTAGGCCACGATCGCGCTGCGCACGTCGGCGACGCGCGCATCGAGCGAACGGTCCAGCGTGACGATCGTCGACGGCCCGACCATCCCGTAGCGCGCGAGGATCGTCGTCCGCGTCGAAACGACGCGGTACGCGCCCGCGATGCGCTCGTCGTCCTCGCGCGCGACGACCAGCACGTCTCCCGCGCTCAGGGCGACCTCGCGATCGAGCGCGAGCGTGTTCCCCGTGAGCGCGGTGTCCATCCCGGGCCAGTCCGGCGCGGGGTTGTCGATGAACGGAGCCGCGATCGCGACCGTGCCGTCAGGCCCGACGGCGACGGCCGCGACCTGCGAACCCAGCACGTCGTCGACGCGAGCCCACGTCGCGCCGCCGTCGTCCGTGGTCCACACGTCGGCGCCGACGCCGACGACCGCGGTCTCGCGGAACGCCGCGAGACCGCGCGGCGTCCCCTCGATCTGCGCTGCCTTTCGCCAGTTCTCCCCACCGTCGAGCGAGACGAACACGCCCCCGGGGCCGGCCGCGACGAGCCGTCCTTCGGACAGCGCGGCGATCTGACCGACGCTGCCGAGGCCGTCGATCCGCGTCCACGAACGTCCCTGCGTCGAGCGATAGACGCCGTACGTCGTCGCGGCGAGCAGCGTCCCGTCGGTGTCGACGAAGGCGAGCGCGGTCGCGGCGCACGCCGCGAAACCCGTCTCGCCGTCGGTGCCCGGAAGCCCGTCGTTGCGCCACGTCCACGCCTCGCCGTTCAGGGCGATGCTCGCGATCCCGCGATCGGTCGCGACGTACACGACCGGGACCTCGGCGCTCTCGTCGATCGCGACGGCCCGCACGGGGACCGGGGGAAGCCGCGGGAACTGATGCTTCGGAAGCTTGCCCGGCGCGCGTGCGGGAAATCCGTCGCCGATCGGGAGCCACGTCAGGCCGTCGTCGATCGAGACGAATACGCCACCGTTCGTCGTGCCGACCGTCAGCCGGCCGCCGGGCGTCGCCGCGAGCGACTGCAGGACGACGCCCGGGAACGTCGCGCTCGTCGTCCACGTCCCCACAGCCGAGCGCCGGACGAACGCCGTCGGCGTGATCCCGCAGGCGCCGGCGCGCGTTGCGGCAAGCGCGATCGGGCTCGTCTCGGGCCCCGCACGCTCGACTCGCCAGCCGTCTTGCCCGCGGAGCGCGACGCCGCCGAGCGCATAGCGACGGCGGTCGAGAGGCGAGGCCTGCGCGAACGGAGGCGCGAGCGCGCCGAACGGTCGGATCCGGGTCGGAAGGACGAGCGCGTCGAGGACCTCTTCTCCTCCGAGGACCGACGGCGTCGGGAGCCATCGCACGAGCGTCGTCCCCGCGGCGACGTCGACGAGCGATTCGGCGACCAGTACCGCCGCGAGCGCCGTCCCGGGCTCGGCGCGCTCGCGCAGCACGAGCGCCGTCCCGCTCGGGATCGCATCGGTACCCTCGAGGACGAGCCGGGTCGCATGCGGCGCGAGCCGAACGGCGACCGGAGCATCGTCGGGCGCCGCACCGACGCGGTTCCACGCCGGATAGGCCGTGCACGCCTCGGCGCTCTCGAAGATCGCCGGCAGCGCGCCCGGCGCGGGGATGTTCCCGACGGCGATCCCGGCGGGAAGCGCGACGGCCTTCCCCGGCGCGTCGGCCGACACGTCGAAGGCAAAGTATGTGCGCGCCGAGATCGCCGGACGCGGGCGCAGCCCGAGCGCGCGCACGATCGCGTACGCCGAGAGCGGCTCGCGCGCCGTCGAGAGCGCGCGCTCATCGGCGATCCGCTCCTGGTAGAACGTCAGCACGTCGCCGACGACCGCCCAGGCGCGCACGAACCCGCGGATCGGATCGCCCGCGGTGTCGCTCATCACGGCGAGCGGATTGCGCTTCGCGCGCTCGCCCGGGACGTCGATGGTCGGTGCCGCGAGAAGCTGCCCCATCCGCGCGAGCAGATCGCGGTACGATCTATGACGCCGCATCGGCTCGCTGCGCACGAACGATTGGCCGTCCGCGCGTGATCATTCGCCGCTCGTCGACCAAGACCGCGACTTCGGTCGGACCGATGCGAATGAACCCCTCGGCGCGCGCATCGGGCCCGTCGGTGCGCCGGAACTCGCTCAGCATCACGTCGCGCACACCGGCGACGTCGCGGGCGGCGTGGATGAACCAGCTGGCGAAGACCGTCGTCCCGAGCGTCAGACGTTGTCCCGCCACCGCCGCCGCGACGGCGTTCGCGACGCCGCGCGAGACCTCACCGGCCGTCGCCGGCGGCGCGTACGTCACGCTCAGATCGACGCGCACCGGAACCTTGCGCGGCGAACGCACGTCGACCTCGACGCCCAACACGCGCGCCGGGGCCAGGGCCTCCTCCACGCGCGCCCGCATCAGGGCCGGATCGCCCTCACCGTGGACGTACAGGTCGATCGTCATGCTGCTGCCGGTCCAACGCCGCTGCACGCACGCGGAGACGACGTCACGCTGCCGCGTGGCGAGCGCGACGTAGTCGGCGTCCGAGACGCAGCGCCGCTGGCGAAAGACGCGCTCCGGCGCTTGGCGTTTCGCGCTCGCGATCTCCTGGCGGTCCCGCGCTCCGCCCGAAGGCAGCGGATTGCGCACCGCGCGGATGTCGGGGTGCGGGACGACGGTCTCGACGATCGTCTCGGCGCCGACGTTTCCGGCCGTCCCGTTCCCGGTGCGGCAGGTCACGGCGAATCGCGCGCGCGCGTCGGGGAGCCAGCCGTGCGTACCGTCTCCGAAGCGCAGGACGAGATTCCCGTCTCGCTCGACCTCCACCGCGAAGACGCGCGCGCGAGAGCCGGCACCGATGAGGTCGCGCCGCGCCCGCCAACGCAGCGTCGTCTCGAACGCGGTCGCGTCGACGACGATTTGCGGGATCGCCCGGTACGGTTGCAGCGAACCGATCAACGCGCTCGCCGGGCCGCTCGCGTCGTACGGCACCGCGAACGTGAGGTCGTCGACGACGATGCGCAGCGCACCGCTCTCGTCGAGCGTCCCGACGTCTTCGAGGGCGATCGTCTCGCCGAAGTCGGCCGCGACGACGTTGCCGAGCGCGCGCGTCGCGCAACGGCCATCGGGGAAGCGGCGCGCCGAGGCCGCGAACGGCAAGGCGTCCGCATCGAACCATGTGACCCAGCTCAGGACCTTCGTCGGATCGTCGGGATGCGCGAAGGTCTTCGCGTCGCGCGTGAGCCGCACGGCATGGCGATCCTTCGACGACGCGACCGCCCCGTGCTCGTCGACGATCTGCTCGAGGATCAAGACCGTCCCCGCCTGAAGCGGCGGCGCGTCCCCCTCGAGCGGAAGCGAGCGTTCGAGCATCGCCGCCGTCGAGCCGGCCGGGAGCACGAAGTCCTCCTTGCCGAAGTTCCATGGCGCCATCTCGTTGAGCAGCGGGTGCAGCTCGGCGGCATGCAGCGTCTCGAACACGGGCCGGCCTTGCGAGGCGTCGCGCATCGTCGCGAACGCGAATCCCGGCGGCAGCGTGCAGGCATTCCCGACCGCGACGTGCATCCACACGCGCGCCGTACAGCCCTCGAAGAGCCGGTGCCCGGTGAGGCGGGCGTGGCGGCGCACCGACACGCGCCGGCGCGCCGTCTCCAGGTACGCTTCGGTCGCGACGGCGTCCTGAAAGTACGAGAGATGATCGGCGGCGAACGCGAGGACCTCGACGATCGCGATGCCGAGATCCGCCTCGGACCGCTCGGTGAGCGCCGGCACCTCGTGCGAGATGACGTCGAGCATCAGCCGCTTGAACGAAGCGTAATCTTTCGCGAGATAGTCGACCAGCAGCGTCGATGCCGGCGACGGCGGCTGCGGCGCGACCGACGCCGGATCGAAGAGCGGGTCGACGCCGAATGCGACGGCGATCGTGTCGTGCCCCGCGATCAATCCGTCGACGCGCAGCACGAAACGTTGGCCGCCCTCGACGCCGCGCACGGTGACGTCGAGCCGGTCCTCGACGATCGTCACCGCGACGACCTCGAGCGCGGTGCGCACCGCGTCGTCGAGTGCCGCGTCGACGGCCTGCGGGGCGGCAAGCCACGCCGGAAGCACCGAACCGCGCGGGCTCATCTGGAGCCGGACGACGACCTTGTCTCCCTGCCCCCAGACGCTCTCGACACGCTCGATCCCCAGACTCGGTGCGCGCTCCTCCGCCGGCGAGCTCATCGGGTGAAGCGCTCTTTGCGCAGCTCGCGCGTCTCGACCAGCTCGTACGCGACGTCGACGGTGATGGTCGATTGCTCCGCGGCCACGCTGACCTCGTGCACCGCGATCACGTCGCCGAGCCAGCGCTGCAGCGAGGAGGCGATCAAGGATTGGGCGGCGCTGGTGATCTCGATCCCCTCGGTCTCGAAGACGAGCCGTTCGACGCCGACGCCGAAGTCCGGATGCATGACCCGTTCGCCCGGCATCGTGAAGAGCACTTGCTCGATCATCTCGCGGATGTGCTCGTCGCGCGAGGAGCGCGCGGCCATGCCGTGGACGATGCGCAGGGGACACGCCAAGCGCAGCTCCGCCTTAGCCAAGGTTGATCGCGGCTCCCTGGAGCGTGATCGTGGAACCCTTGAGCGAGTACTGTCCCGTCGTGACGCTCGTCGACGAGGAGGCGCTGACCGAGAGCTGGTTGGCGGCTTGCACCGTGATCGAACCGGACTGCAGCGTCTGGTCCTGTTGCGTGATCGTCAGGGACGAGCTGCTGCCGAGCGACGCCTTCGTCTGCTGCGCCGTGATCTCGAGCTTGCCCTCGGGATAGGCGATGGTGATCCCGCTGTCCATCGCCATCGTGATCTTCGCGTCCTTCGCGGTGATCGTGATCCCGGTGTCGTCGAAGCGAATCGAGACTTTTTGATCGCTGCGCGTCGTCGTGTTCAGCTCGAGCGTCCCCGCCTTGCCGTCCAGGTCGTCGAGGACGAGCTCGCTGGTCGGCGTCTTCCACACCTTGCGCGAGGGGGTCGCGCCCTCCGGGATCGTCTGCGCCTCCCAGAAGCACCCGGTCCAGATCGCACGATCCGGATTGCCCTCCTCGAACTCGATCCACACGCGCGCGCCGATCTCCGGGATGACGAACCAGCCGACGTTCTTACCGGCGTACGGGACGCACGGCATGCACCAGTTGTCCTTCCAGCCCGGAAACGCGTCGAGCTTCACCTTGATGCGCCCGAGGCTCGCGGGGTCGTTCGTGTCGGTGACCTGACCGCGGAACTTCCCGTAATAGCGCCGTTCGTCGTCCATGCTCACGTCGCCTTACTGATCGTGGAGCCGAGGCCCTCGCGCGTCATCTCGATCGATTGCGTGTAGCGCCGGCGCGCGATCTCGTGTTCCACGCGTTCGACGTAGTACAAGCCGTCGTGCGCGTCGCCGGCGCCGCGCACGGCGATCAGGGATGCGGGCGTGACGACCGTCCCGTAGACGAGCCCGTCCACGACGACGCGCGCGCGCAGCGCGGAACGGGCCGACTCCTGCACGAGCGCGGCAGCGTAGGCGCTCGCCGACGTCCCTGCTCGGCTCGGCTCGACGAACGCGCGCGTGCGCAGGAGCGCGGGCGGTGTCCCCGAGGTCGACGCCAGCGCTTTGAGCCCTCCGAGCGCGTACGCCGGCTCGATCGGCAGCGCGGTCTCCGTGTCGTCGTCGACGCGGCTCCCGCCGCGATAGAGCGCCGCGGCGGCCGCGTCGTAGCCGAACTCGATCGAGCGAACGTTCCCCGCGGGGCCTGCGGCGACGGTCAGCACGGGCAGCGGTGTCCCCTCGCGCGCCGGAGGGCCCCAGTACGCGACGCTCGACGCGTCGAGCGAGGCGGCTGGGCG
>DATJHK010000084.1:0-21833 GCA_035493875.1 Candidatus Limnocylindria bacterium
ACGAACAGCTCGCGTGCGAGCGCGTCGACCGCGGCGCAGTCGACGGCGTCGAACGCGGCTTCCACCTCTTCCGTCGAGATCTGACGGCCGTGCACCAGCTCGTTGCGCGCCAGCCGCGACATGCGGTTGAACGTGCTCTCGAGCGCGAGCGTCAGATTTCCCTTGAGGTGCTCGCGCGCGCGCTGGACCTCGTCGTCGCGCACGCCGTCCTGCAGGAGCCGGTCGATCTCGGCGACGACGACGTCGACGCACTCCTGCACGCGTTCGGGCGAGCAGCCCGCGCTCACGCCGAACAGGCCCGCGTCGCGATAGCCTTGCTGGAACGTCGAGATCTCATAGGCGAGGCCGCGCTCCTCGCGGATGCTCTGGAAGAGCCGCGAGGACATCCCGCCGCCGAGCAGCGTGTCGAGCACGGCGAGCGCGTAGCGGCGCTCGTCGCGCAGCGAGAGCCCCGGCATCCCGAGCAGGACGTACGCCTGCTCGGTGTCGTCGACCGTCACGTCGACGGCCGGCGTGAAGCGCGGCCGCTCCGGCGGTGGCGGCGTCGCCCTGCCGGCGAACTCGGCGAACGCCTCGCCGACCAGCTCCATCACCGTCTCGTGCTCGATGTTCCCCGCGGCGGTGACGAAGACGGTCCCCGGCGCGTAGCGCGTGTCGCGCCACGCCAACAGCTCCTCACGCGCGATCGACGAGACCGTGCGAGCATACCCGATCGTCGGGTCGCCGAGATTGGCGCCGCGCCAGAGCGTGCGCGCGAAGCGGTCGGCGATCACCTCGTCCGGCGAGTCGTCGTACATCTTGATCTCTTCAAGGACGACCTGCTTCTCGCGCCGCAGCTCGTCGGGCGCGAAGAGCGCGTGCTGCAGCATGTCGGCGAGCACGTCGACCGCGAGCGGGAGATGGCGGTCGACGACGTGCGCGTAGAAGCACGTCGTCTCCTTGTCGGTCATCCCGTTCAGCTCGCCGCCGATGGCGTCCATCGTCTCGGCGATCTCACGCGCCGTGCGATCGGGGGTCCCCTTGAAGAGCATGTGCTCGAGCAGGTGCGAGATGCCGCGCCGGTCGGGCGGCTCCGCCGCCGAACCGACGTCGCACCAGAGGCCGATCGTCGCCGACCGCACGTGGCTCATCGTTTCGGTCAGCACGCGCAGACCGGAAGGAAGCGTCGAAATCCGAATCATCCACGCGTCCCCTTCGCCAACGACCCGCGAAACGCCGGGTCCCAGAAGACGCCTTCGCCGTCGGCGAGCCTCTCCCGGACGCTCCCACGAGCCGAGCGGGGCACCGTGATCGAAAAGACGGTCGCCGAGGTCGGCTGCGCGAGGTCGCCGCTCACGATCGCGCCCTTCCCGGCATCGAGCGGGACCGTCGCCCACAGGTCGATCTCGTCGGCCTCGGGGGCCGCGGCAAAGGCGCCGTCGACCAGGCGGGCGACCTCGGCGTTCCAGCTTTGCACGTCGAGCCGGCGGTGGAAGTGCGTCCCGCTGAGCGTCAGCCCGCAGTCCAGATGCCCGGCGGCGCGCTCGCACCGCACCTTGAGCAGCTGCGCCGCGAGCGGGGCGCCGAGCAGCGCGGCGGCGATCCGCCGCGCTGCCGCGAGGTCGGTCCCGGCGCTGCGCGCGCGTACGCGCGCGTCGTCGGGTTGCGCCGACGCATCCTTCGACAGGCTCAGGATGACACCGGGGACGAGGACGAGCGCGAGCGCGAGGGACGCGATCTTAATAGGACTGCGCAAAGTAGGCTTGGAAGCGCGCCGGCTCGCCGCACGGCACGCAGCGCTCGGCGCGGGCCGGCTCGCGCAGGTTGCGCGTCGTCGCGCTCGTCGCTTCCTTCACGGCGGCCTCGCACTCCGGGCGGCCGCACCACGGCACGTCGATCATCCCGGCGCGTTCGCTCAGCAACCGGAAGAACTCGTCGCGGTCGAGCGTCGCGATCGTGTGATCGCTCAGGAACGTCTTCGCCTGCGCGAACAGATTGTGCTGGATCTGCTCGAGGACGGTCGGGATGAAGCCGACGACCTGGTCGAGCGGAACCTGCTGTTTCTGCCCTTCTTCCTTCACCGCTTTGTCGCGGCGCACGAGCGTGACGACGCCGGCTTCGAGATCGCGGTTGCCGATCTCCAAGCGAATCGGGACGCCGCGCATGTCCCACTCGTTGAACTTGTACCCCGGCGACTGCCCGGGCCGGTCGTCGAGCCGCACGCGCAGCCCCGCGCGCTTGCACTCCAGGTACAGCTCCCCGACGCGCGCGAGCAGCGCGGTCGTGTCGCCGCGCGGGATCGGGACGATGACGACCTCGATCGGCGCGATCTTCGGCGGAAGCCGCAGGCCTCGATCGTCGCCGTGCGTCATGATCAGGGCACCGAGCATGCGCCACGACATCCCCCACGAGGTCGTCCAGCAGTACTGCTCGGTCTGGTCTTCGGCGGAGTACGTGATGTCGTACGCGCGCGCGAAATTTTGGCCCAGCTCGTGTGAGGTGCCGGCCTGCAGCGCGCGGCCGTCGGGCATCAGGGCCTCGATCGAGAAGGTGTGGTTCGCGCCGGCGAAGCGCTCCGAGGCGCTCTTCTCACCTTTGTAGACGGGGACGGCGCAGACGTCCTCGGCGACCTCGCGGTAGACCTCGAGCATCCGCGCGACTTCCTCGGCCGCCTCCTGCTCGGTGGCGTGCGCGGTGTGCCCCTCCTGCCACAGGAACTCGGAGGTGCGCAGGAAGGGCCGGGTGCGCTTCTCCCAGCGCATCACGTTCGCCCACTGGTTGATCAGCACCGGAAGGTCGCGATACGACTGGATCCAGTCGGCGTACATGACGCCGATGATGACCTCGGAGGTCGGCCGGATCGCAAGCCGTTCGGTCAGCTTCTCGTTCCCGCCCTCGGTGACCCAGGCGACCTCCGGCGCGAAGCCTTCGACGTGCTCGGCCTCCTTCGTCAGCAGCGATTCGGGGATGAGCAGCGGGAAGTACGCGTTCTCGTGCCCGGTCTCTTTGAACCGGCGATCGAGCTCGGCTTGGAGACGCTCCCACATCCCGTAGCCCTGGGGCCGCAGGACGAGGCACCCGCGGACGGGGGCTTGCGAGACCAATTCCGCCTGATAGCAGACAGCTTGGTACCATTCGGAGAGGTCGTCGGACTTGGGTGGGATGCGTTCCATGGACAACCGAGCGGGGTTCTCGCAGGTCCGAAGGCGTCCTCTCGGCGGCGCCCAACCGGCAAGGTGATGGCGAAGTCGACACGGATCTACACCCGCACCGGCGACGACGGCACGACCGGTCTGGTAGGCGGGCAGCGCGTCAAGAAGAACGCGCTGCGGATCGAGGCGTACGGGACGATCGACGAGCTCTCGTCGGTGATCGGCCTCGCGCGCACCGCGCTCGCCGACGTGCGCCGGACGCGTCCCGTGCAGGATCTGGCGCGCGCGACGCGCGTCGCCTCCGCGCTCGACGCGTGGCTCGCCTGGACGCAGGACGTGCTCTTCAACCTGGGCACCGACCTTGCGACGCTTCCTCAGAACCGCTGGGAGGGGATGCCGCTCGTCACCGCGGCCGACACCGCCGCCCTCGAGCGCGCGATCGACACCGCGCAAACGGAGCTCGAACCGCTGGCGAACTTCATCCATCCCGGCGGCTCGTACGCCGGCGCGTTCCTGCACCAGGCCCGTACCGTCTGCCGCCGGGCGGAGCGGCTCCTCATCGCGCTGCGCGATGAGGAGCCGCTCTCACCGGACGTCCTGAGTTATGTGAACCGTCTCTCCGACGCGCTGTTCGTGTGGTCGCGCTGGATCAACTACGCCCTCGAGCAGCCGGAGCATCTCTGGAACTCCGAGACCCGGCCGCCCGAGGAGCGTTGATCAGAACGTGATCCCGGTCCCCAGACCGAAGACCAGGCCGTTCTTCGGCCCGACGATCCCGCCCGGATAGTTAACGTTGTACGACTCGCCGCTGGGGTTCATCACGTACTGGATCCCGGGGCGCAGCACGAGCCAGGGGGTGAGCTGCGCGCTGTAGTTCAGCTCCAGCGCCTGCTCCACGCCGTTCAGCGGAACCGCGTAACCGGCCCCTTGGAGCTCCTGCTCGAACGTACGCAGGCGCGGGTTGATATTGTTGTAGGTGTAGCCGAACGCGAGGATGTCGTTCGGACGCCCCGCAAACGTGCCGTGGCGCGCGATACCGGCGTCGACGAACGAGCTGAACAGCGCCGTCTGCGGGTCGCCGAACTCGTAGGTCGTGAAGAACATCGTCCCAGGCTGCCCCGGCGCCGCGCTGCCCGAGAGCAGGTGGTCGAACTGGAACCACGCGCCGTCACGCCCGCGCTGGAACGTCTGCGGAACCGCGGTGAGCGCGGGATTGTTCGGTGCGACGAACTTCGAGAGATAGCTCTCGTAGTTCAGGACGTTGGAGGTGTCGTAGTAGCCGCCGACGCTCACGTCGCCGACCTTCGCGCCGTCCTTGTTGCGCAGCACCGCGCCGGTCTCGAACGGGAACATCATCCCGGTGTCGCCGTTGGTGCTCAGGTTGAACCCCTGGCCGCTCAGGCCGTAGACCGGGTTGACCTGATAGCCGCCGGCGGTCATGTAGAAGCTGCCGCTCGGCGTGAACTTGACGCGCGCGCCCCACTGCGAGGTCGGTGCGTAGCCCCAGCCCGAGTTGTTCGGAACGCCGTCGCCCGTGCCGCAGAAGCCGTTGTTCTGATAGAGGCAGTACACGCTCTGCCCCCAGTAGGTGCCGCCGGTGATGAAGTCGTTCTGCATCACGACGCGTCCGAACTCGACGTTCAGCTTGTTGTCGAAGAGCGGCTGCGCATAGTCGAGCTCGCTCAGACGATCGGTCAGGCCGGCGCCGTAGATCTCCTGCACCGAGATGAGCGAGCCGAGCGAGTTCGTCGCCAAGCTGCTGCCGTAGCGCTGCGTGAACAGGAAGTGCAGCGTCCCCGCGCCGGAGCCGGGATTGAGCTGCCCGAAGTCGATGTTCGTACCGATCGCGAACTGCCCGGCGTTGGCGGTTCCGGACCGGTTACCGCCGTTCAACATGGTCGCCGCCTCGTCGGTGATCCCTCCGTAGACGGTGATCCCCTTTTGGGCGAGCGATTCGCGCGAGCCGCCCCAATCGCCGAGCAATCCGGGCGCGAGGGTCGGTGCGGGCGCCGGCGCGTCGGATGCCTGCGCGATCGGCGCGGGTGTCGCGCCGCCATCGGCCAGCGCGAGCGCCGGTGCGATTGCGAGCGCGACACCGACGACGCCGGCGGCGAGCAGCTTCTTCGAGTGGGAAAGGGAAGCGCAGTGCTGCGTACTGTTCAACGATCTGCCTTTCCGTGCGGCGTCTGCTGAACGCAGGCGCTGCACGTAAACACACCTCGCACGCACCCACGAGCATCGCAAGCGTCCGCGCGCACGATCTGTGCCGATCACGCGTCGCTAACACGTCTGACCGGTCTCGTATCGCTACACGCGAGCGTGCGGCTCTCGTTCGAGCGTGCACGAAGTTTGAAAACTTTCGACTAGTACGCAATCGAGAAAGACTTCTTCCTTCATCATTTCGACACATCGAGCGATAGGCGACGCGGTTCACCTTGCACCGTGCTCGTCGAGCCGCACAAACCGATCGACCGCTCGATTCATATCCCGTTTGCGCAGAGGCGTTTCCGGCTATGGTAAGCGCAATGCCAGCTGCGTCGCGCCGCATGATGGCGATGCTCGTGCCGGCCCTGCTGTTCGGATCGGCGCTCGCAATGTTCGCTTTCCGGCTCGGGATGCCGCACGCACGCGACTACGACGAGGGCGTGTACTGGGAATCGCTGCGCGCGATGCACCGCGGTCATCCGCTCTTTGGGCAGGTATACTCCTCCCAGCCGCCGCTTTTCTTGCCGCTCGCCTACGCATTCTTCGTGCCGCTCGGGTCGACGCTCGTCGCGGCGCGCAGCGGGATGGTCGCTTGCGCGCTCGTCGGCTTGGTCGGGATGTACGCGATCGGCCGCGCACTCGGCGGGCGGTGGGGCGGTCTAGCAGCCGCAGTGCTGCTCTTGACCGAACCGCTCTACCTCATGCAGGCGCGCACGCTGCAGGCCGAAGCGCCGTCGATCGGGTTCGCGACGCTCAGCGTCGGTCTCGCCTTCTTCGCCGTTCGCACGACGACACCGCGCTTGCGCGCCGCGGCAGCGTTGCTTGCGGGCGCGGCGTTCACCATTGCGCTGCTCTGCAAGCTCCTCGCGATCGCGACGATCGTCCCGCTCGCACTGATCGCCCTGCTCGCCTCGAGGGGCACGGGACGAGTCCGGAAGGCGATCGTTCGCGACGCGGCGGCGTTCGTGCTCGGTGTCGCGATGGTCGGCGTTCCGTGCGCGCTGGCGCTCGCGCCGGTGATGCAGCACGTCGCCGCGCAGACCTTCGGCCTCCACTTCGCCGCCGGTACGGCGTACCAGGCCGAGGAGGTGCACCACCTCGGCGACATCGAGGACGCGGTCCGCAAGCCGCTCGCGCTCGCGGCGCTGCTCGGCGTGCTCGCCGCGGCGCTCCGGCGCGATGCGAACGTCGTCGTGCCGCTGGGGTGGCTCATCGCTACGATCGTCATGCTCTCGCGCATCGTCCCGCTCCAACCGCACCATCTCGTCGCCCTCGCGCCTCCGCTCGCCGCGCTCGCCGGGCTCGCGCTGCGCCCGCCGCAGCGTTCCGTGGCGGCGCGGGCGGTGGTGATCGCGGGCGGGCTCACCGTCGCCCTGGCGACGTTCACCGGCGCCGCGGCGGAGCGGCACGTCTATCGCGAAGAAGCCTCGCGCGAGACGATCGGGGCGCCGGTTGCCCTCGAGCGGCGCGCGCTCGCCGGGCTGCGCGCCGCCACGAAGCCGGGGGAGGTCGTCGTCACCGACGCGCAGTTTCTCGCCGGGCTCGCCGGCCTCGACATCCCGCCGCCCCTGGTCGACACCTCGTTCGTCCGGGTCCGCTCCGGCTCGCTCGATGCCGCCGCCCTGATCGCGCAGACGAGCGCTCCCGACGTGTGCGCGGTACTCTTCTTCTCCGGCCGCCTCACGGAACCGGAGCTCGAGCCCTATCGCCGTTGGGTCGCGGGACACTTCGCGCGCGTCGCGGTCTACGGACCGGGGATGGAGCTGTGGCAGCGGGCCGCGCGCAGCAGCGCGAGCGCGGTGACGGCATCGTCGATCCGGCCGTCGCCGCACGCCGCCAGCGCCTCGGCGAAGGGCATGCGGACGATCTCGATGCGCTCGACCTCTTCCGGCTCGAGCGGCGCGGGCGAGAGCTCACGTCCCAGGAAGAGCGCGACGGGATGCTCGACGATCGAGGGGATCTCGTATGCGAAACCCAGCGCGTCCCAGCGCGCGGCGCGGACGCCGACCTCTTCGCGCGCCTCGCGGACCGCGCACGCCAGCGCGTCCTCGCCCGGCCCGCGGCCGCCCTTGACGACTTCCAAGACGACGGCATCCACTGCGAAGCGGGGCTGACGCACGAGCAGCACGTCATCGCCGTCGAGGAGAACCGCCGCGCTCGCCGGCGGGGTGACCACGACGCCATGCACGCCCGGCGCTCCGGTGGGGTGCACGATCTCGTGCGCTTCGAAGCGCAGCCAGGGATTCTCGTAGACGACGCGCTTGCCCGAGCGCCGGTAGCCGGCGCGGCTCATGGGAGGATGAATCGGTTCACGGTCCGTCGCACCTGCGCTGGATGACCCAGGGTTTCCTCGGACGGCTCTTTCGGAAGACCTCCGTCGACGCCATGCGCGCGCGCGCGGAAAAGCACGCGCTCAAGCGCGCCTTGCGCGGCCGCGACCTGATCGCGATCGGTCTCGGTACGATGATCGGGGGCGGGATCTTCACCACGATCGGGCCCGGGGTGCACAAGGCCGGTCCTGCCATCGTCGTCGCCTTCCTCCTGGCCGGATTGGCCTCGCTGCTCGCCGCGCTGTGCTACGCGGAGCTCGGCGCGATCATCCCCAGCGCGGGGAGCGCCTACACCTTCGCCTATGCGACGCTCGGACAAGTCGTAGGCTGGGTCATCGGCTGGAATCTGATCCTCGAGTACGCGATCTCCGCCGCGCCGGTCGCGCAGCAGTTCTCGCAATCGCTCCAGGAGGCGATCGGCGCGCTCACGGGCCGGCATCTCCCGCCGGTCCTGGCGAAAGCCGTGCTCGCGCACGGCGCGAGCTTCTGGGACATCGACTGGAGCCGTTCGTCGATCGATCTCATCGGCGCGCTCTTCGTGCTGCTGCTGACGGTCCTCATCATCGTCGGAATCCGCGAGACCGCGCGCGCGAACAACGCACTGGTCGTCATCAAGGTCGCGGCGCTGCTGGCGTTCATCATCGCCGGCGCGGCGCTCTTCCACCCGCACAACCTCGTCCCGTTCAATCCGGTCGGCCTCGTGGGGCCGTGGGACAAGGACGGGATCCCGACGGGGATCTTCGGCGGCGCGGCGCTGGTCTTCTTCACGTACATCGGCTTCGACACCGCGACGACGACCGCCGAGGAGTGCGTGAACCCGCCGCGCGACATCCCGGTCGGCGTGATCGGCTCGCTCGCGATCGGGACCGTGCTCTACTGCGCCGTCGCGATCATCCTGGTCGGCGCGGTCCCGTGGCAGCAGGTCAACGTCGACACGCCGCTGCAGTCGGCGCTCGCGCCGCTGCACGCGCCGTGGGCCGAGTGGGTGATCCGCATCGGCGTCCTCGCGGGCACGTCATCGGTCGCGCTCGTCTCGCTGCTCGGACAGTCGCGCATCTTCTTCGCGATGGCGCGCGACCGGATGCTGCCGCCGGCGGTGGCCTCGATCCATCCGCGCTTCCGCACCCCGGCGCTGATGTCGGCGATCACCGGCGTCATCGTCGCGCTCTTCACGTTGATCGTGCCGCTCGACTTGCTGCTCTCGCTCGTCAACATCGGGACGATGAGCGCGTTCATCGCCGTCTCGCTCGGCGTGCTCGTCCTGCGCGTCACGCGCCCCGAGCTGCCGCGGCCGTTCCGCACCCCGTTCGTCTGGGTCACCGCGATCGGCGGGATCGTCATCACCGCGCTGCTCGCCGTGCTGGGCCTTGGCATGATCACCTTCGCCTGGTTCGGCGCGTGGCTGCTGGTGGGGCTCGTCTTCTACTTCGCCTACGGCTTCCGCCGAAGCGCTCAGGACCGGTAGGGGGCGTAGGTGCGTTCCGCATCGGGATTGGCGGCGTGCTCCAGGACGATCGCCGCGACATCGGCGATGCCGTCGGCGTCCATCTCCACGGCTTGGGACGGTCCGGCACCCCGGTCGCCGGTGAAGCGGTTCACGACCGCACCGGCCCTCGCATAGCGCGCCATGCGAACCGCGTAGCGGTCGCGTCTCCATTCGCATTCGTCGGCCTTGGTCCGCGTGTAGTACACCACCCGGCCCGCACCGTCATCGATGAGCAGCCGCAGCCGCTCGTTGATCGCATCGACGAAGGGATCGAAGTTCACCACGCAGTCCTCCGCGGGCGAGCATACCGTCGGACGACCGGCGACCGGTAGGGCCGAAAGTCCCTTCAGCGCTCCAAACCAAGGGCCCTGCGCACCACGGGCAGGTAGTTGCGCGAGACCGGGACTTCACTGCGCGCCTTGTCGTCGACGCGCAGCAGATACGACCCGCCGAAGAACGGCTCGATCTCGACGACGCGCTCCGGGTTGACGAGATAGGCGCGGTGGACGCGCAGAAAGCCGAGCGGTTCGAGGCGGGCCGCGGCCTCGGAGAGCGAGCCCTTCCAGCGCAGATCGCCCTCGAAGAGGCGTGCCGTGACGACGTGGCCGTTGGCCTGTACGTAGCGGATCTCCGGGATCTTGACCAGACGCGTGCGCTCGCCGTCCTCCAAGGCGACACGTGCCGACGCGCCGGCAGGCGCGGCGTGCGCCGGCGCCGCGCCGGCGTCGCGCAGCGCTCGCAGCCGCTCGAACGTGCGCGCGAGGCGCGTCTCGGAGACCGGTTTGACGACGTAGTCCGCCGCCGCCAGCTCGAACGCTTCGACCGCGCGCGAATCGTCGGCGGTGACGAAGACGACGTGCGGCGCGGCGGGCAGCTTCCCGATCACCTTCGTCGCCTCCAAGCCGCTCAGCCCCGGGAGGTTGATGTCGAGGAAGACGACGTCGTACGGCGTCGCGGCGAGCGTGCTGAGCGCCTCGACCGCGTCGCCCGCCTCGGCGATCTCCAGGCCGGGATCGATGCGGCCGAGCGTGTAGACGAGCTCGCTGCGGACCAGCGGCTCGTCGTCGACGACCAGCGCTTTCATCGCGCCGCGGCCGGGATCCGCGCGGGGACGCGAAACGCGACGGTCGTCCCGCGTCCCGGCCGGCTCGCGATGCGCAGCGCGCTTCCCGGCCCGAAGAGCTTCGTCAAGCGCTGGTTGACGTTGTCCATCCCGATGCCGAGGCCTTGCGGCGTCACCGCACCGACCGTGAAGCCGACGCCGTCGTCGACGACGGAGATCTCGGTTCCGTCCCCCTCGACGTGCGCCGAGACGCGCACGGTCCCCGCGCCGCCTTTCGGCGCCAGACCGTGGCCGATCGCGTTCTCGACGAGCGGCTGTACCGAGAGCACCGGGACGAGCGCGACGCGCGCGCGCGGATCGATGTCGAACCCGACGCGCATCCGCTCGCCGAAGCGCGCATGCTCGAAGCGCAGGTACTGCTCGACGTGCTCGAGCTCTTCGTCGAGCGTCACGAACTCGGAATGGCGCGCGAGCGAATCGCGAAAGTACTCGGCGAAGTCGACGACCAAATCGTGCGCGCGGCTCGGATCGGTGCGCGTCAACGCCGCGATCGTCGTGAGCGTGTTGAACAGAAAATGCGGCGAGACGCGCGCGCGCAGCGCGTCCAATTCGGCTTGCGTGACGAGCGCCGAACGCGCGTCGAGCTCGGCGACTTCCAGCGAGACCGAGAAGACGCGCGCGAGACCGATCGCCACGCGCTCGTCGGCCTCGGACATCCGCGTCCCGGCGCGATAGAGCTTGAGCGCGCCGACGACCTGACCACGCACGACGAACGGCGCGATCGTCACCGAGGTGAGCGGACACGCGGGAAACGGGCAGTCGATCTCCTCGCGTGTGCGCGCCGTCGTCGGCTCCCCCGTGGTGAGCGCGCGGTGCGTCAGACCCGTCAACGCCGGGCCGCCGACGAGATGGTGATCCTCCCCGCGCCCGACGTACGCGAGCACGTGATGCTGGTCGACGACGGCGCACGCGTCCAGGCCCAAGTTCGCGTAGAGCAAGCGGGCGGTGAATCGCGCCGATTCGGGGCCGAGCCCTCCGCGCAAGTGCGGCAGCGCTTCGACCAAGAGGTCCAGGACGTTCGCGCTCACCGCGTCGCGTTTCGCCGTGGAGGACGCGGACCGCTCCTCGCTCGTGTCGGTCGCCTGCCCGGGAACGTCTCCTCGCTCGGGCGGAATGATCGCGGAGACGCGCGGAGTACAGTTCGCCCGGTGAGTCGCATCCTCGACGTTCTCCTCGCGCCGCCGTGGCCTGCCGATCGGGTGCGCGGTACGCACGTGGCGGTCGTCGACGTGCTGCGCGCAACGACCACCATCGCGACCGCGCTCGCCAACGGCGCGCCGGGAGTGATCCCGGTGCTCGTCCCCGAGGACGCGGTCGCGCTCGGCCAGCGTCTGGGCCGCGACCGCGTCCTCTTCTGCGGCGAACGCGATGCGGTGCGCATCGAAGGCTTCGACCTGGACAACTCGCCGGCGTCGTTCCCTCCCGAGGTCGTCGCGGAGAAAACGCTGGTGTTCACGACGACGAACGGGACGCGCGCGCTGCGCGCCGTCTCCAGCGCTGCGTCGGTGCGGATCGGCGCGCTCGTCAACCGCAGCGCGGTCGCGCGCGCCCTCGCCGCCGACAGCCCACGCGACATCGTCATCGTCTGCGCGGGCGTCGAAGGCGCGTTCGCGCTCGAGGACGCGATCGGCGCAGGCGCGATCGTCGACGCGCTGGTCACACTCCTCCCGGACATCGAGCTGCACGACGGCGCACGCGCCGCGGCGTTGCTCTATCGCAGCGTCGCGGACCGCCTCACCGACGCGATCGCGAGCGCCGACCACGCGCAGACGCTCGCCGAGCGCGGCTTCGCCGCCGACGTGACGCGTTGCGCCGCCCTCGACACGCTCGACGTCGTGCCGACCTTGCGCGACGGTATCTTCACCGCCTGAACGCGCCGCCGTTCACGTCCAGCGCGCGCGGTACTCCCACGTCGTCGGGCTGTGCGTGACGTACTGCACGATACGCGGCAGCTCGGCGCGATTCGGGCTGCTGCCGTGCGGCAGCGCCGTGTGCCAGATGATGAGATCGCCCGCGGCGCCGGCGATCGGGACGGCGCCGAGCGCGTCCAGATCCTGCGCGCGCGGGTCCGCGGCCGCCGGCAGATCACGCAGCCACGACGCGATGCGGCGATGGAAGCCCGGGACGCACGTGAACGCGCCTTGGTCCGCCGCCGTGTCGGTGAGATAGAGGATCCCCTGAACGTCGAACGGCATCGGCTGCTCGAGGCTCGCGTCCCAGTGCAGGCGCGGGCCCGGAAACGGCCAGCCGGGACGCTCGGGGGGATTGAAGCCGACCTGATCGATCGTCGGCCACAGATCCTCGCGTCCCCAGAGCTGCGCGAACGCGCGCCGGACGCGCGACGCGCGGCGATTCGCGTCGATCGCCGGATGGTGCAGGAGCGGGACCCAGATGCTGTGCCCCTGCGGTCCGCCGTACCACGTGCCGGGATCGTCGCGCTCGGCGCCGAGGAACGCCCAGATCGCCTCCTCCGCCGCGCGGCGCGCCTCCGGCGCGACGGCGTCGTGGACGACGACGTAGCCGTGCTCGTCCCAGAACGCGAGATCCGCCGCGCTCAGGACCGGCGCGTCGTCGTCGTCCGAATCGGCGGGAACGGCGGCGCTGCCGCGTTCGGCGACCCAGCGTTCGAACTGCGCGAGCGTCGGGGTTTCGGAGAAGACGTACTGCAGGGTCTCGTGCAGCCCGACGCCGAGCTGGCGCAACAGCATCGTGTCGGCAACCCAGACCGCGCCGTCGTCACCGTACGGCGTCCCGTTGCGGCCCTGGATGAGGCGGTCGAGGAGCTCCGCGAGACGGTGTGGCGCGTGCTTCGACAAGCTCAGCATGACAACGGGGGGCCGGGGGCGGCTCGTCGTGCTGGGGTTATGGTTCGTCGTCGCCGACGGGGGCAACGACGACACCCGGCGTGCGCACTTCGACGCGATCGCGCTTGGGGTCGAAGCGGACCGTCGAGCCCAACGTGTGCTCGATCGTCGCCGCCGAGACCATCGTGCGGCCGCGGACGGTGAACGGGGCGTGGACGAGCGTCACCCTGTGGCCGTTGCGCACGGCCTTGGTCGAACCGACGTGCATCGTGAGCACGTCCGTTCCGCGGCGGACCGTGATCGCGCCGGTCTTGGCGTCGAACCCGGCCTCCGCGCCGGCGGCCTCGGAGACCGCCCGCAGCGGAAGAAACGCGCCGGAGGCCGTGGTGACCGGTCCGACATCGGAGGCGACCCGCTGGCCGTCGACGCTGATCGTCGGCGGCGTCGAGAGCGCGACCGCAACCGACGCGACCGTCGCGGTCGCGCCCGTCGCCAACACCATTCTCAGGCTAGGCAGGCGTGGGCTCACGGTTGATCTCGTGCAGAAAGTCGGGGTACTGCTCCGCGATGACCTTTTCGATCTCGAGCCGCAACTTCCCCAGAAGCTCGGCCTCGGGGAACGTCCCGACGAGCTCGCCCTTCCGATAGATCGCGCCTTTGCCTTTGCCGCCGGCGATCCCCACATCCGCCATTTTGGACTCACCGGGACCGTTGACGACACAGCCCATCACCGCGACCTTGACCGGCGCGGTGTACTCTTTGGCGATTGCCTCGACCATCCGAGCGAGGTTCACGACCTCGATCTCGGCGCGGCCGCACGACGGGCACGCCGTGATGTCGAAGCCCTTCTCGCGCAGCCCGAGCGCCTTGAGGATCCCCCATGCGACCGGGACCTCCTCGACCGGCGGGGCCGCCAGCGAGACGCGCAGCGTGTCGCCGATCCCCTCGAACAAGAGGACCCCGAGGCCGATCGACGACTTGATCGTGCCGTCCTGCGGGAGGCCCGCCTCGGTGACGCCGAGGTGGAGCGGATACGGCGTGCCGCGCGCGTCGAGCTCCTTCGCCAGCAGGCGGTAGGAGTAGATCGTCGTGACCGAGTCGTGCGCCTTGACCGAGATGATGATGTCGGTGTGGCCGAGGTCCTCGAGGATGTCGACGTGGCGCAGCGCCGAGGCGACGAGCGCCTCGGGCGTGTGGCCGAGCTTCTCCTCGAGATCGCGCGCCAGCGAGCCCATGTTGACGCCGATGCGGATCGGGGTTTTCCGCTCGAGCGCGAGCTTGACGACCTCGCGGGTCTTCTCGGGGTCGGTGATGTTGCCGGGGTTGAGCCGCAGCTTCGCGACCCCAGCCTCGATCGCGGCGAGCGCCATGCGATGGTCGAAGTGGACGTCGGCGACGATCGGAACCGGCGAACGCGCGACGATCGCGGGGAGCCCGGCGGCGTCCTTCGGGTCCTGGCACGTCACGCGCACGACCTCACACCCGGCCATCGCGAGCTCGTAGACCTGTTCGAGGGTCTTGTCCGCGTCGGCGGTGTCGGTGGTGGTCATCGACTGCACGACGACGGGGTGATCGCCCCCGATCCAGACCTTCTTCGCGTCCTTGGACCAGCTGGACTTGTTCTCGAGCAGAATCGGCTTGGTCTTACGGCGCAGACGGATCATCGAACCTTATTCTAACAGAGAGGGATCAAGGGCACCTTAAAGATGCCCGAGAGGGAGCTGGGATCGGGGAAGGGCTCGCTTACAGGGCGCCCTTGCCGGCCATGGCCTGGGTGACGTCGTGGAACGAGACGACCAGCATGAGGGCGATCAGCACGGCGAAGCCGCCGACGTGGACGAGCGCTTCCTTTTCGGGATCGACCGGACGGCCGCGCAGCATCTCGACCAGGATGAACACCGCCCGGCCGCCGTCGAGCGCGGGGATCGGGAGCAGGTTGAATATCCCGAGGGAGATCGAGATCAGCGCCGCCAGCGAGAGGAACACCCCAGGCCCGAGGTCCTCGGCCTGCGCGGTCGCGTTCGCCATCCCGATCGGCCCGGAGACTTGGCCGGCGACCTGCGCCGGGTGCGTGAAGAGTCCGCCGAGCGCGCCGAGCGTCGCGGTCACGACGCCGCTGAACTGGCCCCACGCCCCCTGCCACGCCTGCGCGACGCCGACGTGCTGCCAGAGGTTGAGCGGGGCAAAGCCGAGATGCCCTTCGGATTTGCCGTCGGGGCCGGTCATCGCGCGCGGCACGACGTCGACGTGCATCGGCTGGCCGTGGCGCACGAAGTCGACCCGCAAGTGCTTCCCGGTCGCGCCGTGGATCAGCGTGATGAGCTGGTTGCCGTCCTGCATCGGCGTCCCGTTGATCGCGGTGATCCGGTCGCCCGGGCGCATCCCGGCCTGCTGCGCGGGATAGCCCGCGACGAGGGCGCCGACGACGGTCGACGGCGTCTCGCCCGGAAGCCCGAAGACCAGCGCGCTCCCGAAGAGGAGCACGAGCGCGACGATGAAGTTCGCGATCGGGCCGGCGACGACGATCGCCAGCCGCTGCAGCGGCGTCTTGGCCTGGAAGTTGTCGTCGTCGTAGGTGCGCTTCTCGCGGAACTCGCGCTGCTGCTCGGCCTCGTTGGTCTTCCCGTCCTCGCCCTTCATCTGGCAGTAGCCGCCGATGGGCAACAGGTTGATCCGGTAGTTCGTCGCGCTGCGCGGCGAGGTCCACTTGAGCAGCGTCGGCCCCATCCCGACCGCGAAGTCGGTGACCCGCACGCCGTTGCGCCGCGCGATCAGGAAGTGCCCGTACTCGTGGAGCACTACCAGGACGCTGAGCATCAGCAGGTAGACGATCAGTTTCTCAGGGGTCATACGCTCCGTTGTACCCCGGACGTGTGCCGGGCGACGAACGCTCGAGCCGCTTCGCGAGCCGAGCGGTCCGCCGCGCGGACGGTATCGAGGCTCAATTGGCTACTACCGACCCGTTCGAGCGCGGTTTCGATGCAGCGCGGGATCTCGCCGAAGCGCAGCTCGCCGGCGACGAAGGCGTTGACGGCGATCTCGTTCGCGGCCGAGAGGGCGGCCGGCGCGGTCCCGCCGCGGGCGAGCGCCTCGTAGGCCAAGCGCAGGCACGGGAAACGCTCGAGGTCGGGGCGCTCGAACTTCAGCGTCGTCGCCGCCGCGCCGCGCTCGGCGCCCAGGACGCTCAGCGGGTCCTCGAAGGGGCGGTCGGCGAGCCGGTCGGGATACGCCAGCGCGAAGCCGATGGGGAGACGCATGTCGGGCGGGGCGATCTGCCCGAGGACCTGGCCGTCGGTGAAGACGACGAAGCCGTGGGCGACCGAGGTGCGGTGGACGGCGACGTGGACCTGCTCGCCGGGCAGCCCGAAGAGCCGCGAGGCCTCGATCACCTCGAGCCCCTTGTTCATCAGCGAGGCGGAGTCGATCGTGTTCTTGACGCCCATCTGCCAGGTCGGGTGCGCCAGCGCGTCCTGCACGGTCGCGCGCTCGATCTCCTCGCGGCTGCTGTTCCAGAACGGGCCGCCCGAGGCCGTCAGGATGATCGCCGCGACGCGCTCGCGCGGTGCGCCCTGCAAGCACTGGAAGATCGCCGAATGTTCGCTGTCGACCGGGAGCAGCTTCGCGCCGCTGCGCGCGGCGGCGGCGACGAGCAGCTCGCCGGCCGCGACGACCAGCTCCTTGTTGGCGACGGCGATGTCGATCCCGCGCTCGACCGCGGCGAACACCGCGTCGAACGCGACCGCGCCGTCGGTCGCGGCGAGCACTAGCTCCGCGCCCGACTCGCACGCGACCGCCATCAGCCCGTCGGCGCCGTATGCGATCGTCTCGACGTCGCGGTCCTTGCCGAAGATCGTGCCGTGGATGCGCACGCCGCTCGCGTCGAGCCGCACGCTCAGCTCCGTCGCGCCGTCGGCGTCGCCGGCGGAGACGATCCGCGGCTTGAACGTGCGCACCTGCTCCGCCAGCAGCTCGACGTTGCGCCCCGCCGCGAGCGCGACGACCTCGAAGCGCTCCGGATGACGCGCGATGACGTCCAGCGCCTGCCGCCCGATGCTGCCGGTGCTCCCGAGGATCGCGATCTTTTTAGCTGGTGCAGTCACCGTCATTTATGATGTCAGTTTGTTCTGGGAGATCACGCCGATGAGGAACAGCGCGAAGTAGAAAGCCACCCCGCCGAAGATGTACGAGTCGAAGCGGTCGAGCACCCCGCCGTGACCGGCGATCAGTGATCCCGCATCCTTTACCGAGGCGTCGCGCTTGAGCGCGCTCTCGACGAGGTCGCCGGCCTGGGCGGCGATCGAGGTGATCGCGCCGACGATCGCGCCCTGCCACCAGCTCACGTGCACCCACGGCACGAGGGCGATCGCCGCGCCGACCAGCGCCGTCGCGACGAAGCCGCCGATCGCGCCTTCGACGGTTTTTTTCGGCGAGAGGCGCGTGAGCTGATGGCGTCCGATCGCGGTGCCGACGAGCATCGCGAAAATGTCGGTGAAGGCGATCAAAAAGATCAGCCACACCGTCCACACCACGCCGTCGTGCAGCGCGCGGATCGCGATGAAGTACGTGAGCAGCTTGCCGATGTAGAGCACGCCGAGCAGCGTGTAGCCGCTGCGCGCGAAATAGCCCGACTCCGCGGTGAACGTCGCCGTGCCGAGCGCGACGACGACGGTCGCGGCGAGCAAGATCCCCTCGTAGCGATGGATCAGCCCGAAGTGCGTGAGGATCACGTACGCCCACACGGCGGCCATCGCGACCGGCAGCACGAGCTGCGGTCCTTTGCGCGCGGAGAGGCCGGCGAACTCGTACAGACAGCCCGTCGCGACGAGCAGGACGACGAGAGTGAACGCCGGCTGCCAGGCGACCGCGCCGATCCCGACGACCGCGAGCAGCAGGCCGATCAGGATGCGGCGCGCGCCCACGGCGGGAGGCTTCGGTTTCGCCGAAGCGGCCGTCGCGGACGCGATGGTCATGCTCCCTCGAAGCGCCGATCGCGGCGCTGGTACTCGGCGAGCGCGTCGGCGAACGCGTCGCGCCCGAAGTCGGGCCAGAGCGTCTCGCGGATCACCAGCTCGGCGTAGGCGATCTGATAGAGCAGGAAGTTCGAGACCCGCGACTCGCCGCCGGGCCGGATCAAGAGGTCGGGATCGGGGAGCCCCGCGGTGGTCAGATACGAGGCGAGCGTGTCCTCTTCGATCGCGTCCGGAGCGAGCGTCCCCGCTTGAACCTCGCGCATCATCCGGGCGACCGCGTCGCGCAGCTCGCTGCGCGCGCTGTAGTTGACGGCCAGGTTCAGCCGCAGCCCAGTGCACGACACGGTGTCGGCGACCAGACCGTCGAGCGCTTCGCGCGAGGCGCGCGGCAGCAGATCGTACCGGCCGATCACGTTGACGCGCACGTTGTTGCGGCGCAGCTCGGCCAGCTCGTTCTTCGCGAAGTAGACGGCCAGGTCGAGCAGCAGCGAGATCTCGGTCGCTTCGCGCTTCCAGTTCTCGGTGGAGAACCCGTAGACGGTCAGCATCGGGATCCCCCAGTCGCTCGCGGCGCGGGTGATCTCGCGCAGCGCGACCATCCCGCGGCGATGGCCTTCGATCGTCGGGAGGAAGCGCGCTTTGGCCCAGCGGCGGTTGCCGTCCATGATGATCGCGACGTGCCGGGGGAGCCGTTCCGGATCGAGCGTGACGCCGCTCGGCGAGTGGAGGAGCGTCGCCATCTCAGACGCGCTCGTACCCGTCGTAGCCGCAGGTCAGCTCGAGGGCGCCGTCGTGAGGACCGCCCAGCGCCAGGACGCGCAGCAGCCGCAACGTCCCGAGCCCCACCGCGAGATACGGAGGGGTCAGGACGCGCAGGCGAAGAGGGCGATCGGCGAGCGCGGCGCGCGCGTTCGTCCACGGCAGCATCACGAGGTCTTCGACGGAGACGCCCGCGGCGCTTCCGCCGGTCGAGGAGGTCATCTAGACCTCCATGATCTCCTTCTCCTTACCGGAGACGAGATCGTCGATCTGCTTGACGTACTTGTCGGTCAGCTTCTGGACCTGATCGGAGCCGCGCTTGATCTGGTCGTCGGTGATCGTCCCGTCCTTGGCGAGCGCCTTGACCTCGTCGATCGCTTTGTGCCGGAGATTGCGGATCGCGACCTTGTGATCTTCCGCTTTCTTGCGGACGACCTTGACGAGGTCTTTACGCCGCTCCTCGGTGAGGGGTGGGAACGAGAGGCGTATCGAGGCGCCGTCGACGTTCGGGTTGAGCCCGAGATCGCTGGTCTCGATCGCCTTGCGGATCGCGCCCACGACGCTCTTGTCGAACGCGGTGACGGTCAGCGAGCGGCCGTCGGGTGAGTTGACGCTGGCGACTTGCTTGAGCGGGACGCTCGACCCGTACGCCTCGACGTGGAGGCGGTCCAGCAGCGCCGGCGAGGCGCGGCCGGTGCGGATCGAGGCGAAGTCGTTGCGGGTCGCCTCGAGCGCCTTCCCCATCTTCGATTCGGTGTCGCGATAGACGTCATCCAGCATGGGTGACCCCTTCTCCGCCGAGCCGCGCGGCACTCCGTGACACGGTCGTGCCGATCGCCTCGCCCATGACGACACGGCGAATATTCCCCGCCACGTTCATGTCGAAGACGATGATCGGCAGGCTGTTGTCCATGCACAGCGTCAGCGCGGTCGAGTCCATCACTTCCAAGCCCAGCTCGAGGACGCGCAGGTAGTCGAGCTCGATGAAGCGCGTCGCGGTGGGATCCTTGAAGGGGTCGGCGCTGTAGATCCCGTCGACCTTGGTGGCCTTGAGGATCGCCTGCGCACCGACCTCGACGGCGCGCAGCGCGGCGGTCGTGTCGGTGGTGAAGTACGGGTTGCCGGTCCCGGCCGCGAAGATGACGACGCGCCCTTTGTCGAGGTGGCGCAGCGCGCGGCGGCGGATGTACGGCTCGGCGATCGCGTTCATCGCGATCGCGGTCTGGACGCGGGAGGCGACGCCGATCCGCTCGAGCGCGTCTTGCAGCGCGAGCGCATTGATGACGGTCGCGAGCATCCCCATGTAGTCGGCCGTGGCGCGTTCCATCCCGGCGGCCTCGTGCGGCTTGCCGCGCCAGATGTTCCCGCCGCCGACGACGACGGCGAGGGAGACGCCGTCGGCGTGGACGTTCGCGATCTCTCGGGCCATCGCCGTCGTGGTATCGACGTCGACGTTTCCACCGGCTCCGGCGAACGCCTCGCCGGAGAGTTTGAGCAGGACGCGCTGGTAGGCGGGCTTAGACAATCGAGCCTTTCGGTGGTTCGGCGGGAGCGGGGGCGCGGCCGCACGGGCCGCGCTCGATCTTACTCTTCGCCGAGGGCGAACTTGACGTAGCGGCGCACGCGGATCTTCTCACCGAGTACACCGGACACCGAGTTCACCAGTTCGCCGACCGTCTGCGCGTCGTCCTTGACGAACGGCTGCTCGATGAGCGTGTGCTCTTCGAACCATTTGTTCAGCTTGCCGGCGAGAATTTTCTCCACGACGTCCGCCGGCTTGCCGGGCGGGACGGTCTTCTCGAGCTCCGCCTTGACCTCGGCCAGGACGCTCTCCGGAACGGCGTCGCGGTCGAGGTACTGCGGCGACATCGCGGCGACGTGCATCGCGACGTCGCGCACGAGCTGCTGGAAGCGATCGTTGCGGGCGACGAAGTCGGTCTCGCAGTTGATCTCGACCAGCACGCCGATCTTGCCGCCGGCGTGAATATAGGAACCGACGAGGCCCTCGTTCGCCGAACGCTCGGCCTTCTTCTCGGCCTTCGACTGCCCGAGCTCGTTGAGCCGCGCCTTCGCGCGCTCGTAGTCGCCTTGCGTCTCGCTCAGCGCTTTGACGCAGTCCGCCATCCCGGCGCCGGACTCTTCGCGCAGCCGCTTGATGTCGGCGGCGGCGGGTTTGTAGGTGGTCGTGCTCACGCTTGGGTCCTAAACTCCGGCAGGTTCGGCCTCGGCGTCAGCCTCGGCGTAGGCTTCTTCGTAGTCGGCCGCGTCGTAGGCGGATTCGGTCTCGGTCTTGCCCTCGATGATCGCGTTGGCGAGCGTCGAGACCATCAGGCGCACGCTGCGGATCGCGTCGTCGTTGCCCGGGACCGCGTAGTCGATCTCGTCGGGATCGCAGTTCGTGTCGATCACCGCGATGATCGGGATCTTCAGCTTGCGCGCCTCGGCGACGGCGATGCGCTCCTTCTTCGGATCGACGATGAAGATCGCGTCCGGCAGACGGTGCATGTCCTTGATCCCGCCGAGGAACTTCTCGAGCTTCTCCAGCTCGTCGGTGAGGCGGGCGACTTCTTTCTTGGGGAGCAGATCGAAGGTGCCTTGCTGGCGCATCCCCTCGAGCTCACGCAGCCGCGCGATGCGCTTCTGGATCGTCGAGAAGTTGGTCAGCGTGCCGCCGAGCCAGCGCTGGTTGACGAAGAACGTCCCGGCGCGCTCGGACTCTTCCTTGACGACGTCCTGCGCCTGCTTCTTGGTGCCGACGAACAGGATCACGCGCCCCTGGCGCGAGAGCTCCTTGACCGCGTCGAAGACCTGGTTGAGCATCGTGAGCGTCTTGGCCAGGTCGATGATGTAGATGCCGTTCCGCTCTTGAAAGATGTACGGCTTCATCTTCGGGTTCCAGCGACGGGTCTGGTGTCCGAAGTGGACGCCCGCTTCGAGCAGGGCGCGCATGGTCACGCCTGAAGGCATGGATGAATCTCTCTCTGGGCCCCGTTCGACCGTCCTTGGTCTCCCGCTCGGACCCATC
>DATJHK010000085.1:0-21996 GCA_035493875.1 Candidatus Limnocylindria bacterium
TCGAACCCAAATAGCGGGAGCCGGGTTCGGTCAGCGGCTCGCCGGCGGCGCACTGCGGGCACGTCTCGGGCTCGTACGACTCGATCGGCATGTCGAGCAGCGCGACGGTCGGGACGCCGAAATCGACCGGCGCGCGGCGGACGATCGCACCGACCCCGGCGACCCTCGCGCCCGTCGCACGGACGACCTCGAAGACTTCGCGCACCGATCCGCCGGTCGTCACCACGTCCTCGACGACGAATGCGCGGTCTTCGGGGCCGAGCGCGAAGCCGCGCCGCAGCGTCGGCACACCGGCCTCCTTCTCGACGAAGATCCCGAAGGTCCCGAGTTGACGTGCCGTCTCGTACCCGAGGACGATCCCGCCGACCGCCGCGCTGACGACGACGGTCGGCGCGAGCGCGCGCGCCGGTTCCGCGAGCGCGCGCGCGACGCGCTCGACCAGACGCGGATCCTCGAGGATGCGAAACTTCTGCACGAATCGATTCGAGTGCCGTCCCGACGAGAGGCGGAAATGCCCGCTCAGGATCGCGCCGCGCTCCTCGAGCGCGCGCAGCAGATCGTTCGAGGACCCGTTCACGCCGCCAGCTCCGCAAGGATCGCGCGCGCAGCGTTGAGCGGATCCGCGTCGCCGACGATCGGCCGACCGACGACGACGTAGTCGGCTCCGGCCTCACGTGCGTCGCGCGGCGTCGCCGCACGCTTCTGATCGCCGTGCGCACTGCCGCTCGGCCGAATCCCCGGGCAGAACGTCCCGAACGTGGTGCCGAAGAACGACTTGAGGCTCGCAACCTCGCGCACGCTGCACACGACGCCGCTGCAACGCGCGTCTCGCGCCAGCGCGGCGAGCCGGATCGCGTTCTCGCCGGGACCGCCGGCGAGACCGAGCTCGCCCAGCTCCTCACCCGCGATGCTGGTGAGGATCGTCACCGCGTAGATCTCCGGCGCGGGGATCGCCAGCTCCGCGGCACGCTCGTGCGCTGCGGCGACGGCCGTCTCGAGCATCGTCGCACCGCCGAGCGCATGGACCGTCATCAGCCGCACCCCCGGCCGCACGACGGCGCGGACCGCCGCGTGAACGGTGTTGGGGATGTCGTGCAGCTTGAGGTCGAGCGCGTAGCCCGCTTCGTGCTCGGCGAGCGCTGCTCGGATCGTGTCGGCGTAGCCGTAGAACGCTTCGTAACCGATCTTGAACAGAACGCCGAGCGGAGCGAGGGTGCGGACGAGCGAGACCGCTCGGGCGGAATCGGGCACGTCGAGCGCCACGACCAGACGAGGGACGGACATTCTGTAATTATTCGCTCATGGTTGCGCGAGAACTTCGCGCATCTGCCGATCGTTATGGTATCAGAACGTCAGAACGACGTAGGAAGGAGAAACGAGATGCCTGGGATCCAGGTCTTCAAGACGCTAGCCGACGCGCTCCGAGCGGGCTACCACGTCTACGACCGCACCGAACACGGCTATCTCGTCCGCACGCGAACCGCCTCCGGCTGGGCCATGGCCGTCGTGACCTGCCGCTAGCCGGCTCGCAAGCGAAGAGGACCGAGATCAAAAGGGGACGGGCCGCCCAGGCGACCCGTCCCCTTCGTGCGTCCCGCCTCCTTCTCACCCTGAGCTCGTCGAAGGGTCAGCGCCGATCCGGCGGCGGGACCGGCTTGGAGAGCTCCTCGAACGGCGGGCGGCCGGGCTGCTGCTGCCAGGGAGCGGACGGCCCCGGCGGCGGTTGCGGAGCGCCCGGCGGCGGCTGCGGCGGCGGGGTGTAGGTGACCTGCGGCCGGACGCCGGGAAACTGCGCCCCCGAGAGCACGGCGATGATGATCTGCGCGACCCCGACGAACATCGGGATCAGGCCGCCCAGGAGCCACGGGCCGCCGTGGAAGTCCGGCGATCCCGGCGTTCCGCCGATGAACGAGAGCCCGATCAGCAGCGCGAAGCCGATGAACGCGGTGCGGATCCCCTTGTGGAGGGCGCGTTCCGGGCTCCCGTCGTCCTCGCCGTTCGACCAGCTCGCCGGCTGCTGCGGCGGGGCGCTCCAGGCCTGTTGCTGCTGCGCCCATTCGCGGTAGGCGCGCCCGCCGCTCGCTCCCGGCGGGATCATCCCGTGACGGATCATCTCCAGTCGCTCGCGGTGCTTGAGCACGCGCGTCACGACGAACGCCACGACCGGCGCGCCGAAGATGAAAAAGATCGCGAAGAGTGGGATGAGCGTATCTTCCATCGCTTAGACCTGTGCCCCGGGAGTGATGCTGATCGAGCCGTCGCCGCTCGAAACTTCGAACCGACCCTGCCCGGATCCGAGCCGCACCGTGCGGTTGTGGCGGTCGCCGTCCTCGCCGTCGGTGCTGCCGCCGTCCGGCAGGGTGATCCGCCCGTCCGCGGTGCGAACGTTGACCGTCGCCGTGCTGTCCGGCGTGTAGCCAACCCGCACCCGTCCGTCGCGCGTCGTGAGCGCTCCGTCGACGAGCCGGACGGCGTCGGCGCTAATCCGGCCGTCGTCGGTACGCGCGTCGAGGCGATCCGCGGCGACGCGCGTGAGCGTCAAGCTGCCGTCGCGCGTCTGCGCGAGCACGCTCGTGCCCAGGACGTCGGTCAGCTCGACGCGGCCGTCGTTCGTCTGCACGTCGACCTCGCCGCGATGATCGCGCACGTGGATCGAGCCGTCGGTCGAACGAACCATCAGCCGCGAGCGCAGCCCGGCGGCGTCGACCCGCGAGGTTGCGGCGACCTCGACCGTCGCGCCGGGCGGCACGGTCACGCGTAGCTCGCGTTCGAACCAGCCGAGCGAGACGATCCCTTCGCCGCTGGGGACCGTGATGCGCACGCCGTCGGCCGTCCGCTCCGCCTGTGCCGGCATGACCCTTCCGGTCACCCAGCCGTGGCGCTGCGCCGAATCGACGACCCGAACCGCGGCGCCGGGGACCGCGTCGATCCGCACCCGGACGTCGTGGACGTCGAGGACGACGTGCGGCGCCGGACCGGTCGTGAACGTCCGGTCGAGCCCGCCCGGCGTCGCCGCCTCGGCGACGGCTCCGGGATGCCATGACCAGGCGTGTACGCTCAGCGGTCGAGGCGGCCCCGAGCCGATGCCGATCGCGCGAAATGCGCCTCCCATGATCGCCAACTCGACGACGACCAAGGCGCCGATGAGCGTGGGTCGGGAAATCATGCCCCATGTACGACCCGGCGGGCGGCATGTTTCGCGGGACCCGAAACCATCCCGCCGATGACTCGTACATGAGGGCACCATGGGGCTCGCGCTCGCGGTGGAACCCCCGCTAGTCACGCCGGTCGACGACCAGGCGTTGATCGAGGCTACCCTCGCGGGCGACGGCCAGGCGTTCGGCGAACTGGTCTCGCGCTACGAGCGCGCGGTCTTCAACCTGGCGCTCCGGACGCTGCGCGACCGCGCCGAGGCCGAGGACGCCGCGCAAGAGGCGTTCTTCAAAGCGTACCGAGCGCTCACAAGCTTTCGGCCCGGCGCAAAATTCTCGACCTGGATCTTCACGATCTGCTACCGCGCCTGCTGCGACCGGCTCGCCAAGCGCAAGCGCTTCAGCGACGACGAGCTCCCCGACCGGGCCGACCCCGCCGCAGGCCCGGAAGCCCTGGCCGAGCGGCACGACGAGGCGCGGCGGCTCCGCGCGGCGATCGACGCCCTCCCGGAGAAGTACCGAACCGTGGTTACGCTCTATCACCTGCAAGGGAAGCAATACGAGGAGATTGCAACCGTGTTAGACCTTCCGCTGGGAACGGTGAAGACGCACCTCTTCCGCGCGAAGGAACAGTTGCGAAAGGCACTGGCGACATCATGATCCACGACGACGACGCCCTGGACCGCATGCTTGCGGCGCTTCCCCTGGAGGAACCGCCGGCGAGCCTGCACGCCCGCATCCTCGCCGCGACCGTCGAGGCGCCGCCGGTCCTCCCGGTGAGCACCGGCTGGGAGCTGTGGGTCATCGCGACCCTCGCCGCCGTCGCCGTTTGGCTGAGCTGGCTCGTCGTCTCGTCGCCGCACGCGACCGAGCGCGCGACCGACGAGATCATCCGCGTCGTCCAGGCCGGCGGCCTCACCTCGCTCTCCACCCTGCTGTGGCTCGCGATCGGCGGGTCGGCAGCCTGGTGGATCACCCAAATGAGCATCCCGAGCCGCCGGGCCGACGCCCGGTGAGCGCTTCCGCGAACGGCTCGCCGGAGCAGCGCTTCAAGGTCCTGCTCGTCGAGGACGACCCGCAGATCCTGCGCGTCCTCTCGCTCGAGCTGCAGCACGAGGGCTACGAGGTCGAGACGGCGACCGACGGGCTCTCCGGCCTCGAGAAAGCGCTCAAGGAGCCCGATCTCGTCGTGCTCGACCTGATGCTCCCCAAGCTCGACGGGCTCGAGGTCTGCGCGCGCGTGCGGGCCAAGTCGCGCGTGCCGATCATCATGCTCACCGCGAAGGACCGCATCCCCGACCGCGTGAGCGGGCTGGACCACGGGGCCGACGACTACGTCGTCAAGCCGTTCTCGATCGAGGAGCTGCTCGCGCGGATCCGCGCCCGGCTGCGCGACCGCGAGCCGCAAGAGAACCTCCTGACCGTCAAGGATCTGGTCATGGACCGCGACCGCCATGAGGTGACCCGCGGCGGCAAGGCGATCCACCTGACCGCGAAGGAGTACGCGCTGCTCGAGTACCTGCTGCTCCATCGCAACAAGGTGCATACGCGCGACGAGCTCTTCAACGGCGTGTGGGGGAGCGATTTCCTGGGCGACTCCAACCTCATCGACGTCTACATCCGCTACCTGCGCGGCAAGATCGACGACGAATTCGACGACAAGCTGATCCAAACGGTTCGCGGCGTCGGCTACGCGCTCAAGGAATGAGGACCGCGCGCGGCGGTCCGCTCCGATGCATTCTTGACTAGCTTACGGACCCGAATCGCGGCGTGGTACGCCGCCCTGATCATCATCGTGATTGCGATCGGCGCGGTCGCGATCGACTTCGCGTTTCGTTCGCTCTTGATCGATCAGACGCGGCTCTCCGTCACGCAGACGGCCGAGCAGATCGAACGCAGCGCGGTCGCTGCGCCGTCGTTCGCGTTCACCGAGGGGCCGCTGCTGCTGATCCTCTCCGACCGCTCGACGCTCGACCGCTGGGCCTCGGCCAACGAGTACGTGCAGATCGACACGCTTGCGGGCCAGGTCGTCGGGAAGAGCTCCAACCTCGGCGGGCTGACGTTCCCGCCCCTGCGCGAGCGCGGCATCGAACGCCGGATCGGCTTCATGCAGGTGCACGGCGAGCAGCCCGGTTCGATGCTCGTCGTCGACCGCGTCCTGACCGACGCCGAAGGGCATCCGATCGCCGTCGCGCACGTCGGCGAACGGCTCGACAACGTCGACGCGCTGACGGCGCGCGCGCGCACGATCCTGCTCACCGTCACGCTGGGCGCGATGCTCGCGATCCTCGTCGCCTCGTACTTCATCGCCGCGACCGCGATCGATCCGATCAAACGGCTGACCGCGGCGATCGCCGAGATCGGCTCCGACCGGCTCGACCTGCGCCTGCGCTGGCACCGCCGCGACGAGGTGGGACGGCTCGCCGAGGCGTTCGACGCGATGCTCGACCGCCTGCAGTCGGCGTTCGCGCGCGAACGGCAGTTCATCAGCGACGCCTCGCACGAGCTGCGCACGCCGCTCACCGTGATCAACGCGAACGCGCAGCTGCTCCAGCGCTGGGGCGACCGCGATCCCGCGGTGCGCGCGCAGTCGCTCGACGCGATCGTCGAGGAGAGCGGGCGGCTCGCGGGGATGGTCTCGGGGATGCTCACGCTCGCCAAAGCCGAGTCGGGCGACTCGATTCCGAAGGAGCCGCTGGTCCTCGAGCGCCTCGTCGACGACGTCGCCGCGCACGCGCGCGAGCGGGCCGCCGCGAAGGGGCTCGCGCTCGAGGTGCACCTGGTCGAGGGCGCCAGCACGATCGTCGTCGGCGACGCGGGCCTCTTGCGCCAGCTCGTCGGCAACCTGCTCGACAACGCCATCAAATTCACGGAGAAAGGCACGATCGAGGCGGCCGTGCGCCGCAACGGACGACGCGCGACGATCGAGGTGGCGGACAGCGGGATGGGGATCGAAGCGTCGACCGCGGAGCACCTCTTCGACCGCTTCTTCCGCGGCGATCCCTCGCACGCGCGGACCGTCGAGGGGACGGGTCTGGGCCTGGCGATCGTGCGCAGCATCGCGCGGGTCCACGGCGGGACGGTGGCGGCGAAGCCGCGTCCCGAAGGCGGCTCGCTCTTCACGGTCACGCTTCCGGCCGAGCCCGAAAGCCTCACGCCCGACTCATGACCGGAACGCGCGCGCGGCGGTACCATCGGGCCGTGGACGTCTTCCGGTGCCGAGCTCCGCGGTGGGTCGCCGCGGGGCTGGCTGTGCTGCTCGCGTGCGGGACCCTGTTCTCCGCGCCGGCGCGGGCGCAGGCGGCGGTCTCGAGCTTCGACGTCGGCGATCAGGCGATCGTGCGGATCTTCGTCAAAGGAAAGGACAACGACGTCACCGTCCGGACCTGGGACCGGCCGACGGTGCAGATCGAGTCGGACGATCCGAGCGCGCCCGCCATCGAGCGCCGCGTCGTCGCCGTCGGGACGCCCGCGTTTCCGCTGAGCGCGACGATCGGGCCGTTCGCCTGGGTCCAGCGTTCCGAGGGGCAGATCGTCGCGCAGGGGATGTTCCCGCCCGAGGACTTCCCGTACGCGCAACTGCATCCGGGGAACCACGACTCGGTGCGCGTCCTCGACGACGAGGGCTCGCATCTGCTCGTCACCGTCCCCGCCGGCACCGGACTGCTCTGGGTGCAGGTCGGCGCCGGAACGACGATGATCGACGGATACCGCGGCGCGAACCTGTTCGTCGTGCAGAGCGCCGGCCGCGTGCGCATGCGGAACGTCACGACGACGGCGTTCGCGCAGATGGCGTACGGCGTTCTGCGCGTCGCCGACTCGACGTTCGACCGCATCCGCGTGCGCGACAACGCGGGCGCGGTGATGTTCGAGCGCGTCCGCGCAAAGCAGATCGAAGCCTCGACGATCAGCGGGAACATCGTCTACGACGGCGGCACCTTCGACCCGGGGCTCGCGCGCTTCGAGTCCGCGAGCGGCGACATCGCGCTCGGAACCGTCGGTCCCGCGCAGGTGATCGGCCGCTCCGGCGACGGACACGTCTTCACCCAGTTCGACCGGCGCACGAACGTCGACCAGCATTCCGACGGCGAGGCGATCGCGAACGTCGAGGGCGGCGGGCCGCTCGTCAACGCGATCAGCAACCACGGCAACGTCTATCTGTACGACGGGACGCTGCGCGGCCGCCGTTTCCTCGCGCCGGAGTGGCAGCCGCTGATGCGCCTGTTCATCCTGCGCCGACGCGTGCAGGCGCGCCGGACCGAGCCCGCTACAGCAAAAACTTCCGCAGCAGTGCGACGTCGAGTTTGAACGTGTGCTGCGGGATCACGGCGTCGACGTGGTAGCCGCAGCGCGTGAAGAACGTCTGCGCCGCGCCGTCGTGGAAGACCGGGACGGTCATCTTGTGGCAGTTGTAGTAGTTGGCAACCTCTTCGGCGCGGGAGACCAGGAGCCGGCCGATCCCGCGGCGCCGCTGCGCCGGCTCGACGTAGAGCGCCTCGACGTGTCCGAGCGAGGCGGCGATGCGCAGCCGCAGCGCCGCGACGATCCGGCCGTCCTCGCGCGCGACCAGGTCGTGCGTCTGCTCGTGCCAGACGACGCGGAAGTCCCACAGCTCGCTGCGCCAGTCGCGGTCGTGCGCGTTCCAGAACGCGTCGGTCTCGCCGGCACGCGCGGTCTCGATCTCAAACGTCATACGTCCACCCGTCATACGCGGCGAACGTCTTGACTCCGGTCGCATCCTCCAGCTCATAGGCCAACCGAGCAGGGTCGCGCTCGAGCATCCGCGTCCCGAAGTGCGACATGATCGCGACGCCGGGCCGGATTCCCTCGATCAGGGTGCGCGCGTCGTCGTAGGTGAGGTGGTCGACGTCCATCGTGTCGCGGAAGCGCAGCACGTTCATCACCAGCACGTCAGGCTGCTGCGCGCGATAGTCGTCGATGATCGCGTCGAAATAGCGCGTGCACGGAAGGTACGAGATCCGCGCGCTCGGCGCGCGCAGGTGCAGCCCGTAGACCTCGACCGGATGCTGCAGGCGCAGCGAGGCGCGCAGCTCGACGCTGCCGACCGTAAACGGTCCGCCGTTCGCCTCGACGATCCACTCGCGCGGGACGAACTTGCGCGCGTAGGGCAAGACGACGGGCTGCTGCGCTTCGTCGAGCGCGTCGCGCGGCGCGCAGATCGCGCCGCGCGGGCGCCAGCCGCCCTGACACATCGCCTCGATCACCGCGTTGACGTCGCCCGCATGGTCGAGGTGCTTGTGCGAGAGCACGATCGCGTCGAGCGTCGCGGGATCGCACGGCGGGACCGCAGCGAGCGCCCGCACCAGCGCCCCGGGCCCGGGATCGACGTGGATGTTCGACCCGTCGGCGTGGATCCAGAACCCGCCGGAGGCCCGAATCTGCTTGGCGACGACCCAGCGCGCGCCGCCCGTGCCCAAAAAACGCAACGAGACCACGAGCGCCGGTTCGCAGAACGGCCCGGAACCTCCGGCCCCGGAGCGGTCCCTGTCACCCTCAGGGTGACACGATTTTGGCGATCGTTTGGGCCGGCGCGTCGTCGCTCAGCGCGCGGATGCGCTCCGCGTCGGCGTCTGTCGCGGGATTGTAGACGATCATGGTGAGGTCCGATCGGCCATCGACCGCGAAGGCGGAGTACTCGAAGGCGAGCAGACCGAGCACCGGATGCCGGAAGCGCTTGAGGCTCTCGCCGTGCGTGCCCTGAACGACGTTGTCGCGCCACATCGCCGCGAACTCGGGACTGAGCCGGCAGAGCCGGTCGACGAACGGCTTCACCTCCGCGGCTGCTCCCGCACGGGCGGTATCCACCCGAAACGCGCCGACCACGAGTCGCGCGGCGCTTTCCCAGTCCTCGTGGACGGCACGGACGCGCGGATCCAGGAAGAACGCGTGCAAAACGTTGCGCTGCTCCGGCTGCAGCGCCCCATAGTCGGCCAGCATCGCGGTCGCCGCATCGTTCCACGCGACGATGTCCCACACGGCCGTCCGAATCAGAGCGGGACTGGGGTGCAGCGCGTCGAGCACGCGCTGCAGCCGCGGCGCGATGTCCTCGTTCTTCCGATAGCGCGCGTTCGGTGGACGCCCAAGGCCGAGCAGGAAGAGATGCTCGCGCTCGATCTCCGTCAGGAGCAGCGCGCTCGCGATGCGATCGAGCACCTCGGCCGACGGGAGGCCGCCGCGCCCCTGTTCCAGCCAGGTGTACCAGGTCGGGCTGATATTCGCGCGCTGCGCCACCTCCTCGCGACGGAGGCCCGGCGTGCGGCGACGGCCCGCCGGAAAGCCCAACGCGGACGGGTCGAGCTTCGTGCGCCGGTCCTTGAGAAACGTCCCCAACGCGTTGTCGCGCGTGACGGGATCGCGAACGCTGGTAGTCATCTTCCTACGATACGCGCACTACTTTACCATCATAACCACTGCGCATACATTCTCTCCAACAACGTTTGGAGTTCTTGCTGATGCGTGTTTTTGTCACCGGAGCGACCGGTTGGGTCGGTTCCGTAGTCGTCAACGAATTGATCGCCGCAGGTCATCAGGTCCTCGGCATGGCCCGCTCCGATTCCGGAGCGGACCAATTGCGAGCGGCGGGCGCCGAGGTCCAGCGCGGATCGCTCGAAGACGTGGAGAGCCTCACGAGCGGCGCCGCTCGGGTCGATGCCGTGATCCACACCGCGTTCATCCGCGGTTTCTCAAAGTTCGCGGAGAATTGCGCGACGGACCAACGGGCGATCGAAACGCTGGGCGCCGCGCTCGAAGGGTCCGACCGTCCCTTCTTGGTCACGTCGGGGATGGGGTTCGCGCCCGGTCGGATCGTGACCGAGGACGACCCGCCGATGCCGACGTCCGACGCGTATCCGCGTGCGTCGGAACGGACGGCGATCGCGGTGGCAGCGCGCGGGGTGCGCACATCGACGGTCCGCCTCCCGCCGCTCGTACATGGCCACGGCGATGATCACGGCTTCGTGCCGACCCTCATCGGTCTCGCGCGCGAGAAGGGGGTCTCCGCGTATATCGGCGACGGCAGCAACCGCTGGCCGGCGGTACACCGGTTGGACGCCGCGCGCGTCTATCGGCTCGCGCTCGAACGCGGCGCGGGCGGCGGCCCGTTCCATGTGGTCGCCGACGCAGGCGTTCCGCTCAAGGCGATCGCCGAGGTGATCGGCCGGCGCCTGAACCTGCCCGTCGTCTCGAAGTCGCCGGACGAGGCGGCCGAGCACTTCGGCCGGCTCGCGGCGTTCGTCGGCTTCGACGCGCCGGCGTCGAGCGAACGCACGCGGGCGCTCGGCTGGACGCCCGAACAGCCGGGACTCCTCGCCGATATCGACGATCCCGCCTACTTCGAGATGCGAAAGTCCGCCATGACCTGACCGCGAAACGAAGCGCATCGCGATGACCGCGACGCTCCCGGACCTCGTGCGCGTCGGCCTCGACGTCCTCTTCGTGAACATCAATCCGTCCGTGTACTCAGTCGAGCGCGGCCACTACTTCGCGCGCCGCAGCAACAAGTTCTGGCCTTGCGTCTCGCGCTCGGTCCTCACGCTCGCGGCGCGTGAGGCGCTTGGCCTCGCGCGGCTCGAACCCGAACACGACGTGCTGCTGCCGCGCTTCGGGATCGGCTTCACCGATCTGGTCAAGCGCGCGACGGCGCGCGCGAACGACGTCGCACCGTCCGAGTTCGCCGCGGCCGTGCACGCGCTGCTCGCCAAGGTCGCGCACTACCGTCCGCGCGTGGCGTGCTTTCACGGGATGACCGCGTTTCGTCCCGTGCACCGCGCGCTTGCGCCCGACGCTGCTCCGGCGCTGCTCGGTGCGCAAAGCCTGCGTCTGGGGACGACGCGGCTCTTCGTCGTGCCGAACCCCAGCGGTGCCAATGCTCACTCCACCCGAGAGGAGCAGACCGCCTGGTACGACGCGCTCGCCGCCTTCGCCCGGAAGCAGGAAGGTTTGCCTTAGTTTTAAATTAGGATATCCTAACGTCTGCGTTAGGAGGTCCTATGCCACGGTGGCTTGCGGTCGGGTTGGCCCTCGGAGGCGCGGCGCTGGCGTTCTCGCCTCGGCCGGCGGAGGCGATCCCGGTGTTCGCCCACCGCTACGGCCTCTCGTGTCAGGCGTGCCACACGGAAGTCCCCCACCTCACGGCATTCGGTCAGACGTTCATGGCCAACGGCTACCGCATCAAAGGCCTCGCGCCGAAGCCGGCCTTTCCGGTCGCGTTGCGCGTCGAGCTGGCGTACGCGAGCGGCGGCGGAAGCGATGAGGAAAGCTCCGGGCCGCTTCCCAAGACGATCGTAGACGAGGTCGAGCTGTTGCTGGGCGGTGCGGCCGGGCCGCGCGGCTCGTACTGGGCGGAGGCGTACGTCGTCGACGGCGGTGAGCCCGGCGTCCCGCGCGACGTCTGGTACGCATACCGCGCCACCCCGGACGCGGCAAGGATCCCGGTGACGCTGCGCGCCGGCCAGTTCACCTTGCCGCTCCCGCTCGATCCCGAGACGTTCCGCGAGACGACGCTGCACTACGCGATCTGGGATCAAACCGCGGGCGACAACCCGTTCAACTTCTTCTTGCCGAAGATCGGCGGCCAGATCGGGGTCGGCGATCCGGGCCGCGGGCTCGCCGGAACCGTCTCGTTTCTGCAGGGGCACGACACGCAATCGGGCCTCCCGGCGTACGGCGTCGACACGATGTTCACGCTCGAGCGCGATCTGGGCGACTGGACGCTGAACGCCTATCGCTACGCCGGCTCGCGCCTCTTGCACGGCCTCGGCTACAACGCGACGCAGGCGTTCAACTACCGCGACCGCTTCTGGCGCAACGGCTTCGGCGTCGGCTGGGAGCGCCGGCGCACGACCGTCAACGCCGTCTACCAGATCGGGAACGACACCGCGGCGGACGTCTACGGCGACGCGTTGCAGACCAGCGGCGGTTTTCTGCAGGTGCGCCAAGCGCTGGGCGATCGCAGCTTCGCGGTCGCGCGCTGGGATGCGACGCGCGGCAGCAGCTTCGGCCGCGCGATCACCGCCGGCTTGGGAACCCGCCTTTCGCGCAACACGCGGCTGACGCTCTTCCAAACCGCGCAGCGCGATGAGGCGGGACGCCTGCAGCACATCACCTCGTCGTCGTTCCTGTTCGCGCTGTGATGACGCACCGTCTCTTCACCGCCGCGCTGATCGCCGGCGTCTTCGCGCTCGTCTCGTGCGGCGGCGGCAAGAACATCGGAACCGCCGTTCCCCCGCCCGTCCGCGGCGGAACGAACGGACCGCCCGCGTTGCCCCTCCTCCCCGAGGTCGTCAGCCGGAACGGCGTCGCATCGCTCACCCTGGAGGCGCGTCTCGACGCGAACGGACGGCCCGCCTTCTTCTTCGACGGGCAAGAGACGGCGCCGACGATTCGCGTGCAGCCCGGCGACACGATCCGGCTGCACTTCGTGAACACGCTGCCGGAGTTCTGCGCGGTCGGCGTGATGTCGAACGCGAACTTGCACTTCCACGGCTTGAGCTCGGCGCCGGTGCAGCCCGGCGACGAGGTGATCGCGACGAACGCCGCGCCAGGCGGCGCGGTCGACTACGTCGTGCAGATCAATCCCGATCAGCCGCCGGGGCTCTACTGGTACCATCCGCATCCGCACGGGCTTTCCTCGTGGGAGGTCGGCAACGGGATGGCCGGCGCGATCGTCGTCGAGGGGATCGCGAGCGAGGTGCAGGCGGCCGCGGGGCTGCGCGAGCGCGTCATCATCCTGGGCGACGTCCCGACCGATCCGTCGTATGCCGCCGGCGAGCTCGCACGGCGACGGCGCGTCGCCGCGCTGCGGCGCGCGAACGACACCGACGCGGGTCCGGCGTGCACGCCGGAGACCGACGCGGCGCCGACGATCAACGGCGTCGCGCTCGCGACGATCGGGATCCGTCCCGGCGAGACGCAGCTCTTCCGCGTCGTGAACGCCTCGGGACATCGTCACTTCGATCTCTCGATCGATGGTGCGCAGCTCACGCTGGTCGCACAGGACGGCGTGCCGCTCCACGACTATCCCGGCGGCCCGCAGTCGCTCACGATGAGCGACATCCTCATCCCGCCCGCGGGGCGCGCCGAGTTTCTCGTCACCGGTCCCAAGCAGCCCGCCGCGCTCGTCTCGAAGTGCTACGACGCGGGACCGGCCGGCGACACGAACCCGCAAGTCGTCCTCGGCGTGCTGCGCGACGACGGCGGCGCGACGACGCTCGCGCGCGTGCGCGCGCCGCAATCGCTGCGCCGCTCGCAGTTCTATCGCGTCGCGCTCCCCGCGCCCGCGGCGCAGCGCACGATCCACTTCGAGGAAGACGCGAACGGCTTCTATCTCGACGAGCGGCGCTACGATCCGGCCGCGCCGCCGACGATCGTCGCGCATTCGGGGACCGTCGAGGAGTGGACGCTCGAGAACGACACCGACGAAGTTCACGCCTTCCACATCCATCAAGCGCACTTCGTCGTCGAGAGCGTCAACGGCGTCGCACAACCGAATCCGCGATGGCTCGACACCGTCGACATCCCGCCGCAGGGCCACGGGGTCCAGGGTCAGCTGCACCCTGCTCGAGTCACCGTGTTGATCGATTTCCGCGATCCCGTCATCCGTGGAACATTTCTCTATCATTGCCACATCCTCGATCACGAAGACGGCGGGATGATGGCGAAGATCGCGGTGCAGTGACGCGCCGAAACCTGCACGAAATCCTTTGTGTTTCTGCAGTCGGACGATTCAGACGCGGACGACGATGACACAGCGCGCGAGCGCTACCCGACGACATATGTCGGCACCGGACCGCAATGCCTGAGCGAATCTCCGTACGAGCGTGAGGTGTGCCCGCACGCGCGGCGATCCGTCGTTGCCTTGCGTGACGTAGTCCCGGAAGAACGCCCCACACCAGGAGACCCCATGAAGAAATTGATCACCACGCCGCTGGCGGCTGCGGTACTCGTCGCCGCGCTTGCCGGCGCCGCAGCCGCGGCCCCCACCGCCGCCCCCGCCCAGCCCGTGCACAACGACGCGCGCAACGTCAGCATCTCACGCGTCAGCGCCCCGGCGCCCAAGCCGACCGACGAATCCGGGATCGACCGCACGTTCCACCCCGACTACTCGCACGCACTCACCGTCGAGCAGATGGACGCGGCCTGGAACGCCGAGATCAACCGCGTGTTCGAAACGCCGATCGCCGGTGGGGGCTAAGCCCTGAACGCCGCAGGCACGCGAAGGGCCGTCTCGCATACGAGACGGCCCTTCGACTTGTGTCGGCGGCGCGCGCTCAGCGCCGCGCGGTAACGCGGCGCAGCAAGACGCGCACCGCCGCGTCGAGCTGCGGATCGTCCCCGCGCACGGCGGCGCCCGGCGGGTCGTCGACCTGCACGTCGACCGGCCGCGGATGCAGCTCGAGATCGACGCCGTTCGCGCCGATCACGCGCGTCGACGGCAAACGCAGCGTCGACCCGTCGGCGAGCGTCGCGGCGCTCGTGAAAATGATCCATCCGGCGGTCGGTTCACCGACGACCGGACCGGCATGGAGCTGTTCATACGCCTCGGTGAAGTTCTCGGCGTCCGAGAGGCTGTGCTCGTTGACGACCAATGCCGTTGGGCGGTCGAGGACGCGCTCGCCGAGGGAGGTGCGCTCCGGCGCGTCGTTCCCGAAGCGCGAGATGAAGCGCGCATATTCGCGGCGCGTCAGCACGTCGACGGCATACGGGTCCACGAAGCCGCCCTCGTTGTTGCGGATGTCGACGATCACGGCCTCCTTCTGACGATTCTGCACGTCGAGATCCAGCTCGAACTTCCGGAGCGCGTCGGCACTCATGTCGAAGAGGTGGACGTAGCCGATCCGGCCGCCGCTGATCTTCTCGACGTACGCGCGTCGCGAAGCCACCCACGCGCGGTAGAGGAGATCTTGCTCGGTCGGAAGGTCGACCGGCATGACGGCGATCGTGTACGCTTCGGCGGCGTTACCGTGCGGCGCGATGCGCAGCTCGGTGCGTTTGCCGACACGGTGAGCCAAGAGCGCGTTGACATCGGTATGGCGATCGACCGCCGTCCCGGCCACCGCCAGAACGTCGTCACCGACGGCGATGCGTCCGGTCAATGCGAGCGGCCCGAGCGGCACGATTCGCGCGATCCGTAAACGACCGGTACCTTCGTACTCCTGGGTGTCCCATTGCACCCCGAGTCGACCCGTCGTGTACCCCGGGGCCGGACCGAACGACTGCGCCGCGCTCAGGCCCATGTGCGAGGAGTTCAGCTCGCCGAGCATCAGCTCGAGGACGCGCCGAAACTCCGTGCGCGTGCGCGCACCGAGCGCATACGGCTCATACTCGCGATAGACCGCGTTCCAATCGACGCCGTGGAACTTCGGATCGGCGTACCAGCGGTCGAGCAGCGACCAGGCCTGGTTGAACACGATCCTGCGCTCACGCGCGAAGTCGACGTCGAACTCAGCAGCGAGCGGGATCTGGCGCGCGCTCCGCGAGTCGAGCCCGACGTTCCACACCCGGCCGCCGTCCAGGTAGTACGCGCTCGTCCCATCGGGCGAGAGCGCGAGCGCGTTCTTGGGGCCGGCGCTGTTCGTCAGCTGCCGCGCAACCTGCGGATCGGTCGAGGTCGGATCGATCGAGAACGTGTAGAGGTTCTGTTCGTCGGCGTCGTTCGCGACGAGCACGAGCGTATTCCCGTCCGGCGTCACGCGCACGCTCGCGACGTCGAGCCCGGTCTCGAGCAGCGTCAGACGGTCGCGAATCCCGTCGAACACGATTTTCGTCGTCGGCCCGGCCGGGACGGCCGACGCGCGCGGGCGCGGCGAGACGCTCGCACGTGGCCGCGGCCGCGGCGCCGCCGTCGGCAGCGCGCGCGACGGCAGTTCGGGGCGCACGGGCTGCTGATCGAAGAGATGGCGGAACGCGTCCTCGCGAAAATGCGGCGCTTGCGGGATCAGATCGATCTCCGCGACGTCGCCCGGCTCGGTGCGCTGCGAGGTCACGAAGAAGAGCTTCGTGCCGTCCGGCGACCACGTCACGGGACCGCCGTCGGTGTTCGGCAGGAACGTGACCGGCCGTGAGGGGCCACCGCTGGTGGGCACGACGCGCACGTTGGAATAGCCGCTCCCGCTCTGATCGACGTATGCGATCCAGTCCCCGGCCGGCGAGAACGCGATGTCGCCCTCGTCGCCGAACGGGCGGCGGTCCATTACGCCGCGCGTCAGGGTGCGATCGACGTGCGTCGTGACGTCGAGGAGGTGCAGCTCGACGCCGTCGCGCACGAACGCGAGCGTCTTGCCGTCGGGCGACCAGTGCGGGTAGTCGTCGTGATGGCCGGGCGGCGTCGCGATCCGTTCCGGTCCGTCGGGAAAGTCGTACGTCGCGATCGCCTGTTCCGTCCCGCGGTCGACGACGTAGGCGATGCGGCGGCTTCCGGGCGCCCACACCGGGAGCGCGTCGGCGGCGGGCTGGGTGCTGGGGACGAGCTGCGCGTCGCCGCCGTTCTGCGCGTCGGCGGCGAAGAGATGACCGCGCGCGACGAATGCGATCTTCTTGCCGTCCGGTGAAACGCTGAGCGCCGAGAAATTGCCGGTCTCGACGACGTGCTGCGGCGTCGTGACGTCGGGAAGCCCCTGCAGCTCGATCGACAACTTGCGCGTCGCGCCGGTCTCGAGGTCGTAGGTCCAGAGCGCCATCCCATGTTCGAACGCGATCAGCTTGCCGTCGCGCGAGATCGTCGGCCAGAGCACGGTCTCGCCGTGCAGCCCCGTCAACTGCCGAAAACGCCCACCGTCGTCGGCCCACAGTTCGTCGTTCCCGCTGCGGTCGGAGACGAAGTACAACGTGTGCCCGTCCGGCGACCACATCGGCCAGCGATCCTTGGCGGTCCCGGTCGTCACGGTCTCGTAGCGGTGCGTGTCGAGGCGGTCGAGCACGATCTCGTCCTCGTCCATGTGGCTGTGCCCACGGCGCCACCACTGGACGAAGCCGTTGCGGACGTACGCGATCGTGTGGCCGTCGGGCGACGGCGCAGCCTCCATCGCGTTGACGAACGTCTCCGTGACCGCACGCACCGGCGTTCCGCCGTCCACCGGCACCTGCATGATGTCGCCGTCGTAGCCGATGTTGTTGGCGTTCGAGGTGAAGTAGATCGTGCGGCCGTCCGCCGACCAGCCGTCGAGCTCCGGCAGCGCGTCGCCGTGCGTGAGCCGCGTAAGCGCACCCCCGGCGATCGTCAGCACGTAGATGCCGTACGCGCCGGGCCGCGACGAGACGAACGCGATGCGGGTTCCGTCGGGCGAGTAGAGCGGCCGCGAAGCCGTGCCGTCGACCGCCGCAAGGAGATGCGCGTTCCCACCGTTCGCGGAGACGCTCCAGATGTCTCCGCCGGAGACGAAGGCGATCTCACGGTGATCGGGCGAGACGGAGGGTTCGGCGAACGCGGGCAGCGGTGACGGGCTTTCGTCTGCCGGCGCCGCGAACGGCACGGCAGCGAGGATGAGCGCGAGGAGTGGGACGAGCGCGAAAACGCGGCGGGCGACCATCACCCGCCATTCGCAGCGCGGGTGCCGCGAAGCCTTGGAGAGCGAGCGCATGCCTTAGACGCGGCTGGGACGGAGCGCAGCGAATTCCGCGCGTTATGCCAAGAGCGGCAGCACCTCGAACCCGGATCCGACGATCGGCGCGGACGGACGCCCCAGCCAGCGTTCGATCACCGTCGCGTAGACGGCGCGAAAGTCGGTGGTGAAGGGCAAATTTCCCATGTTCAGCTGCGCGAGGTCGGGGTGCTGCCCGTAGAGGCCTCCCTTGATCCCGCCGCCGATCAAGAACACGGGCGCGGCCTCGCCGTGATCGGTGCCGCGGCTGGCGTTCTCCTCGACGCGCCGGCCGAACTCGCTGAACGTCAACGTCAGGACGCGGCGATCGTTGCCGTGCGCGGCGAGATCGGCGTAGAACGCCGCGATCGCATTCGCGAAGTCGCCCAGCAGCCGGTCCTGGGTCTGCTTCTGCGTCGTGTGCGTGTCGAACGAGCCGTGCTGCACGTAGAGCACGCGTGTACCGAGCTGCGAGCCGACGATCTGCGCCGCGAGCGCGAGGCTGCGTCCGAGCGGAGTCGCGGGGTACGACGCGTCGGTCTTGTAGCCGGCGACGAGCCGCGGCAGCTCCTGCGCGCCGCGCTGCGCGTGGTCCTCGATCTCGGCGACCTGCGCGAGGAACGGCGAGCGGAACGGAACCGTCGTGTCGCGGACGAACTCGTGGAAGGCTTCGCGGTCGGCCGGGCTGCGGTCGCTGCGCAGCCCGTAGCCCTGCAGCGCGTCGATCGCCGGGACGTCCGTGCTGCGCGCGATGAGCACTTCGGGAAGGACGTTGCTGATCGCGACGGCGTTGAAGAGATTCGCCTTCGGAAGACCGGCGCCGTCGAGATAGCGCCCGAGCCAGCCGGTCGACTCGTACGTCGCCGGCGCGGCGGTTTGCCAGATCTCGGTCGAGCGGAAGTGCGAGTGATCGGGATCGGGATACCCGACACCCTGCACGATCGCGACGCTTCCGGCGTCATAGAGCTTCTTGAGCGGCGCGAGCACGGGGTTGAGCCCGACCGCATCGTCGAGGCGCAGCACCTCGGATTGCGCGACGCCGAGCGTCGGACGGTAGCGATAGTAGTCGGGGCTCGCGTACGGCACGACCGTGTTGATCCCGTCGTTCCCGCCCTGGAAGTTGATCACCAGCAGCACGCGGTCCGGCGCGGATGCGAGCGGCGTCTGCGCGAGGGCTTGCGCGAACAGGTCGTCGGCGCGCCCGACGACGGCGAGCCCCGAGACGGCACCGAGGAGAAATGCGTGGCGCTTCATGTGATGTCGTTCCTCAAGCTAGCTGGTACGCGGGCATCGCCATCGTCAGGTACGCGGCGCGGCGGACGCGCTCGTCGGCGTTCTCGACCGAGAGCGCGGAGAGCGTCGACTGGCCGTCGCCGTCGAGATAGGAGATCAGTTGCGCGTCGGCGGCCGGGGAGACGTCGCCCTGCAGCATCGTCGTGGTCAGCGTACGCGCGACGTTGCGCGGGTCCATCGTGCGCGCCGCCGACGAGAGCCATGGCGCGTCGGTGAGCATCGCGGGGCTCTGCGCGATCGCGTTGGCGAAGTTCTCGCGCGTCAGCACCGTCTGGCTGTTGATCCAGGCGGCGCCGCCGTCCCACCCCTTCACGTTCGGCGGGTAGAACAGCACCTGCCCCATCGAGCGCAGCGTCGCGAGCTCGAACGGCACGACCTGCGGACTCCCGAAGAGCTGATGCGTTCCGACGACGAACTCGACCGGGCTCTTGACGAGCGCGCGGTACGCGCGGTCGCTGTAGAACACCTGGCTACGGAGCAGCGTCGACAGCACCGTCTGCAGCACGAAGCCCTTGCGCACGATCAGCGCGGCGACCTGATCGACCAGCTCCGGCTCGGGGTCCTGGTAGACGAAGAACGCGAGCAGCTTGGTCGCGAGGAAACGCGGCGCCGCGGGCTGCTCGAAGATGATGCGCACGATGTCGGCGCCGTCGAAGGCGCCGCTGCGGCCGAGGAACGTCTTGACGCCGTCGTCGTGCCGGCGGTCGTCGGCGACGAACGTTCCGTAGCCGGTCTCGCGGTCGAGCCGGTACGTCCAGCCCGTGAAGGCGCGCGCCGACTCGCGGACGTCGCGCTCGGTGTAGTTCCCGATCCCCAGCGTGAAGAGCTCCATCAGCTCGCGCGCGTAGTTCTCGTTCGGGTGCGCCTTGACGTTGACGCTGTTGTCGAGATAGCGCAGCATCGCGGGGTCCTGCGAGACCGCGAGCGTCAGCGCCCGTACGTCGCCGAGCGCGTTGCGGCGGAAGAGCTGGTTCTGCGCGAGCATCATCTGCGCGGTGACGTTCTTCTCGTTGATCGCGCTCGTGAAGTGCCCGTGCCAGAAGAGCGTCATCTTCTCTTGCAGCGGCGCGGGGCTCGCGATCATGCGCTCGAGCCACCACGTCTGAAGGGCGATCAGGTTGCGGCGGCGCGAGAGGCGCTTGGCCTTCATCGCCGCCATCCGCTCCTCGGCGTTCGGTGCCGGTTGGCCGCGCAGCGCCCGGCGCGGGAATTGCGGCGGCTCGAGCGCCGGGGGCGGCGGGAGCGCCGAGGTGTCGGCGAAGCGGATGAAGCGGTCGACCGCGCCGTTCATCGTCGTCGCGGCGAGTTGCGCGACGTCGGCCGGCGAGCCGCCGAAGCCGGCGCGGCGGGCGAGGTGCGCGGCGAGCCGGGCGTTCCAGGGGCCCGCGTAGGGCTGCAGCGCCGCCGCGGCGTCGAGGGTGCCGGCGGGGCGGTACGAGGCGGACGGTGACGTCGTCGAGGCGGCCACGGGACGATCATAGCCTCCCGGCCCGCCGAAGCGGCCGGTGGGATGGATATTCTCACACGAGCTTAAATCCGGCAGCGTGAGCCTCTTGGCGACCAAGATCGACAGCCGCTCGGCCGAGTTCGCGCGCAACGCGGAGGCGATGCGCGCGCTGGTCGAGGATCTGCGCGCGCAGCTCGCGCGCGTGCGCGAAGGCGGCGGCGCGGCCGCCGTCGCACGCCACCGCAAGCGCGGCAAGCTGACCGCGCGCGACCGGATCGACCGCCTCGTCGATCCCGCGACGCCGTTCCTCGAATTCTCGGCGCTCGCCGCGCACGGGATGTACGGCGACGACGCGCCGGCCGCCGGGATCGTCACCGGGATCGGGACGATCTGCGGCACCGACTGCGTCGTCGTCGCGAACGACGCGACCGTCAAGGGCGGGACGTACTACCCGATGACGGTCAAGAAGCATCTGCGCGCGCAGGAGATCGCCGAGCAGAACGGCTTGCCGTGTATCTATCTGGTCGATTCCGGCGGCGCATTCTTGCCGCTCCAGGCCGACGTCTTCCCCGACCGCGACCACTTCGGGCGCATCTTCTACAACCAGGCACGGATGTCGGCGCAGGGGATCCCGCAGATCGCGGCCGTGATGGGCTCGTGCACCGCGGGCGGCGCGTACGTCCCGGCGATGGCCGACGAGTCGGTGATCGTGAAGGACCAGGGGACGATCTTCCTGGGCGGACCGCCGCTGGTCCAGGCGGCGACCGGCGAGATCGTGAGCGCCGAAGAGCTGGGGGGCGCCGACGTTCACACGCGGATCAGCGGCGTCGCCGACCACTACGCCGTCGACGACGAGCACGCACTCGGAATCGTGCGCCAGATCGTCGCGCACCTCGAACGCCGCCCCTACGATCCGTGGCCGGTGCGCGCGCCGCTCCCTCCCGTCCGCGATCCGCAGGAGCTGTACGGGATCGTCCCGGCCGATCCGCGGCAGTCGTACGACGTGCGCGAGGTGATCGCGCGGATCGTCGACGCCTCGGAGCTGGCGGAGTTCAAGGCGCGCTACGGCACGACGCTCGTCTGCGGTTTCGCGCACATCGAGGGGCATCCGGTCGGGATCCTCGCCAACAACGGGATTCTCTTCAGCGAGTCGGCGCTCAAGGGCGCGCACTTCATCGAGCTGTGCGCGCAGCGCGGTATCCCGCTCGTCTTCTTGCAGAACATCACTGGGTTCATGATCGGTAAGGAGTACGAGAACCGCGGGATCGCCAAGGACGGCGCGAAGCTCGTCACGGCCGTCGCGTGCGCCGAGGTCCCGAAGTTCACCGTCGTGATCGGCGGGAGCTTCGGCGCCGGGAACTACGGGATGTGCGGCCGCGCGTACGGGCCTCGCCAGCTCTGGATGTGGCCGAACGCGCGGATCAGCGTGATGGGCGGCCAGCAGGCCGCCTCGACGCTGCTGACGGTGCGGATGAACGCCGATGCCGAGAAGCACGCGCCGCCGCTC
>DATJHK010000086.1:0-156769 GCA_035493875.1 Candidatus Limnocylindria bacterium
CAGATCTGGGGTGTCGACACGCAGATCCGCGACGTCGTGCGCCGGCTCGCGAAGGCGGGCTTCATCGCGATCGCCCCGCAGCTCTTCGATCGCGTCGATGCTCCGAACGGTGACGGCGCGACCGACATCGCTCCGTTCACGGCCGCGGCGCAGAAGATGTTCGCGCAAGGCTTCATCCCCACCGATATACTCGCCGCGCACGACTGGATTCGCACGCAGGCGCACGACGCGTCGATCGGCATCCTCGGCTTCTGCATGGGCGGTGGGATCGCGATCCAGCAGATCATCGACTCGAAGGCGTTCGCCGCGGCCTCCGTCTTCTACGGCAGCGTGCGCCCCGGTACCGCGAGCAGCGCGCCGACGACCGCGTCGACGTTCGACTTCACCAGCCGCATCACGACCCCGCTGCTGGGAAGCTACGGCGCGCGCGACACTTCGATCAAGGCCGAGGACGTCACCGCGATGTTCGCCCGCCTTACCGCGCCGCACGCGGTGAAGATCTACGACGAGGCGGGACACGCATTCTTCGACGACACGCGCCCGCGCTACGTCCCGAGCGCCGCCGCCGACGCCTGGACCCGCACGCTGGCGTGGTTCCACAAGTACCTGACCGCGTGAACGGCGTCGAAGCGCTCCTCTTCGACACCTTCGGCACGCTGGTCGACTGGCGCACGAGCCTGATCGACGACCTGACCGCGTTCGGCGACGAACGCGGTCTGCGCGTCGAGTGGCCCGCTTTCGTCGACGCGTGGCGCAACGCGCAGAAGCCGGCATTCGCGCGCATCGCGCGGGGCGAGGAGCCATGGGCGAACTTCGATGCGATCAACCGCGTCACGTTCGACGCACTCGCCGCGGAGCACGGGTTCGCGACGGTGCTCGACGAGGCGGCGCGCACCTGGTGCGTCGATCGCTGGCATCGTCTGCGGCCGTGGCCCGACACGGTGCGCGGGTTGGAGCGTTTGCGCGCGCGCTACATCCTGGGCACGCTCTCCAACGGCAGCTTCCGGCTCCTGGTCGATCTCGCGCGCCGCGCGCCGCTCCCGATGGACCTGATCTTCTCCGCGGAGAGCTTCGGCCGCTACAAGCGCGATCCCGAGGTCTACCGCGGCGCCGCGCGGCTGCTCGCGATACCGCCGGAGCGGATCATGATGGTCGCCGCGCACAACGACGATCTGCAGGCCGCCGCGGCGCAGGGGATGCGCACCGCGTTCATCCTGCGCCCCACCGAGTACGGCCCGCAGCAGACCACCAATCTCGCCGCCGACGCCGGAATCGACGTCGCGGTAACGAGCGTCGAAGAACTCGCCGATCGCCTAGGGGCGTAGCACCGATCACGTTCCGGGCCCCTTGGCCCGCTTGGAAAAGGAAGAACGATCCGGCACGCCGATTTTTCGGCGGATCGTAACTCCGCGGATGGGTGACCACGGGGTCCCCGTTCGCATTCCATGACAACGATCGGGGTACCGGGTGAAACGATCTCTATTGGCAGGTGTCATTATCGGCACGCTGCTTCTTGCTGGGTGCGGCGGCGGCAGTATGAACGTCGCGCCGCCGTCGGGCGTGCCGGGATCGACACCGCTCACGCCTTCGGACTTCCAGAGAGGTCTCGCGGCCGGCGACTTCGTACCGTCGTGCGCGCAAGGCACGGGTGAGGACGTCCGCTGCTTCGCGTACGTGCTCACGCAAAGCGGCCGCATCGAAGCGCAACGGCGCGCTTCGCTCAGCGCGGCGCGGAAGCCGGCCGCGACGACCGCGAGCGGCTATGGTCCGGCGAATCTGCAGTCGGCGTACGGCACCGCAGGTGTCGCCTCATCGGGCGGGAGCGGCCGGCTCGTCGCCATCGTCGACGCGTATGACGATCCGAACCTCGAGAGCGATTTGGGCGTCTACCGCTCCCACTACGGCCTTCCGCCGTGCACGACCGCAAACGGCTGCTTCGAGAAGGTCGGACAGACCGGGACGAACACGGTGCCGCGGAAGAGCGCATCCTGGTCGCAGGAAATCTCGCTCGACGTCGACATGGTCTCCGCGAATTGCCCCAACTGCCACATCGTGGTCGTCGAGGCGAACTCCGCGAGCTTCTCCGACCTGGCCACGGCGGAGAACACGGCCGCCTCGCTGGGCGCCGTCGCAATCTCCAACAGCTACGGCGGGAGCGAGTCCTCGAGCGTCGCGACGTACGCGTCCGCGTACAGCCACAGCGGGATCGCGATCACCGTCTCGAACGGCGACGCCGGATACGGCGTCGAGTCGCCGGCGTCGTACGCGACCGTGACGGCGGTCGGGGGCACCTCGCTGAATACCGCGACGAACACGCGCGGTTGGAGCGAGACCGTGTGGACCGGGACCGGAAGCGGCTGCAGCGCGTACATCGCGAAGCCGAGCTGGCAGACGGATCCGTCGTGCGCGCGGCGCATGGTCGGTGACGTCTCGTACGTCGCCGATCCGTACACGGGCGTCGCCGTCTACGACAGCTACGCGTATCAAGGTCTCTCCGGTTGGCTGGTCTTCGGCGGCACGAGCGTCGGCGCGCCGGCGATCGCCGCGATCTACGGTCTCGCCGGAACCACGCTCAGTACTGCGTCCAACGCGTACGCCAACACCGGTGCGCTCTACGACGTCACGAGCGGATCGAACGGCACCTGCACGACGACGTACTTCTGCAACGCCGTCGTCGGTTACGACGGCCCGACGGGCCTGGGCACGCCGGACGGGACGACCGCGTTCTAGCGATCAGCCGCAGCGGCGAGGACGTTCGCAAGACCGTCCTCGACCGCGACGGCACGGCGATCGGGAAACGCCGTCGCCGCGAGATCGCGCAGAATCCTGCCCGGGCGCATCTCGACGAACAGCATCGTACCGGCTTCCGCGAGCGCGGTCGTCGCATCGAACCACGAGACGGGGTGCGCGACGTTCTCCAGCGCGTCGGCGACGATCGCGTGCGCGTCGCGCAAGAGCCGGCCGCCGACGTTCCCGGCGACGCGCGCGTGCGGGCGCCCGAGCGGCAGGTCGTCGAACTGCGCGTGGAGCGCCTCCGCGATCGGCGCGCAGAGCGCGCAGTGCGAAGGGATCGCGACGTCCAGCAGCCGCGCCGACGCAGCGCCGCGGTTCGGCGCGAGCGCGACGGCGCGATTGAGCGCCGCGCTTGCGCCGGAGAGCGCGAACTGACGTTCCGCGTTCTGGTTGGAGCGGAAGAGCGGTTCGCCTTCGGCCGCCTCGGCGACGAGCGCGTCGACGGCCGCCGCATCGAGCCCGACGAGCGCCGCCATCCCGTAGCCGGAGGGGAACGCCGCGGCGAGCAGCGCGCCGCGGCGCTCGACGATCCGCAGCGCGTCGGCGAAGGCGAGGGCGCCGGCGGCGACCGCGGCGCCGAACGCGCCGGCGGAGTGGCCCGCGACGGCCTCCGGGACGATCCCGGCCGCGGTGCACGCGCGCGCCGAAGCGACGCCGTCGGCGAGGAGCGCGAGCTGCACGAGCCGCGTGTCGCGCGCCGCGCCGGCTTGCGCGAAAGCGGCACGCAGGTCGAAGCCCAGCACGGCGCGCGCCTCGTCGAGAACGGCGGCGAGATGCGGATCCTCGCGCGCGAGCATCGCCGGATGCTGCGAGCCTTGGCCCGGGAAGAGGAACGCGATCACCAGTCCCGCTCGAGCCGCACGCGCACCGCGCGCGAGAGCGTGCGCGTCCCGCCGCCGCGCGCGAGCCGATCGACCGGACGGCGTCCGGCGAGCGACGGATCGGCGGCGGCGCGCGCCAGCACGTCGCGCACGCGGGCGACGTCGGCGTCGCCCGGCGCGTCGGCGTCGGTCACGTCGAGCAGTGCGTCGAGCGCGCCGAACGACGCGAACGTCTCCACGTCGCGCGCCGTCGCGGGGACGATCCGCGCGATCCGCGCCACCTCCTCCGCGCTCGAGCGCGTGACGCGCGCAACCGACGGCGCCGACATCACGTGGACCTCGACGCCCGGGTCGCGCAGCGCACCCAGCCATGACGCCTGCAACCCGTGCGCGAGGAACGCGCCGGAGATCGCGCGCCCGACGACGAGCGCGAGGACCGGTCCGCGCTCGCGCGCCGCGACGTACGCGCTCACCGCCGCGGCGAGCGAGCGCTGCAGCGCATCCGCCTCTTCCCGCGCGCCGAATGCCTGGCCGGGAACGTCGACGATCGCGACGAGCGCGCTCCCGGGCGGGGTCGTGTCGATCGCCGCGGCGAGGCCGTAGCCTTCGTCGATCCCCATCTCGCCGTTGCGCGCGCGGTGCGCGCGCGAGGCGGGGTTCGGCACGACCGCGACGTAGCGCGCCGTGCCCGCGCCGAGCGGCGCGTCCGCGAGGACGACCGACGCCGGCCCGTCGGGGAGCGGCATCGCGCGCGTCCCGGCGAGCGCGTCGATCCAGACCCGGCCGCGGCTCATACGCGTGCCTCGACGTCGCCGAACGCGGCCAGGACCGCGGCGCGGCACGCGGCGTGCGTGTCCTCGACGAGCATCTGCGCGACGCCCTGCGCGACGCGCGCGCGTCCGCCGGAGATGCGCCAGATCCGCGGCCGGTCGCGACTGTCGAGCTCCGCGATCCCGGCCTCCTCTTCGACGACCTCGGGGCCGTTGAGCCCATAGCGTGCGCCCTCGCTCATCGCGATCGTGCGGCAGAGCGCGGTCGCGATCGCCATCCCGCCGTACGCGCCGACGCGCCCGCCGATCAGCGCGACGACCGGCGCGTAGCGTTCGCAGGCGAGGATCGCGTCGTGGATCTCGGCGAGCGCGAGGAGCGCGAGGTTCGCCTCCTGCACGCGGATCCCGCCGCTGTCGATGAGCAGCACCGGCCGAAACGCGCGCCCCGCGCGCAGATCGCGTGCGGCCAATTCGAGCGCGCCGGCGATCTTCGCGCCGCCGACCTCGCCGATCGAGCCGCCGAGAAAGCGGCCCTCGGTCGCGATCGCGACCGCATCGACCCCGGCGAGCGCCCCCCGCGCGACGACGACGCCGTCGTCGCTCTGCGCGACGAGCCCCTGCGCGGCGAGATGCGGCGAAGCGACGCGTGCGAACGGGTCGAGCAGCTCGCGAAACGTCCCCGCATCGAGGATCGCCCGCGCGCGCTCGCGTGCGCTCGCCTCGGCGAACGACGGTTCGATCGTCACCGCGCCGCCTCGAGCGCCTGCTCCAACCGCAGCGCGACGACCGCCGGGGTCGCGCCGAAGTCGTTGATCTCGATCGACGCCGCGATCGGCTCGCGCGCGAAGAAGCGATCGAAGACCGCGCGCCACGTCTCGCCGTAACCGCCGGCGGTCGTCGCGACCCGCACGCGCAGCCCGGTGTCCGCCGGTTCGAGCAGCAGCTCGAGATCGCCCGAGGCGACGACGCCGACGTGCGCGCGGCGCGCGACGGGCGTCCCGCCGGAGCGTTCGTACGTCAGCGTCTCCATGACCTCACCAGCTCCGGAAGCGCGCGGGCGGATCGTACAACCCGCCCGACCAGGTGACCAGATCCTTCATCGTGCGCGCGGCGAGCAGCGAGCGCCGCGCGTCGCCGCGCCGCACGCCGAGGTCTTCCGGAAACGCGACGACACCCGCGCGGCGCAGCCGTTCCGTCTCCGCCGGATCGCGCAGCATCCCGACCGGCGTGACGCCGGCGATCGCGGCAAGCGCGGCGCGCCGCTCGTCGACGTTCGCGGCGCGGTCGAGGTAGGCCACGCCTTCCTCGGTGACGACGTGCGTGACGTCGTCGCCGTAGATCATCACCGGCGGCATCGCGAGGTTGGCGTCGCGCGCGAGATCGAGCGCGTCGAGCCGCTCGACGAACGTCGGCTTTCCGCTCTCGCGAAACGTCTCGACGAGCTGCACCACGAGCTTGCGCCCGCGCCGGATCCCGTCCTCGAGCGAGCCGGTCCACCACGTCGGCGTGACGTGACGGCGGCCGTGCGGATCGCTCCCCATGTTCGGCGCGCCGCCGAACCCCGCGATCCGGCCCCGCGTCGCGGTCGAGGAGTTCGCGTCGCGGTCGAGCTGCAGCGTCGAGCCGATGAAGAGGTCGGTCGCGTAGAGCCCCGCCGTCTGGCAGATCGCGCGATTCGAGCGCAGCGAGCCGTCGGCGCCGGTTGCGAACACGTCGGGCCGCGCCGCGACGTAGGCCTCCATCCCCAGCTCGCCGCCGAAGCAGTGGATCGTCTCGACCCAGCCGTCCTCGATCGCGGGGATCAGCGTCGGGTGCGGGTTGACCGCCCAGTGCGTGCAGATCTCGCCGCGCAGCCCGAGCGATGCGGCGTAGGTGGGGAGGAGCAGCTCGATCGCGGCGGTGTCGAAGCCGATCCCGTGGTTGAGCCGGCGGACGCGATGCGGCTCGTAGACGCCGCGGATCGCGAGCATCGCCATGAGCACCTGCACGTCGTCGATCTGCGCGGGGTCGCGCGTGAAGAGCGGTTCGATCGCGTACGGCCGGTCGCCGACGACGACCAGATCGACCCACGAGCCGGGGACGTCGACGCGCGGCAGCACGTCGGCGAGCGCGTTGACCTGCGCGATCACCAGACCGTCGCGGAACGCGGTCGCCTCGACCAGCGTCGGCGTCTCCTCGGTGTTCGCGCCGGTGTAGAGGTTCCCGTCGGCGTCGGCCGCGTCGGCCGCGATCAGCGCGACGTCGGGGACCAGGTCGATGAAGTACCGCGCGAACAGCTCGAGGTAGGTGTGGATCGCGCCGATCGTTACCGTGCGGTCGGCGACGAGCTGCGCGAGCCGCAGCGCCTGGGGCCCCGCGTACGAGAAGTCGACCTTGCTCGCGATCCCGCGTTCGAACAGGTCGACGATCTCGGGGCGCGCGATCACGGAACAGAGCAGGTGCACGTCGCACACGCGCGCCGGATCGACTTGCGCGAGCGCCCGCGTGAGGAAGTCGGCCTGCTTCTGGTTGTCGCCTTCGACGACGACGCGGTCGCCCGGCTCGATCGCGGCTTCCAGCACGGCGACCGCATCGTCGGCCGCGAAGGTGCGGCCGCGGACGAGCGGCGCCAGCCGCTCCAACCGGCGGCGCTTGCGATCGCGTCGCGTCGTCCAGCTCCGACCGACCGTGCCAGCCATCCTCGAGCACTGCTACGGCACCTCGCCAAGACGGCCTGCCGCGTCCGTCGATCCCACGATTCAGGAGGGCGGCTCCCTACGCGCATGGCGAAGAGGACGAGCGATGGCGACGACCCTCGTCCACGCCGCGGACGTCCACCTCGAGACCGCCTTCACCGAGGTGCGCGGCGGCGTACGCCGGCGTGCCGCGCTGGCCGACGCGTTCGTGCGCATCGTCGATCTGGCGATCGAGCGGCGTGCCGACGCGCTGACGATCGGCGGCGACCTCTACGAGGCCGAGCGAGCCGGTCCGCAGACGGCGCGTTTCCTCTTCGAGCAGTTCGCGCGCTTCGGCGGCCCGGTCCTCGTCGCGCCGGGGAATCACGATCCGTACTCGTCGCGCTCGCTGTACGCGCGCGACGACCTTCCCCCGAACGTGCACGTCTTCGCCGAGCCGACCTGGAGCACGCACCCGTTGGGCGACGGCATCACCGTGTACGGATTCGGCCACACGCCGGCCGAGCCGGGACGTCCGTTCGCGGGCGCACGTTTCGAGCGCCCCGGCGTGCGGATCGCGCTCGTCCACGGCAGCGACGAGGATCGCTGCCCGCCCGGCAAGCGCGCGACCGCGCCGTTCACGCTCGCCGAGATCCGTGCCGCCGGCGCCGCGTGCGCCCTGGTCGGACACTATCACAACGGCGCCGTCGTCGCCGACGCGCAGGGCCCCGCGCTCGCGTACCCCGGCTCACCGGAGCCGATCAAGTTCGGCGAGCGCGGCAATCACGGCGCGCTCGTCGTCACGGTGCGTGACGGCACGGTGTCGATCGAACCGGTCGAGACGGCGCGCACGCGCCTGGGCGATCTCGACGTCGCGCTCGCCGACGCCGCGAGCGAGCACGCGGTCCTCGGCGCGCTCGAGGACGCGCTGCGCCCGTTCGGCCGCGACGACTACCTGCGCGTACGGCTGCACGGCACGGTCGCGCCGGGGACGCGCGTCGACCGCGAGCTGATCGCCGACCGCTTCGGCGGTGCGCTCGGCGCGATCGAGGTCGTCGACGAGACGGTCGACGCCGACTACGCCGCGATCGCGCGGGAGCCGAACGTCCGCGGGCGCGCGGTCGCCGATCTGCTCGCGCGCGCCGACGGCGGCGACGAGGACGCGCGCGCCGCGCTGCGCTATGCCCTCGCGGCGTTCGACGGCGCGGAGCCCGCGCCGTGAAGCTGCTCTCGCTGCACGTCGCCGGTTTCGGCCGGCTGCACGATCGCGCGTTCGCCTTCGGTCCCGGGCTCAACGTCGTCGTCGGGCAGAACGAAGCCGGGAAGTCGACGCTCGCCGCGGCGCTCGTCGCTTCGCTGTACGGCTTGCAGCGCGGCGAGAAGGACCGCTGGCGCCCGTGGTCCGGCGCCGCGTTCGGTACGACGCTGCGCTACGAGACCGCCGACGGCGCCGTGTGGGAGGTGCGCCGCGAGTTCGAGCGCGACACGAAGGGGATCCGCGTCTACGACGCCGACGGCAACGACGCCGGGGCGCGCGTAGGCAAAGGGAAGTCGCTCGTCCCGGGCGAGGCGCACCTGCGCATCTCGCACGACGTCTTCACGCAGACGGCGTGCGCGCGCCAGCGCGCGGTCGCGTTCGACGTCGACGCCGCCGAGGACGTCTCCGGCGCGCTCGCTCGCGCGCTCGGCGGCGGACCGAAGGAAGATGCGGCGATCGGTGCGCTGAGCCGGCTCGACGACGCGCTGCGCAAGCACGTCGGGACGCAGCGCGCGCACAAGAACGCGCCGCTCAAGGCGCTGCGCGAGCGCGAGGAGCGCGAGCGGCGTGCGGCGGCCGACGCGCGCGCCGCGCTCGCGGAGCTGGGCAGCTTGCGCGAGCGAATCGTGGCCCTGCGCGCCGAGCGCGACCACGATCTCGCCGCGACCGCCGAACTGGAGCGCCGCACGCGCGCGCTGCGCGCCGCGCACCTGCGCGCACGTCTTGGCGCGCTCAAGGAGTACCGCGCCGAGCTGGCGGCGCTGCAGAGCGACCGCGCGGCGTACGACGACGTCGCCGACTTCCCGGCCGAACGCGTCGGCGCGCTCACCGAGGCGTATCACCTCTGGCGCTCGGCCGAAGGCGTCGCCGAGGCCGCCGCGGACGAAGCCGCCGGCGAAGCGCTCGGCGCTGCGGAGGCGCACGAGTTGGCCGCGCGTGCGCGCGACGCGGGGACGCTCGACGACGACGCGCTGGCGGCGCTCCGCGCCGCCGCCGCGCAGGCCGAAGCCGCGCACGCGCGCGCCGCCGCCGCCTCGCACGCCGCCGCCGCCGCGCGCCGCGAAGGCGACGGCGGACGCGCGCTCGCCGGCGCGCTCGTCGTCGCCGCGATCGTCGCGTTCCTCGCCGACGTCGGCGTCGCGATCGCGCACCTGTGGATCGAGACGGCGCTGCTGAGCGTCGTCGCGATCGTCCTCGCCGTCGCGGCATTCGCGCGCGCCCGTTCGCGCGCCGCGCGCCGCGCCGACGCGGATGCCAAGCAGCGCGTCGCCGACGACGCGATCGCGGACGAACGGAACGCGGCCGACGCCGTCGCACGCGTCCTGGAACCGCTCGGGATCCCGACGCTCGACGAGCTGGTCGCGCGCCACGAACGGTACACCGTGCTGCGCGCGCGGGAGGCCGACACGCAGAAGGCGCGGGCGCGCGCCCAGACCGCGCGCAGCGGCGCCGACGAGGCCGCCGCGCGGTTCGACACGCTCGCCGACGCCCTCGTCCCCGACGTGCACGGCAGCCGCGAGGAGCGGCGCGCCGCCGCCGCCGCGCGCGCCGCGCGGCGCGGCGAGCGCGACGGGATCGACGCACGACTCGCGATGCTCGCGATGCGGCGTGGCGACATCCTGCACGGCGAGGACGACTTCGCGCTGCAGACGGAGTACGACGCACTGCTCGCCGACGGCGTCGAACCGGCGAGCGACGACGACGGTTCGCTGCACGCGCTCGAACGCGAGCGCGCCGAGCTCGACGGCCGCGCGCGCGACGCCGAGCGGACCGTCGCCTCGCTCGAAGGCGAGCTGCGCCGCGGCGAGGAGGCCGTCCCCGATCTCGCCGCGCTCGACGAGGCGCTGGCGACGACGCGTGCCGCGATCGCGCGGCTCGAGGCGTTCGCGCGCGCGATCGCGCTGGCGAAGGAGACGATCGAGACGCGCAAGGACGAGGCGCACCGCGCCTTCGCCCGCCGGCTCGAACAGTACAGCGCCGGCGTGCTCGGGACGATCACCGCCGGCCGGTACGCCGAGATCCGCCTCGACCCCGCGACGCTCGCGCTGAAGGTGCGCGTCCCCGAGACCGGCGCGATCGAGGAGATCGAGAAGCTCTCCGCCGGGACGCGCGATCAGATCGCGCTCGTCGTGCGGTTCGCGACGGCGCGGATGTTCGCCGAAGGGCTCGAGACGCCGCCGCTCCTGCTCGATGACCCGTTCGCGTTCTGGGACACGGCGCGGACCGCGCGCTGCATGCCCGTTCTGACGCGCGGCGCGCAGGGCGCGCAGACCATCCTCTTCACCGCGAGCGAGGAGCTCGCCGGCGCCGCCGCCGAGGCGGGCGCGACGCGGATCGAGCTGACCGCGCCGCTCGTGACGACCTGACGCAGACCTTCGGCGCGCGCGCGGGTTCCAAGCCGGCATGAGTCAACCCGTACGTGTCGCGTTCCTCGGCCTCGGTGCGATGGGGGCGCCGATGGCGCGCAACCTGCTCGCCGCCAAGGTCCCGCTGACGGTCTGGAACCGCACCGCCGCCCGTGCTCGAGAGCTGGCCGAGCACGGCGCGCGGGTCGCGGCGACGCCGAAGGAAGCCGCGGCGCAGGCCGACGTCGTGCTCGCGTGCCTCCCGACGCAAGAGGAGGTCCGCGACGTGCTGACGCGGCCCGACGGGATCCTCGCCGGTCTGGCCAAGGGCGCGACGTTCATCGACTGCTCGACGATCGACCCGAGCGCCTCGGCGGCGCTGCACGCGCTCTGCGCCGAGCACGGCGTCGCGATGCTCGAAGCCCCGCTCTCCGGCGGGACGATGGGCGCGACCGCCGGGACGCTGACGATGATGGTCGGCGGCGACGGCGCGGTGCTCGAGCGCGTCCGCCCGATCCTTGCCACGATGGCGAAGAACATCTTCCACACCGGCGGCCCGGGGACGGGACAGACGATCAAGCTCTGCAACAACCTCGTCGCCGGCGCGCAGACCGTCGCGCTCGCCGAGGCCTATGCGATCATTCACGCCGCGGGCGTCGATCCGAAGCTCGCGACCGACATCTTCTCGGTCTCGTCGGCGAACTGCGTCGCGGTCCAGCAGCGCGTCCCCGTCCCCGGGGTCCAGCCGAACCACCCGGCCTCGAACGACTGGAAGCCCGGCTTCGCGACGGAGTGGATGGCGAAGGACCTCGGCCTGGCGCAGCAGTTCGCGCGCTCGCTCAACGTCCCGCTGATGCAGACCGCGGTGAACTTCCAGCTCCTCCAGGAGTCGATCCAGGCCGGTTACGCCAAGCTCGACCAGTCGATCGTCGGCAAGCTCATGACCGACCGCATCGACAGCGCGAAGCGCACGGCCTAGCCCCCGCGATCACGGCGGGCGGCGCGCGACGCCGCCCGCCACCGCTACCGCTACCGCTTCGCGACCAGCGTGTGCAGCGCGGCCAGGGTGTTCTCGACGTGCTTGCTGGGGTCGAGGCTCGTGTAGGCATAGGCGATCGTGCCGTCCGGCGTGATCACGTACGAGGTGCGGTTCGAGAAGTTCCCGGCGAGTTTCGCGTCGTACGCCGCGGCGATCTTCAGGCCGGGATCGGACGCGACCAGGAACGCCGAGCGGCACTCCTGGGTCGAGAAGCGCTTCTGCGTCTCGATGTCGTCACCGCTCACGCCGATCACCGTCGCGCCGAGCTTCTCGTAGTCGCCGATGTGCTCGGAGAAGAGGTGCGCTTCGACGGTGCAGCCCGACGTGAACGACTTCGGGAAGAAATACAGGACGACCGGGCCCTTGGCGAGCGCGGTCTTCAGGTCGAAGGCGCGCACCTCCCCGCCGAGCGCGGCTTGGGCGCTGAACTCCGGCGCAGCCGTCCCGTGCGCGAGCTGGGCGGAGAGCTTCCGGACGCTCAACCCGACCAGGGCGACCACGAACAGGCAGCCGACGACGGCGACGGTGGCGATTCTGGGCATCCGCATCTCCCTCTCGTTCGCTCCTACAACCCGATCTGGCGCGCGATGACCATGCGCTGCACTTCGTTCGTTCCCTCGCCGATCTCGTTGATCTTCTGGTCGCGGTACATCCGCGAGACGGGATATTCGTCCATGAACCCGTACCCGCCGTGGATCTGCACCGCTTCGTTGACGACGCGGCGCGAGACCTCGCCGGAGTAGAGCTTGGCCAGCGAGGCGGTCAGCTCGAAGGCGCGCCCGTTGTCCTTCTCCCACGCCGCCTTGAGGACCATCAGCTTCGCGTGCTCGATCTCCATGAGCATGTCGGCGAGCTTGAACTGGATCGCCTGGAACTTGGAGATCGGGCGGCCGAACTGGCTGCGCTCCTTCGCGTACTTGTAGGCCTCGTCGTAGGCCCCCATCGCGAGGCCGACCGAGAGCGCCGCGACCGAGATTCGCCCGCCGTCGAGGATCGTGAGGAACTGTTGGAGCCCCCGCCCGCGCTGGCCGAGCAGGTTCTCCTCGGGGACCGCCGCGTCCGCGAACGAGAGCTCGCGGGTGTCCGACGCCCGCCAGCCCATCTTCTTGTACTTCTTCGAGCGGGTGAAGCCGGGCGTGTCCTGCGGGACGACGAGATTCGAGATCTCCGGCTTGCCGTCGGCGCCGCGGCCGGTCACGGCGGTGATCGTCGTGCCGCCGGTCATCTCGGTCCCGCTGTTGGTGATGAACGCTTTCGTCCCGTTGATGACCCAGTGGCGGTCGCGCAGCTCGGCGCGGGTCTGCGTCGCGCCCGCGTCGCTCCCGGCGCCCGGCTCGGTCAGCCCGAAGCCCCAGAGCTTCTCACCCCTTGCCAGGGGGACGAGGAACTCTTCTTTCTGCTTCTCCGTGCCGAAAAGATAGAGAGGCGAGGCGCCCAGCGAGACGTGCGCGGCGAGCGTGATCCCGGTGGACGCGTCGGCCCGTGAAATCTCCATCACCGCCAGCGCGTAGCTGACCGTATCCGCGCCCGCACCACCGTAGCGTTCCGGGAAAGGCAAGCCCATCAAGCCGAGCTCGGCCATCTTCCGCACCAACTCGTACGGGAAGCGCTCCTCGGCATCGTTGCGCTCGGCCTGCGGCGCAACCTCGTCCCGAGCGAACTCGCGGCACAACGCCTGGATCGCCTTCTGTTCTTCAGACAGGTCGAAGTCCATGATCCAAGGGTATGAGCCGAAGATTGCCCAATACCTGTCGCGATTGGACACCGCGCCAACGGCTCTCAGGCCGTTGTGCGCGCCCTCGGGGAATGTCGCCATGCCGAACATCGTGAGCGCGCGCGCGCAAGGGGGCCCCGCGCGCAAAGCGCGTGGGGGGCGCGGAGCCTGGGGCGGAGCGCCGTTAAACCAATGATTCGATTACGTGGTGTGACGCTGACGTATCCCAATGGGACGCGCGCGCTCGACGGCGTCGATCTCGACATCGAAAAAGGCAGCTTCGTCTTTCTGGTCGGGCACTCGGGGACGGGCAAGTCCTCGTTGCTCAAGCTGATGTATCGCGAGCAGGTGCCCAGTTCCGGCGAGGTGATCGTCGACGGGATTCGCGTCGACACGCTGCGCCGCGGACGCGTTCCGAAGCTGCGCCGGAACATCGGCGTCGTCTTCCAAGACTTCAAGCTGCTCTCGCACAAGACGGTGTGGGAGAACGTCGCGTTCGCGCTGCAGGTCACCGGAACGAAGACGCGCGACGTGATGCGTCAGGTGCCGCGAGCGCTCGACATGGTCGGGCTCTCGCACAAGAGCCGGATGTTCCCCTCGGAGCTTTCCGGCGGCGAGCAGCAGCGCACCGCGATCGCGCGCGCGCTCGTCTGCAATCCGAAGCTTCTGCTCTGCGACGAGCCCACCGGGAATCTCGATCCGTCGAACACGACCGAGATCATGGAGCTGCTGCAGCGCATCAATCTCAAAGGGACGACGGTCGTCGTCGCGACCCACAACCAGGCCGTCGTCGACCGCATGCGCCGCCGCGTCGTGCGCCTCGAGCACGGCCGTATCTTGCACGACGACGAGAAGGGCTACTATTTCCGTGGACTGGGGCAGGCTGCGGTTCTTCCTGGGTGAGGTTCTGGCGAACTTCACCCGCAACGCCGGGATGCAGATCACGGCGATCGGGACCGTCGCGGTCACGATCGTGCTGCTGGGCAGTTTCCTGTACGTGCGCGAGACGCTCAAGACGTTCGGAACCGGCGTCCTCTCGCAGATCGAGATCGCGGTCTACCTGAAGGACGGCGTCGGCGACGCGCAGGCCAAGCAGCTCGCGGTGAAGTTCGCCGGCGATCCGCGCATCGCATCGGCGCAGTACATCCCCAAACGCGAGGGGCTGCGCCGGATGCACGACGTGCTCGGCCGCGACTTCGATACCTCGCTCCTCACCGCGAACCCGCTCCCGAACAGCTACCACGTGAAGGTGAAGGACCCCGACCAGGTCCCCGCCGTCGCCGCCTCGATCGCGAAGGACCCCCGCGTCGAGAAGACCGACTACGCCGCCGACACCGTGCAGAAGCTGCTCAAAACCGCCTCGGTCCTGGGCCGCGCCGGGATCGCGCTGATCGTCCTGCTCTCGCTCTCCGCGGCGATCGTCATCGCCAACACGATCCGGCTGACGGTCTTCGCGCGCCGCCGCGAGATCGAGATCATGCAGCTCGTCGGCGCGACGAACATGTACATCCGCATGCCGTTCATCGCCGAGGGGATGCTCGCAGGGCTGCTCGGCGCCGGGATCGCGATCGGCGCGCTCGCGCTCGCCGAGCACCAGCTCGTCCCGCGGCTCGCGCAGACACTCGCGTTCGTGAGCTTCCGCGTCAACGAGGGGACGCTGTGCCTCGAGCTGCTCGGCGTCGGCGCGGCGGTCGGCCTGATCGCGGCGTGGATGAGCGTCGGCCGGTACCTGCGCGCGTGATCGCCGCTCCCCGGCAGAGCGACGGCGCAGCGGGGACGATCCTGCTGATCGACGAGGACCGTACGCTGCGCACGATCCTGCGCGCCAACTTCGAGGTGCTCGGCTACGCGGTCGTGGACGCGCACGACGCGGACGGTGCGCTGCGCGTCCTCGACGGCGACCGCCTCGATGCGATCGTCCTCGACGTTCCGCCGCGCGCCGTCGGCGGCGCGGCGCTCGTGCGGCGCATCCGAAAGCACCCGCGCGGCTCCCACGTGCCGCTGATCGTGCTGACCGGCCAAGCCGGGGGCGAGGACGCGGTCCGCTCGCTCGAAGCCGGCGCCGACGACGTCGTCGCGCGGCCGTTCGATCCCGAAGAGATGCTCGCGCGCGTGCGCGGAAAGATCCGCCGCGCCGAAGCCGACACCGCGCTGCAGCCGCTCACGAAACTCCCCGGCAACGGTCCGATCGAGGCGGAGATCCGCCGCCGGCTCGACGCCGGCGCGCCGTGGTCGGTCCTCTACCTCGACCTGGACGGCTTCAAGGCGTTCAACGACGCGTTCGGCTTTGCGAAGGGCGACGACGTGATCCGGCTCTTGGCGAGTGCGATCGTCGATGCGGTACGGCGGCACGGCGGCGAGGACGACTTCGTCGGCCATGTCGGGGGCGACGACCTCATCGCGGTAACGACGCCGGCGCGCGCCGACACGCTCGCCGAAGCGGTGATCGGCGCGTTCGACCGCGGGATCCGCGCGCTCCAGCGCGACACGCGCGTCCCGTACTGCACGGTGTCGATCGCCATCGTCAGCGGCTCGGCCGGGCCGACGACGTACGCGCAGGTCGGCGAGCGCGCGGCCGCGGTGAAAAAGGAAGCGAAGCGCCGGCGGGGCTCGGTCGCGGTGACGGAGGGCGAGCTGCGGTGAGACGCGCGCTCGCGCTCACCGCGCTCCTCGCGCTCGCACCGCAGCTCGTCGCGGCGAAGGGCCGGATCGACGACCGCATCTCGGCGCAGCAGGCGAAGATCCACGCCGTGCACGAGCGGCTGCACCAGAAGCGTGCCGAGCTCGACGACGCGCGCGCGAAGGTCGGTTCGATCCAGGCGCAGCTCGCCGAGACGAACCGCAACATCGCGGTCGCCAACGTGCACCTCGCCGACCTCGAAGGCCGGATGCACTGGACGCAGCGCCAGCTCGCGTGGAACCAGGTTCAGCTCGGCGCCGCGCGCGCGACGCTGCAGCGCCACGAAGAAGCGCTCGCGCGCCGGCTCGTCGACGCGTACGAGCACGGCGACCTCGGCTACCTCGACGTGCTGCTGCGGGCGCAGTCGTTCGCCGACTTCGTCGAACGCTGGAACGACGTCCGCTACCTCGTGCGTGCCAACGAGGTGACGATCCGCGCGCGGCGCGCCGAAGAGCAGAAGGTCGTCACGATCCAGAGCAGACTGCTCGGGACGCAGGCGCAGCTGCAAGACCAGCAGACGCAGGCGCGCCAACAGCGGCTCGCGCTCGACGGACTCGCCTCGCAGCGCCGCATCTTGCTCGCCGCCGCCGACGAGCAGCGCCAGACCGTGCAGACCGAGGTCGAACAGCTCGACGAGGAGTCGGCCGGGGCCGAGGCCGCGCTCGAGGAGCTGATCCGTCAGAAGCAGGCCGAGGAGGAGGCGCGGCGCCTGGCCGCGCGGCGCGCTGCACAGCTCGCCGGCGAGGCGGTCCCGGAGGAGCCGAGCGCGCCCGGGCAGCTGCTCTGGCCGGTCTCGGGCCCGATCTCCTCACCGTTCGGGATGCGCACGAACCCGATCACGCACGTCTTCATCCTGCACGCGGGGATCGACATCGCGGTCCCGACCGGAACGACCGTCGCCGCCGCGGCCGACGGCCGCGTGATCGTCGCCGGCTGGGACGACGGCGGATGCGGGAACATGATCGTCATCGATCACGGCGGGCACCTGGCGACGCAGTACTGCCATCTCTCGCAGATCTACGTCGGCGTCGGGCAGGACGTGCAGCGCGGTCAAGCGATCGCCGCTTCAGGCTCGACCGGCAACTCGACCGGGCCACACGTCCATTTCGGCGTGCGCATCGACGGACGCCCCGTCGACCCGATGTCCTACTTGCACTGACCGGGGGCCTAGGGCGGGCCCGTTCGCCGGGCGGCCTCAGCGTACCCCAAGGCGGGCGCGCGACCGTTAGAGACCCATGACCGAATGGAACAAAGTCCGAACGGACGGGGTTCTACCGGTACACCGGAGTCGCTCCGAAGCCGCACCTGCAAGGACTGCTTTTTGACCGCCCGCACCCGTCTGTTGTCCGCCGCGCTCGTCGTCGCGCTTGCCTCTGCCGGCGCGGCGCTCTATGCCGGCCATGCCGCCGCCTCGGCGCCGGCGGACGCCACGACGATCACCGACGTCAACGGACGCTCGATCGTCGGGTTGGATCTGCGGGCGCTCCTTTCCCGCGGCAGCAGCGACCAGCAGCTGATCGAGCTCGCGTACGACCGCGTCGAGCGCGCGTACTACAAGCCGGTCGCGGACCAGCTGCTCGTCTCCGGCGAACAGAAGGCGCTCACCGCGTTCCTGAAAGCGAAGAAGGTCGCCTCCCCGCACGTTCCCGCGAACGTTGCGAGCGGCGACCGCACGCGCGACCTCGCGGTGCTCGAGAGCACGCTCGCAAGCGTGCAGAAGCGCTATGCGGCGATCGCACCGCACGACCAGTACACGCAGGTCGCGCTCGCCGGGATGCTCGGAGGCCTGGGCGACCCCTACACGACCTACCTCTCGCCCAAGGAGATCAGCGGCCTGGACGAACAGCTCCAGGGCGGCAACTTCGGCGGGATCGGCGTCTACATCGTCCAGGACCCGCGCAACGGGCAGATCCTCGTCGACCCGATCGACGGCAACCCGGCGATCAAGGCCGGGATCAAGCCCGGCGACGTGATCCTGGCGGTCGACGGCCGCACGACCTCCGGCAAGAAGCTCGACGACGTCGAACGCGAGATCCGCGGGCCGCTGGGGACGGTCGTCTCGCTGACGATCAAGCGGCGCGCCGGTGCGGCGACCTCGACGATCCAGGTCACCCGTGCCGAGGTCCACGTCCCCTCCGTCCGCGAGAAGATGGAGAACGGGATCGCCTACGTCCGTCTGGCCGACTTCGGCACGACCTCGGCCGACGAGGTGCGCAACGCCTTCGTCGACGCGAAGAAGAAGGGCGCGCGCGGGTATATTCTCGACCTGCGCAACAACGGAGGCGGCCTGCTTGATGCGGCCGTCGACATCTCCAGCCTCTTCATCCCCCAAGGGACGATCGTCGCGACGATCGACCGAGCCGGCGACCGCGAGGTTCGTGACGCGACCGGCCGGACGATTCAAGCGAAGCCCCTCGTTCTGCTGGTGAACAAATACACCGCCAGCGCTTCCGAGATCACCGCCGGCGCCGTGCAAGATTACGGCGTCGGGACCCTGGTCGGCGAGAAGACGTTCGGCAAGGGCGTCGTCCAAAGTCTCTACACGATGCCCGACAAGGGCGCGCTCAAGATCACGACGGCGCGCTACGTCACCCCCAAGGGCCGCGACATCCAGCACAAGGGGATCGTCCCGGACGTGGTCATTCCGCAGGCCGTCGACGGCGCGGATGCCCCGATCATGGATACCCCCGGCGACAAGCAGCTCGCGCAAGCCAAGAAGATCATCGAGAGCAAGGACAAGTGATGAAACGGTTCTTCCCCGTCGCCCTGGCCACAGCGCTCGCGCTGGCAACCGCGCACGTTCCGGCGGCGACCGCCGCGGCGACGCAGAGCAGCTCGACGCTGAACGCACAGCTCAACGACGAGCTCGTGACGAGCTACGCGCACCTTGTCGAGGACTTCTACAAGAAGGTCGATCGACAGGCCGTGCTGACCGGCGCGCACGACTCGCTCGTCGCGTACCTCAAGGCGCAGCACGTCGCCAACCCGACGCTGCCGGCGCTTCACGCGACCGAGGACGACACGGCGAACGTCCGCGCGCTCGAGCGTGAGGTGAACCTCGCGGTCGAGACCTACGGCACGAGCCTCAAGCCGGTCGAGTCGCTCTCGCCTCCGACGCAGCTGACCTACGCGGCGATCTCGGGCGTGCTCGGATCGGTGAAGGACCGTTACACCGTCTTCCTCTCGCCCAAGGAATACGCCGAACTCAACGAGGGGCTCGACGGCACGTCGTTCGGCGGCGTCGGGATCTCGTACTCGCTCGACGACAAGACGAAGTTCCTGCACGTCGAGAACGTCATCCTCGACGGTCCCTCCGACAAGGCGGGGCTCCAACCCGAGGACTTGATCACCGCGATCGACGGCAAGCCGGTCCCGCAGCTGCTGCAAGGCGCGACGGTGCTCGAAGCGCAGCAGAAGCGGATCACGAACGCGCTGCGCGGCGATCCGGGGACGCGCGTCACGCTCGCGATCCAGCGCAACGGCAAGGAGATCGGGCCGGTGACGATCACGCGGCAGACGATCCATCAGCCCAGCGTGCTCTCGAAGATGCTCCCGAACGACGTCGGCTACGTCCAGCTCGCGGTCTTCGGCCAAACGACGGGACACGAGCTCGACACCGCGCTCAAGCGCCTCGACTCGCAAGGCGCGAGGGCGTACGTCCTCGACCTGCGCTACAACGGCGGCGGCTATCTCAACGCGGCGGTCGACGTCTCCTCGAAGTTCATCTCGAGCGGCCCGATCGTGAGTGTCCAGTCGCGCGCGGGGACCGACACCGAGTACGACGCGGAGAACACGGCGATCCCGCCGCGTCCGCTCGCCGTGCTCGTCAACCAGTACACCGCGTCGGCCTCGGAGATCACCGCCGGCGCGATCCAGGACTCGGGTGTCGGCACGCTGATCGGCACGAAGACCTTCGGCAAGGGCGTCGTCCAGTCGATCTGGTCGCTGCGTGACGGCTCGGCCGTGAAGATCACGACCGCACGCTACTTCACCCCGAAGGGCCACGACATCAACCTGGTCGGGATCGAGCCGCAGATCGTCAGCTCGCTGGCGAAGAATCAGAAGATTCGCCTCGGCGATCCGAGCCAAGACCCGCAGCTCGTCTCGGCGATGAACTTCCTCAACGCCCGTATCGCGGAAGAGAACGGCGGCACGGCGGCGGCAGCGCCCGCGGCACCGGCGGCGGCCGCTTCGGCGGCGCCGGCCGCGACGGCTCCCGCGCCGGCGGCGACCCCCGGTCAGCGCTGAGCTAGCGAAACAGCGCGCGTTCGATCTGCTCGAACGACGCGAACGAAGTACAGTCCACACCGCGCTCTCGACAATATCGCTCGAGGGCGCGGTTCGTTTTTGCGAAGCGCCGGTCGGCTTCGAGGGCGGCCTCGAAATCGCTCGGGCCGTCGCCGACGTAGACGGTGCGCGCGCCGCGCGCTCGCGCCTCACGGACCCGCGCGGCCTTGTCGTGGCCGTTCGCCGAGTCGTCGATGAAGGTCATCGTCCAGCCTTCGGCGTCGAAGGAGACGTCGTTCGCGAAGACGGGGACGTCGACGCCGGCGCGCTCGAGCGCCGGACCGATGATCTGACGCAGCCCCGAGGAGACGACGGCGACCTGCGCGCCGTGTGCCCGCGCGGTGTGCACGAAGGGCGGAAAGGCGGGATCGACGCGTGCTCGGCTTTCGAGGAACGCGAGCGTCTCCTCGCGCGACATGCGCACCATCGCGGCTTGCTGCGCGAGGACGTCGCGCAGCACCATCCGGCCGGCGGCGAGCTCGTCCTCGAAGCGCTGCCACACGTCCTCACCCGCGACGCTGCGCAGGATCGCGTCGAAAGTATCGATGTCGGTGATCGTCCCGTCGTAGTCGACGAAGATCGCGAGGGGTGCGGTGGGGTGGGACACGGTCGGGCAGATACGACACGCGGGCCGGGAGGCGTTTCCTCTCCGGCCCGCGCGTGACGCTCAGCGCTTCTTGCGGCTGGTCGTCGTCTTCTTGGCGGCCGAGGTCTTGCGCGTCGGCGACTTCTTCGCCGTCGCGGTCGCCTTGGTCGCGCTCGCCTTTGCCTTCGACGCCGTCGCCTTCCGCGCCGGAGTCTTCTTGGCGCTCGCGGCGGTCGTCTTCTTCGCCTTGGCGGTCGAGGTTGCGGTCGCGCTCGTCTTGCGCGCACGCGTCGTCGACTTCGTCTTCGGCTCCGCGGCGGTCGCGGCGGCGGCCGTCTTGCGGGTCGCGCCGCGCTTCGGCTTCGCCGCGACGGGCTCGGGCACGGCCGGCTCGGCGGCCTTCTTGGCACGGCCGCGCTTCGGCGCCGCCGCCGGAGACTCGGCGAGCGCAGCGGGCTGCACCTCCGGTTCCGGGTCGGGTGCCGGCGCCGGCAGCGCCGGGACGGGCGCCGACGCCTCGAGCTGACCGCCGTACGCCAAGGAACGCTCCTCGGGGGTCCGGCGGCGGCGCGAGGGACGGGCGGCCTTCACCGATTCGACCGGCTCGGCCGGCGCGGTGAGGACCGGCGGCGGGGGCTCGATCGCGACGTCGCCGCGCTTGCGGTTCCACGGCGCGATCGCGCGGGACGGCGCGGGAGGCGCCGTCTCGCCGGTCGCATGCGCGGCCCCGTCGGTGTCGACCCGGAAGATGTGCCGGTCGGGGAGCGGCGGCTGCTGCGGGGTTGCGGCGGCTGCGGCGACGGGCTGACCCTCACCGGCGGCTCCGCCGCGGCCGCGACGGCGACGACGACGACGACGACGCTTGCGCTCGCCCTCCTGGGGGGCACCGGCCGGCGCCGCGACGGCGACGGCTTCCTCGGCATCGTCCTCGTCGTCCTCGGCTTCGGCGACCGCGACGGCCGCGTCGGCCACGGCCGGCTGCGCGCCGGTCTCGAGCCCTGCGCCTCCGCGTCCGCGGCGACGGCGGCGACGGCGGCGGCGACCCGCCTCTTCCTCCGACTCGGCCGGATGGGCCGTACCGTTGTTCACGGCGCTCGGCGCCGCCGTCGGCGCCGGCGGGACGCTGACCAGCTCGACGGTCGCGCTCGCGGCGACGCGGTTCCCCGAGAGCTTCTCGCCCGGAAGCACGCCGCCGACCGCAGTCCCCGAGAGCGACTCGCCCGGCATCGTGACGACACCGTCGGCGGCCTTGCGCGCGGCGGTCTTCGGCGGCGCCTCCTCGGCGGTCGTCGAGATCCCGATCGCGGCGGTTCGGCCGCCCAGGCCCTTCTCGGCCTCCTCGGCCAGCTCGCGCAGCTCGTCGGCTTGTTCGGCGGCGGTGAGCTCGCGCTTGCGGCCGCGTCCGCCGCGGCGGCGGCGCTTCTTCCCCTCGCCGGCGACGGCGCGTTCGCCCTCGAGCGGGGTCCTCGCCTCGGCCAGGATGTCGTTGCCGTCGACGTCGATGATGCGGACCTTGATCGTCTTGCCGACCGCGTTGGCCGCGTTCTCGACCTCGATCAAGCGGCCGGCGACGACCGCGGCGGCGGCGGTGGCGTTGGGGAGCCGCGTCGAGAGCAGCTCGACCTCGAACTCGTCGCCGACGCGGATCGGGGCCAGCGCCGGGATCCCGCCGTCACCGAAGATGACCCGCGGCTTCTCCGGATGGACCGCCGGATCGACGTACACGTCGATCGGCGCGCCGATCTGGGCGGCGAGCTGCTCGCGCTCGTCCTCATACCAGTACTCGGCCTGCGCCGCGACGCTCGGGGCGGCGGCGATGTGGACGTGCTGGGCGACCCCGTTCTTGTGCGCGGCGATCTGGCGGAACGTCCCGATCGTGACCGATTCCGGGGACATGACGCTGCCCAGACCCTCGCAGGTGGGGCACTTGCCGCGCAGCTGCTGGCCGAGGTCCTTGCCGATCCGCTTGCGCGTGAACTCCAAGAGCCCCAGCGGCGAGAACGACTGGATCGTCGAGCGCGTGCGGTCCTTGCGCAGCCCGTCCTGGAGCGCGGCGATGACCTTGTTGCGGTCGCCTTCCGAGCCCATGTCGATGAAGTCGCAGACGATGATCCCGCCGATGTCGCGCAGGCGCACCTGGCGCGCGATCTCCGCGGCGGCCTCGACGTTCGTGCGCACGATCGTGTCGTCGAGGTTCTTTCCGCCGGTGAACTTCCCGGAGTTGACGTCGATGACGGTCAGCGCCTCGGTCGACTCGATCACGATCGAACCGCCCGACGGCAGCTTGACGGTCGGCTTCATCAGCCGCGCGATCTCGTCGTCGATCTTGAAGTCGGCGAAGAGCCGCTTCCCGCCCTCGTAGTACTTGATGCGGTCGACGTACTGCGGGCCGAGCAGGCGCATGAAGTCGCGGACGTCCTCGACCTCGCTCGCCTCGTCGAGCCAGACGTTCTGCACCTCGGGGGTGATGAAGTCGCGGGCCGTCTTGTAGACGAGGTTCATGTCCTTGTGCAGCAACGCCGGCGCCGGAAGCGCCTTGTACTGCTCGAGGATCCCGTGCCACATGCGGATCAGCACGCCGAGGTCGGCGATCAGCTCGGCGTTCGAGACCCCGGCGGCGGCGGTGCGCACGACCGTCGCCATCCCCTCGGGGCGGATCGCCTTCATGATCGTCTTGAGCCGGTTGCGTTCCTCGGCCGACTCGATCTTCCGCGAGACGCCGCTGAACTTGCCGGTCGGCATGAGGATCAGGTAGCGGCCCGGGAGCGAGATGTTCGTCGAGACGCGGGCGCCCTTGAGGCCGCGCGGTTCCTTGACGATCTGGACGAGGACCTCGTCCCCACGGCTCACCTTCTCGGTGATCGTGTAGCCGCTGCGGCCCGAGGTGACCTCGACGTCACCGATGTTCAGCGGCTGTTTGTTGATGTCGTCGACGTAGAGGAAGGCGTTCCGGCCCAGCCCGATGTCGCAGAAGCTGGCGCCCATCCCGGGGAGGACGTTGACGACCTTCCCCTTGTAGATCGAGCCGATGACGCGCTCTTCGCGCTCGACGTAGATCTCGGCGAGACGACCGTCCTCGAGGATCGCGACGCGGTTCTCCCACGGATCGCTCGAGACGAGAATATCGGTCGACAAGTGCTATGTTCTCCCGGATGGCGACGTTCCGGACAACCGCGGAGCGCACTCGCGACGACGTTGGTACGTCATCGAGCGGGCGTCGCGGGCGGGCGCTGCCGTCTCCTAGTTCCTTGAAAATCGGTGCTGAGTCCCGAAGACGATCCAGCGTGGGCCCCTCCGGCCCGTCGCGATCACCTCACGAGTCCTCCTGGTTGCCTGTTTCGGTTCTCTCCGGGATGGTCCTTCGCTATGACGAACGTCGTAGAGATGGCAGGCGACAAGACAAGCTTTCGGTAGCTCGCGGTCGCCAAGGGTGAGGATGCGCGCGGAATCATTCGCGGACGAGCTGGCGATCTTCGCCGACGTCGCGGCCGAGGGGAGCTTTTCGGGGGCGGCGCGGCGCCGCGGGGTGAGCCCCTCGTCGGTCGTGCGACGGATCGACGCGCTCGAAGTGCGCGTGGGCGCGCCGCTCTTCGTGCGCTCGACGCGTTCGCTGACGCTGACCGCCGCCGGGCAGGCGCTGCTCGTGCGCGCGCGCCGCATCCTCGACGAGCTGGCGGACACGATCCAGGAGGTCGCTTCGTTCAGCGTCGAGGTGCGCGGGCTGCTCCGCGTCGCATCGCTGCCGACCTTCGGCAAACGGTACGTCGTCCCGGCGGTGGCCTCGCTTGCCCAGACGCACCCGCACCTGCGCGTCGAGCTGGATCTCACCGAACGGGTCGCCGACCCGATCGTCGAGCGCTTCGACGCGGTGATCCGCATCGGCCGGCTCCCCGACAGCACGCTGATCGTCTCGCAACTCGCCGTGCAGCGGCGCGTCCTCTGCGCGAGCCCCGCGTATCTCGCGCGATCGTCCGTCCCCGCGACGCGTGATGACTTGACGGCGCACCGGCTGCTCGACAAGGCGCACGGCGCCGATCTCCTGCGGTGGGCCGACGTCCTGGGCCGTCCGCTCGGGCAGCACGACGTGCACGCGGTGTTCCGCTGCGATGATTTCGACACGCTGCGGCAGGCGGCGCTCGACGGAATCGGGATCGCCTACCTGCCGGACTGGGTCGTCGGCGCGGACGTCAACCGCGGTGCGCTCGTGCAGCTGTTCCCGCTGCACGCGGCACGCGAGGACGAGGAATCCGGGGTCTACCTGCTGCGCGCGCTGCCGAAGGCGCCCCCCGCGCTGCGCACCTTCGAGGACGCGCTGCGCCGCGTCATCGGCTCGCCGCCGTCGTGGCGGGTCGGCGAATCAGGCTAACGCTCTGCGCTCGATGCTCTGCGCGAACAGCGGCGTCTCCCGGCTGTTGTGATTCGACGAGGCCTCCTGGCGCGCGGCGCGCGCATCCTCGAACGCGATGCCGTGCTCCGCGATGAACGCGAGGAACTCGTCGGTCGCGCTCGCCGTCACGCGATTCGTGTATTCGCAGCGCTGCGCGTCGATCGGCGCGACGCTCAGCTCCCACACGACCTGAACCTTCGTGCGCCCGTTCGGCGTGATGACGTCGGACTGCGAGACCATCCGGCAGAGATGCTTCTCCGTGATCTCGCCGACGTAGTGCTGGATCACCAGCGTCTGGCCGATCGTCTCGACGTTGATCGACATGCGCCGCCCCTCGTCGGTCGTCGTCACACCGGCCGCGATGTGGTCCGGCACGCAACAGCGCTGGTATTCGGCTTCGGGAAGGTTGAAGAGCCAATCGGCGATGTCGACGCGCTCGATCGGCGCGTTGATGACATGGCTGAAGCTCGACGCTGAGAGCGTCCGGTCGTTCATGGTGCGGGTTCCTCGAGGTGGTGGGCAGGCGACGGTCTCGCCGTCGCCGCCGCGATCATAGGACGGCGTCGCGAAGCGAGAAAGGCGTCCGGGCGACGAACCGCTTTGCGCGGGGCGCAAAGATGCTGCGGGACAGCTGCCCACGCCACGCGAAGGGCGGTTGCGGTGGGCGGCACGGCAAGCTTTCGGCGGTTGTGGGCCGGGCAAACCACGAGCGTCTTCGGGACGGCCGTCAGCGCGCTCGCCGTCCCGACGATCGCGATCGTCGTCCTGCGCGCCCCGGCGTTCTGGATCGGCGTCCTCGAAGCTGCGCAGTACGCGGCGTTCCCCGTCTTCGGCCTCGTCGCAGGGGTGTGGGTCGATCGCTGGTCGCGTCGAACGACGATGCTCACGGCGGACGTCGTGCGGACGCTCGCGCTGGCCTCGATCCCGCTCGCCGCGCTCGCGCACGTCCTGGGATTCGCGCAGCTCGTCGCCGTCGCGCTGTTCGTCGGGATCGCCTCGGTGTTTTTCGACGTCGCGTATCAGGCCTACGTCCCGGCGCTGGTCGCGCCTGCGTGGCTCGAGCACGCGAACGCGCGCCTCGAAGCGTCGAACAGCGCCGCACGGCTCGCCGGCAGCGGTCTGGCCGGCGTGCTGATCGCGCTCGTCGGGGCACCGCTCGCCGTCGCGTGCGACGCGATGTCGTATCTCGTCTCGGTCGCTGCGCTCGCGGGGATTCGCGTCCCCGAGACGCATCGCGACACGGTGAGCGCTTCGGAACCGCTCGCGTTCGCCGTCGCGCTGCGCGAAGGGATCGCGCTCGTCGTGCGCTCGCCGGTCTTGCGCGCCATCCTGTGCGCGACGGCGAGCGTCAACTTCGGTTCGTCGATCGTCGACGCCGTCTACCTCCTGTTCCTCTATCGCGTGCTGCACTTCTCGCCCGCGCTCACCGGGATCGTCTTCGCCTGCGGCAACCTCGGCTTTCTCGGCGCGCTCGCCGCGCCGGCGCTCGGACGCCGGTTCGGCGCGGGCCCGCTGCTCGGCATCTCGCTCATCGGCTCGATCGTCGCGGCGTTCGCGATCCCGCTGGCGCTGGTCGTGCAACCGCTCGCGGTGATCCTCTGCGTGCAGATCCTCTCCGCAATCTGCATCCCGCTCTACAACATCACCCAGCTGAGCCTGCGCCAGCGGATGGTCCCGGCCGACAAGCTCGGGCGCATGAACGCGACGATGAGGACCGCGGTCTGGGGCGTGATGCCGCTCGGCGCGCTGCTCGGCGGCACGCTCGGCGCGAGCATCGGGATCGTCCCCACGCTCGTCGTCGGCACGCTCGCGATGGGCGCGGCGATCCCGTTCGTCCTCGCGCCCGTGGTGCGGAAGCTCGCGGCGGCGCCGCAGGGTGAAGCGGCTTAGCGCGAGGCGTCGACGAGCAAGAACCAGGGCTGCGTGCGCAGTCGAGCGGCCATCGCGGGATCGCGCTCGGCCATGCGTTCCGACGGTCCCGGCTCGACGAGCGCGTGCAACGTGAACCCCGCGGCGAGGACGTCGCCGACGATGCGTTCGAGCGAGCGATGGTAGAAGCGCACCGGGACCGGCTCGGCGGCGAAGCCCGGCCACACGTCGTCGACGAGACGCACCGCGCGGTAGTCGTGCGCGTCGTCGACGGTCAGCAGCGGGTGGTGCGTCGAGAAGACGAGCCGGCCGCCGGGGCGCAGCACGCGCGCGAGCTCGCGCAACGGTGCGTTCCAGTCGGCGAGGTAATGCAGCGTGAGCGACGACGCGACGAGGTCGAACGAGGCGTCGGCGAACGGGAGCGGCGCGCCGAGATCCGCCTGCACGACTTGCGCGGCGGTGCCGACGCGCTCGCGCGCCAGATCGACCATCGCGGCGCTCGCGTCGAGCGCGACGACGCGCGCGCCATGCTCGACGAGCCACGCGGCGTGCTCGCCGCCGGCGCAGCCCGCGTCGAGCACGTCGCGCCCCGCCACCTCGCCGAGCAGCGCGCGCAGCGCGGGCCGTTCGTAGGCGGCGTTCATCGTGTTTGCCGCGCTGACGCGCGCGTACGCCGCCGCGAGCGCCGGGTCGTCGTAGAGCCGGCTCCCGCTTTCGCTCATGCGCGGCGCGCGGTCTCGTCGAAGATCAGGCGGTCCTTCTGCAGGACGATGTTCAAGAGGATCCCGAGCGCGACGTAATCGGTCATCAGTGCGCTGCCGCCGTACGACATGAAGGGCAGCGGGATCCCGGTGATCGGCATGATCCCGATCGTCATCCCGACGTTGACGATGATGTGGAAGGCGAGCATCGCGACCAGACCGACCGCGAGCAGTACGCCGAAGCGGTCCTTCGCGGCGAAGATCGCCTTGAGCGCGGCGCCGATCGTCACCACGTACAGCGCGAGCAGGACGAGCGCGCCGACGAACCCGGCCTCCTCGCCGACCGCGGTGAAGATGAAGTCGCGCGAGTTCTCCGGGACGAAGTTGAGCTGGGTCTGCGTCCCGTGGAAGAGCCCCTTGCCGAACAGCTCGCCGCTGCCGACCGCGATCTTCGCCTGGTTGAGGTTGTAGCCGACGCCCTGCGGGTCCATCTTCGGATCGAGGAAGACGAGCAGACGCGCGCGCTGGAACGGCTTGAGGATGTGGTCGCTGCTCAGCACGTACGCGGCGGCGGTCGCGATCGCGCCGACGTAGAGCCCGAAGTCGAAGAGGTTCGGCAGACCGAAGAACAGCTCGGCGGTGAGGATCGCACCGATCACGAGCGTCGTCCCGAGGTCCGGCTGCTTGAGGATCAGGACCGCCGGAACCGCGACGGCGAGGAGGGGGAGCGCGATCTCCTGGAGCTTGCGATAGGTTCCGCGGCAGAGCAGCGCCGCGATCGCGATCGCGAGAACGACCTTCGCGGGCTCCGAGGGCTGAAACTGGAACGGGCCGATCGCGATCCAACGCGCCGCGCCGAGCGCCGAGTGCCCCTTGAACGCGATGAAGACCAGCAGCCCTAACGTCACGACGTAGAGCGGGAGCGCCCAGCGCCGCCAATGGCGGTAGTCGATGAACGCCGTCCCCACCATCATCGCGATCCCGACGAGCGCGTAGATCAGCTGCTTGTGCCACTCGTCGGCGGCGTACGGCTCGTGCAGCGTCGCGGAGCGGATGAAGACGATCCCGAGCACCGTCACGAGGACGGGAGCGATCGCCAGCGGCCAGTTGAACCGAGTGTACCAGGGACGTTCCATGCGCTACCGTGACCAGACGACCGGAGAAGTCCCGGCGTCTTCCGCGAGCGCTGGGCCGAATCCCAGCGCGGCGCTACGTGACGACGCGGAACGTCAGGTTCACGCGCACCCCCGCCGCGGCGCGCCGCTTGGGAAGGCGATGGCGCCACCGGCGCTGCGTCTCGCCCTCCATCAGCAGCAGGCTCCCGTGGCCCAGGACGAGCGCGATCCGCTCGCGGTCGCCGCGATGCTCGAACTCGAAGACCCGCTCGGCACCCACGCTGACCGACGCGATCGTCGGCGCAGGGCCCAGCTCGGGCTCGTCGTCGGCGTGCCAGCCCATGTGCTCGCCGCCGTGGCGGTACTGGTTGAGCAGCACGCTGTTGAACCGCACGCCGGTCCGCGCCGCGAGCAGCGCGCGCAGCCCCTCGAGCGGTACGGTCCAGGGGAGCGGCTCGTTGCGGATCCCGGAGTAGGTGTAGACCGCGCCGGGATCGCCGTACCACGCGGTCAATCGCGGGAACGGGACGCGCCGCCCGTAGAGCGTGAACGCGTCCTGCGACCACGCAGTCCGCGCGAGGAGCGCGCGCAGCAGGTCGTCGGCCTGCTCGGGATCGAGCAGGTGCGGCTCGTACCGGACGGCGCCGTCGCGCGTGAGGACCACGCGCGGGCCGAAGTCGAGGATCAGATCGCCGAGAACCCCGGCGCACCCGACGCGCGCTTGCGACGGCGTTTGCGCTTCGGAGCCGCCGCGCCCGGGGCCGCGGCGGCAGGGGCGTCCGGCACGGCTTCCGGCTCAGGCTCGTCGGCGACGGCGGCCGAGGCGCCGGCCGGGTCGAGCGAGGGCGGCGGCTCGGGCGGCGGCGGAGCGGGGGTCGTCGGCGGCGCGGCAGGCGGGGTCGGCCGATTGCGCATCGCGACGATCGGGATGTTGGCGAGCATCGCGACCTGCTTGTCCTGCTGCTCGAACGACACGTCGCAGCTCGAGGGGTCGACCTCGACGTAGCGCGAGATCACCTCGAGCAGATCGCGTTTGAGCGACTCGACGACCTCGGGGGCGAGCGAGAGATGGTCGGAGAGCAGGACCAAGCGCAGCCGCTCCTTGGCCATGGCGCTGGAGGGCTGCTTGCCGAAGAAGCGTTGAACGAACTCGAACATGTTAGGAGCGGCTCCCGAAGAGCTTTTCGAAGAACGACTTTTCGCGCGGGATCTCCGGCTCCGAGGTGTCGGTGCCGGTGACGCGGCCGGCGATCGCGCGGTACGCGGCGCCGATCGATGAGGTCTGATCGAGCGCGACCGGCTCGCCCTTGTTGGTCGAGACGATCACGTCGGGTGCGTCGGCGATCACGCCGAGCAGCGGGAGGCGCAGGATCGCGTTGACGTCCTGCACCGAGAGCATCTTCCCGCGCCGCACCAGCGCCGGACGCAGCCGGTTGACGATCAGCTTGATCTGCCGGCCCTCGCCGAGCAGTCCGACGACGCGGTCGGCGTCGCGCACGGCGGAAACCTCCGGCGTGCAGACGATGATCGCCTCGTCGGCTCCGACGATCGCGTTGGCGAACCCCTTCTCGATACCCGCCGGGCAGTCGATCAACACGTAGTCGAAGCGCTCGCGCAGCGAGTCGATCAGATCGCGGAACGCGGACGTGTCGACGTCGTCCTTCTCGCGCGTCTGCGCCGCGGCCAGGAGGCGCAGCGTCGAGACGCGCTTGTCGGTGACGAGCGCGTCGTCGAGCGTCGCGTTCCCTTCGAGCACGTCGAGGACGTGATGGCGCACGCGCGCCTCCAGCCCCAGCACGATGTCGAGATTGCGCAGCCCGACGTCGGCGTCGACGAGCACGACGGTCGCGCCGGTCGCGGCGAGCGCCGCGCCGAGGTTCGCGGTCGTCGTCGTCTTGCCGACCCCGCCCTTGCCGCTGGTGACGACGATCGCGCGGCCGCGCTTCTTCGGCGCCGCGTCCGCCGCCGGTTGTACTTCAGGAACCGCCTCGCGCATCAACCCGCCTTTCGGAAGAGCCGGCCGAGGAAACCCGGCACGGCGAACTGCGTGAACGGAACGACCTCGCCTTCGAGACGGCGCGCGATCTTGTCGTAGATCCCGGAGAGGCGCGCCTCGGGCTGCAGCACGATCGGCTCGCCGCGGTTCGTCGTGTCGATCACTTCTTCGTCGTCCGGGACGATCCCGAGCAGCTCGGCGGAGAGGATGTCGGTCACGTCGTCGACCGAGAGCATGTCGCCGCTGCGCACCAGCTCGGGGCGCAGGCGGTTGACGATCAGGCGCAGCGGGAGACCGCGCTCGCGCAGCTTGCCGATCACGCGGTCGGCGTCGCGGATCGCGCTGACCTCGGGGGTCGTCACGACGATCGCCTCGGCCGCGCCCGCGATCGCGTTGCGGAAGCCGTGCTCGATCCCGGCGGGGCAGTCGATCAGCACGAAGTCGCACAGCTCACCGAGCTGGGTGACCACGTCCGCCATCTGCAGCTCGGTGATCGCCGTCTTGTCGCGCGTCTGCGCCGCGGGGAGGATCGAGAGGCTCTCGAGGCGCTTGTCCTTGATCAGCGCCTGGCGCAGCTGGCAGCGTCCTTCGACGACCTCCACCAGATCGAAGACGATCCGCTTCTCGACGCCGAGCACCAGATCGAGATTGCGCAGCCCGATGTCGGCGTCGACCAGCACGACCTTGTGCCCGCGCTTCGCGAGCGCCGCACCGAGATTCGCGGTCGTGGTCGTTTTTCCAACGCCGCCCTTGCCTGAGGTAAGAACGATGCGCCGTGCGCTCATGGAGTGGTGCCTGCGGTCATGACGGTTGCTCCCGGCGGAGATCCGCCTCGGAAAAGGGGACGACGACGATGCGATCGTCGATGATCGACGCGTGCTCGGGGCCGCGCGCCTTCGCGCCGGCGTCGCTGGTCGCGATCGCGGTCGCGATGCGAAGCTGCGTCGGCGCCAGCTCGAGCGCGATCACCCGCGCGCTCCGATCGCCCTGCGCGCCGGCGTGCGCCACACCACGCAGCGCGCCGAAGACGACGATGTCGCCGGAGGCGACCAGCTCGGCGCCAGGATTGACGTCGCCGATGACGACGAGGTTGCCCAGGTTGTGGAGCGCCTGCCCGCCGCGCAGCGTCCCGCGGTGGTAGAGCGTCGCCACGCCGACCGGAACGGCTCGCGCCGGTTGCGGGATCGCGACGGAGGCCGTCGCGACCGCCGTGCGCGCAGGGCCGGTCTTGCGGCGGCGGATCATGTCCTCGCGCGCGCCGGCGAAGTCGGCGACGAGCGAGCGCGCCTCCTCGGAGAGCCGCACCTCGCGCGCGGCGCGCTGCCGCGGTAGGACGGCGACCTCGCCGACGGGCACGAGGCCGAGATACGCCAGCTCCAACTCGGCGGCGACCGGCGCGAGCGCGTCGACCCCGCTCACGCCGTCGAGCGTGATCCCGAATTCGGCCAACGCATCGCGGAACGCCGCGATCTCGCTCGCCGGCGGCGCGAGAATGCCGAGGTTCGCAACCGCGCGGCTGCCGCGATAGAACTCGGGCTGCTCGGCAAATTGCGCGCGCAGCTCCTCCGTCGCCGCGCCGAGGGCTCGATCGACTGCGATCTCGAGACTGCGGCCGCGGCCGCGCACCGTGCTCATCGGAGGGCTGCGCTCACCATGATCCGCGGCCGTTCCCATGCTTCCCGATCGAGCCCTGCGCGATCCACACGGAATGCACGGGAAAGTAACGTTTTCCACACCGTCCCCACAGGTTTTCAGAGAGACGGTGGAGAGTTGCCTGGGGACGTCGAACACTTGTCCCCCGGCGCAGACCGGACGACCCGTCCCTCGAGGGTAGGCCAATGACGTTTCGCCGCATTCTCGTCATCGCGCTCAGTTTCGCGTTTGTGAGTGCCAGCGTCCCGGCACCCGCGCTTGCCTTGTCGACGCAATCCGAGATCGCGATCGGCAAAGAGTACGACAAGCAGATCACCGATCAGAACGTGATCGTCACCGACCCGCTGCTCAACCAGTGGGTCAATGGGATATCGCAACGGCTTTGGGATCAGACGGCGCGCAAGGACGTGCCGTATTCGATCAAGATCATCGACTCGGCCGACGTCAACGCGTTCTCGACCCTCGGCGGATACATCTACATCAACGAGGGGACGCTCGATTTCGCGCAGTCCGACGACGAGCTCGCCGGGGTGATCGGGCACGAGACGGGACACATCGAGCGGCGTCACGCCGTCACCGCGAACAACAAGGCCTCGATCCTGAACATCCTGTTCGGGATCGGCTCGCTCTTCTCGCCGATCCTGTACCGCTTCGGACAGATCCTCGAAGCCGGTGCGCTTGCGAAGGTCTCGCGCGACGACGAGACGCAGGCCGACAAGTACGGCCTGATGCTGATGACGCGCGCCGGCTACGATCCCGCCGCGATGGTGTCGTTCATGGCGCACCTCGGCGCCGTGTACAGAGAGAACCACGATTTCCTGAGCAAGTACCTGGCCGATCACCCGGACGCGCAGAACCGCCTCGCGCACCTCGTCGGCTATCCCGAGCTGGATCCGACCAAGCGGACCGACGACCAGCGGCTCGCTGCGGCGGTGCACGATCTCGACGAGTCGCGCTACAACGTCGCGGCGATGGAGCTGTCCGACATTCTCAAGCGCCGCCCGACCGATGCGACCGCGCAGTTCGACCTGGGCGAGGCGCAGCTCGCGCTCGGCCAGATCTCGAAGGGCGAACAGAACCTTTCCGCCGCGGCGGCCAACATCTCCCCGCAGGCCAAGATCTTGGCCGACGTGCGGGTGAAGCAGCTGCGCGAGGACGAGCACCACTTCGACCTGCTGCATCCGGCGCTCAAACCGCTGCGCGACCAGCTCGCGACGGCGGAGGCCAACGAGACGCAGGCGGCGACCGCGATCATGACGCGCCGCCAGCAAGCCCGCGATCAGCTCAACCAGCTGCAGAACCGCGTTCAGCAGATCGTCTACGGGATGCCGAACCTCTCGAACATCCGGCCGCGCAAGGACTCGCGGCTCGACGCGGTCATGCACAACATCACGATCATGAGCAAGTCGCTCAACACCACGACCGACAAGGCCTCGGAGGTGATCGGCGGCGTCGGCTCGATCGAGCGCGGCAAAGAGAGCGGGATGCTCAAGGAGAACCAGCAGATCTACAGCGAGCTGGCCGCGCCGCTCAACCTGGCCGCGCCGCCGCCGCAAGCGCTTGCGACGTTCGCCTCCTATCCCAAGATCTTCCAATCGCTCGGCGAGGGTGACGCCGACCTCGTGCGCGGGATCGACGCCTCGCGCGCCTCGCTCGCGCTGCTCGACATCGGTCTGGGCGACCTGGACAACTTCGTGCGCGAGCTGCAGCGCAGCCAGCTCGACGGCACGGGCGACATCTCGATGATGGACTACAAGCGCCTCGAGCCGTACATGACCAAGGCGGTCGACTCGCTGAACAGAGCCGCAGTCGGCGCGACGCAAGGCTCGCAGCTCTTCAACATGGCGCGCGCCCGTCAGCTGCAGTGCCGCATCGACATGCTGGGCCTGGGAGCGTCACCGGACCGCTACGCGACCTTCCAGCAGGCCCTGAACACGCGCTTCCACACCAAGGGCCTCGACTACGCGCACCTGGTGCGCGACAACATCACGCCCGGTGAGGTCGCCACCGCGGCGATCGTCGGGGCCGACACCAACGCCTCGCCGCAGGCGGTCCTCGCCGAAGCCAAGGCGACCGGGAAGAGCGTGATCGACGTCGCCAACGCGCGCGGGATGTTCTCCCAGTCGCTGGAGATCTTCCTCGGGCTGGTCTACCTGGACTACACGGACGATCCGATCAAAGAAGCGCAGGCGCGCACGTAACCCTCGGCGGGCGGATGGGGTAGGACCCGAGTGTGAACGCCTCCTCCGCCGCCGCCGTTTTCGAGCGGCTCCGCTCCTCGCTGAACGTCGGAGCCGTTCATGCGGGCGCCCGCCGTCCGTTCAAGTTCTTCTTGTGCGGCGACCCGTCGCTCTTGGGGACCCTACGCGGGGTCCTGCTCTCCGGCCACGACGGGGACACGATCCCGCCGGAGGCCGCCGCGACGCTCGAGACGCTGGCCTTCGAACAGAACGTCGACACGACCGACGCGCGCGCGGTCATCGCGGTCTGCCGGCCGGCCGATCGCACTTCCCTGCGGCTCGAGCGCCTGGCGCCGCTGCGGCTCCCGGTCCTGGTCCTGGTGGTCGACCCCGAGATCACCGCCCAGAGCGGGCCGGTCCAGGCGCCCGGACCCGACGGGGTCGAGGAATACGTCGTCGAGCGGCTCTCGCTCGACGCGCTGCGCGGGCGGTTTCTGCCGCACGTCGTCGACTGCTGCCGGGGGATCGAGGTCGCGGTCGGCCGGCGCCTGCCGGCGCTGCGCGAGACGGTCTGCGCGAAGCTGACCCGTGACGCGGCGCTGAGCGCGCTGAAGGTCGCCGGCGCGAGCGCCGTGGTCGACCACGTCCCGCTGCTCGGGGTCGTGCTCGGAGCCTTCGCCTCGGGCGCCGACATGGTGGCGATCACCGGGATCCAGATGACCCTCATGCTCAACATCGGGGCGACCTACGGTCGCGACCCCGACCTCTCGGCGATGTGGGAGATGCTCCCCATCGTCGGCGGCGGGTTCGGCTGGCGCGCGCTCGCCCGCGAGCTGGCCGGCTTCATCCCGGTCGGCGGGGTCTTCATCAAAGCCGCCATCGCGTACGCCGGGACGGTCGTCGTCGGCGAGGGCGTGGCGTACTTCTACCGCCACGGCAGCCAGATGGGGGCCGCCGACGCGGCCCGCGTCTACGAGGACGCGCGCGCCTCGGCGCAGCTGTTCGCCCGCGAGCTGTTCGCCCGTTTCCGCCGCAACGGCGGCTCGAACGGGCACGAACCCCCGCTCTCGGGTTGACGGCTAGGCGCCGTGCGTGCTAGGGTTCGCCTCACATGAACCGCTGCGCCGCTATGTTCTGCTGTCTCTGCGCCGATACCCGAGGTACGGCGTAGAGTTTTCGCGCGCGCACGATCGCTTGCGAAGCCCCCGCCGAACCGGCGGGGGCTTTTTTGTTGCCCGGCACTGTAAGCCTCCAGGAGGCCCGTCATCTCTCTCTCGACGCACGCGCAGGAGCGCGCGGAACGGATCGTCCGTGAAGCCCTCGAACGCCACCCCGGCCGGGTCGCGCTCGCGGTTTCGTTCGGCGGTCCGTCCGGGATGGCGCTGCTCGATCTGACCCTCCGCCTCGATCGCTCGGTCCCCGTCTACTACCTCGACACCGGCCTGCTCTTCCCCGAGACCTACGCGCTGGTCGAGCGCGCCGGGCGGCACTACGGGATCACGCCGATCGCGGTGAAGCCGGAACTCTCGCTCGACGAGCAGGCCGAGCGGTATGGCGACCAGCTCTGGGCGAGCGACCCCGACCGCTGCTGCGCGCTGCGCAAGGTCGCGCCGCAGCGCGCCTTCCTGCACGGGTTCGACGCCTGGCTGACCGCGATCCGGCGCGCACAGACGACGACCCGCGCCGGGGTCGACGCCGTCGCCTGGGACGCCTCGGCGGAGCTGACCAAGGTGAGCCCGCTCTACGACTGGAGCGACGAAGAGGTGTGGGACTACGTCGGCGCGCACGGCGTGCCGGTCAACGCGCTGCACTTCGACGGCTATCCCAGCATCGGGTGCGTCCCGTGCACGCGCCGCGTCGCTTCGGGCGAGGACGCCCGCGCCGGCCGCTGGGCCGGATTCGCGAAGACCGAGTGCGGTCTGCACCAGCCTCCCGCCGCGGAGGCGCGGCGATGACGATTCGGCTCGAAGGCGTCACGAAGCGCTTCGGCGCGACGGCCGCGGTCGCCGACGCGCACGTCACCTTCGCGTCGGGCGCGCTGACCGCGGTGCTCGGCCCGTCGGGCTGCGGCAAGTCGACGCTGCTGCGCCTGATCGGCGGTTACGAGGTCCCGGACGCCGGGCGCGTCGTGATCGACGGTGAGGACGTCACCGATCTCCCGCTCAAACGGCGCAACGTCGGTTTCGTCTTCCAGCACGGCGCGCTCTTCCCGCACCTGAGCGTCGCCGAGAACGTGGGGTTCGCGCTGAGCGTGCGCGGGATCTCACGCGCCGCGCGCCGCGCGCGCGTCGCCGAGCTGCTCGAGATCGTGCAGCTCGCGGGCTTCGAGGAACGCCGCCCGCACGAGCTCTCCGGCGGACAGCGGCAGCGCGTCGCGCTGGCGCGCGCGCTCGCGCCGGAGCCGCCGATCCTGCTGCTCGACGAGCCGTTCTCGGCGCTCGACGCACACGTCCGCCGCGAGCTGCGCGCCTGGCTGCGCGCGCTGCACGACCGCACCCACGTGACGACGCTGCTCGTCACGCACGATGCCGAAGAAGCGATGGAACTGAGCGACGCCGTCGTCGTGATGCGCGACGGACACATCGAGCAAGCCGGTGCGCCGAGCGAGGTCTACGACGCGCCGGTGAACCCGTTCGTCCTGGGCTTTCTCGGACCGGCGAACGCGATCGCGCAGGAGACGGGGACCGCGTTCGTGCGGCCGCACGAGTTCCGCGTGAGCACGACGCCGTTCGAGGGCGCCTACGTCGCGCGGATCGAGCGGATCGTCCCGCTCGGCGCGCGCACGCGCTACGAGTGCGCGCTCGACGGCGGGCTCGAGATCGCGATCGAGATCGGCGCGCTCTCTCCCTCGGCGGCGCGCGCGAGCGGGGAGGTGCTCTACGTCGCGCCGAGCCGCGCGCGTTCGTTCCTGCCCGAAGGCGTCGGTGCCGCGTGAAGCACCGTCTCGCTCCCGCGGCGCTCGCGGCGCTGCTCGCCCTCGCGTGCGCCGCGCCGCATCCCGCGCGCGCGGCCGATGCGCCCGCGACGCTGTTGAACGTCTCCTACGATCCGACCCGCGAGCTGTACGCCGACTACGACAAGCTCTTCGCGGCGTACTGGAAGCGCAAGACCGGACAGACCGTGACGATCCAGCAGTCGCACGGCGGATCGGGTGCGCAAGCACGCGCCGTGATCCAGGGGCTCGAAGCCGACGTCGTGACGCTCGCGCTCGGCTACGACATCGACGCGATCGCCAAGAGCGGCGCGCTCCCCGCCGACTGGCAGCGCCGTCTCCCCGACGGGAGCACTCCGTACACCTCGACGATCGTGCTGGTCGTGCGCAAGGGCAACCCCAAGCACATCCGCGACTGGAACGACCTCGTGCGCCCCGGGATCGGGATCGTCACGCCGAACCCGAAGACGAGCGGCGGCGCGCGCTGGAACTTCCTGGCCGCCTACGCCTGGGCGCTCAAACGCAACCACAACGACGCGGCGAAGGCGCGCGATTTCACCGCGCAGCTCTTCAAGAACGCCGTCGTCCTCGATTCCGGCGCGCGCGGCGCGACGACGAGCTTCTCCGAGCGCGGGATCGGCGACGTGCTGATCGCGTGGGAGAACGAGGCGTTCTTCCTGCAGCGCACCGACCCGCAGGCGGGCTACGAGGTCGTCGTTCCGTCGGTCAGCATCCTGGCCGAACCGCCGGTCGCCCTCGTCGACGCGAACGCGCGCAAGCACGGGACCGAGGCGCTCGCGCGCGCGTATCTGGAGTACCTGTATTCGCCGCCGGCACAGAAGCTCGAGTGCAGCGAGGGCTATCGGCCGCGGCTGACCTCGGTGATGGGGACGTGCGGGACGCACTTTCAGCGCAGCGATCTGGTCACGATCGCGAGCTTCGGCGGCTGGGCGAGCGCGCAGCAGCGCTTCTTCGCCGACGGCGGCATCTTCGACCAGATCTCGGCGAAATGACGCGCGATCCGATCCCCGGGCGACTCTTTGCGATCGCGGCGACCGCCGCGATCGTCGGTCTGGTCGTCGTGGTCCCGTTCGCCGCGATCGTCTGGCAAGCGCACGCGATCTCCCCCGCGCGTCTGGGTGAGATCATCCTCGCGCCGCGCACGCTCGCCGCGTTCCGGTTGACGTTCGGCGCCGCCGCGGCGGCCTCGCTCTTCGATGTCGCCCTCGGCTTCGCGGTCGCGTGGGCGCTCGTCGCCGGACGCTTTCCGGGGCGCGCGCTGCTCGACGCGCTGATCGACATGCCGTTCGCGCTGCCGACCGCCGTCACCGGGATCACGCTCGCGACGCTCTACGGGCCGCACGGCTGGCTCGGCGCGTTCCTGTTGCAGCACGGGATCAGGGTCGCGTTCACGCCGCTCGGGATCGGCCTGGCGCTGGCGTTCGTCGGGCTCCCGTTCGTCGTGCGCACCGTGCAGCCGGTCCTCGCCGACCTTCCCGCCGAGCTGGGCGAGGCCGCACGGGGCTTGGGCGCCTCGTCGCTCGACGTCGCGCTGCGCGTGACGATCCCGCTCGCGCTCCCGGCGCTCGCGACGGGGTTCGCGCTCGCGCTCGCGCGCACGCTCGGCGAGTACGGCTCGGTCGTCTTCATCGCCGGGAACTTCCCCGGCCGCACCGAGATCGTGCCGCTGCTCGTGATGACGCATCTGGAAGAGTACGATCAGGCCGGCGCCGCGGCGATCGCGACGGTGATGCTCGTCGTCGCGCTCGCGCTCGTGCTCGCGATCAACGCCCTGCAGCGCCGCATCGCGAAGGTGCGGGCCGTTGCGTAACACGCGCTCGAGCGCCGCGGCGCTCGCCGGGATCGGCGTGATCGTCCTCGTGCTGATCGTCCTGATCGTCCTGCCGCTCGTCTCGGTCGCACTCGAAGCGCTGAGCGGCGGTGCCGGCGCGCTTGCGGCGCTCGCCGCCGATCCGACGGTGCGCGCGGCGATCGCACTGAGCATCCTCGCGACCGTCGTTTCGGTCGCCTTCAACGCCGCGTTCGGCCTCTTCGCCGGCTGGACGATCGCGAAGTACCGCTTCCCCGGCAAACCGCTCCTGGTGACGGTGATCGATGCGCCGCTGACCGTCTCCCCGGTGATCGTCGGGCTCGCGGTCCTCGCCGCGCTCGGCGAGAAGACGCCGCCCGGTGCCTGGCTCGCCGCGCACGGACTGCGGATCGCGTTCGCGCCGGCCGGGATCGCGATCGCCACGATGCTCGTCACGTTCCCGTACGTCGCGCGCGCCGTGATCGCGCAGATGACCGAACAGGGCCGCGAGCTGGAAGAGGCGGCGATCGGTCTAGGCGCAAGCGCGTGGCAGGCGTTCTGGCGCGTCACGTTCCCCGTCTCGCGCGCCTCGTTCCTCAACGGCCTGCTCGTCTGCAACGCGCGCGCGATCGGCGAGTTCGGCGCCGTCTCCGTCGTCTCGGGGAACGTCACCGGGCTCACCGAGACGATCCCGTTGCAGATCTCGAACTTCTACGACAACGCAAGCGCGGCGCAGGCCTTCGGCCTGGCCGCCGGGCTCGCGATCGTCACGATCCTCCTCGCCCTCGCGGCACGCACGCTCGCGCGCCGCAGCTCCCCCGCGAAAGGCCGGCCCGCGTGACGGACACGCACGAATCCCACGACCTCGACCTGCTCGAGCACGCCGCGATCCACATCCTGCGCGAGGCGTACGCGACGCTGCGGCCGCTCGCGATGCTGTGGTCGATGGGGAAGGACAGCACGGCGCTCCTGTGGCTCGTGCGCAAGGCCTTTTACGGTGAGGTTCCGTTCCCGCTGGTGCAGCTCGACACGGGTCTGGAGCTCGACGAGGTCTACGCCTTCCGCGACCAGCTCGCGCGCGAGTGGAAGCTCGATCTGCGCATCGAGGACTGCCCGCCCGAGGATCAGATGGACCCGACGCTCCCGCCGGCGACGCGCGCCGCGGCCCGCAAGACCGAAGGGCTCAAGAACTACCTGCAGCGCGAGGGCCCGCAGGGCGTGATCGTCGGGATCCGCCGCGACGAACAAGCGACGCGCGCGAAGGAGCGCATCTTCAGCCCGCGCTCCGTCGGCGGCACGTGGGACGTGCGCTCGCAGCCGCCGGAGCTGTGGGGCTACTACACGACCGACGTCCCGCACGGCGCGCACGTGCGCGTCCACCCGCTCCTGCACTGGACCGAGATCGACATCTGGCGCTACACGCAGCGCGAGAACATCCCGTACGTCGACCTCTACCTCGCGCGCGAGGGGATGCGCTACCGCTCCCTCGGCGAGAAGAACATCACGGTGCCGATCAAGAGCGACGCCGACTCGATCGACGCGATCATCGCCGAGCTGCTGGCGACGCGTGAGCCGGAACGCGCCGGCCGCGTGATGGACAACGAAAGCGAAGACTCCTTCGAGCGGCTGCGCACCGCGGGATACATGTAACGATGCAACTCGAAACCCGAACCGAACTCGCGAGCACCGACGCCGTCTCCCGGATCGTCGTCGCCGGCCACGTCGATCACGGCAAGTCGACCCTCATCGGGCGGCTGATGTTCGATCTGGGCCTACTGCACCAGTCGAAGATCGACGACGTCGTCGCCTCGAGCGCGCGGCGCGGGACGACGCCGGAGTGGTCGTACGTCCTGGACTCGCTGCAGGAAGAGCGCGATCAGGCGATCACGATCGACACGACGCGCCTGTGGTTCGCGCACCGCGGCCGGCGTTTCATGATCATCGACGCGCCGGGCCACCGGCAGTTCCTGGCGAACATGCTCAGCGGCGCGGCGGAAGCCGACGCGGCGATCCTCGTCGTCGACGCGGCCGCCGGGATCGGCGACCAGACGCTGCGTCACGCCTATCTGCTGGCGTTCCTCGGGATCGCGCACGTCATCGTCGCGGTCAACAAGATCGACCTGCTCGACGACGCGGCGACGCGGTTCGCCGAACTCGAACGCGACGTGCGCGCGGCGCTGCACACCGCTCCCGCCGCCATCGTCCCGATCAGCGCGAGCCTGGGGCAGAACGTCGCGACGCGCTCCGCCGCGACGCCGTGGTACGAAGGTCCGACGATCGTCGAAGCGATCGACGCGATCCGGCGCGTCCCCGCGCCGGTCGAGCGCGACTTCCGCCTCCCGGTGCAGGACGTCTACCGCCGCGACGGCGAGCGGATCGTCGTCGGGACGATCGCGAGCGGATCGCTGCAAGCCGGATCGCGCGCGCTGCTTCTCCCCGCGAACGTCCCCGTCACCGTGAAGCGCCTCGTGCGCTGGCCTGACGGCGACGCGTCGGGCGCGCGTGCAGGCGAAACGCTCGGCGTCGTCCTCGACGGCGATCGCTTCGTCGGCCGCGGCGACGTGCTCGTCGATCCGGCGGCCGCGCCGGTCGTCGCGCGCGCGCTCGCGCTCGAGACGTTCTGGCTCGACGGCGACGGGCCGGTGCGCGGCGAGCGGCTGCGCCTCAAGCGCGGGACACAGGACGTCCCGGTCGTCGTCGAGGGCGCGCCCGCCGTCTACGACATCGAGGCGGCGCACGACACGTCCGGTACCGCGCATGCACAGCACAACATCGTGCGCCTGCGCGTGCGCGCGGCGAGCCCGGTCGTCTTCGACCGCCGCGCCGACGACGCGCACGGCGCGCGCAGCGTCCTGCTGCGCGGCGACCGCGTCGTCGCGATCGGCTTCACCACCGACGCCCTCGCGACGCGCGACGCCGACACGCCGGTCACGCTCGCCGAGCGTGAGACGCGCGCCGGACACCGCGCCGCGGTGATCTGGCTGACGGGGCTGTCGGGCGCCGGGAAGTCGACCCTCGCCCGCGCCGCCGAGCGCGTCCTGTTCGAGCGCGGGGTGGCGGTCGCGGTGGTCGACGGCGACGGGCTGCGCGCGCAGCTCAACCGCGACCTCGGCTTCAGCGACGCCGACCGAGCGGAGAGCGTCCGCCGCGCCGCCGCCGTCGCGGACGTCCTCGCCGCGGCGGGCCACGTCGTCCTCGTCTCCCTCATCGCGCCGTTCGCCGCCGACCGCGCCGCCGCGCGCGAGGCCGCGGCGCACCCGTTCCACGAGGTCTACGTGAACGCATCGCTCGCCGCGTGCGAGGAGCGCGACCCGAAGGGCCTCTACCGCAGGGCCCGCAGCGGCGAGATCCCGGCGTTCACGGGGATCGACTCGCCGTATGAGCCGCCCGCCGTGCCGGATCTGGAGATCCGGACCGACGCCGTCGGGATCGAGGACGCGGCAACGCAGCTCGTGGCATTCGTCGAGGAACGCACCCGGCTGTAAGCGAGGTTACGGAAGCACGCCCACGCGAATGGCGGGTCCGTGTGATACGCTGACACGGCGATGACCGTCGCGCAACCGCCCGCCATCACTGCCGCCCAGGATCGGCCGCACCGCGCGGCGGTCGCACTCCGCGGCGTCGCCGCGATCGTGCTCGGTGCGCTCGCGCTGTGGCATCCCGGCTACACGACGGCACTTATCGTCGCGTTCGCCGTGTTCGCGATCGTCGACGGCGTGATCCGCCTCGTCTCGGCGCTGCGGACGACGCGCCGGGACCGCGGCTGGTGGCTCCATGGTCTCGAAGGCGTCGCGGGGATCGCGATCGGCATCGTCACGCTGCGCGGCGTCCACAGCCTGATCACGCTCACCTGGACGATCGCGGAGTGGTCGGGGATCGTCGGGATCCTGAGCGTCATCTTCAGCATCGCGGCGTGGCGCCGGCTCCCCGACGCGTGGCTCTTGCTGCTCGGTGGCCTCGTCTTGATCGCGCTCGCGGTCTTGCTGCTGTGGGAGACGCGCGCGGGCCTGTTCTCGCCGGGCCTGACCCTCGGCGCGTTCGCGGTACTCTACGGCGTCGTCTCGCTCGTTATCGCAGTGCGCAACCCTGGCCGATCGCTGCGATCCGCGTAGCGTTCGGACCCGGGTAGGCACCATCAAAGCGCCGCGAGGAACTCCTCCCACGGCGTGCACACCAGCGTCTCGGTCGCAGCGTGACCGTACGCGCGGATGAGCAGCGCGGCACGTCCGAGCTGCTTGAAGTCGTCGCTCTCGACGATGTCGAGGACATCGTACTGTCCGAGCGTCGCGAAGCTCTGCTTCCACGTCACGTTCGGACACTGGCGCTTGATCTCGGCTGCAACGGTCTCCGCGAGCTTCTTGATGTCTTTGGGATCACTGATTCCCTGTGGCGTGAAGCGGCTCAGAATCGCATACGTCGCCATCCGTTTTCCCTTTCTGATCAGCGGCAGACGGTGAGGTCGATCGTGGGGCGCTTCGTGGTGATGCGCCAGAGCACGAGGCCCTCCCACGGTTTGGGTGTACCGGTGCGGTGATGACCGGTCAGCGAGGCCGTGAGCGCGGCGAAGCGCCAGGCGAGCGAAGCGTGGCCCTCGCTGACGACGACCGGCGTGAGCGTCGCGTCGCGCTGCTCGCGAGGTTGGACCGCGAGTGAGGGCGGGCGCGCGAAGAGGAACGCGTCGCGTCCGCCGGTTTCGACGACCACGGCGCGGCACGGGCGGCCGGGATCGGAGGCGAGTAGCAGAAGGCGCGTGTCGGGGCGCAGGTCGTTGCTCATGATGATCGACGGGTAGCTGGTCCGCTCGCTCACGACGAGCGGGACGGGGCCGGCGTTGATCGCGTCGACGGCGGCCGGGACACCGGCATCGTACCAGGTCTCCCACCAGTACCGCTGCGAGACGACGAGGATCGACGAGACGACGCCGCAGACGGCGAGCCCCGCGGCGACGGCGACCGCGGCGCGTCGAACGCTCCGGCGCGGTGCGAGAAGCCAACGCGCAAGCGCGATCGCGACGACGAGCTGAACCGCGAGGAGGAGCGGGAACTGGTAGCGTGCGATCAGGATCGTGCTCTTTTCCCAGTACATGTCGGCGAGCGCGAGCACGAGGACGGTCGGCAGCGCGAGGAGGATGAGCGCGATGAGCCGTTCCCGCTCGGCGCGCCACGTCGACGCGACGGCGACGACGAGGAGCGCGACGATCGGGAGCGCGAGGACGCCCAGCTCGACCACCCAGAAATCGGCGGCGAAAAAGGGAAGCGCGAGGTTGTAGATCCACTTGGGGACGACGAAGCTCCAAAACGGGAGGCCGCCGGCGCTCGGCATCGTCGCCGCCATGTGGCCCCGCTCGAGGACGACGCGCGCGAGCCACGGCACCCAAAGCGCGACGACCGGCGCGACGGCGAGGGCGAAGGCGCGTGGCGCCTCGGGATGCTTTTCTCGCGCACGCAGGACCCAGAGCGCGTGCCCGACCGCGACACCGCCGAAGAGGGCGAAATCATAGAGCCCAAGGAACAGCGCGACGGCGTACGCGATCCATAGTCGCGGCGATCCGGTCCGAAGCGCGCGCAGGAGGAGCAGCGACGAGAGCGCCAGGAGGAACAGCATGACGCTGTAGCCCCGCGCCTCGCGGGAATACGCGACGTCGAGGGGCGAGATCGCGACGAGCGCTGCGGCGATCACGCCGACCCTCGTCGACGACGTCAGCTCGCGCGCGAACGCGAAGACGGCTGGGATCGCGAGGATCCCGAAGATCGCGGCGAGGGCGCGCAGGGAAGCCATCCCGCTGCCCACGATCCGCTCCCATCCCGCGCAGAGCAGGTAGAAGAGCGGCGGCCACTGCGGCTCGTCGGCGGAGAGCGAACCGATGATCGACGCCAGCGCGTCGCCGCCGCGTCCGACGCTCTGATAGCGGTCGTTCCATTCGGCCACCGTGTGGACGCGGTCGTCGAAGAGTTGCCCGAGCGCGCGGTCCGACACCCCGGCGACGCGAAGCCGCGTCCAGATCTCGTCGTCGAAGACGATCTGCCGGTCGAGTCGCACCACCCGAGCGGCGACGCCGAAGGCGAGGATCGTCAGCAGGACGAGCAGAGCAGCGAACGGTACGCGCAGCGGCTTTCGGTCCATCCGGTGCGCGAGATCGTAACGTCGGATTCAAGTCGAGGTCATGCGTCACGGGTCCCCGTTACATGGGCCGTTGGATTGCGGCCTCGGGATCGGTCCTCCGAGAGCGTGCGCTGGAGCTCGAGGTCTGAGCGCCGGGACGACATCAGCTGCGTGATGCTGATCGCGTAGGAGCACACGAGCACGATCAGCCGGGCCGCGGAGACCACGGTCCGATGATCGATCGGATCGGCCGTACAGAGGATGGGCGGCAGCGCGGTGAGGACCGTCAGGACCGCGACGCGCTTGCTCCGAAACCAGCGGTCGACGTCGCGCTCGTGCGCATCCTGGCCGCAGCTTTGCGCCTCCGGAAGGAAGCGGATCACGATGAATGCGGCCGCGCAGAGCAGTGTCGCGAGCGCCGTCACGAGCGCCGGGACCGTGCCGACGAGCGCAAGCGCGGAGGCCTCGAGCACGAACGCCGCGACGATCCACCACGGAACGGGTCGCGCGGCGGCGCTATCTTGCCGCAGCACGACGAGCGTCGAGGCGACGAACACGAGATTGAGCGCGGCGAAGAGGATCGGCTGCGCGACGGACGTCGCGAGCCCGATGATCCCGGCCGCAACGCACGCCGCACCGATCAGGCGCGCCGGACCCGCTCCGTAGAGCGCCTGTGCGCGCCGGTCGATCAGCGCGAGCAGCGCGCTCCGCGCCGCGAACGGTAGGCCGAGCCTTTGCCCGGGCCATCGCGAGAGCAGCGCCGACGGGAACGGTTCGAGCAAGGGAGAGGGGCGCACGATCAACACGATGCCGACGAGCGCCACGAGCACGTCGATCGCTTTCCAGAACGGCGTGAAGAGGGATACGTAGTCGTTCATCCAGCACGCACCTCGGACCGGGTCCGACGGAGCATAGCAGTAGCCGACCGCTTGCGTCAATCGACTGCCGGCGTTGCCGTCCGACCGCCTGCGCGAACGTCAGCCGTAGCGTTCGATCAGCCGACTCGCGTACCACGCCGGCCACTGCTCGGGCGGAGCAGCACGCACGTACTCTTCGTCGCACACGACGAGATCGCGCGTGAGATGACTGCGAACGGGACGACGTGCAAGGATCGCGGGCAGCCGCGAATGCCCGAGCAACCAGTCGGAATAGAACGTCGCCCAGTCGTCGTCGACGCCATCCGTATCGCTAAAGTAGCGATGGTGAATGTCGCCGGCTTCGTCGAGGAGCTCTGCGAGCGCACGAATACGGTCCGCGTTCATGGTTCCACCTCGTTCTGGTACGGCGCGAAAGGGCGCGACGCCGTGGCGCTCAGACCAATTCCCGAACCCAGGCGCTGTAGCTGCGACTGACCGGGACGCGCGTCCCGCCGCGCAGCACGGCGACGAACTCGCCGTGAAACGAGGGTTCGAGCCGTACGACCCGGTCGAGGTTGAGAATCGAGGAGCGGTGCGCGCGCTTGAAACGCGCCGGGTCGAGACGCTCTTCGATGCGCCGGAGCGTCGAGCGGACGGTGAACACCGTCTCGCCAGCGTGGAGGCGGACGTAGTTACCGTCGGCTTCGAACCAGTCCACGTCCTCGATGCGGATCAGCTGCAAGGCGCCGCGATACCAGGCAGCGATACGCTCGTCGAGCCGCCGCTCGCTGCGCAGCGACCGCAGCATCGTCTCGACCCGCGCGTTCGCATCCGGCGAGGAGAGGCGCGCCAGTGCGTGCTTCACGGCGCGATCGAAGCGCTCCGCGCTGAACGGCTTGAGGAGAAAGTCGATCGCATGGACCTCGAAGGCGCGCAGTGCGAACCGTTCGTGGGCGGTGACGAAAACGATCGCCGGAAGCGGGCGTGACGCATCGAGTGCGTCGAGGAACGAAAACCCGTCGAGCCCGGGCATCTGCACGTCGAGGAAGAGCAGCTCCGGCCGCTCCGCTTCTGCCGCTGCCAGCGCTTCCAGCGCATCGCCGTGCGCGCCGGCGATCGTGACCTGCGGAAACCGCTCCAATTGCGCCGCGATCCGCTCGCGCGCCAGCGGCTCGTCGTCGACGATGAGCGCGCGGATCATACCGCGACAGGTTCGCCGAGCGGGTGCGCCGGCATCAGCAGCGCGACGCACCCGCCACCGTCGTCGAGCGACGAGGTCTCGACCCGTGCGCGGTCACCGTAAAGGTGCTGCAGCCTGGCGATCGTGTTCGCGAGTCCGATTCCGCGCCGCGTCACCTTCGGGTCGAAGCCCGGTCCGCGGTCACAGAGCGTGATCGCGAGGTTTCCGTCGCGCAGACCGGCCTCGATCCGCACGCTGCAGTCGCCGCGCACGCGGTCGACGCCGTGCTGAATCGCGTTTTCGACCAACGGCTGGAGGAGGAAGTGCGGAACGGCGACCGGCATCGCGTCGGGCTGCACGCCGACCTCGACGGTCAAGCGGTCGCGAAAGCGGACCCGCATGATGTCGATATAGCGCTCGAGCAGGGCGAGCTCGTCGGCGAGCGTCACCTCTTCGACCTGCCCGCGTTCGAGGGTGAGGCGCAGCAAGTCGCTCAGCCGTGCGATCATCTCGTCGGCCGCCTCGACGTCGCGGTGCATCAGCGCCGCGATCCCGTTCAGCGTGTTGAACAGAAAATGCGGTTGCAGCTGCACGCTGAGCGCTTCGAGCTGCGCTCGCGACAGGGAGGCTTCGAGCAGCGCCGCCCGCATCTCGCGCTCACGCATGTCGCGATAGTAGCGCACGGCGTGCAGCGTGCCGATCAGTGCCGCGTAGCTGAACCACATCGAGACGAACCCCCCGAGCAGCATCCCGCCGAACGTCGTGTGCGGGATCGGGTGGACCGCCTGCCGGAGCGGATAGTAAATCGCGAACTTGGTGAGCACCGCGAAGGCGAGGACCGACGCGTAGAAGAGCCACCGCGGCCCGTCCGTCCAAGAGGTCAGCGGGTAGCGGCGAACGAGAACGACGAAGAGCGGCGCGAAGAGTCCGCACGTCGCCCAGTCGGCCAGCGAGTCGCGCACCGACTGTCCCCACAGCGCGGCTTGTCCGTTGTAGACGTCACGCGCCGCGTCGCTCAGCGCGTCGAGAATCCCGATCGCCGCCAGCACGGCGACCACGATGCCGACGTCGCGAAGCGTTTCACGGACGCTGCGGCTCATGATAGGGGACGTGTTCGGCATGACGCGGCGCGCTCTTGCCCCGCGCGTACCGCTTCGTCACGCCATTGGGCCGCTTCGCCACACTTCCGTATGCGCGCTGCGTGCACCGACCTATCGTGGCGCCATGACCACCATCTGCATCGCGCCCGTCGAGACCCGGCGCACACCGCAGCGCGAGGAGCGGACCGCGATCCGCTCGATCATCGCTCCCGGTCAGACGATCGAGCGCCGAATCGTCCGGAGCCCGGCTCGCCCGGCACAGTCGACTCTCTTCACCGGATGGGGACCCCGCCTGTCCTCATAATCACGCTGAGCGTTTGCGCAGCACCGCGTCGACCGCGGTCCGTAATCGCGCGCGGTAAGCGTCCGGCGCGATGTCGCCGCTGCGCAGCGCGTCGACGGCTGCGGCGAGGAACAGCTCGACCGCGCCGTCGTCGGCGATGCCGGCCTCGTGCAGCGTCGTGCGCAGCAGGACGTTCATCCGCGCCTCGTGAGCGCGGAAGATCGCCGCCGCGGCCGGGTCGGATTCGACCGCCCGCGCCACGTCCGGAGCGGCCGCGAGCAAGCGATACATCGCGCCGATCCGCGCGTCGAGGAAGCCGACCAGTCGTTTCTTGAGCGGTTCGCGCGAGGCCGCCGCCCGGCGCGCGTCCGCAAAGCTGTCGGCGCAGAAGCGTTCGATCTCCAGCAAAGCTCTACGGCGCGTGGGCGATCAGCACGGGGATCGTCGTGGCGCGCAGCACGGCCTCCGCGATGCTCCCTTCGAGGACGCGGGTGATCCCGGTGCGGCCGTGCGTGCCGAGAACGACCAGATCGGCGTGGTCCTCGTCGATCGCGGCGAGGATCGCATCGACGACCTGGCCTTCGCGCACGATCGTGCGCACCTGCGCGCCGTGCTGCGCCGCGGTCGCTTCGGCGGCGGCGAGGAGCGCCTTCGCGTCCTCGTCGAGCCGCTCGTCGAGCGTCGGGTCGATGATGACGTCCGGCGGCGCCGAGTACGCGACGACGCGGTCGGTCACGGTGAGCAGCGTGAGGACCGCCTGCTGTTCGGCCGCCAGACCGGCGGCCAACTCGAGCGCGGCTTGCGCCTGGCGGGTTTCGTCGATGGCGACCAGGATGCGTGCGAAGGTCATGAAGGACTCCGTTTTGCGGGGAGCGGCGAGGCGGCGGGGATCCCGATCGCGGTGACGATCGCTCCCACCAGGAACGTATCGCCGTAGGCTTGGACCTCGGCGAAGAGGGTGACCTGTGCGGCGAGCAACGCGTGCGCCGCTTGTGGGCCGACGGAGGCGCCGAGGGCGCGCAACGCGTCGACCGCGGGTTCGGACGCCTCAGCGAGCGCCGGAGAGCTCGCTGAGGGCAAGGGCTTCGAGCAGCGCTTCGTCGTCGAGGGTTTGAAGCGCGGCGGGCGCTGCCGGCCGCAGCCGGGTCGCGATCCCCGCCGCGAGCCGCAGGCGCGCGGTCGGTTCGAAGGATGCCCGACGAGCGAGGAAGCGCTCGACCAGCAGCCGGTCCTCGGCGGAGAGCAGCCCGTTCTGCGCGACGGCGAGGTAGGCGTCGATCCCGCCCGCGGCGCCGACGCGGTCGCGCACCACGATCGTCCCCGCGGCGTAGTCGCCCAGCCGCTTGTTCTCGGGGGAGAGGAGTGCGCTGATCGCCGAGAGCGCGTAGAACCCGAAGATCAGCTCGACGAGCCGCACCAGATTGCGGATCAGCGAGGCGCCCCAGTCGACCGGGAACCCTCCGTCGCGCACGACCCGCAGCCCGAGGGCGCGCTTCCCGGGCGTGCGCCCCGACCACCAGGTCTCGAAGATCACGAACCAACCGAAGACGATCGTGAAGACGATCAGGATCGCGAGCGCGATCTGCGCCGCCGCCAGGTACTTCGAGGGCAGGGCGCGCAGGAGCGGCGGCTCGACGAACGCGGCCAGAACGAAGAGCCCGATCAGCAGGGCGGACTGCGCGATCCCGTCGATCACGATCGCGAGGAACCGGCTTCCCAGCCCCGCCAGCTCGTAGCGGATCGCGACCGCTTCGCCCGTCCGTACGTCGACGTTTCGCCGCATCGTGAGGGCCGCTTCGCCCCCGGCCGCGAAGCGCCCTCACGATGCGGGAACGGCGGTTCGTGCTCGCCCGGCGGGCGCGCTGGGATCGTCTGGCGGTGCTCGTCGACCGGGCCGCCGGGCGCGGGGTGCGTTCGCTCACCCCGGCGGAGATCGACGAGCTCGCGCTCGCGTATCGCGCCGCGACCAGCGATCTCGCGATCGCGCGCACACGCGGCGAGGACCCGCTGGTGCTCGAGCACCTCAACCTGTTGACCGCGCGGGCGCACGCCGTCGTCTACGTCGCGACGGCGCGCACCGGGTGGAGCCGGATCGTCCGCTTCGTCACGCAGGACTTCCCGGCCGAGGTGCGGCGCTCGTGGGCGCCGATCGCGTTCTGCGCGCTCGTCACGGTCGTCTCCGCGATGATCGCCTACGGTTCGGTCAGCAGCGATCCGACGAACGTGCACGCGCTGCTCCCGGAGATGGCGACGCAGCCGATCACGCGGTCGCTGCACGACTCGAACTTCGGCTTCGATCGCGCGTTCTCGTCGTCCGAGGCCGCGATGATCATCACCAACAACGTGAAGGTCGCGGCGTTCGCGTTCGCCGGGGGGATGACCGCCGGACTGCTCACCGCCTGGGTGATCCTCGAGAACGGCGTGATGCTCGGCGGCTACGGCGCGCTGTTCGCACACGCCGGCTTCGGCGCCGACTTCTGGGCGACGATCGCGCCGCACGGGGTGATCGAGCTGAGCGCGATCCAGATCGCCGGCGGCGCCGGACTGATCCTCGCCGGCGGCTACCTGCGTCCCGGGCGCGCGCGCCGTCGCGACGCGCTCGTCCTCGCAGCGCGCCGCGCGGCGACGCTCGTCATGGGCGTCGCGCTGATGCTCGTCGTCGCCGGCACGATCGAAGGCTTCGTCTCGCCGCAGCGCATCTCGATCCCGGCGCGCGAGACGATCGGCGCGATCACGGCGCTCGGCCTCCTCGCGTATTTTCTGGGGACCGCTAGAGCAGCCCGCGTGTCTTGATCTCGACGTAGGCGTCGAGCAACGCGACGGTCAGCTCGGCGGCCGGGACGTCGACGACGAGGATCCCGCGCTGCTGCAGCTGCGCGACGCAGCGCGCGCGCTCTTCGGCGAGCGTCGCGGCGACCGCGGCGCGATACGCATCTTCCACCGCGTGCGGCTCGCGGCGCAGCGCCTCGGCGACCGCCGCGTCGTTCATCAGCACGACCAGGACGAGGTGGCGGCGCACGAGGAGCTGCGCGGCGCCGAGCACGGCCGCGGAAGCGACCGGATCGAAGAGATCGGTGAAGAGCACGATCAGGCTGCGCTTGCGCAGCGTCTTCTCCAGCTCGAGGAACGCGCGCTCGTAATCCGACTCCTCGAAGTGCGGCTCGAGGTCGGAAAGCGCGTCGAAGAGCCGCGCGGCGTGCGTCGCGCCCGACCCTGGCGCAAGCCGCGCGAGCGTCGTCGCCGCGAACGCCGTCACGCCGACCCGGTCGGCGGCGAGCCGGGCGATCGCGGCGATCGCGAGCGCCGCCGAGACCGCGTAGTCGAGCTTGCGGACCGCGCCCAGGCGCGGCGTCATCAGCCGTCCGGCGTCGAGCGCGATCACGATCTGCTGCGAGCGCTCGACCTCGAACTCCATCACCAGCGCGCGGCCGCGGCGCGCCGACGCCTTCCAGTCGATCGCGCGGAAGTTGTCGTCGGGCCCGTACTCGCGCAGGCTGCCGAAATCGCCGCCGGTCCCGCGCCGCCGCAGCCGCCGCAGCCCCGCTTCGAGCAGCTTCGTGCGCGCGACCAGATCGCCGCTGCGGTCGAGCGCCGAGAGATCCGGGCCAATCCGCAGATCGATCGGCGCGATGAGGTTCCGCCGCAGCTCGACGATCCCGAGCATCGAGGTGATCCGGACGTGGAAGGAACGCAGCGCGGTGCGCCCGCGCTCCCGGGGGACGATGCCGACGCGCACCACCGCGCGCGACCGTGGCGGGACGAGCGCGCGCGCCTCCTCCACGTCGATCGCCAGGCGGGGCGCGGGCGCTTCGACCAGCGCGATGCGGCGCGCCCGCGCGGAACGGTTGACGATCTCGTAGCCGAACGCGTCGCGGCGCGCGAGGATCAGGCGCGGCGGCGGCAGCCGTGCGAACGCGACCTCGCCGCGCAGCGCGGCGAGATCGTACGCGACGAGCGCCGCAAACAGGAGCGCGACGACGAGCAGCGCGAGCGGCCACGCGAGGACGTGCCCCAGCACGAAGGCGAGAACGGCGATCCCCAGGAGCGCCGCGATCCCGCGCGGCGCGAGGCGCGGCACGTCAGTTCTCGGGCGCCGCGACGCTCGCCAGCACGCGTTGGACGACGTCGTCGGCACTCACGCCGTCGAGCTCGGCCTCGGGGCGCACGATGATGCGATGCGCGAGCACCGCGGGCGCGATCTCCTTGACGTCGTCGGAGGTCGCGAACGCGCGGCCGTCAAGATACGCCGCGGCTTGCGTCGCGCGCACGAGTGCCAGCGCGGCGCGCGGCGACGCGCCCAGGGCGACGTCGGGTGCGTTGCGCGTCGCGGCGATCACCTCGTAGAGATAGGCCTGCAGCGATTCGGCAACGTGCACCTCACGCACGGCGAGCTGCGCGGCGACGACCTCGGCGGCCGCCCCGACCGGCTCGACGCCGGCGCCGGCGAGGTCGCGCGCGTCGAACCCGCCGACCGCTCGCGCGATCAGCGCGCGCTCGTCCGCCGCCTGGGGATACCCCGTTCGCACGCGCACGAGGAAGCGGTCGAGCTGCGCTTCGGGGAGCGGATACGTGCCCTCGAACTCGATCGGGTTCTGCGTCGCGCAGACGAAGAACGGCTGCGGCAGCTCATGCGTCACGCCGTCGATCGTGACGTGCCGCTCCTCCATCGCCTCGAGCAGCGCGGCCTGCGTCTTGGGCGGGGTGCGATTGATCTCGTCGGCGAGGAGCACGCTTGCGAAGACGGGGCCCTTGCGCAGTGAGAACGTCGCGCTGCGCTGGTCGAACACCGTCGTTCCGACGACGTCCGAGGGCATCAGGTCCGGCGTGAACTGCACGCGTGCGTACGGCGCGTCGAGGAGCCGCGCGAGGACGCGCACCGTCAGCGTCTTGGCCGTACCCGGCACGCCTTCGATGAGCGCGTGGCCGCCGGCGAACAAGGCGACCAGGAGCGCGTGCGCGACCCGGTCACCGCCGACGACGATCGCGTCCAATCCGGCGCGCAGGCGCGGCGCGATGCCGGTCGGGGTCTGTTGCACGGACGGTCTCCTCTCGGGCGAGTCTTGCCAGGTGGGCGACGGCGATCAGGGCGCCGTCGTCGGCGGGATCGGTCTGCGCGGCTGCGTCGATGCGGGCCAGCAGCGCGGCGTTCTCGGCGGTGCGCGGCGCGCGCTCCAGCGTCCGGTGCGCCTCGGCGAGCAGCGCGTCGCGGGCGTGCGTACGCGCCTCGGCGCGCCCGTAGAGCGCGGCGACCGCGTCGAGGAACTCCGCCGAGGTCGGCTCGCGCGGCGCGAAGATGCGCACCGGCGGGCCGAGCGGAATGATCCCGTACACCAGCCACAACAGACCGGCGAGCGCCGCGATCGCGAGCGCCAGCAACTCGGGCGCGTCGAGCGTGCGATACCACGGCTTCTCGACGATGTCGCCGCGCAGCGCCTCGTCGAACGCGATCACGCCGCCGGGTGCGGACGGGCGCGCGAGCAGGTACGCGAGCCGCGCGGCGTCCCCCTCGCCGAGATAGCGATTCTCCAGCGCTGCCGCCGAGGCGACGGCGAGGTACGTGCCGCGTCCGCTCCGGTAGCGCGCGACGAGCGCCCCGGAAGCGTCGGCGAGCAGCACCTGCGCATGCAGCGCCGAGGGGAGGATGAGCCGCGCGGTGCCGCGGTGGCCGAGCACCGCGACCTGCGCGCTCCACGGACCGCGCAGCGCGCCGGGCTGTTCGCCCTCGACCGTCCGCAGCCGCGCCCCGCGCTCGCGCGTCGCGTCGGGGCTCGTCCCCGGGATTGCGCCAAGGACGACGGCGCGGCCGCCGCCATCGACCCATTGCGCGAGCGCGTGCGCCTCCGCGGCGTTCCACGTCTCCGCGATCCCGCCACCGGGGAACGCGACGATCAGCGTCGTGACGCCGCTTTCGGCGAGCGCGTCGTGATGTCGGCGGAACCGTTCCGGCGTGTACCCTTCGCGCTGCTCGAGCTCGTACCACGCCCGATATCCGCCGAACGCGTAGTCGGTGCTCGCGTGCGTCGCGGCGCGCGGCGGCTCGGTGCGTGACGAGAGGAGCGTGACGACGAGCAGCAGCGCGAGCAGCGCGGCCGCCGCGAGCAGGTCGCGCTTCACGCGGCGGCGATCACGCGCTCGTACGCGGCGCGCATCCGTTCGACGAGCGACGCGTCGGCGGCACGCGGTGCGAACAGCGCAACGACCGCGTCGCGCGCGAAGGCGTCGAAGGCGGGATCGCGCACGATACGGCGCCACTCGCTCGGGGTGCGGGCGGCATCGAAGCGGACGCGCCCATGTTCGTCGAGCGCGTGCAGCGCCGAGATCCACAGCAGCGCCGCCGCCTCGCGATACCGCCCCTCGCCGGCCGCCGCGAGCGCGCGCTCGCGCAGCGCCGCGGCGTTCGCTTCCGCACCGAGTGCCGTCACCTCGGGGACGGCGCTCCCGCGCACGCGCGCTGCGGCCGCCCGCCGCGCGAGGCGCACGACGAGCACCGCGAGGAGCGCGAGCAGCGCGAGCACGACCACGATCCCGATCGCCTGCGTTACGCGGTCGTTGCCGAAGACGTGAGCGAACGGCGCGACGAGGCGGTCCCACAGCGCGCGCAGCGCATCGGCGAGCATCTCCCACCACGAGCGCTGCGCCGGCGCCGCCGGCGCGCTGCGATACTGCGGGCCGGCGAGGATCGCGCGCGCGAGCTCACGCGGATCGCCGTTGCGCCACGGTCCCGTCATGCGCTCGCGACCGCCTCCAACGCCGCTTCGAGATCGATCCCTTCGGAGCGCACACGGTAGTCGATCGCCGCGACGGTGATGACCGCCGTGAAGAACAGCGTTCCGGTGAACGCGTCCAAGACGGCGCCGAGCGCCGGCGTCCACCGCAGTCCGGGCTCCATCACGAACAGCTGCCGCACCGCGGAGTCGATGACGAACGTCGGGATGAACTGCGCGGCGATCGCGGCGCCCGCGAGGAGCGCGCCGCGCCGCGTCCCCGCGTCGCGCACGCGCCCGAGCGCGGAGACGAACGAGACGGTCGCCCCCGTTCCTTCGAGCGCGGCCCCCGCGTACACGAGCTGCGTGAACACGTAGAGCAGCCCCAGGACCGCGAGGGACACGCCCCCGAACACGAACCCGCCGAGCGCTCCCGCCGTGCGGAAGGCGGTGAACGCGACGCCGCCGCCGATCACGCTCCAGACGAACAGGACGAAGCCGCAGAGCAGCGCGACGCGCGCCAGCCGCCATCCTTCGCCGAACGTCGCTCGCAGCGTGCCGAGCGCATCGACGTCGTCGCCGTCGGCAGCGAAGACGCGATAGATCGCGGCGGTCGCGAAGACGAACACCACGATCTCGATCGTGCTCAGGACGAACGCCGCGAACGGATCGTGCCGCGCGAAGCGCGGATCGGCCGCGACGCACGCAGCGCGCACCGCGGGCTCCGCGGCGAACAGCACGAGGAGCGGCGCGACGGCACGCCAGCGGCGCACGACCAGCGTCACCGCGTGATCGAAGATCTCGCCGATCGTGAGCGGACGCTCGGCGATCACGCCGGCGCCTCGACGAGCGCGGCGAGATCGAGCCCTTCGCGGCGCACGCGCACGTCGAGCGCGAAGACGACGACGAACGCGGCGGTCAACCCTTCCAGGACGACGTTGCCGACGCCGGTCACGGCGACGGTGAGGACCGGCTCGTGCGCGACCAGGCCGACCAGCGCCGCGGCGATGCCGATCGGGATCGCCGCGCCGTAGATCACCGCCAGGAGCACCAAACCGGCGAGCAGCGTGCGCCAGCGGGTCGTGCGCCCCAAGGCGCGACGCAGCGCGGTTTCAACGGCGGTCACCGGATTCGACGTCTCGGTCGCCACGGCGACCGCGGCGAGCTCGTAGGCCATCAGCAGCCATGCCATGACACCGACGGCCACGGCGAGGAGCGCCACGCCGAGCACGATCCCGACGGTCGCGGTGAGCGGGACGGAATGGGTGAACGAGACGCCGATGACGACGACGATGACCGCGAGGTAGGCGAGCAGCAGCGGCACGGCAGCGATCGCAGCCAGCGCGACGTAGACGACGGCCACGACGAGCTGCGCCAACCAGCACCGCGCGGCACGGAAGTACGCGTCGCCCAGCGCCGTGCGCAGTCCGCCGTGCGCGGAAGCGACGACCACGAGCAGCGCGTTCCACATCAGCACGCGGACGATCGCCGCCCCGAGATTGAACCCCAGCAGGGTCCCGGTCCAGTGCGAGTCGCGCATCACCGCGGCGGTCGCGGCACGGACCTTGCCGGGATCCCCGCCCGCTTGCAGCAGCCCGCCCAGATCGGCGAACACCTGCACGCGTCCGGGAGCGACGAGCATCTCGATCAGCAGCAACGGGACCGTCACGACGGCGAGCACCGAGACGATCGCGACGAAACGGCGAACGTAGAGCGTCACCGCGCGATCGAGGATCTCGCCCGCTCCCAGGGGACGCAGATCGGTGTTGTCCACGCCACAGAGGCGTTCGCGCGCCGCCGTCGCGAATCCCGGGAACGATGCAGGTCGGAACCATCGCGGCGCTCTGGCGCTACCCCGTCAAAGCGCTGCGCGCGGAGGCGCTCGAACGTGCGGACGTCCTCGCGGACGGTTTGGCCGGCGATCGGACGGCGGCGCTGATCGTCGGCACGCCGGATCATCCCCGCGCGGGGAAGCCGTACCGCGGCAAGGAGTCGGCACGGCTGCACCGCACCGCCGATCCCGCCGTCGCGCTCGCCGAGGCCGTGCAGGACGGGGTCGCCATCACGCTCGACCGCAGCGCGCCGCGCTGGTTCGACGCGCGCCCGATCTCGCTGCTCTTCGATCTGTGGGTGGGCGACGTCGAAGCGCTGGTCGGCGAACCGCTCGACCCGCTGCGCTGGCGCCCGAACGTGTTCGTCCACGCCGCCGCCGGATTCACGGCGCGCGAAGCCGCCCTGGTCGGCCGGACGCTGCGCGCTGGCGAGGTCGTCCTGCGGGTCGTCGAACCGATCCGGCGCTGCGTGACGACGACCTACGACGTGCAGACCGGCGTCGCGGAACCGCGCGTCCTGGCCGAGGTCGCGCGCAATCGCGAGAACATCGTCGGCGTCTACTGCGAGACCGTGGCGCCCGGGGCGCTCTCGCGGGGCGATTCGCTCACGCTGGACTGAAGGCGCGCGGCGAGGTCGAGTCCCTCTCTGCGCACGCGCAGATCGGCCGCGAAGACGACGACGAACGCCGTGACGAGCCCGGAGGTCACGATCTCGCCGACACCGTTGAGCGCGAACTCGATCACGGGCTGATGCGTCGCCGTCCCGGCGACCGCGGCCAGCGTGCCGATAACGAGAATACCGCCGTAGAGCATCACGCCGAACACGAGTCCGCCGAGCAGGACGCGCCAGCGCGTTGCGCGCGCGACGCCGCGGCCCAGCGAGATCCTCACCGCGCGGAGCACGTTCGCCGTTTCCGTCAGGATCGCGACCGACGAGAGCTCGTACACCATGAGCATCCAGGCCGCGACGGCGATCCCGAACAGCGCCGTGACGGATCCGAGGAACATCCCGACGGTCTTCGCGCCGAGCGCCCAGAGCATCGTGCTCGCAACCACGGGGACGAAGAGGAGCAGCGCCGCACCCAGCACGCCGATCACGAGCCATGCCAGGGAGACGCCGACCTGAGCGAACCAGCGGCGCACGGCGAACCGGTACGCCGCCGCGAGACCAACGGCGACGCCGTCGTACTCGGAGGCGATCATGGTGAAGACCGCGTTCCACATCAGCAGGCACGCCAGGATGCTCACGAGGCTCACGGCGGTGACATGCCCGGCGGGATCGGGGCGGGATGCGGCGCCTCCCGCACTTGCGCCGAGGTGCACGAGCCTGGCGAACGCCTCGGAGGAACGCAGCGCGGCGGGGGTGGCCACGGCCTGCAGCACGAGCACCGGGACGTACACCACCGCCATCGCGCTCAGGATCGGGACGAACCGCCGCACGTAGAGCGTCACCGCGCGGTCGAGCAATTCACCGATACCGAGCGGACGAAGGTCGCGGTTCTGCACGGCGAGCGAACCTTCGCTCGCTCGGGCAAGGGCTCCCTCAGAGCGTGCGGCGGCCCTCGATCGCGCGCGCCAGCGTGTTCTCGTCGGCGTAGTCGAGATCGCCGCCGATCGGCAAGCCGTAAGCGAGGCGCGTGACGTTGACGCCGCTCGGCGCGAGCAGCCGGCTCAGGTAGAGCGCGGTCGCCTCGCCTTCGGCGTTGGGGTTCGTCGCGACGATCACCTCGGCGGGCGCTTCGGTCGAGATGCGGTCGACCAGCTCGCGGATCCGCAGCTGGTTCGGACCGATCCCGTCCATCGGCGAGATCAGGCCGCCGAGCACGTGATAGCGCCCGTTGTACGCCGAGGTCCGCTCGATCGCGAAGACGTCCTTCGCCTCGGCGACGACGCAGAGCTGCTGCTCGTCACGCCGCGGGTCGGCGCAGATCGCGCACGGGTCGTCCTCGGTGATCGAGAAGCAGCGCGAGCACAGACGCACGCGCTCCTTGAGCGCGACGATCGCCTCCGCGAGCGCCTCGGCGTCGGCGCGCGGGCGATTGAGGAGATGGAAGACGAGGCGGGCCGCCGTTTTCGGGCCGATCGTCGGCAGCTTGCTGAACTCGTTGATCAGGGCCTGAACCGGCCCCGCGATGGTGGTGGAGATGGCCGTCTCCGACTTACATCAGGCCGGGGATCTTCATCCCGCCGGTCAGCGCGCCCATCTTGCGCGAGCTGAGCTCCTGCACTTTGCCGAGCGCGTCGTTGAGCGCGACGACGAGCAGGTCCTCGAGCGTCTCGACGTCTTCGGGATCGACGACCTCGGGTTTGATCGCGACCTTCTTCACCTGGAACTCGCCGCTGATCGAGACCGTCACCGCGCCGCTCGCCGCGCTGCCGTCGATGACGGTGTTCGCGAGCTCTTCCTGCACGCGCGCCATCTCCTGCTGCATCTTGCGGATCTGCTGCATCATCTGGGCTTGATTCATGGGTCTGTATTCTTTCTACGACAGTTTTTCGAGCGCGTAGCGCATCAGGTCGTCGGAATCTTCGCCGCCGGCCTCGTCGTTCGTCTCGACCGGCGGCGGGGCGCTCGCGCCCGAGACGACCCGCACGTCGAGCTCACGCCCGGTGACGTCGGCGATCGCCTTTCTCAACGTCGGCAGCTCGCGTTTGACGAGCTCCACCATCGGCGGGATCGGGATGCGCAGCACGACCGTGTCGCCCTCGAGCGCATCGAGCGAGGCGCGGCCGAGGCCCGCGTTGAGCGAGGGCTTCGCCTCCTCGGCGCGCGTGCGCACGCTCTGCCAAAGCGTGCGGAGCTTCTGCAGCGAGAGCTCCATCGGCGCGACGGCCGCCTTCGGACGCGGCGGCTCCGGTGCGGGCGCGGCATTGGGTACCGGGACGGCGGGCGCCGGGGCAGCAGCCGCTGCGGGCGGCGGATCGGGGACCGCGGCCGGCTTGGGGGCCGGCGGGTCGGCGGCGACGGGGGCCGGCTTGCGGGCAGGCGAGGGCGGCGGCGCGGCTATCGCCGGCGTGGGCTGCGGCGCCGCCGTGACGGGCCGCGGCACGGCGAGGGCCTCGCCGGTCTCGAGGGCCGCGACGCGCGCGGCGAGGGCGTCGAGGCTCGGGTCTTCGCCTTGCAGGACGAACCGCAGGACCGCGCTCTCCAGCTCCAGGCGCGCGTTGCCGGAGCCGCGCGCGGCGGCGAGCGCGTCGGCGAGGAGGCGCAGCGCGCGGACCAGCCGCGCCTGCGGCGTCGCCGCGCCGCGCGCGGTCGCGTCGGCGGCGTCGTCCTCGGCGAGATCGCGTCCGAGCAGCTCGGGGTTGACGCGCCCGACGAGCAGGTGGCGGAACTCGGCGATCGTGCTGCGGATCAGGCCGCTCATGTCGGCGCCCGCGTCCGACGCCTCGTCGACGATCCGCAGCGCCGTCGCCGCGTCGGCATCGAGCATCGCGTCGCGCAGCGCGCGGGCGAACTCGCGCCCGGTCTGCCCGAACGCGGCGTCGACCGTGCTCGCGTCGACCGGGCCGCCGGCGAACGCGGCGACCTGCTCGAGCATCGTGAGCGCGTCGCGCAGACCGCCGTCGGCGCGATACGCGATCGCACCGAGCGCCGCATCGTCGATCGCGATCCCCTCGGCGTCGGCGATCTGGCGCATCCGCGCGATCATCGTCGGGATCGCGATGCGGCGGAACGCGTAGCGCTGACAACGCGAGAGGATCGTCGGCGGCAGCGCCTCGGGCGCCGTCGTCGCCAAGATGAAGACGGCCCACTCCGGCGGTTCCTCAAGCGTCTTGAGGAACGCGTTCGCGCCTTCCTTGGTGAGCATGTGCGCTTCGTCGATGATGTAGACTTTGCTGCGCATCGTCGAAGGCGCGAACTTCACCGCGTCGCGCAGCGCGCGGATCTCGTCGATCCCGCGATTGGAAGCGGCGTCGATCTCGAGCACGTCGAGCGCGGTTCCCTCGAGGATCGCGCGGCAGTTCTCGCAGGTGTTGTCGGGGTGCGCGGTCGGGCCGGCGACGCACTCGATGCAGCGCGCCAGGATCTTCGCGGCGGAGGTCTTGCCCGAACCGCGCGGGCCGGAGAAGAGGTACGCGTGCGCGAGACGTCCGGTCTCGAGCGCCGTGGTGAGGGTCTTGACCACCGCGTCCTGCCCGACCAGGTCGGCGAACGTCCGCGGCCGCCAGGTACGGTAGAGCGACACCCCCCAAGGTTCGGGACGGCGCCGCTCCATCCCGTCGGGTCGTCCCCGGCGGGCAACCATCGGACCGATCGCGACGTTTATGGGGAGGCGGCCCCGGGTATGCGGATTACGTCGGCTTTGACGGCGCGACGCCCGCTCTTTGAGTGAGGCGTTCGCCTCGCATCGCCCGTCGAGCCGGAGAAGGACGATGAAGACCGAGGTCGATCTGCGCGCCGCGCTGCGCGAGCATTTTGGATACGAGCGCTTCAACCCGGGTCAGGAAGAAGTGATCTCGCGCGTGTTGGCAGGTGAGGACACGCTCGCGATCCTCGCGACCGGCGCCGGGAAATCGCTTTGCTACCAGCTCCCGGCGCTGCTCATGCCGGGGACCACGGTCGTCGTCTCGCCGCTGATCGCGCTCATGAAGGACCAGCTCGACATGCTGGCCGAGCGCGGTGTGACGGCAACGGTCGCGCTGAACTCGACCCTCTCCGAAGACCAGGAGATCGCCGCGGTCGCCCGGATCGCCTCGGGCGAGATGAAGATCGTGTTCGTCACCCCCGAGAAGCTCGAGGACGACGCCTTCGTCGGGATCCTGCAGAGGTTGTCCGTCCCGCTGTTCGTCGTCGACGAGGCGCACTGTATCTCGCAGTGGGGCCACGACTTCCGCCCGGCCTACTTGAACCTCGGCAAAGTAATCGGTCAGCTCGGTCACCCGACCGTGCTGGCGCTCACGGCCACCGCGACGCCGGCGGTCCGCGAGGACATCCTCGCGCAGCTCGGGATCCCCAACGTCAAGCCGATCGTCAAAGGGTTCGACCGCCCGAACCTGCGTTACGAAGTGCGGCGCGCCGAGAGCGAGGGCCGCAAGCTGCGCATGCTGCGCGACCTCTTCGAGCAAGGGCAACTCGAAGGGACCGGGATCATCTACACCGCGACGATCAAGAACGCGCTCGAGGTGCAGAAGCATCTGCAGGACGAGCTGGGTCTGCCGGTCGCGGTCTACCACTCCAAGCTGCAGAAGCACGATCGCACCGCGGTGCACGAGCTGTTCATGCAGGAAGCGATCCGCGCCGTCGTCGCGACCAACGCGTTCGGCCTGGGGATCGACAAGCCCAACATCCGCTTCGTCGTGCACTACGATCTGCCGGGTTCGGTCGAGGCGTACACGCAAGAGGCCGGACGCGCCGGACGCGACGGCGATCCATCGAAGTGCGTGCTGATCTACCGCATGAGCGATACGCGCGTGCAGAACTACTTCCTGACCGGCAAGTACCCCGACATCGAGGAAGTGCAGAAGGTCTTCGGCACGCTCGAGATCTTCGGCACGCAGGAAGGCGGCGTGAGCCTCACCGATCTGCGCAAGATCACGCAGCTCCCGCTCACGAAGCTCAAAGTGATCCTGGCCCTGCTCAAGAAGGGCGGATTCATCGAGAACGCGATGCGCGGCACGTACGTGCTGACCGAAGCGGCGAAAGAGCAGCGCGAGATGGTCCTGAACTTGGCCAATTACGAGACCAAGAAGAAGTACGACCAGTCGAAGCTCGCGATGATGCTGCAGTATGCGGAGACGACCGGGTGCCGCCGGCGCTTCATCCTCAACTACTTCGGCGAGGACTACGAAGCCGAGACGTGCGGCGCGTGCGACAACTGTCTGCAAGGACACCGGGTAGCGACCTCCTCCGGCTACCGCATCGCGGATGTGGTCTACCACGCGAAGTTCGGGCAAGGCACGGTGGAGCGTGCCGAGAAGGATCTCGTAACGGTGCTGTTCCCGAACGTGGGCTACAAGACGCTCTTGGCGTCGGCGGTCTCACGGGAGCCGGCCCAAAAGATCGCTTGAGCGGTCCGCTCTTCCCACGAATCAAGGAGTCGCTTGCGACGCGTCATCGCGCCGTTCTCTAGCTGTGTATTCGTGTGCGCCGTCGCGCTCGCCGCGTCGGCGCAGGTGAATCCGCCCGTTCCTGCCTCGCCCGGTCCGGTCAATCCGCCCGCGAACGTGGCGACGGCTGCGCCGACCCCACCGGCCCCACCGACCCCGCCGCCTCCACCGGCCCCCGCCGCATCGAGCCCCGCACCGACGGCACCCGGGACGCCCGCCGCAACACCGTCCCCGTTCTTCGGTCCGCCGCCCCCCGCCGTGACCGCCCCGGCGTCCGCCGCCCCTTCGGGCTCGCCGGAAGCCTCGCCGCTCCCCTCCGGCGCGCCGCCGCCGTCGGCGAGCGCCGCGCCGTCGGCAAGCCCCGCCGCACCGACCCCGACGCCGACCCAGCCGCCGATCATCGTCGAGCCGCCGCAGATCGGCGTCGAGCCGCAGAAGCGCGCGATGGCCCGGATCAACAGCGTGCTGGGGACGGTCAACGCGGTCGTCGCCGACCCGACGATCGCCGCCGCGACGGTCGATCAGCAGCAGCGCGTGCTCTACGTCGACGGGCTCAAGCTGGGGACGACGACGATCACCCTCACCGATCAGCGCGGCGTCACGCGCGACGTTCCGGTCCGCGTCGCGTACGCCGCCGGAACGCCGGCCGACACGATCTCGCTGCGCGTCACGGGCAACCCCGCCGCCGCGGCGTACCTGCGCGATACGATCGCACGCGCCGTCGAACGCGCGTCGACGCTGCGCGCCGGCGCTTCGGCGAAGGTCCTTCCCGACGCGATACCGCTGCGCGACGATCTCGCCGTCGACAACCACCTCGAGGTCGACGCGCCGGTGCAGATCACCGGCGAAGGTTACTTTCCGGTCAACGCCGTCACGCACGTCGAGGTCCAAAACGACGCGCTCCCGCCGATCCAGCCGGTGCGGCTGCTCGTGAGCGACTATCCCGAACGGCTGAGCGCCGACGGCGTGCTCTTCACCGCGCACCTCGATACGAAGACGCCGCAGCGTTTTCTGTACTATCACTACAATCCCGGCACCGAGCCGGCGCGCCGCATCCTGCTCAAAGCGCACAACGCGACGAACGCTCCGGCGACCGTGCAGATGATCGACGGGAGCGCCGGACCGAGCCCGAACGAGATGGAGATCGGCCATCTCTCCACGCAGCGCTTCCTCGTGCGCGAGGCGCGCAACGAGGGGACGATCGTCACGATCCCCGGCAACACGACCGTCAATCTGATCGATCACGCCCTACCGCCGCAAAGCATCGTCAGCGGGATCCTCCAGCTGCGTCTGGTCAGCGGCAACCCGCTGGACATGACGCTCGTCGCGCAGAACGCGAACGCGCCGCTCGATCAATCGATCGACACCACGCAGCTCCTCTCGGGCGGCGCGCCGCACGCACGCGGCGTCTATCCCGTCCCGACCTTCTACTTCGAGCGCACCTACGACGTCGACGGTCCCGATCTGGAGATCCCGATCGGCCAGCTCCCGCTCCCGAACCTGCGCGAAGGCGAGGCGCTCGGCGGCGACTACGGCGTCGAACAGTCGATGAACATCGTGATCGTCAACAACACGCGCAGCCGGCGCCCGATCGCGCTCTACGCCAATCCGCGCGGCGGCCGTGCGACGGGGACGTTCCTGATCGACGGGACGCTCGTCCAAGCGCACGCGCTCCCCTCGTTCTCGCGCTTCAAGCTCTGGCAAGAGACGATCAACCCGCTCTCCTTCCGGCGGATCCGCATCGTCACGATGCCGGAGGGAGGGTCGTCGTATCCGTTGCGGCTCATCTTCGCGCCGGATGATGGGAGTGTGGCGCCGTTTGCGCCTGGGTCGCTCGTGTACTGAAGCCTTGGGGGCGGCGGGGGCGGGGGACGGCGGTGCGGCGGGCACGCTCCCTGCGCGCATCCTGCGCTTCGGTCGCTACCGCTGCGTCGCTCCCGCCCCTCCAGGGCTCCGCGACTCCGCGAGTACCCGCCGCACCACCGTCCCCCACCCCCGCTGGCACGATGCGTCGGATCGCGGTGTGCGGGCGTGGTGCTTTGCGGGGAGAGGCGGACACGACTTTGGGTTTGCGGGGTTGGGGTGGATGGCGAGGTCATCGCGTGCCGAGAGGATGACTCCCATTGTCATGTTGAGCCTGCCGAAGCATGGGCCACGATCGTGGCGAGCGCTCCGGCGTAAGCGTTCAGTAGTACTACGGACGCGGCGAAATGCGGCCCGCCTGTAGTGTTGCGGTATGGATTGGTCGTTGGTCCAAGCCGGCGTCTCGGCGTTCTCGATTATCGGTGCGGGGGTGTGCGTGGTCAGGGCACGTACGCAGCCGGTGGGTTTGCGCGTTGCGCTCGGGATGCTCTGCGGATTGCTCTCGCTCGTCGCGCTGCTTTTTTTGCCGGAAGTGCTGTCTTTCCCGAGCAACGTTGGATCGTATTGGTTTGGATCGCGCGCAGGTCGACGCGTTGCGGCGGCGGACGTTCGGTGACGAACACGGAACGTTGAATTCAAGCCTTCGAGACAATCTCGAGACCGATCGCAACGTCGAGTACGTCTGGTTTTCAGCGGGTGGAACCGTGTGCTTGGAATGGGGGAAGATCTACCGGCTTTCGTTCGATTCTACCGGCCGGCTGGGGGCTTGGAAAAGCGGCGATTGGTGGGACGGATGTTAGAGGCGGACGGTGCCGCCACGCCTCCACCACGATGGGCCCGAGCGCCGTTTGGGCGGGGCCGCTCGTGTACTGGTCCGGGCGACGACTACGAGCGGGCGGCGGGAGGTAGGCTCGGGGAGCGAGAACGCGGAGCGTCTTAAACGCCTTCGAAGGTTCCGACAAGTCGATCCGCGGTGATCGTTCGTCGATCACGGGAAGGAAATGCCGCTGTGAGAACGCTGTTCCTCAACCCGCCGTCGTTCGACGGGTTCGATGGTGGGGCAGGCGCCCGGTATCAGGCAAAGCGCGAGGTGACCTCGTTCTGGTATCCGACGTGGCTTGCCCAGCCCGCGGCTCTCGTTCCCGGCAGCACCCTGATCGACGCGCCGCCGCACGGCTTGAGCGTCGACGACGTCCTCGAGCGCGCGCATGACCACGATCTGGTCATCATGCACACCAGCACCCCCTCGCTTCTCAACGACGTCGAATGCGCACGCCGGCTCAAAGTTCGGAATCCCGCGTTGAAGGTCGGGTTCATCGGCGCCCACGTCGCGGTCTTGCCCGACGAGACCCTGCGCGCGCACGAGATCATCGACTTCGCTTGCCGAAACGAATTCGACTACACGTGCAAGGAGCTCGCCGAGGGGCGGCCGTGGGACGAGATCGTCGGTCTCTCGTACCGCGACGAGAACGGGGAGATTCGGCACAACGCGGAGCGCCCGCTCGTCCCCAACTGGGACGAGATGCCGAGCGTGCTCCCGATCTACGCGAAGCATCTCGACATCACCAAGTACTACAACGGTTATTTGCTGCACCCGTACGTCTCGTGGTACACCGGCCGCGGGTGCACGGCGAAGTGCACCTTCTGCTTGTGGCCGCAGACGATCGGAGGGCACCTCTACCGTCACAAGAGCCCGGCCGCGGTCGGTCGCGACTTGGAGGAGGCGAAGGCGATCTTCGGCTCGTCGGTGCGCGAGTACATGTTCGACGACGACACGTTGACGAACGAAAAAGCGTACGCGATCGAGCTGAGCAAACACATGAAGCGCTTGAAGCTCAGTTGGGCCTGCAACGCACGCGCGCACGTCGATTACGATACGCTCAAGACGCTGCGCGACAACGGGCTGCGCGTGCTGCTGGTCGGTTTCGAGTCGGGGAATCAAGAGATTCTCTATCGGATCAAGAAGGGTCTGCGCCTCGAGATGGCCCGCGAGTTCATGAAGAACTGCCACAAGCTCGGGATCATCGTCCACGGCACGTTCATCATCGGGCTTCCCGTCGACACCCCCGAGACGGTGCGCGAGACGATCGAGTTCGCCAAGGAGCTCGACCCGCACACGATCCAAGTCTCGATCGCCTCGCCCTATCCGGGGACCGAGCTCTACGACCAGGCGCTCGCGAACGGCTGGTTCGCGCGCGACACGTTGGTCTCCGGCGGCGGGATCCAGACCTCGACGCTCCAGTACGAGACGCTCTCGACCGCCGAGATCGAGGACGCGGTCGAACGGATGTATCGCGAGTTCTACTTCCGCCCGAAGAAGATCGCCTCGATCGTCGCCGAGATGATCACCAGCCGCCAGATGCTCGTCCGCCGTCTGCGCGAAGGCGGCGAGTTCTTCAGCTACCTGCGTGACCGCAAAGAACAAGGACGGCAGCGCCGGCGCGAGGCCACCGTCGCATGAGCGTACGCGTCGGGAGCCTCGAACACCGGGATCTGTTCTGCCGGACCTTCATCGAGACGCACGCCGCGTACGAGCCGGAGTCCCTCCCGTGGCCGCATCTCGAGAAGCGGTACGTCGATCTCTTGCGCGCCCTGCCGTTCTGGAGCTTCGCGCTGAGCATGGAGCAGGAAGCGGGTCGCATGATCACGGCGTTCGCGCGGACGATCGACGATCCGGTGATCCGCAAGGCCGTCGAGCTGCAGGCCTACGAGGAAGCCCGTCACGGCCGTCTGCTCCAGACGCTGCTGAAACGGTACGAGATCACCGTCCCGGTCCTCCCGCTCTCAACCACACCGGTTCGGCGCGACGATTTCCTGGTCTTCGGGTTCAGCGAGTGCCTGGATTCGGTCGTCGGCTTCGGCGGCTTCGCGCTCGCGCGTCAGAAGCAAATCTTCCCCAAGGAGCTGCTCGACATCTTCGAGCAGACCTTGTACGAAGAGGCACGCCACATCGTCTTCTTCATCAACTGGTGGCGCTACGAAGAATCCGTCGCCGGCCATGCGAACCCGCTCGCGCGCCTCGTCCGGGCCCTGCAGTATCACGTGCGCGCCGTGATGCACTCGGCCCAAGGTGCGCAAGGCACGATCGACCTCACGGGCGGCGGTTCCCAACAGATCCTCAGCGGGGTCACGCCGGCGATGTTCCTCGAAGCGGCGCTGCGCGAGAATCGCGCGATGATGCGCCGACTCGATCCGCGACTGCTCCGGCCGCGGATCGTCCCGGCGCTCGCGACGGCCGCGCTCCTCGGGTTGCGGATGCTTCCGCCGCGGGCGACGACGCAGACGCGCCCGAGAATCGCCGCCGCATAGCAGTCGCGTTCAGCCTTCGAGACGCCGTGCCGCGGCGAGCGTCTCGTCGAGCATGGTGCGTTGGAACGAGACCATGTCGGCGATATGCGGGAACCGCGGATCGGCGCAGCGACCGGTGAGCCGGTAGCGTCCGCGTTCCCGCGCCAGCACGCCGCGCTTCTCGAGCTGCGCTAGGGCCTCGGCGATCGCGGCGTCCGGTGCGTCCCGCAGCTCCGGGTCGACGAACACGTTGCGGGGGAGGCCGGCGAGAAGCGCGCGCACGCCTCGCAGAGCCTCGTCATCACCGAACGGCTCCGCGGCCTCGCACAGAAACGTCGCCAGCAGTGCGGTCGTCGTCACCGGCCGCGCCGACGCGAGCGAGGCGGCGAGGTCGTTCGGGTCGGCGGGACGGAGGACGCGATAGAGCATCGGGAGGCGACGTCCGCGGAACGGATCGTAAGCGATGGCGCACAGCCACGGCTCGGCAACCGGCAGCAGCGCGTCGAGGAAACCCCGCCGAAGCGGGTGCATCCGGCCGTCGCGACTGTAGTCGCCTTCCGGGGTTACGTAGAACGTCGCGCCTTCGCGCACCCGCGCGACGACCGCAGCGACGTCATGCGCGGCCGTCGCGCGAACGTGCTCGAGCGCCTCGCGCCGGTACGGTTCGCGCAGGTGCGAGAGCTTCACCCAAGACTGGCCCTTCATGAAGAGCGCCGGGCTCCAGAGCTCGCTCAGCCTTCGCCCCGTCAAGCCGAGACCGGCGAGCGTCTCCTCCGGCAGGACGCGTTCGAGCGGCAAATCGCCATGCTTGCCACGGATATCCTCGGCGAGACTGGCCAGCGGTCGCGAAAACAGGTGGTTTTCGATCGGCAAGATCCCCAGGCGGATGAAAAGCCCGCCGGGATTGAACGTTCGCGTGATCGGCGCCGTCCAGGGAAGACGCGCCGCGAGGAACCCCGTCTCGAAGGTGCGGCGCGAGTTCACCATGACAAGCGGCTTCCACGGGTGACGGAGAAACGTCCGCGAAACGACCGTCTCGCCCTCGTCGACGTAATGGTGGTTGGCGATCAGGATCGTCGGCCCGCGACCTGCGGGAAGGTACCCCCACTGACGGATCCGGAGCCGCGTCGGCAGATAGAGCTGACGTGCGACCATCGCGGTCGCCATCATCGCCCAGTTGGGTTTCATGGACGGTGTGCCGCCTTCGGGCTGGTCACGGCGAACACCGTCAACGACCCGAGCAGAAAGCATCCGCTCGCGGTCGCGAAGAGCCAGCGATAGCCGTCGGCGGGCGACGCGGCGGTGGTGATGATGACCGCGCCGAGCGCCGGCGCGACTACCATCGGCAGATTCGAGAGCGTCCCCCAGATGCCCAGATCGCGCGCGACGTCCCCGAGCTCCGGGACGGAGTCGAGCGCGAGCGCCCAACCGACCGCGAGCACGCCGCCGTACCCGATCCCGAAGAGCACCGCATAGACGAAGATCGCGTGCAGGTTCGGAGTGAACGCGAAGCCGAGCGCGGCAAGCGTCATCGGCAACCCGGAGAGGCAGAGGACCATACGACGATCGAGCTTGTCGGAGAGCACGCCGATCGCCACGCTCGAGACGACCGCGCCGACCATCGCCGCACCCGCGACGAGTCCGGTGTCGAAGGTCGCGTTGTGAATACCAAGGACGTCGTTGAAGAAATACAACACGTAGGTATTGAGCAGCGTCATGCCCAGCACGATCCAGGCGCGCGCGACGAGCGTGACGATCAGATCGCGGCGTTCGCGCACGCGCGGGCGTGTACGCTGCTCGGATGTCGCCGTGAATGCGGGCGATGCCGGGACGAACACGAGCGTCAAGGCGCTGAACCCCACGCCGGCCGCGGCGGCGAGGAGCGCGGCACGCGGCGAGAGTACCGCGGCGAGCAGCAGTCCGACGACCGTACCGACGAGCGTCATCGCTCCGCGAAAGCCCGCCGCCGTGCCCCAGAGCCGGCGCGGGACGATCTCGGGAAGGAGCACCTGATAGATCGTCGAGCCGGCCATCAACCCGACGGTCGCGACGACGATCGCGGTGCCTAGCGCGACGACCGACGAAGCCTGCGCCATCGCAACCAGCGCCGCGGCGTCGATCGCGAGGACGATCGCCGTTTGGATCCGCCGGTCGCCGCCGCGCCGCCGGCGGCGATCGGAAAAAGCGCCGGCGAACGGCGGGACGATCGCCATCGTGATCGCCACCAGCGTCGAGAGCGCCGCCAGAACCTTGGTGTGGTTCTCCGGGACCAGTTGCAGCAAGCGCGCGGGGATGATGATCGCCATCAACGCCGCGTCTTGAAAGTGCACGCCGAACCAGAGCGCGTTCACCGTCACGTGGTCGCGGTGGCGAAAGCGCGAGCCGCTAGCGCCTTCCACCGTTCCTGTGTGCCACGACGCGAACAGGAATGTGGCTGACCGTGCGGTAGTCCCGGAGGAACCGAGGCAGGCCGTCTTCGTCGATCTCGACGCGGGGGTTCGTGACGTGGTCCATCTTCTTGTGGATCGTCCCGGTGATCTGGCGAGATCGGCGACTCGTCATGCAGAAAACGCCCCTCCCAGTGAGCGGTTTCGCCGAGAGCCGCAGGGATGCCCGCCGTGTACCACCCTCGCAGGCGCAGCATGACGCTCCGCCGCGTCGTCACGGCGGCGGTCGAGATCACCGCGATCGCGGCGATCGCGTACACCGGTGTCGCGATCGCGTGCTCCGCGCGCTTCGCGCGGCGGAAAGCCGAATGCGGCGACGATCTGCCGCCCGCGACGCTCCTCGTCCCGCTTCGCGGCGCCGAGCCCGGCCTCGAGGAAAACTTGCGAGCGTTCGTCGAGCAGGACTATCCCGAGTGTCAGGTGATCGTCGGCGTCGCGAACGCCGATGATCCGGCGCTCCCGATCGCGCTGCGCGTTGCGGCCAGCCTCCCCGACCGCTGGATCGACGTGGCCGTCGGTGCGGCCGCCAACGCTCGTAATCCGAAGATCGCCAACGTGCTCTCGATGATGCGCTTCGCACGCCACGACGTCTTGGTCCTCGCCGATAGCGACACGCGCGTCGATCCGTCGTACCTGCGCAGCGTCGTCCTACCGCTGCGCAGCTCCGAGATCGGCCTGGTGACCTGCCTTTTTGCCGGCGTTCCCGACCACACGTTCGCCTCGAAGCTCGGCGCGATGTTCATCAACGACCAATTCATCCCGTCGGCACTCGTCGATCGGTTGTTCGGACCGCTGCGCCACGGCTTCGGCCCGACGAACGCGCTGCGCCGCAGCGTGCTCGAGGCGATCGGCGGGTTCGAAGCGCTCGCACCGCACCTCGCCGACGACTTCATGCTCGGCCACTTCGTCGCCGCACGCGGCCTGCGCGTCGCGATCTCGAAGTACGTCGTGCGCACGATGGTCTCCGAGTCGAGCCTCTCCGCACTCTGGGAACACGAGCTGCGCTGGCACCGTACGATTCGCAACAAGGCACCGGCGGGCTACGCGGGGATGTTCCTCACCTACCCGATTCCGCTTGCGCTCCTCGGCCTCGGATTCGCTCAACGCCGAATACCGGCCGCCGCGCTGCTTGCGACGGCCTTCGTCGCTCGCGTCATGTTACAGCGCGTCTCCGCCCACGCGCTCCGCGTCCAGCCGTCGTCGCCCTGGCTCACGATTTGTCGCGATCTGTTCGGATTCGCCATTTGGGCGCGCGGCCTCACCGGGACCTCGGTCTTGTGGCGCGGTGCGCAACTCCACCTCGCCTCCGGCGGCATTCTCGTGGAACCCGCTCCAACCCGAATCCCAATCCTCTCCCCGACGCTCCCAATGACACCCCCGGTCCCCATCGACGACCCGACCGTCGTCATCTGACCGCACTCAGGATACACGCACGGCGTGCCGCGTGCCTCGGTGCGCGGTTCTCGCCCTCGCAGACGAAGCTGGTCCTGTCGTGCGCGATCGGTGTGGCTTTCGTGGCCGGCGCTGCGCTTGGGGTGAGCGCGTGGGAGGACTGGCAGATCAACCGCCCCTGTTTGTAGCGACCCGTCGGCCATGATCGTGGCCCATGCTTCGACAAGCTCAGCATGACATGGAATCTTCACGCGTGACGCATGATGTGTCGCCCACCGCATGTCGCGCGACGCGTGATATTCGCGCGCCCGCATGTCGCGCGCCGCATGAGGGCGTGCGACCATCGTGCCAGGAGGCGGGTGGCGGACGGTGCGGTGGCGGGTACTCGCGGAGTCGCGGAGCCCTGGAAGGGCGGGAGCGACGGAGCGGTAGCGACCGGAGCGCAGGATGCGCGCAGGGAGCGTGCCCGCCACCGCACCGTCCGCCGCCCGCCCCCGCCACCAAGGTTCACCTACGAACGCGCCACCCGCTCATAGATCGCAACCAGGTCGCGCGCCGCGCTACTCCACGCGAACCGCGCGATCGTCGACGTCCGCAACGCTGCGGCGTCACGTTCGGCCGCATCACGATCAGCGAGAAGCGCGCGAATCGCCTCGACCCAGCTCACGGCATCGTCGGGATCGACGAGCGACACGCCGCCGTCCGCGACCTCGATCAAGGACGACGTCCGCGCGGCGATCGCCGGGACGCCGCCGCACATCGCCTCCGCGAGCGCGTAGCCGAAGCCCTCGTAGCGCGAAGGGATCAACGCGCAGGCGGCGCGGGCATAGAGGTCGTCGAGCTCGATGAGCGGGACGTAGCCGCGCAGATCGAGCCGCTCCGCGACGCCGAGCGCGGCGGCGCGCGAGCGCACCTCGTCGGCGTAGGGAGTGTGCGGACCGACCGAGACGATCCGCAGGTCTGGGAGCGCGGGGAGCGCTTCGATCAGGACCGCCAGGTTCTTGCGGGTCTCGACGGTGCCGACGACCAGGGCGAAGGGCTCGGGATCGGGACGCCGGACGATCGCGGCGAAGCGCGCGTCGACGCCGGGATAGACGACCTCGGGGTTCGCGCGCGGATCGACGAGCGCACGGTACTCGTCGGCCGAGAACCGTGAGTCGCAGACGATCGCGGCGGCGGTGCGGTACGCCCGAGCCTGCAGCGCGCCGAAGTAGGCGCGCGCGTAGGACCGCGTGTGCGCTTGGACGCGCAGCCAGGCGACGTCGTGGACCGTCACGACCGTGGGCAGCGTGCGCAGGAACGGGAGCGTGCCGGAGGCGGCGTGGAGGACCGCAGCGCCGCTGCGGGCGGCGGCGAGGGGGAGCAGCAGCTGATCCCACAGGACGCGCCGATCGAAGCGCCAGGGATCGAGGCGGGGCTCGGCCAGCCCGCGCACGTCGACGCCCGCCGCCCGCAGAGCCGCCGCGAGATCGCGTTGATAGACGCCCGCGCCGGTCGCGGTGCCGACGGCGAGTTGGGTGTCGAGTGCGACGATCACGTGGTGCAGCGGCGCAGGGGCGCACCGAGCAGCGGGTCGTCGAGTGGGGAGCGCGCGCCGGGTGCCGCGGTCGCCTTCCACCGCGCGAGCCAGCCGCGCGCGCGCGCGCAGTCGCCGCGCGCCGCTTCGGTCAAGGCCAGCCCGTTGTAGACGTCGGGGCTGCCGGGATGGACATCGTCGGCGTGCCGGAACCAGCGCAGGGCGTCGGCCGTGTCGCCGTTCTCGAGGGCTTGGTTCGCGGCATTGAGCAGATAGGTCGCGTCGTTCGGCGCGAACGCCAGCGCGCGCTCGTACGAGTGCTGCGCCTCGCGCCACAGCTCGGTGCGCCGCACCGGTGCGAGATACCCCGAGAGCACCTGCAGCTGGCCCAGGCGCGTCCACGCGTCGCCCGAGACGTCGTCGGCGCTCGCGTCGGCCGGGAGCGTCGCGACCAGCTCGCGCTGCGCGGCGAGCGCCGCGGCGAGATCGGAGCCGGCCAGCGCGTCGATCAGGGCCTCGGCGCGGACGACGTCGCCGGCCTGGACGTACCGCCGGATCGCGCCCGCGCGGTCGCCGCGCGCCTCGGCGAGCCGGCCGCGGAGATCGGCGCTCTCGCGGTCGTCGGGAAGCATCGCCAGCAGCTGCTCCGCCCGCGCGAGATCGCCCTCGTGCAGCGCGGCGGCGGCCTGCGCACGCGGGCCGCCCAAGAGCGGCCGGAGCAGCCCGGGAGCGACGTCGTGCACGAAGGCCGGGAAGGACGGACGGGTCGCGAGATCGCCGTACGCGGCCGTCGATGCCAGCTGGACGGCACCGAGGAACGCGATCAGCGCGGCGGCGGCGAGCGCGAGGAGCGGACGCATCGACCTGGATGCTACAACGACGACGGCCCGGGACCTCGCGGTCTCGGGCCGTTCGCACGCTGGGGTCGAGCCGGCGCGAGGCCGGCACGCCTTCAGAAGCGGACCGTGAAGTTCAGGTCTTCGCGGTTCTGGTTGAAGTTGTACGAGGGCAACACGTTGTCGGTGTACTTCTGGTTCCGGAAGAACGCCGTGATCGAACTGGTCGTCTTCGGGATGTTGTACGTGGCGGAGACCGTGTAGATGTCCTTGCGCTCGGCGATGTTCTGGCCCAGCGTGAGCCCGTACTCGCCGTAGTACGTCTGCGTGTTGTAGATCGCGCCGAGGACCACGTCATGCGTGACCGGCAGCGTCGCGCCGGCGGCCCACGTCTGGTGATACGTGTCGATGTAGTTCGGATAGAACAGCACCGGCGCGCCGCCGTAGGCGCTGGCCAGCGCCTGCGAGGTGGCGTCGGGCGAGCCCGTCGTCGGGTTGAAGGGGATGTACGGCGCCGTCGTCTTGTCGTTGCGCTTCAAGTGCTCGACCGCCGCGCTCAGGTTGACCGCGAGGGTCTGCTTGAACAGCGGGACGCCGAACTGGAGCCCGCCTTCGAGCCGCTGTTCCTGGAGCTTGGCGCTCGAGGCGAAGCCCGGACCGTACGCGAGCTGGCCGAATCCGTTGGGCGTCAGCTCTTGGAGATCTTGGCCGACCAGACGCCCGTTCAGGCGGAAGTCGCCGATGCGGATCGGCGCCGTCAGGTTCAGCGTCACGCCCTGCGAGTTCGGCGCGAAGGCGCTGAAATACTGAGGACCGGTGGCGACGAACGGGTTGAAGATCGGATAGATGTACGTGAGGTTCGGGTTGCTGTGCGTGCAGGTCGCCGGCGTGGTGTTGACCGCCGTGCTGCAGCCCGGCGACACCGCGCTGTCGAAGGTCTGGTTGATCGCCAGCGTGTTGGCGAAGCCGAAGAATCCGGGGAAGTAGTTGCCGCGCCAGAACGCAAACGTCGCCGGATCCGGACCGAAGTACCGGAGCGGCGCGCCGCTCATGAAGTTGGCGCCGACGGCCTGGTACTGCACCGTCGCCGTGACCTTGTACAGCACGAGCCGCAGGCCCGCGACGACCGCGCTGTCGGTCACCGCCGGGATGTTGTAGAAGTCCGGCGTGTACTTGCTGTAGGCACCCTCGGCGAAGATCGTCGGATGTGTGGTGCCTTCGCCCGGGAGCGTGATGAACGGCATCGCGACCTGCGCGTCGAGGCCGAACACCGTGTCGCTCACGACGCCCAGGCCGTTCCCGGCCGCGTTCCCGTTGGGTGCGGACTGGTAGAAGTTCGTCCCCTGCGAGTTGATCAAGTCGGCGAAGTCGAAGATGCGGCTGAACGAGAGGCCGATCTCCGTCCCCGGCAGACCCTTGATCTTCTGATTGATCCGCGCGTTGACGTGGTAGCGCTGGTACTGGTCGTTGTTGTTGTACGTCAGGCCGACGTACGTGATCGTCACCGTGCCGGAGACCGGGGTCGTGAACACGACCTGGTTCGTGTTCTGGATGTAATAGAAGCCGCCGCCGGGGATCGGGCAGGCGCTCCCGCTCGGCGTCAACGCCGCGTTGTTGCACTGGGTGCCGTTGACCGACGAGATGTAGACCGTCCCGATCTGCGCCTGGCGGGAGAGGTAGACCGAGGTGAGCGGTCCGTTCGCGCCCGAGGTGAACGAGTCGGTGTGCTGCGCGCCCGCCGGCGAGTTCGGCGCGCCGGGCTGGAAGTAGCTCGTCTGCGGCCGGTCGACGATGAAGAAATAGTTGTTGTTCGCGAATTCGAAGTTCGGGTCGGCCACGCCCGTCGACGTGTTGATCATCGACTGGTCCATACGGGTCCAGGAGAACTGGAACTCCGTGAGGCCGTTGAGCACGCCGCCGATCTCGAAGCCCTTCTCGTAGGGCTGCACCGGGTTCTCGTAGCCGGGGCCCTGCTGCGTCGCGTCGGGTGCGCGATAGGTCAAGCCGAGGCGCGAGGAGCGCAGATTGTCGAGCTGGCCGTCGCGGAAATACAGATTCGTCAGCGCGCCGGCACGGGCGATGTTGACCACGACGTCGGGCTGGACCGAGATCTTCTGATCCGGCGTGAACTCACCGCCGTAGTTGTAGTTGATGATGTGCACCGGGATCGAGACCTGCAAGTTCTCGTTCACGGTGTAGATGAAGTTGAACTTGTCGTCGAACCGGATCAAATTACCCGCGCCCGTCTGCTCGAGCGGGCTGTTGCTGTCGGGCGAGGTTTCGAAGGCGTTGACCAACGGATCGACGGCGCCGTGCGCGATCGTCTGCGGGACCCCGTAGCGCTGGCGGTTCGAGTTGTTGTCGAGGATCGTGCCGTGGAACTGGATCGACTGCGCGAACTTCGTGCGCTTGTCGAGCGCGTCGAGCGCGTCCTCCAGGTTGGTGACGCGCACCCCGAGCGAGTCGAGCTCATCCTTGAGCGCGTCGATGAGCTTTTGCAGTTTGTCGAGGTCCGCCTTGGAGGCGTAGCCCGCACCGTTGGCTTGCAGCTTCGCGATGACGCGCGCGACGAGCACGGCCATCTCGTAGCGCGTCAATGGGCGGTCGCCCTTGAACTTACCGTCGGGGTATCCCTCGACCAGGCCGTCGGCCGCGAGGGACTGGATCGCCTGATACGCCCAGTGGTTCGCCGGAACGTCCGAGAACGGCGTAGCAGAGGCGCCCATACCCGTAGCCACGAGCGAGCTGGCCGCGAAACCCGCTGCGAGGACGAGGGGAGCGAGACGCTTCATCGTGTCCTCCGAGTGAAGTGGGACGTGCTGCCACCGTACGAACGTCCGCGTCTCCCCCAGCCCGGCGAGGTATCCGAGTTGCCCTCACCCTACCGGCGGAAAGAACCCGCTACGCTTTCTCAGCCTAGCAGGCACAACGACGACGCGCTCGGTACGGAACGCATGCCGACCACGCTATACCGAGCGCTGGATAAAGTCTCCTTCCCTCAGGCCACCCCTCGGAGAAAGCGTTCCGCGATAAGCAAGGCCGCGTAATCGTCGATCGGGCGGTCCGGCAGGAGCATCCCGCGCGGGATGAGCCGGCGCAGCCCTCGCGGCGGATGGTCCTCGAAGTAGCGGGCGCGGGCGCGCAGGGTCGTCTCGTACTCGTCGACCAGCGCGACCGCGAGCCCCGCTTCGCGGACGATCCGGCAGACCTCGTCGGCGTTGGTGCCGCGTCCGACGGCCGCGACGTCGGCCGGCGTCACGGCGAGGATCTCGCGCAAGGCCTCACCCAGCTCGCCGAGCGGGACGATCCCCAGGCGCAGCGGCGGCACGTCGATCGCCGCGACGAGGGCGAACCCGCACTTGCGCGTCCCCGGGTCGAGCCCCAAGACCGTCATCGGCGGGCGCTCACGTGTGCAGCGGCTCGACGGAGATCCCGAGGATGAAGCCGCCCGTGTGCGGGTAAAGATTCGTCTCGGTCCGCGCGACGAGCCGGAAGCGGCCGTGGACGCGCGCGAGCTCGGCGCTCGCCGACTGGAAGCGCACCGGGTCGAACCCGCTCGGCGGCGAGGCGAAGAACGGGAAGGGGAACTGCCGGCGCGCCAGCTCCTTGAACGACCGGTCGGCGAGGTTGACGTAGTCCGGCGCCGCGATCGGCTTTCCACCCTCGACCTCGACCGAGGCGATCTCGTCGCCGGCGCTGGCCAGGCGTTTGTCGGGCCAGGCGGGGAGATAGAACGAGATCGTCTCGCCGCGGAACAGATTCTGCGCCGCGATCGGGACGAAGAGCATCGGGATCCCCGCGTCGCCGCTGGTCACCTCGCGGTCGCGCGCGTCGCGCAGCAGCTGGACCAGGTTGGTTTGGACCGTCGCATCGCTCGACGTGCGGCGATACGGCGCGAGCCCGGCGCCGGTGGCGTAGGTCCGGTTCACGTAGCGCACGGTGTCGTCGAAGAACGCCGAGAGCGCGCGCAGCTGCTCGGCCTCCGAGCGCCGCATGTCGATGACGACCGCCGGGGCGATCTGCACCCGGTTCGGCAGGATCAGGTTGGCCTTGCGCGTCGTGTCCAGCTCGTGCTGCTGCGCGACCGCCTGCGCTTGCAGCTGATTGATCTGCGCGTTGAGGCGGCCGAGCCGGAAAAAGGCCATGCGCACGTAGCCCGACGCCGCGAGGGCCAGGAGCGTGACGAAGAGCGCGATCAGCATCCCGGTCCCGACCGCGACGATCGTCGACGTGTACTTCGGCCGCAGCCCGAAGAGTGTGAGCCGCTTGCGGCCGACCTGGTGGCCGACCCGGTCGCCGATGTACGCGATCACCCCGGCGACCACCGTGATGATGACGACGAACAGGAGCCCCGGCAGCAGGCTCATCAGACGCGTGAGGCGCGGCGCAGCAGCGAGAGACCGATCGCGGTGAAGACCAGGTTGGGAGCCCAGGCCGCGGGCCCGGCGAGCCACGTCTGCAGACCGCCCAGCGTCAGGAAGACCGTCGAGATCACGTAGTACACGAAGACGATCCCCACCGCGAGGCCGAAGCCCTGGCCCGTCCCGCCGCCGCCGCGCACGGGGCGCAGCCCGAACGGCACCGCGATGAGCGTGAAGACGAACGCCGCGAACGGCCGCGCCAGTTTCGAGGCGTAGGAAGCGGTGAACGACTTGCGCTGCTGCGGCGAGAGCGTCGTGCCGTCGAGCTGCGCCTTGATCTCCGCCCGCGAGAGCTGCTCGGGGTTGCTGACGTTGAGCGACTGCTTCGCGATCTGGTTCGGCCGCTCGCCGATGTCGACGGCAAGTTTCGGCGAGGTGACCGTCTGCGTCGTCCCGTCGGGCTCGAAGTGGTAGGTCGTCGCGTTCAGGAACGTCCACGTCGGCGGATCGTAGAGCGCACGGTCGGCGATCACGAACTCCTGCGGCTTCTGGCGCGCGTCGTAGCGAATCACGGTCACGTTCGTCAGCGCCTGCGTCTGCACGTCGAGCCCGCCGGCGATCGTCACCTGTTTGCCGCCGCCGGGAAGATCGGTCACGGCCTGGAGATTCGACGCGCCGGGCGAGATGTGCTCGATCGCCGCCTGCTGCACGTACGCCGCCTTGTCGTTGGCGACGGGGACGAGCAGCTCTTGGGTAGCCAGCGCGACGAGCGAGACGAGGAAGCCGACGATCAAGAGCGGGGTGACGATGCGCGAGAGCGAGATCCCGCCGGCTTTGAGGGCGGTGATCTCGCTCTCGCCGGAGAGGCGCTGCATCGCCAGCAGCGTGCCGAGCAGCATCGCCATCGGGATGACGTAGAGCAGATACTGCGGCATGCTCAGGATGAAGTACTCGATCGCGGCCCAGAGCGGCGCGTGCTCCTCCGAGACGAGCCGGCCGATCGCGATGATCTGCGTGGCGACGAAGATCAGCGTGAACGCCGAGAGCCCGAACAGCGTCGGACCGCCGAGCTCCGAGACCAGATAGAGGTCCATGATCCTCGGGCGGAACCGCGCCGGGGCCGCCGCGACCGCCGTCGCTCGCTGCGTCGCCATCACAGCCGGAACCCTTCGCCCAGATAGAACTGGCGCGCGATCGGGGAGTCGAGCACGTCCTGCGCCGTTCCGCTCACCTCGATCCGGCCGTCGTTGAGGATGTAGGCACGGTCGACGATCGCGAGCGTCTCGCGGACTTGGTGGTCGGTGATCAGCACGCCCAGACCCCGGTCGCGCAGCTGGCGGATCATCGTCTGGATGTCGGCGACGGCGATCGGGTCGATCCCGGTGAACGGCTCGTCGAGGAGCAGGAACGCCGGCTCGGTCGCGATCGCGCGGGCGATCTCGACGCGTCGCCGCTCGCCGCCGGAGAGCGAGTCGCCGCGGGCGTCGACGAAGTTGAGCAGGCCGAACTCGTCGAGCAGCTCGGGGAGCCGCCGTTCGCGCTCGGCCGGGCCGACGCCGTTCATCTCCCAGATCAGGCGCAGGTTGTCGCCGACCGAGAGCTTGCGAAAGATCGAGTTCTCCTGCGCCAGGTAGCCGATACCCGCGCGGGCGCGCTCGTGCATCGGCGAACCGGTGATCTCGTGCTCGCGGCCCTCGCGCTCGAGCATGACGTTGCCGCCGTCGGGCCGGACCAAGCCGACGACCATGTAGAACGTCGTCGTCTTGCCGGCGCCGTTGGGGCCGAGCAGCCCGACGACCTCACCGCGCCGCACCTCGGCGCTCACCCCTTTGACGACGGTCCGCTTGCCATAGCTCTTGACCAAATCGCGCAGGACGATACGGTCGCTCACTGGGTGATCTTCACTTCCTGCAAACGCACGTCGCCGTCGAGGTGGTTGCCGTCCATCTCCAACCCGTTGGGTCCATAGAGATGCACGTTGCCGTCTCCGCGCAGGCGCTCGGTCTTCCCGTTGTAGGTGAGCACGTCACAGGTCATCACGCTGCCGGTGCTCGTCGTCGCGTGCACGCCTCCCGTCATCACGACGTTGTTGTCCCGTTCGGTCAGGTGGGCCTTCGGCGCATCCGCGATCGTCGCGGCCCCGCTCTTGTCGATGAACGTCACGTGGGGCTGTTCGAGCGTCACGATACCGCTGCCGGCGCTGGTCCGCTCGCTCGACGACGAGAGTGCGCGGATGGTGTACACCTTGCGGCCCTTGACGCTCTGCACGATGTCGGTGTACTGACCGTGCCCGCCCTGGGTTACGATCCGGATCGGGACGGCGGTCGGGGTGCTCGGCGCCGCGGCGGCCGGCGCAGGCGACGGCGAGGAGGCGTGCGGCGCGCGGCCCCCGCACGCGGCGAGCGCGGCGGCGAGCAAAAGCGGCACGGCGCGCAGCGGCGTCATTCGAGCACCCCTTCGCGCGCGGCGGCGAGCGCGAACCCGACCCCTTGCAGCCCGAGCGGGAAGAACAGGCTGATCGTGTTGATCGTGCAGTCGACGTAGAGCGCGAGCAAGCCGGAGGCCAGCCCGAGCGCGACGAGCCGACCGACCTGCGGCGCGGTGCGCGCGTCGCGGTAGATGCGGCGCTGCAGGATCACGACGGAGGCGCCCAGCGTGACGAGCGCGACGAGCCCTCCGCTCGCCGCGAACGAGAGCGGGAGCGAGTGCGGGTCGAAGGCGACCGGCGCCCGGGGCCCCGGCGCGTCCGGCGACCGGAACACCTCGTAGGTCTTGGCATACGCGAGCGGCCCCACGCCCAGCAGCGGGAATCGGGTGAACGTGGTCCACCCGGTACGCCACGCAACGTCGCGCGCCTCGGTGTCGCGCGGGTTGTGATGCCGCGCTCCCGCCGTCAGGTCGAGGGCCAGGGCGGCGACGGCGACGGCCAAGGCGAGCACGAGCCAGCGGCGGGCCCGCAGCGCGAACGCGAAGGCGGCCAGACCGCAGACCGCGCTCACCGCCCCCCAGCGCGAGAACGTCGCACCGAGCGCGACGGCCAGCGCCACGGAGGCGGCGACGGCGAGCCGGTCGCGCCCGCGCGTCACGATCGCCAGCGGGAGCGCACAGCCGAGCGCGACCAGGCAGTAGGCGGCGAGCTCGTTGGGATTGAGGAACGTCCCGACGGCGCGGCCGTTGTCGTACGCGTAGATCGCCACCGGCCGGCGTGCGACGAGCATCGCCAGCGCGACGAGCGCCGCGAGGAGCGCCGACCACAGGAACGTGCGCACGCACAGGCGCACCGTCGCCGCGTCGGCGCGGCTCAGGGCCAGGCCCCCCAGCCCCATCCCCAGCACGAGGACTCCCAGACCCGTCCCGGTCACCGGATCGAACCCGGGGAACGCGGCCGCGAGCGTCGCGATCCCGCCGGCGAGGAAGCCGAAGCGCACCGTCGCCGGCTGCGCCGCGCGCAGCCCCGCGGCGACGACGCTCAGGTACGCCGCGAGCGCCGCGAGGCCGAGCGCGACCGCGACCGCGTGGGGCAGCAGCGGGGGGATCGGCGGGCGCTCCGGATCGAGCGCCGCGAGCGTTGCGTAGAGCGGGACGATCGCGACCAGCGTCGCGAGACCCAAGCGCGTCGGCCGGTCCGTCACCGCTTCGCTCATGCCGCACCCGCCAGCTCGACCAGCGCCTGCGCGATCGCGTGCGCTCCCCCGGCGCCGCCCATCCGCTCGCGTCCGACGGCGCCCATGCGCGCGCGCCGCTCGCCGTCGGCCAACAGCGCCGCGATCGCCGCGGCGCCGCCTGCCGGATCGCCGGGGACGATCGCCAGCGCCTCGCCGAGCAGCCCCATCTGCCGCTTGCGGTACCACGCGTCGCGAGGAGCGTCGCTCAGCTCGAGCGCGACGACCGGGAGCCCCTGCGCCGCGGCGGCCTCGTTGGCGGTTCCGCTCTGGCCCACGACCAGCGTCGCGTCGTGCAGGAGCGCGCCGAGCGGACCGGTCCAGGGCCGCAGACCTCCGCGCGCGAGCACCGGGGCGAAGCGGGCCGGATCGAGGTTCGGCGCGATCGAGAGGACGGCGTCGAGGTCCGGCACGCCGGCCCGCAGGACCGCGACGACCTCGGCGAGGCGGAGCGCGTCGGCGTAGGCGCGTTCGCGTGAGCCGGGGAGGAGCGCGAGCCGCAGCGGCGCCTGCCAAGCGACGCGCTCGTCGGTGGCGAGCAGGTCGACGATGACGTTCCCCGGAGCCTCGGCTCGGACGCCGTGCGCGCGCAGGTCGGCCGCCGTCGCCGCGTCGCGCACGAAGATGCGGCGCGCCGCGCCGATGATGCGCCGCTCGCCCGGCCCGTACGGCGCGACGTGGACGCTCTTCGCGGTCCCGACGTACGCCAGCGGACCGCCCGTGAAGCGCGCGAGCGCGCAGACGTACGCGTCGCCGACCGCGACGATCGCGGCATAGCGCCCGCGCGCGCCGCGCAGAAAGCGGATCTGCCGGAAGAAGAGCCCGAGGAATCCCGCCCGCAGGTCGCGCGAGAACGCGCCGACGTTCCCCATCGCGACCAGGCCCCCGGAGGGCAGCGCGCGCTGCGGGCCGACGTCGACGAAGTCGCCGCCGCCGAGCCGTTCGCCGACGACGCCGAAGTGCTCGGTGCGCAGCGCGCTCAGATCGCGCAGCTCCTGCGCGATCCGCGCGGCGATCGCCGCCTCGCCGTGTCCGTTGGTGACGAACAGGACCGCCCGCGCGCTCACGCCCCGAGCGGTTCCAGCGCGAAGTCGACGATCCGCGCGCGGCCCCCGCCGTCCTTCGCGAGCTCGGTGCGCGAGGCGTACGCGCCGTACGGGCCGGCGTGGGCGATCGGCACCTCCCCGACGTACTCCGGCGCGGCGAGCGTGTCGTGGCTGTGCCCGCCCAAGATCAGGTCGAGCCGGGGGACGCGCTCGGCGAGGCGACGATCGGAGCGCAGCCCCAGATGCGAGAGCGCGATCAGCGTCGTCTCCGGCGGCGTCGCGGCCGCGATGCGCTCCGCGACCTCGTACGGGTCGAGAAAGCGCCATCCGAAGAGCCGCTCCCACGGCGATCCGGTGGGGTACTGCACGACGAGCAGTCCGAAGAAGCGCAGCGACCACGGCGTTCCGGCATCGTCGCGCTGCACGAGCAGATCGGCGGCGAACGGGAGCGCGCGGCCCTTCGTGTCGACGAGGTTCGCGCAGAGCAGCGGGTGGCGCATCCGCGCGGCGCGCGCGCGCACGGCGCCGAACAGGTAGTGGAACTCGCGGTTCCCCATCGCCTGCACGTCGACGTGCGCCTCGTCGAGAACGTCGATCACCGGCTCATGCGGCCGGTAGACGGTCTGCGAACCGCGCAGCGAGTCGCCGCAATCGACGTACAGCCCGGGGCGCGCGGCGCGCAGCGCACGGATCGGCGCGGCGATGTGGCGCCGATCGTGGAGGTCGCTGGTGTGATAGATGCGCATCGGTTTAACGGCGCTCCGCCCCCGGGTCCGCGCCCTCCACGCCTTCGGCGGTGCGCAGCACCCAGTCGGCGTTGCGCGCCAGCGCGTCGGGGGGGCCGAGCACCTCGCGCAGACGGACGTAGCCGTCGTGCTGGCGCGCGGGATCGTCGAGCAGGGCGACGATCGCGTCGGCGAGCGCGGCCGGCGTCGCCGCCTCCTGCAGCAGCTCGGGGACGAGCGGCTCGTCCAGCACGAGGTTGGGCAGCGTGATGTAGCGCCCGCGGTAGACGCGTCGCGCGATCTTTGCCTGCGCCTCGGAGAGGACGTAGAGCGCGAGCGCGGGCGTCTGGACGAGCGCCGCTTCGAGCACCGCGGTCCCCGACGCGACGGCGGCGACGTCCGCGTTCCGCAGCGTTGCGCGCGCGTCGCGCGTGATCGCGATCGGGAGCGGCGAGCGAAACGCGAGCAAGTGCTCCATGTGGCGCTGCGCGTCGTCGTCGGCCGCGACGAGCGTCGCGCGCACCGCGGGCCGCACTTCGCGCACGCGCGCCAGCGCGTCGAGCAGCCGGGGGGTATGGCGCTCGATCTCACCGGCGCGGCTGCCGGGGAGCAGCGCGACGTGGCCGCCGTCCGGCGGCGGCGCGGGGCGCGGCGCGCGCGGCTCGATCGTCGTCGCGAGCGGATGCCCGATGAAGCCGATCGGCAGGTGCAGCGAACGGTAGAACTCCGCCTGATGGCGGAAGATCGTGAGCGCCTCGCAGAGCGCGGCGACGCGGCGCGCGCGCTTGGGGTTGTCGAGCCACGCCGCCGGCGGCGCGTAGTAGACGATCGGGCGCGTGAAGCCGAGCATCCGCAGGCTGCGCGCGAGCCGCAGGTTGAACGCGCCGAAATCGACGAGCACGACCAGATCCGGCGGCGAGCGGCGCAGGCGCAGCGCGGTGCGCGCCATGACGAGCCACAGCGCGGGGATCTTTCGCAGCGCGTCCAGCGGCCCGAGCGACGCCCAGCCGCGCGTGCGCTGCACGAGGCGCACACCGGCGCGCTCGAGCCGCGTGTCGCCGATCCCTTCGGCGTCGATCGGCGTCCGCTCGCGCATCGCGCCGAGCAGATCCGTCGCGAGCAGTTCGCCCGATGCCTCGCCCGTCGCGAAGAAGACGCGCACCGGCGGCCGCCGCGCTATTTCAGGATCCCGCGTTCGGAGTCGGCCTCGAGGAACGCGAGGAGGGTGCGGCCTTCTTCGGTGTGCACCGTCTCGCGCAGCGCTTCGATCGCCTGCGATATGTTGCGTTCCGAACGGTAGAGCGTCTTGTAGGCGTCCTTGAGCTCGGCGAGCGATTCCTTCGCCAGACCGTGGCGGCGCAGGCCGACCGCGTTGAGCCCGTAGACCTCGGCCGGGTTCCCCTCGGCCAGAAAGTACGGCGGCACGTCGCGCACGAGCTTGGTGAAGCCGCCGACGAACGCGTAGGCGCCGATGCGCACGCCTTGATGGATCCCGGCCATCCCGCCGATCCCGGCGTGGTCCTCGACGACGACTTGGCCGGCGAGCTGCGCGAGATTCGACATCGTCACGTGGCTCCCGATACGGCAGTTGTGCGCGACGTGGACGTACGCGAGCAGCAGCGTGTCCTCGCCGACCGAGGTGATGGAATCCTCGCCGGTCCCGCGGTGGATCGAGACGTACTCGCGAATGACCGTGCGCGCGCCGATCGTCGTGAACGCGATCTCGTCGTCGGTCGCCTTGCGGTCTTGCGAGGGCGCGCCGATCGAGGCGAACGGGTAGACGACGACGTCCTCGCCGATCGTGGTGCGACCGTTGACGACGACGTGCGCGAGCAGCTTCGCGCGCGCGCCGATCGTGACGTGCTCGCCGACGATGCAGTACGGGCCGATCTCGGCGAACTTTCCGATGCGCGCGCTCGGGTGCACGATCGCGGTCGGGTGGATCACAGGTGGAGCACCGTCGCGTCGTACGCGAACGCCGAGGTATCCGTGACGATCGAGAACATCAGGTCGCCGCTCACGCAGGCCTTCCCCTCGACGCTCGCCTCGACGCTGACCCAGCCGATGTTCAGCCGTGTCTTGGTGACGCGCGCCTCCATGTCGAGCCGGTCGCCCGGGATGACCGGGCGGCGAAACTTCACCTTGTCGATGCCGGCGAGATAGGGGGTCTTGCGCGCCATGTCGCCGGGCTGCATCACGACCGTGCCGCCGAGCTGGGCCAGCGCCTCGATCATGTAGACGCCGGGTAGGAGCGGGTTGCCGGGGAAGTGCCCCATCAGCATCGGCTCGTTGGCGGTCACGTTCTTGTAGCCGCGCGCGAAGACCATCGGCTCGAGCTCCGTGATGCGGTCGAGCAAGAGCATCGGATAGCGGTGCGGCAAGATTCTCATGATCTCGCGCACGTCGAGGATCGCCACGTTTCCTACCCTACCGCGATGAAGGGGCGCTCGGCCGAAGACCGACTGCGACCGACCCGGCGGGCTGCGAGGAACCCACCAGCTCGCGCACCGCCATGCAATGCAGCTTGTGCCCGCTCTTGATCGCGATCACCTCGCACTGCGGATACGCGCCCAGGAGTGCGAAGTCGCCGACCAGGTCGAGCACCTTGTGCCGCACCGGCTCGTTGTGCGAACGCAGCGGCGCGAGCGGCCCGTCGCTGCCGAAGACGACCGCGTTGTCGAGCGTGCCCCCTTGCGCGAGGCCCCGCTTGATCAGCGCCTCGACCTCGTGCTGGAAGCCGAACGTCCGGTTCGCCGCGATCTCGCGGCGGTAGGCTTCGGGCGTGATCTCCGCCTCGACGTACTGCGCGCCGATCGGCGCCGGGTAGTCGACGGCCATCCGCACCCGGAACGACGCGGCGGGCGCGACGACCAAGAGCTTGTCGCCGTCGCGGAAGACGCGCGGCTCGGTCGGGATCCAGCGCACCCGCGCCTCGTGCAGCATCGCGAGGCCGACCGCGTCGATCGCGTCGGAGAAGCGCTTGGCGCTGCCGTCCTCGACCGGGATCTCGGGGCCGTCGACCGCGATCAGCGCGTTGTCGACGCCGCAGCCGAGCAGCGCGGAAAGGAGGTGCTCGACCGTCGAGACGCGGTGCTCCCCGGAGCCGAGGACCGTCGCACGGACCGTGTCCACGACGTAATCGGCGCGCGCGGGAAACTCGACCGCATCGTCGAGGCGGAAGCGAAGGCCGTGACCGGCGGGGGCGGGGAGGACGCGCACGCGTGCCGACGCGCCGGTATGGAGACCGGCGCCTTCGAACGCGATGACGTCACGCAACGTCGTCTGATACTGCACTAGCTCGTCTTGTCGTCGCCGCTCTCGAGAGCGTCGACCCGGGCAAACAATTTCGGCAGCCGCCGCAGGTACGCCTGGAGCCGAACCTCGTCGCGGTGGTTTTGGACCGGCCGGCCGCTGACGTAGGCGCCGTCCTCGATGTCGCCCCAGATCGTCGAGCCCGCGGCGATCGTCACCTGGTTGCCGATCCGGATGTGTCCCTTGAACCCGGTCTGCCCACCGATCCGGCAGTAGTCGCCGATGATCGTCGTCCCCGCCATCCCGGCGAACGCGGCGATCGCCGTGTGGCGGCCGATCCGCGAGTTGTGGCCGATCTGACAGAGGTTGTCGATCTTCGTCCCCTCACCGATCGCCGTCACCCCGGTCTGGGCGCGATCGACGCACGTGTTCGCCCCGATCTCGACGTCGTCGCCGAGCGTGACGATGCCGATCTGCGGGATCTTCACCAGCCGCCCGTCGAGGAACGCCCAGCCGAAGCCGTCGCTCCCGATCACCGCGCCGGCCTGCAGCACGACCCGCTCGCCGACGACGCAGCGGTCGGCGACGTAGGCGCGCGGGTGGAACAGCGCGTCGGCGCCGACGACGACGTCCTCGCCGATCGTGACGCCGGCGTGGAGCACGCTTCGCTCGCCGATCCGCGCGCGCGCGCCGATCGTGACGTGCGGACCGATCCACACCTGGGCACCGACCGAGGCGCTCGGATCGACGACCGCGGTCGGATGGACCGCCGGGCCGTGCGGCTGCGGCGGTTCGAGCGATCGCAGCAGCGCGGCGAGCGCGACGCGCGACGAGGCGACGGCGAGGATCGGCTTGGGATAGCTCGCGCCGTCCTCGAGCAGCGCCTCGTCGGTGAGAACCGCGGCGGCGCGGGAGGCGAGCGCGGTGCGCAGGTACCGCGCGTCGACCGCGAACGTCAGCGTCGTCGCGTCGACGTCGTCGACGGCGGCGATACGCTCGATCGCGATTCCGCCGTCGCCGACGACGCGCCCCCCGGTGCGCTCGGCGAGCTCTCCGAGCGTCCCCAGGCTCACGGCGCCGGGGTCGACTTGTCGTCGATCTTGAGGATCTTCTCGATGTCGGGGGTGATGTCGACACCGCCGTAGCCGACGAACTGCCGCGTGAAGATCAGCTTGAGGTTACGGCTCACGGCGACTTGCTTGGCCGCGTCCGTCACGTCGTTGTACAGCTCGCTCTGGTCCTGGTTGAAGCGCTGCTGCAGCTCTCCCCGCATCCGCGCCTTCACCTGCGCCGACTTGTTCGAACGCTCGATCGTCTGCGCGTCCATCGCGAGCTGGTTCTGGTAGTTCTGGAACTTCGGCCAGTTCTGCATGATCCGCTGGACGTCGATCAACCCGATGTCGTTCGTCGGCGGTTTCGAGCACGCGGCCAGCGCGGTGAGGAGGAAACAGCTCAGAAGCGCGCGTCCCGCGTTCTTCATGGTCATTCGTGCAGGCTTTCTATGTCCTTGAGTGCGTCCGGGGTGAGGTCGACACCGTCGGCGGGCGCCACGACGTCCGTGAGGACGACGGAGACGCCGCGCTGCTGCGCGATCAGCCGCACCTCGCGGTCGATCTGCGCGGTAATCTGGTCGTAGAGGTCGGAGCGCTTCTTGCGCAGCGCCTCGATCTGCGTGTTCGCGCCGCTCTGCGCGCTTACGTCGACGCCCTGCAGCTGCGCATACCGGCGCGAAAGCTCTTCGCGCGTCTTCGTGAACTCGGCGATCGTCGTCTTCGCGTCGTTCTGGAAACGCTTCTGGTAGTCGTCGTGCAGCTTCTGGATCTGCGTGCGCAGCGCCGGCGGCAGGCTGGGGTTGACGACCGCACGCGGCTTGCCGTTCACGACGGTCGTCTGCACGATCGGCCCGGCGATCCCGCTCGCGGGGCCGGCGAGCGCCGACTGCCGCTGCGAGAGGAGCGCGATCGACCGTTTGTGGATCTGATCGACCTGCGTGCGCAGATCTTTCTCGACCTGCGCTTTGAGCTGCGCGGAGAGCGCCAGCAGCGTCTGCTGGTCGCGGTTGCGCTGGGCGCCGACCGCGTCGGCCTCCTTGCGGTCGAGCGCCGCGAGCTGCTTCTGCGCATCCTCGCGCGCGGCGTCGTCGAGCGCGAGCGACGAGAGCTTCGTGCGCAGCGCGAGCCGCTGGGCCGCGTCCTCGTTGGCGAGCTCGAGCGAGAGCGCCGACTCCTTGGACTGCAGCTCGTCGCTCTTGGCGCGGAAGGTGCGGTCCGCGCGCTCGGCCAGCGCCTTTTGCGCGGCGACGACCTGCTCTTCGTCCTGTTTGCGGACCTGCGCCTGGAAGGCCTGATAGTCACGCTGCGCCTGAAGTCCGGCGCCGCCCTCCTGCTGGCGCGCCGTCGCATTGAGCCGGCCGGCGATCTGCGCCGCGGTCGGGCCGCTCCCCGCACCCCGCAACGCCGCCTCGATCGCCTGCGACTCCTGCAGCTGATACTGGCGCTGCTTCTGGTCGAGCAGTTTCTGCGTGCGGTCCGCCGCGTCGTGCAGCTGCTGCTCGAGCTGCTTCGCCTCCTCGCGCAGGTGCGGGTCGGCGGAAAGCGCGCGCGGCGCCGTCGCGGTGAGATCGAACGCCTCGATGCTGCGGTCGTAGCGCGCGAGCTGATCGTAGAGCGGGTGCTTGCGCACCAGCTCGTCCATCTGCACGTAGCCGACCTTTCCGTTCGCCGAAGCGACCGCGGCCGGGGCGGTCGTCGTCGCCGTCCGCCCGCACGCCGCGAGCGCCGCTGCGGCGACGATCGCGACGCACAGGCGCATCACTTCAGCTTCGCGGTCACGTCGGTGGTGATGTCGGTCCCACCGTAGATGATGTTGCCGCGATCGATCACCAGAACGAGCCCCTTGCTCTTGGCGACCGCCGAGATCGCGTCGCGCGTCGCGTCGACTGCGGGCTTGAGCGTCGTGTTCTGCCGGTCGTCCAAGGTCTTACGGTATGCGGTCAGGATCGCGTCGCGGTCCGCGTCGGTCTTGGCGGACTTCAGCTTGTCGCGCGTCGCGGCGTCCTGATCGTTCTTGAACTTCATGAAATCGTCGGTCGCGGCCTTGACCTTCGGCGTCTGGTCGATCGCCTGCTGGTCGACGTACCCGATGCTCGAAGGCTTGGGGGTCGAGACGGGCGGGACCGGATCGCCGACACCGGTCAAGAGATCACGGACCGGACCGGTGATGTCCTGACCGCCGTAGACGACGATGCGTTTGTCGACCACGACGCTCAGGTTGTGCGAAGAGGCGACGGACGCGATCGCGACCTGCGCGCGCTGGAAGAGCGGGCCCAGCACGGCGCGCTGCTTGTCGGCCATCTCCGCCTGGAGCTGCCCGTACAGCTTCTGCTGATCGGCTTGCGACGCGTGCGCGGCGTGCGCCGAGAACTGCTTCTGCAGGCTGTTGCCGTAATCGGCGAGCTGCCGGTTCGCGGCCTGGAATTGCGGCAGCGCGGCGAGCGCGTTCTGATCGATCGAGCCGATGTCGGTGAGGTCGGTCGCGCCGATCGCCGGCGTCGCGAGGATCGCGGCCGCCAGGGCGAAGGCGAGCGCGGCGCCCTTGCCGCGCGAGAACGATGTCAGCATTCCTTTAGAAACTCTGGCCGATGCCGAACGAGGTGTGTGTTCCCTGGCTTCCCTTCGCGAAGTCCAGGCGCAGCGTGCGCAACCCGAGTTGCGGAACGTCGAAGCGCAGACCGACGCCAACGTCGCCATGGAACGTGAATTGGCTCAAGTCATACGTGTTGATCCCGTCGTTCGAGGTCCCGCCGCGAATCCGGGTCGCGCCGGTCTCGGCGAACGTGACGACCTGGAACTTGCGGTCGGGCGAAAGGGGGATGCGCAACTCCGCTTGACCGAGCAAGATGTCGGTTCCGTAGAACGGGTTCGAATACCCGCGCAGATCCTGGTCGGAGAAGATGAAGAGCTTGTTCGTCGGGATCGCCCCGGTCGAAGTCCCGACGCGGGCGTGCAGGCCGAACGTGTTCCGCTTGCCGACCGGGAAGAACTTGGCGGCGTCGACGGTCAGGATCGTGTAGTTGAACGCCGAGCCGATATAGTGACCGCTGATCTCGTCGGTGACCGAGGCGTTGACGCCGCGCCGGGGATTGAACACGTCGTCGCGCGTGTCGGCAGCGAGCCCGACGACGAAGCTGCGCAGGTTGTAGTTCTGCCCGGAGTTGATCTGGGCGATCGAGGGGGCCGTGATCCCGTACGCGCTGTTGAGCGTGCCGTCGCAGGAGGTCGAGAACGTCGTGGTGCCGGCGCAGGCCGGGTTGGTCAGGATGTTCTGGTTGTTCGGGAAGTAGTAGCCCGGCGGAAGACCGGCCGAGGCGGCGACCTGCTGGATGTTCGCGCCGAGCTGGGCGCGGAAGATGTCGCTCAGCCGGCGCCCGAGGGTCACCGACAGGCCGGTGTCCTTCGAGTAGTAGTTCGAGACGACGCCGTTGACGACGTTGTAGTTCGACGGGTTCGCCGGGACGATCGAGACGGGGTAGTTGCCGCTCAGCGGGCAGGGGATCGGGGTCGCCCCGTTCACCGCGCTGCCGGAGCCGCACGCCGCGTAGACCGGATAGTAGTTGACCTGCTGCTGCGTGAAGAGCGTCGCGGCGAGGCTGTACTTCTGCGACTGCTCCGTGTGGCCGAGGTACGGGACGGTGAACGAGAGCTGGCCGTCCTCGACGCGCGACCCGCGCTCCAGGCGGATGTTCGCGCCGTTGCCGGTCCCGTTGATGTTGTTCTCTTGGTAGGAGATCGTCCCGGTCAAGCCCGTGCCGGTCAAACCGCCGGAGTAGCCGGCGCCCAGGGTCGCGGTGCCGGTGCGCTGTTCCTTGACCTGCCAGTTGACCGTGACCAGGCCCGGCTTCTTGGGATCGGGGCCAGGCTTGGCCTGGAAGTCGACCTTGTCGAAGAAGCCCAGGTTGTTGAGGCGGTCGTAGTCGCGCCGCAGCCCGGAGTCGGTGATGATGTCGCCCGGACGCAGGCGCAGCTCGCGCCGGATCACGTCGTCGTGCGTCTTCGTGTTGCCGGTGATCTCGACGGCGCCGACGCGCAGGACGCTGATCGTGTAGCGCACGTCCGCCGTTCCGGCCTTCTGATCGATCGTCGAGGGATCGACGCCGGCTTGCACGTCGCCGACCTTGAGGTCGTAGCGTTCGTAGAGCGCCTTGATCGCGTCGTAGTCCTTGTCGCGCTGATCCTCGGAGTACGGGCTGCCCGGCTTGGTCACGAGCGCCGAGATGATCAGGTTCGGCGGCAGCACCGGGTCCGCGTTGGGCGGCGGCGTGATGATGATGTTGCGGACGGTCAGCCCTTCTTGGATCTTGAGCGTCAGCACGCCGCTCGCGGCGATGTTGACGTCGGTGACGTGCGAGGGGAGCTGTCCGCCGAAGCCGACCTTGTCGTAATAGCTGTTGATCTTGAGGACGTCTTGCTGATAGGTCTTGATGTTGAAGACCTGGCCCGGCGCGGTGTCCATCAGCGCGAGCAGCGTGTCTGCCGAAACGCTCTTGTTTCCGTCGAAACGGATCGAGGTCACGACCGGGTTCTCGATGACGCGGAACGTCACGGCGACGCCGTCGGGACGCTGCTTGATGATCGGCGGCGCCTGATCGGCGAAGAAGCCGAGATCGGCGATCGCGCGCAGGTCGGCCTGCACCTTCGCCGGATCGAACGGGTCGCCCACTTTGGTCGAGACGACCGAGAGGATCCGATCGGTGGGGACGTGGGCGTTGCCGGTCACCGAGACCGCGACGACCGTGGGTGCCGCGGGAGCCGAAAGCGCCGGGGGCATCACCAGACCGAGGAACGCGAGCACGACCAGCGCGATGCGCGGCATGCGGCGGAGCCGTTGGAACAAGCGGGAGACGTCCTTCGTCACGAGAGGAAGCCCCGGGCACGCGGGAGCGGCCGCCGGGCAGTTGCGAGAGAATAACGCGCGCTGGGAGCAGCGCGTTCCCGGAGCCCAGGGTACGACGCCCCGCTCAGAGGGCCTTGTGAGGCGAGGAATCTTCCCCACGCGTCACGCTTACGGATAGCGGCGTGTAATCGAGAAGGTGAACCCTTGTCGTCCGGCCAGCGGTTGGATCCCTTTCAAGCGCTCCAGGTAACTGAACGGCGAGGTTCCGTTCGCGTTGGTGGTCAGCGCGTACTGTCCGTTCTGTTGGAAGTAATTGAACCCGATCGAGGTCACCGCGTCGGGTCGCGAGGTGAGGCCGAGTGTCGTTCTGGTGGGGTAGGTCAGCGTTTGGCCGAACTGCGCGTACAGATCGCGATGACCGATCTGCTTGAGCATGTTGAAGCCGACGCCGCCGCCGTAGTCGATCGTCAGCTCGAGGTCGGTCAACGCGAGCTTCCCGGTCACGTAGCGCTCGACCGGCGCGAGAAGACGCTGCGTGAACTGGTTGTTGAAGATCGAGAACGCCTCTTGATTGAACGTCAGGCTCCCCGTCCCGGTTTGATAGGCGGTGACGCCGGGGGGCAGGATCGGGTTGGAGATGCCCGGCGCGCCGCGCAGCGTGACCCCGGCTTGCTGCGGGTTGTAGTTGACCGCCCCGAAGAGTGAGGCGTCGAGCAGCAAGCCGACGATCTGCTCCTGCGAATAGGATGGGATCGACGTGAAGGTGAGCGGCCGGGCGCCGCTCGCGATCTCATCCGCCGCGCCGTGGACTTCGACGGTGATATCGGCGCTCCCGATCGCGTTGCGGGTCGGATCGGGGTCCGGATTGGTGACGCGGGCGTACGCGCGCACGTCGATCAACGGGTTGATCGGCTGGTTGGGGTCGAACCGCACCGAGGCGTCTTGGATGCGGAAGACGCGGTTGTAGGTCGAGAAGTAGCCGCCCGGCGTCGCGGCGAGCGTCCCACCCAAGCGCGGCGACTGCAGGGTCCCGGTCAAGGCGAGGCTCCCCTCCGTGCCGATGTCGATGAGCGAGGACTGCACGCGCACGCTGCGGCCCGCCTTCGCAACCAGGTCGAAAGCGACGTCGGGCCGCGGCCCCGTGGCGGGCGCAACGGGACCGCTCCCGGCCGCGAGCCGGTAGATCGTCGAGAACGGGATCGAGGCGTACGAGAGGGTGACGTTCCCGGAGAGGATCGGGAGCGGCCGCGCGCTGACCAAGCGCATCGTGCCGTCGATCGTCCCGCGCCCGTACTCGGGGGAGTCGTAGCGCGCGGTTCGCGCCGTCAGGTCGACCGCGTACCCGCTGTGCGGGGCGTTCGGAAACGGCAGCCCGAGGCGCCCGCTTCCGTCCAGCGATCCCCCGCCGACGTTGGCGTGCAGCGCCTGGAGCGCGACGCTCGTCCCGGAGAACGCGAGCCGCGCGTTCGCATCGGTGATCGGCTGTTTGTCGAGTCCGGAGACGTACGACCCGTTCACCAGCGCGAGATTGCCCAGGATCCGGGGCGCGTCGGGGGTCCCTTCGACCGCGAGCCGGCCGTCGACGGTCCCGCGGAGTCGCGTTTGGGGGCCGGGGACGAACGGCGAGAACGGTGCCAGATCGAGCCCGGCGACCTCGAGGGAGAACGAGAACGGCGCGCGTCGCACCCCCGGCGGCCGCAGGGTCAGCGGGAGCGTCCCGGCGATCAATGCGTGCCCTTGGGGGAAGGTCGCCTCGGCGTCGTTGACGGTCAGCGTCCCCCTGTCGTAGGCGACGCTTCCGAGGATGTGCGGGATCGCGAGCGAGGCGTACCGGGCTTGGGTCGCCTCGAACCCGAGCGTCATCCGCGGATGGCTCAGCGACCCGGCGATCCGCGCGTCCGCCTGCACCGCGCCGCCCAGGTCGAAGTGCCGCCGCGGCTCGAGCGTCGCGAGCGCGCGCCCGATGTCGTCCGTCTGCGCGTGGACGGAGAGGTCCAGCGGTGCGTGCATGTTCAGACCGAACGAACCGTCGGCGTCGAAGCGCACGAACCCGAAATCGGCGACCGAATCGGAGAGCGCGATGCGGTCGCCGTCGCTGCGCGCGTGCAGCGTCCCCTCGTGGACCGCGAACCCCATCACCGAGCCGTGGTGGAGCGTCGCGGTCGTCGCGAGCCCCAGACGCGGCCAGCGCCCGGCGATCGAGGCGTTGGCGTCGACCTGCCCGAGGACGGGCTCGTTGCGCCCGAACGAGGGCAGCCACGTCCCCAGATCGATCTCCGACGCCTCGGCGTGCACGTGGTAGAGGGCATCGCGGAACGCCGCGATCGGATTTCCCGGCGCCGGGACGACCGTGCCGTTCGCGCGCAGCGCGCCGTGCGCGCCGCGGACGTTCAGCGCCGCGGTGACCGTGCCGGAACGCTCCGACCACGTCGCGTCCGTCGTCCCGAACGGGAAGCTCCGGTAGCGCAGCCCCGCCAGGTCGACGCGCCCGCTGCTGCGCATCGTCCGGCCGTCGCTCGCGAACGCGACGTCGACGCGGCCGCGCCCGTCGAGGGTCTCGGCCTGGTCGAAGTAGTCGTCGAAGTCGGCGAGGTTCGCGTTCGGGGCGTGGACGGCGAAGGAGAATCCGCCGCCGCCGCTCGAGGCGTCGACCCGCGCGACGGTCGAGCCGACGGTCACGCCGCCGTCGCGCGCCGCGATCGTGCTCCCGGCGACGTCGAGCAGGGCGTGGGCGTCGCGAAAGTCCAGGCCGTTGTACGACCCTTCCGGCGCCCGCACCGTCCCCTCGATCCGCGGCCGCGCCCCGGTCCCCCGGACCCGCAGGTCGGCGGAAAAGCTCCCCGCGAGCGTGCTCACCGGGAGGTGCAGGGCGTTCCCCACCGCGGCGATGTCGCCGAGCGGGACGCTCGCGTTCAGGTCGTAGGCCATCCCCGGCGTTCCGATGGCGTCGACCGCGCCCGAGAAGCTGCCGTACGTGTCGCCGAACGCCGCGACCCCGCTACGGACGCGTGCCGTGGAGCCGTCGAACGCGAGCGCGACGCCGCCGCTGACGGGATACCCCCCGGCGACCCCGTCGCTGAGCCCGACGACGCCGTCGAAGCGGGGCGGTCCGGTGCGCAGGTCGACTTGCCCGAAGAGCGAGAGCCGGCCGGCCTCGAGCGGGAGCCCGGCGCCGCGGAGCGCGGCCGCCTGGACCACAGGGGCCGAGACCAAGAACGGGCCGCCCTGATCGGCGACGACGACGCGCCCGCCGGCGATCGAACCGTCGGCCGCGATCACGCGCAGCGCCTTCCCCTCGACGGCGAGCGTCCCGGCGACGCGCTCGACGGGGACCCCGCGCACGCGCGCGCCGGCAAGCTCGGCGCCGGTCGTCTGCACGACGATCTGGCGCGGGCCGATCGCCAAGCGGATCGGCCCGTGGACCTGGCCGCTCACGTCCTGCTTCCCGATGAAGGGCTGCAGCGAGGCGAGCGAACCGTCGTATCGTCCGTCGAGCGCGAAGAGGTCGTCGCCGTAGGCGCCGTCGCCGCGGAAACGCCCGAGCGGACCGTTGAGCGCGATCTGGTCGAGCAGGATCTGTTGGAACGTTCCGCCCAGCCGGACGCTCCCGTTCCCGAGGCGGTAGGGGCCGTATTGGAGCTCCTGCGCGTGCACGGCCCCGGCCATCCCGAACAGGTCGGGGGTCCCGCCGACGACGATGTCGCCGTCGAGGACCCCGCCGATCGCGGGGAATCCGGGGACCTTCGCGCCGGGGAGCCGTGCTTCGTGCTCGACCGAGGCGAGCCGGTAGTTATGGACATGGACCCAACCCGCGCTCCGCGAGATCGGGCGCTCCAACTGGAAGCCCCCGGCGAGCGAGGATCCGTCCGCGCGGCCGAAATCAAAGGGCCCGAACTCGCCGAAACCGTGCTGGTCAACGGCGAACGTCCCGGACCCGCGCGCCCCGCCGAGCAGCGCGATCGTCCCGCGCGCGTTCCACCCTTCGTCCGGCGGCTGCGAGATCAACCCCGTCGCGTCGATCTGCGAGTCGGGGGCGACGGCGTCCATGTAGGGCAGGCTGCGGCCCGGGCCTTGCGCGTTGAGCGCGAAGGTGACGTCGCTGCCGTGGTGCGGCGAGCCGAAGACGACCCGGCCGCCCAGACCGATCGCCATGCTGCCGTAGCGCGCCTGCCCCGCTTCGATCACGGCTGCGTCGCGGTAGATCGCGGCGTACAGGTCGACGGCGTCGACCGTGTAGCGGTCGTACGCCAGTTGCGGCGTGCTGAACGAGAAGCGGATCAGCGGGTTCGCGATCTCCGAGCCGAGCGCCGCTTCGAGGTGGGCCTTGCCGGTCAGCGGGAGCTTGGCGGTGAAGCCGACGATCGTGCGCAGCTGCGTGAGCTGCGCGTCGCCGTGCAGGCCGAGGCGGAACGCCGGCTTCGTGAAGAGCCCGTAGAACGCCCCGCGCCCGTTCAAGCCGATCCCCGCGATCGACCCGGAAAGATCGGTGGTCGCGAACGTGTCGTCGGCCACGACGACGTTGCAGCGCAGATCACGGATCGGTTTCTGCAGTGCCGAGACGGCGATCTGGCCGCCGGCGAACTGCGCGCCCCCGCCGAAGTGATACGTGATCGGCTCGCCGGGACCGGAGCTCAGCCCGTACGCGAGCAGATCGACGTTCTCGAGCGCGCCGGCGTCGAAACGCACCGCTTTGGAGTGGATGAAGAATCCGAGCATGCCGCGCAGCGGAAGGCGACGTGCTTGCAGGCGATTGTACGCGATCCCGCGCTGCGCGTCGATCGTCGAGCGGATCGCGATCGGATAGCCGGCAAGCGCAGCGCCGGGAGAGGCGCGTGCGAGCAGCGTACCGTTGACGCGCGCGGTGGTGCGCGCATCGGTCTTCACCGAGGCGTCGATCGACACGTGCTCGACCGTCTGCTCGCCGAGATCGGCTTGCAGCGGCGCGGCGTCGACGAGCCGGATCGTCCCGTCGCGCACGCGTGCCGTGAAGTAGAACGGCTCGGCCGCTTTCTTGACTGCCGTCGGCGGTGTCGGGGGCGTCCCGCCGGCCCGCGTGAACGTCAGCGTGCCGTCCGCATGGCGCGTGAGCGTGAGGACCGGCTGCTGGATCGCGATCGCGGCGAAACCGTAGCGGTGCGCGCCGCCCGGGAAGATGTCGCGCAGTGCGTAGTCGACGTCCACGCGCTTGGCGTCGAGCACGGGGTCGCCGTTCTTGCGGACGTGGACGTCGGTGAAGACGGCATGCGAGGTGCCGAGCTGCGTCGAGCCGATCCGGACCTGGTAGCCGGTGGCGAGCGAGAGTATCGCCCCCAGCACGATGCTGACGACCACGTGGCGAGCCGCGAGCAGCACGGCGACGAGCGCCGCGAGTGCGGCAGCGATCACCACCGTACGTCGCGACGCTTTCACGCCTTTCACTGTTCCGTCGTCCCCGGGCTCACATCCCGGCAAACGTAGAACACCGGGATCGCACGCACCTGGCTCGTCGCGACGTCGCTGATGAAAAGTCGAGGAGAAGCAGCACGGGGTTCCCGAGCCGCTTTCTCTCCCTACAGATCCAGGTTACGGACCGTCCGCGCGAATTCTTGGATGAACAGCTTGCGCGGTTCGACCTTGTCGCCCATCAGCGTGGTGAACATCCGCTCCGCCTCTTCCGAGGCTTCTTCCAGCGTGACTTGCTTGAGACGACGCGTCTGCGCGTCCATCGTCGTGTCCGCGAGCTGCTCGGCGTCCATCTCGCCCAGACCCTTGAACTGCTGGATCGTGAAATCTTTGGGATCGTCGCCGTTGAAGATGCCGTTGAGCTCCGCGTCGCTGAACGCCCACCACTGCTTCTTCCCCTTCTTCACGCCGTAGAGCGGCGGCTGCGCGATGTACACGTAACCGCGCTCGACGAGTGGGCGCATCTGCCGGTAGAAGAACGTCAGCAAGAGCGTACGGATGTGCGAGCCGTCGACGTCCGCGTCGGTCATGATGATGATCTTGTGATAGCGCAGCTTCTCGGGGTTGAACTCCTCGCCGAAGCCCGTGCCGAACGCGGTGATCATCGTGCGGATCTCTTCGTTCGAGAGCATCTTGTCCAGACGCGCCTTCTCGACGTTGAGGATCTTACCGCGCAGCGGGAGGATCGCTTGCGTGTTCGGGTCGCGGCCGCCCTTCGCGGTACCGCCGGCGGAGTCGCCCTCGACCAGGAAGATCTCCGAGAGCGACGGGTCCTGGCTCTTGCAGTCGACCAGCTTGCCCGGGAGCCCGCTCCCTTCGAGCACGTTCTTACGCCGGGTGAGATCGCGCGCTTTCTTGGCGGCTTCGCGCGCGCGCGCCGCCTGCATGCACTTCTCGACGATCGCGCGCGCGAACTTCGGATTCTCCTCGAGGAAGAACTCGAGCCGTTCGGTGACGAGCGCGTTGACGATCGGACGGATCTTCGCGTTGCCGAGCTTGGTCTTCGTCTGCCCTTCGAACTGCGGCTCTTGCAGCTTCACCGAGACGATCGCGGTGAGCCCTTCCATGCAGTCGTCGGTCGAGAGGTTCGCATCGGCGTCCTTGAGCATCCCGCGCTTACGCCCGTACTCGTTGACCTTCCCGGAGACCGCGGTGCGAAAACCGGTGAGGTGCATCCCGCCCTCGATCGTGTTGATGTTGTTGGCGTATGAGTACACGACCTCGTTGTAGCCGTCGGTCCACTGGAACGCGCACTCGACGACGACGTCCTCGCGCTCGCCGTTCGTCGAGATGACCGGCGTGAGCGACTCCTTGTTCTCGTTGAGCCAGTCGACGAACGAGACGATCCCGCCCTCGTAGAAGTACGTGCGCTCCTTGGGCTGCTCGGGGCGCTCGTCGCGCAACGTGATTGCAAGGCCGCGGTTGAGGAACGCCAGCTCGCGCAGACGGTTCTCGAGGATCTTCCACGAGAACTCGAGCGTCTCGAACATCTCGGGATCGGGCTTGAACCACTGGTAGGTTCCCGTTCCCTCGGCGCGCCCGAGCTTCTTGAGCTTTTGGCTCGTGATCCCGCGCTCGAAGCGAATCTCGTATTCCCAGCCGTCGCGCTTCACGCGCGTCGTCATCTTCTCCGAGAGCGCGTTGACGACCGAGATCCCGACGCCGTGCAGACCGCCCGAGACCTTGTAACCGCCCTTGCCGAACTTGCCGCCCGCGTGCAGGATCGTCATGACGACCTCGATGGCCGGCAGCCCTTCCTCGGCGTGCAGGTCGACCGGGATTCCGCGGCCGTCGTCCTGGACCGAGCAGGAGCCGTCCTTCCCGAGCACCACGTTGATCGTCTTGGCGTACCCGGCCAACGCCTCGTCGACGGCGTTATCGACCGCTTCGTAGACGAGCTGGTGAAGCCCACGCTCCGAGGTGTTGCCGATGTACATGCCCGGCCGCTTGCGAACGGCTTCGAGGCCTTTGAGAACCTCGATCTGTTCGCCGGTATAATCTTGCATTCCGGGCACAGATGTTCGACGCGAGCGCGAAAATCACTTGGGCGGCCGCATCGCAGCAACCAGCCCCCCGTTTCGGAGAGCGTGACGGGCAGGCGGTATGCACCGATCCACCGGCGCGCTCGCGCGCCCTTTTGTATACGAAGATCGTCGTAGCAGCAGTAGGGCGGTGCAGAATGCGGACAATCGCGCGAACATCGCGCCCGCAACGAAAAAATCGCGCTCCGAGGCTGTGCACGAGAAGCGCGCGCGGTCCACGGTGTTCGCAGGACGCGCGGCGATCCCGGTTTTCCACCCCGTGCCCACCGCCGCTGTGGGTGAACGGCGGGGGAAACGGGAGGGGGCACCTGCGGGGTTTGCGGAGGCGACGATCTCCCCCGGTCCACCGCGCGCGCACGCGCGCCTTTGATATACGAAGATCGTCGTATTAGCAGTAGGGTGGTGCAGAATGCGGACAACCGCGCGAAACGCAAGCCGGCGACGAAAAAATCGCGCTTCGCGCCTGTGGAGCGCGATCGCGCCCGGTCCACGCCGTCCCCCGGGTGCGAAATCGTCCCCGCTTTTCCACCCCGTGCCGGGTGCGCTGTGCGTGAACGGCGGGGGAAACGGCAGGACGTCCCTCCGGCACGCTCGTTCCGCTCGTGACTACGGGGCCTCGCGCGCGACGTCGACCGCCGCGGTGCGCCTTTAGTCGGGCTCGGTTTCGAGCTTGCGCACGAAGTCGAAGAGGTCGCCCAGCGCGTTTTTACGCAGCGGCGAGTCGAGCTCGAGCTTGTGCGGGTCGATTCGTGTCTCCAGCAACACGAACGAGCTGGCCAGCTTGCGCAGGCGCCGCCGGTCCAGCGGCTGGCGGAGCTTGTGGAGCTTGTTCGCGCGCCACAGCTCGTCCCACCACGATTTGAGCAGCCGCCGCCGGATCGCGTCGTAGGCATCGGGGGTCAGCCCTTCGACCTCGGCGAGCACGTCGTCGGAACCGAGCCACGGTGCTTCGTACAAGAGACGCTCGCAGGCGAAACGCCGTCGCTGCTCCTCGGCGTCACGGCACGGGCGGCAGAGCGGGATCCCGGCGTCGACCGGGACGGCGCACCGTGTGCAGAAGCCGCCGCCGGCTGCTTTGTGTGCGGTGCGGGTGCGCTCCACGGCGGCGCGCAGCCGCGCGAGCGCCTCGTCGGGGGTCGCGGCGGGCCGTTCGGCGGGGATCGACGCGGCGGCGTTGCGGGGCCCGCGCGGCGCGCCGCGCGTCGGCAAGGGACGGCGCAGCTTTCCGACGCGGAAGCGCAGGCGCGTCAAGCCCGGCGTCTCGGGGAGCGCGCGCAGCCCGCGTAGGATCTGCGGTTCGAGGAAGACGAGCTGGTTGGACCACGCCGAGGAGGCGGTCAGGACGATCAGCGCGTCGCGCTCGATCGCGATCGGCTGTGCGGCGCGGGCGACGTCGGCGCCGACCAGATCGGCCCACGCGGCGCGCACGGCGACCAGCGGGTCCGCGCCGGCGCCGGGCTGCGGCCGCCAGGTCTCGAGGACCGCGCGCAGGTCGATCAGCACGGGGTGACCTGCGCGGCGCGGATCGACCAGCGCGCGGCCGCGCCGACGGCGCGCGGCAGCTCGGTGGTCGTGAGGAAGGCCTGTTCGAAGCCGCTCACGGCGCCGAGGAACCCGCCGGCGCGTTCGGGATCGAGCTCGCTGAGCACGTCGTCCAGGAGCAGGATCGGAGCGTCGGTCGTGCGGGCTCGCATGACGTCGTATTCGGCGACCTTGCACGCCAGCACCGCTGTGCGCTGCTGGCCCTGGGAGCCGAACGCCGCGAGCGGGCGGCCGTCGATCGTCAGCCGCAGGTCGTCGCGGTGCGGTCCGACCAGGGTCGTGCGACGGCGCAGCTCGGCTTCGAGGTGCGCCGCCAGCGCCTCGGCGAGATCGCCCTCGGGGCTCGGCGCGTACCGGACGGCGAGCCGTTCCGCGGTCCCGCGCCAGCGCCCGTAGATCGCCTCGGTCGCCGCCGCCAGCTCTTCGACGAACGCGCGCCGCGCGGCGACGATCGCCGACGCGGGCCGGAGCAGCTCCTCGTTGTAGGCCAGCAAGAGGTCGCGATCCGGCGCGACCAGGCCGCGCAGCAGCGCGGATTTCTGCTGGACGATCTTCTGGTAGAGGGCGAGATCGCGGTAGTACGTCGGCGAGAGCTGCGCGAGCGCGCCGTTGAGGAACGCGCGCCGCAGCGTGGGGCCGCCCGCGACGAGCTGCAGATCGGCGGGGACGAACGTGACGACGCGCGTGCGCCCGAGGAAGCGCGCGAAGCCGACCGAGCCGCCGTTGACCTCGAAGCTCTTGCGGGTTCCCGCGGGCGTGCGCGCGATCGCGCAGCGCAGGCGAATCGTCCCCGCGGCGATCCGCGCCTCACCGCCGATCTCGGCGCGTTCGGATCCTTCGCGGATCAACTCGCTCTCGCGGTGCGCGCGAAACGACTTGCCCGTCGCCAGCATCGCGAGCGCTTCGAGCAGATTCGACTTGCCCTGCGCGTTCGGGCCGACGAACACGTTGAGCCCCGGCTCCGGTGTGAAGTCGAGGCTTGCGTAGTTGCGGAAGTCGGCGAGACGGACGCGATCGAGACGCACCGACCGGTGGTCTTCGACGCGCCGCCGCGACCTACTGGCGCAGCGGCATCAGCACGTAGAGCTGCTCGGCCCCCTCGCCGCCTTCGAGCGGGCGGATCGCGGCGGGCGAGAGCGGCCCGAGGAACTCGAGCACCGTCTGCGGCGAGTCGACGTGGTTGAGGATCTCGACGAGGTAGCGCGCGTTGAACGCGATCGCCAGATCCTCACCGGACTGCTCGACCTCCAGCTCTTCGTAGGCGTTGCCGGTGACGTCGGACTTCGCGGTGATCATCAGCGTCTGGTTCGCCAGCTCGAGCTTCACCATCGACGCGCGGTCGCCGGCGACGAGCTCGGCGCGGCGCAGACCGCCGATCAGCCCCTGCGTGTTGACGACGACGCGACGGTCGAACTTCGCCGGGATCACCTGACCGTAGTTGGGATATTGCCCGTCGACCAGACGCACGACGATCGAGGTCGTCCCGGCGCTGAACTGCAGCTGGTTCGCCTGCGCGCCGAGGGCAGTGATCTCGACGGTCTCGGCACCGCCGAGATTGCGTGCGGCCTCGTTGAGCGCGCGCGAGGGGACGATGTACTTCGCGCTCCCCTCGATCGGGCGCTCGAGGGTCGAGGTCCACCGTGCCAGACGGTACCCGTCGGTCGCGACCATCGTGATCTTGTCGCCCTCGAGCTCGAGCAGCGTCCCCATCAGGACCGCCCCGCGCGCCTCTTCGTTCGAGGCGGCGAAGATCGTCGCGGCGACGCCCTCGCGGAAGCGCTTGGCGTTCAGCGCGAACGACTGACCCTTCTGCGCGGCGGGGAGCGGCGGGTACTCGTCGGCCGGGAGGGCGTGGAAGTCGTAGTTCGAGCGCTCGGCTTTGACGGAGGCGCGCGAGGGCGAGCCGGTCAGCTCGAGGAGCCCGGCGGGCAGGTTCCCGAGATAGCCGCTGAACAGGCGCGCCGGCACGGTGACCGAGCCCGGCTCGGCGATCTCGGCCGGGAACGCCTGCTCGAGCGTCAGCTCCAGATCGGTCGCCCGCACCTTGATCGAGCCCTCGTCGGCGCTGAGCAGGACGTTCGAAAGGATCGGCACGGTCGTATGGGCGTTGACGACTTTGCTCGCCGCCCCGACCGCCGTGGCGATGTCTTTCGTGCTACACGTGAACTTCACTGATCCACCGTTTCGTCGTCCGTCCGTCGTCTCGTCTTCTCTTCAAGGACGATCGACGTGCCGGCTGTGCATGTCCTACAGCTCGCGCCTCAGGATGGGATTGCGTAGACCGGGGCCACCCCGCGTCCATGCCGTCCCCGTCTTGTGCGCGATTCCCGTTTTTCCACGGCGTCGGATCGGCCCTGTGCCCGGCCCCGGATCGAGAACGGCCGACGACTGAACGGGGCGGATCGGGGCACCGGAGACGAAGACGAGGCCGGGGAGTCTTCCCCGGCCTCGCCGACGATCGAAAAAGGGCGGTGTTTACTCGCTTTGGATTTGCGCGATCAGCGAGCGGATCTTGTTGCGGAAAGCTTCGTCGGCTTCCATCATGTCGGCGATCTTGTCGCGGGCGTACATCGCGGTCGTGTGGTCCTTCTTGCCGAACTCGCGCGCGATCTGCGGGAGCGACGCGCCGGTGAGCTGCCAGGCGATGTACATCGCGATCTGGCGCGGGAGCGTCACGCGCTGATCGCGCCGCTGCGCCTCCATCTCCTTGATCGAGATCGCGTAGTGCTTGGCGACGCGCTCCTTGATGAGCGGGATCGTCACGCGGTGCATCGGCGCCTGCGCGACCGCGTTCTTGAGCACCTCGGCGGCGAGCTCGACCGTGATCTGCGACTTGGTGAGCGAAGCGAACGCGACGACGCGGATCAGCGAGCCTTCCAGCTCGCGGATGTTCGACGGAATCACCTTGGCGATGAACGCGAGCACTTCGTCCGGGACCGGGACTTTCTCGGTCTCGGCCTTCTTGCGCAAGATCGCCTCGCGCGTCTCGAAATCCGGCGGCTGGATGTCGGTGAGCAGTCCCCACTCGAACCGCGAGCGCAGGCGGTTCTCGAGCGTCTGGATCTCCTTGGGCGGACGATCGCTCGAGATGACGAGCTGCTTCTGCGCCTCGTGCAGCGAGTTGAAGGTGTGGAAGAACTCCTCTTGGGTCTGCTCCTTGCCCTCGAGGAACTGGATGTCGTCGATCAGGAGCACGTCGACGTGCCGGTACCGGTTGCGGAACTCGACCGTCTGGTTGTTCTTGATCGCGATGATGAACTCGTTGGTGAACTTCTCGGAGGAGACGTACACGATGTTCGCGTGCGGGTTGCGCGCGAGGACGCGGTGCCCGATCGCATGCATCAAATGCGTCTTGCCGAGGCCCACGCCTCCGTAGAGGAACAAGGGGTTGTACGCCATCGCCGGCGCCTCGGCGACCGCTTGCGCCGCGGCGTGCGCGAACCGGTTCGAGTTCCCGATGACGAAGTCGTCGAAGGTATAGCGAGGGTTGAGGTTCCCGACCCGCAGGTCGTCCGCTGGGACGGGCTTGGCCGCCGCCGGGACGGCGGTCGCCGGGGTCTGCGTCCCCGCGCCGGGGTCGACGACGACCCGCAGCGCGATCTCCGCGCCGAGCAGCTCGTGCAGCACCGTGGTGATGTCGCTCTTGAGGCGGTTCTCGACCCAATCGCGCGCGAACGTGGTCTGCACCGCGAGCACGATCTCCGACGGCGTCAAATCGATGAGACGCATCGGCTTCAGCCACATCTCGAAGACCGGTTTGTTGTAGCGCGGCTCGAGTCGATCGAGCGCTGCGGTCCAGAGATCCTGTGGGGCCGCCGTGCTGGTTTGCATCCGTTACCTACCGCATAGTCCAGGCCGACGCGAGATGACGCGCCGGCGGAGAATGAGCGATGGGGATTGGCCCGGCGGGGGTGGCTTCCTGCGGAGTTTTCCCCCGGAGTTGTCCACTTATCCACAGGCAGGACTCCCTTGCCACGACGAGTCGCGGCCGACGTATCCACCAGCGCGCAGCGCCCCCAAAATGCGCGAAAAACGGCGTCACGACGCGCTTTTTCGGAGCGCTCGGCCGCTGAGCTCTCCACAGGGCTCTCCACACCGATGGACAATTCAGGAATCATTCGCAATTTGCGGGATTCCTTGACGGGCGCGCCGAGAGGCCCGTATACTTGGCTGTCGCACCGACGGGTCTGCCCGGCGGCCCCACCTTTTCCAGGAGAACTCGCTCGTGAAGCGGACCTATCAGCCGCACAACCGGCGCCGCAAGCGCGTCCATGGCTTCCTTTCGCGCATGAAGACCAAGAACGGCCGTCGCGTCCTCGCGGCGCGCCGCAAGAAGGGGCGTCACCGCCTGGCGGTGTGAGCGCGTGCGGGCGTACGACTCGCTGAGGCGGCGCGGAGATTTCGCCCGCGTCACCCGGCGAGGGAAACGGTACGCCGGCACCTACCTGACCTGCTTCGTCGCGGAAGGCCGCCGGCGGACCCGGGTCGGGATCACGGTCAGCGGGACGGTCGGTGGGGCAGTGGTCCGAAATCGGCTGCGCCGGCGCATCAAGGCGATCCTGGACGGTCATCCGCTCGGGACGGCGCCCTGGCGCGACATCGTCTTCATCGCCCGGCCGGGGGCCGGCGAGTTGGCGTTCGACGTGCTCGCCGACGAGGTCGGCCGCGCCCTAGGGCGGTCGTCGTGATCGGCCGCGCCCTGGCCTTGGCCTCCCTGCGGCTTTACAAGCGATTCGTCTCGCCGGTCCTCCCGCCGGCCTGCCGGTATCGGCCGACGTGTTCGGAGTACGCGGCCGAAGCGATCGAGAAACACGGGGTCCTGCGGGGTGGTACCCTTGCCCTGCGCCGTCTCGTCCGGTGCGGACCCTGGCACCCGGGCGGCTACGACCCGGTCCCCTCCCGAAAGGCCCTCTGACGCGTGCTCGCCGCGAACCTCTTTACGCCGCTCTTCGACCCGCTGGTGCACGCGCTCAGCCTGGTCCTGACCGCGGTGCATTCCGTCATCCCGAACTATGGGGTGGCCTTGATCGTGCTCGCGCTGCTGGTGCGCGTCGTGCTCTGGCCGCTCACGAACATGCAGTTCAAGTCGATGGCGGAGATGCAGAAGGTGCAGCCGCTCGTCAAGCAGCTGCAAGCCAAGTACAAGAACGATCAGCAGCAGCTCAATCAGAAGATGATGGAGCTGTACAAGGAGCACAAGGTCAACCCGCTCGCCGGGTGCGTCCCGATGCTCATCCAGTTCCCGATCCTGATCGGTCTGTACTGGGCGATCCAAGAGCGGATCGGCGACTTCAAGAACGAGCATTTCCTGTGGATCGGCTCGCCGCTCTCGGAGCACTTCCACCAGTTCCTGGCGACGAGCCTCGCCGTCCCCGACGTCGCGCTGCTCGCACTGTACGTCGTCTCGATGTACTTCACGGTGCGCTACGGCAGCCCGCCGTCGACCGATCCGCAGCAGGCGCAGACGCAGAAGATCATGGCGATCGCCTCGCCGGCGATGATCGCGATCTTCGGGTTCAAGTACCGCTGGGCGTCGGCGCTGTACATCTACTGGCTGGCGATGAACGTCTTCACGGTCGGGCAGCAGCTGCTGATGTACCGCAAGCACGGCTTGATCGGCGCGAACGCCGCCGCCGCGGCGGCGCTGCCGGCGACGATCGAGCAGGCCGCGCCGAAGGGCGCGAAGGCCGCCGACGGCGGCGCGCCGGCGAACGGCGGGAAGTCACGCTACAACCGCCGCTCGCGCAAGCGCGCCGGCCGGTAATCGAGAAGGCAACGGACGCGATGGAAGAGTTCGAAGGCGGGCGCCGACGCGCCCACGGTCAGCGCCGCCGGCCCGGCGGGCGCGCGCCCGAGAAGCGCGGCGCCGGTGAACGCGGGCGCGGACCCGCGCGGCCGCCGCGGCGCGACGCCGGGATGGCCGACGTGGCGCCCAGTCCCGAGCCCGAAGCGGCGAAGCCGGCGCGTGCGCTGCTCGAGGAGATCCTCGCCAAGATGGGGCTCGACGACGTCGAGATCGTCTACATCGCGCGCAGCGAGGGCGAGTACTTCGAGGTCCGCGGCCCGCGGCTGGCCAGCCTGATCGGGCGCGAGGGCAAGACGCTCGAAGCGCTCAACCTGATCTACAACAACATCATCAACGCCGGCACGCGCAACAACCGCAAGTACTACACGATCGACGCGGAGGGCTATCGCGCACGGCGCGCCGACCAGCTCAAGACCCTCGCGCTCGCGACGCTCGAGCGCGTCGTGCGCGAGAACCGGCCGATCAAGCTCGAACCGATGCTCCCCTCCGAGCGCAAGATCGTCCACCTCGCGCTCGCCGACTCGCCGTTCGTACGCACCGAGTCCGAGGGCGTCGAGCCCGAACGCCGCCTCGTCGTCTTCCCGAAAGAGCAGGGTTCGTAGCTACGGAGACGATCGCCGCGATCGCGACGCCGCCCGGACAGGGTGCGATCGCGATCGTGCGCTGCAGCGGCCCCGACGCGCGCGCGATCGCGGCGCGCGTCTTCCGCAGCCGTGAGCCGCTGCGCGACCGGGTCGCGACGTACGGCGAGGTGCTCGACGTCGAGGGCGCGGTACTCGACCGGGGTCTCGCGATCGCGATGGACGGACCGCGCAGCGCGACCGGCGAGGACGTGGTCGAGCTGCACGTTCACGGGAGCCCGCTGGTCGCGCGGGAGACGCTGCGCGCCTTGCTTTCGGCCGGCGCCCGCGCGGCCGGGCCCGGCGAGTTCACCCGCCGCGCGTTCCTGCACGGCAAGCTCGATCTGAGCGCTGCCGAGGCGGTCGCCGACGTGATCGCCGCCGAGTCGCGGGCCGCCGCGCGCGCCGCGCAGGCGAACCTCGCGGGCGCGTTGCGCTCGGCGGTCGAGGCGACGCGCGTCGAGCTGCAGTCGATCCTCGAGGAGCTCAGCGGCGCGATCGACTATCCCGACGAGGTCCCCGAGCCCCCGCGCGCGCGGGTCATCGCGACGCTCGACGCGCTCGACGCGCGGCTCGCCGCGCTGGTCGCCGACTGGGAGCGCGGCCGGATCGTGCGCGAGGGGCTTTCGCTCGCGATCGTCGGGCCGCCGAACGCGGGGAAGTCCTCGCTGCTCAACGCGCTGCTCGGGGAGGAACGCGCGATCGTCGCCCCGATCGCCGGGACGACGCGCGACGTGATCGAGGAACGCTTCGCGATCGACGGCGTCCCGGTGCGCGTGCTCGATACCGCCGGGCTGCGGCACAGCGACGAGGTGGTCGAGCGGATCGGGATCGAGCGCGCGCGCCGCGCGCTCGAGGCGGCCGCGGTCGCGCTCGTCGTCGTCGACGGTGCGCAGGCGCTCGGTCCGGACGCGCATGCGGTCCTCGCGCAGACGCGGGGGCGTCCGCGGGTGACGCTCTTCAACAAGCGCGACCTGGGCAGCACCGGCTACGAGTCGCGCGATCTCGCCGAGCGCGACGCGCTGCACGGCAGCGTGCACGATCCCGCGACCCTCGAGGCGATCCGCCGCGCGATCGCCGCGGTCGGCTGGGACGGAGCGCAGGTCGCGCCGGACGCCGCGCGGCCGCATCTGGCCTCGGCGCGGCAGGCGGACGCCGTCGCCCGCGCGCGCGAGGCGCTCGGGCTCGCCCGCACGACGCTCGACGCCGGCGAGCCGCTCGACCTGTGCGCGCCCGAGCTGGTCGCGGCGCTCGCGGCGCTCGGCGAGATCACCGGCGCGGCGGCGACCGAGGCGGTCCTCGCCGGCGTCTTCGCGCGCTTCTGCATCGGGAAATGAGTGATGCGAGAGCAAGGCGCGCGGCGCGGCCGCGGCGGGGGCGGCGGTACGCTCGGGTCCATGGAACCGATCGACGATCTGCGCTGGGAAACGCTCCTCTCCCGCCGCCCTGACGACCGCTTCGTCTTCGGCGTGCGCACGACGGGGATCTACTGCCGTTCCGGCTGCCCCGCACGCACGCCGGCGCGCCGCAACGTGGGCGCGTTTCCCGATGCGGCGGCGGCCGAGGCCGCCGGCTTCCGCCCCTGCAAGCGCTGCGCGCCGGACGACGTCTCGCCGGACGCCGCGATGGTGCGGCTGATCGAACGCGCCGCGAAGGCGCTCGCCGCCGCCGATCCGCCGACGCTGACCGACGCGGCGCGCGCGGTGGGGCTCAGCCGGTTTCACTTCCAGCGCCTCTTCCGCCGCGTCGTCGGCGTGACGCCGGGCGACTACGTGCGCGCGCACCGCGACGAGCGCTTCCGCGCACGGCTGCGCGCCGGCGAGTCGGTGACGAGCGCGGTGCACAACGCGGGCTTCGGCTCGGCGAGCCGCGTCTACGGCGATGCGCTGGCGGGGATGACGCCGGGCAGCGTGCGCGCCGGCGGGCGCGGCGAGTCGCTGACGTTCGCCAGCGCGCCGTGCGCGCTCGGATGCGTGCTGGTGGCGACGAGCGCGCGCGGCGTCTGCGCGATCGAGCTGGGCGATGACGAGGACGCGGTGACGGCCGCGCTGCGCGCCCACTTTCCGTACGCCGAGCTGCAGCGCGACGAGGCGGCGCTGCGTGCGACGCTCGACGCGGTCGTCGCGCTCGTCGACGATCCGGCGACGCCGTGCACGCTCGCCCTCGACGTGCGCGGGACGGCGTTTCAGCGCAAGGTCTGGAACGCGCTGCGTGCCGTGCGCCCCGGTGAACCGGTCTCGTACGCCGCGCTCGCGCGCGCGATCGGCAACCCGCGCGCGGCGCAGGCCGTCGGCGCGGCGTGCGGCGCGAACCGGCTCGCGGTCGCGATCCCGTGCCATCGCGTCGTGCGCGAGGACGGCGATCTCGCCGGCTACCGCTGGGGCGTCGAGCGCAAGCGTGCGCTGTTGGCGCGCGAACGCGTGCCCGCGCCGACGAGATAGGCACCGAGCGGATCGCTCGCTACTACCGCGGCTCGTCGTGCGCGGGCTGTCCCGCCCCTATAGCGGCTCGCGGATGTGGGCATGCAGAGTGCGCAACGCGATCGGACGCGTTGCGCATCCCCCACATTCACGAAGCGAGGGCGAACCATGGACAGATCGTTTGAAACGCCGCGCGACGTCGTCTACGAAGGGCGAGCGATCGTCGCCGCCTTCGCAAGCCGCGACGAAGCGGCGGAGGCGGCGCGGGCGCTCCACCATGACGGATTTCGGAGAACCTGGATCGGCGTGACGCGCGCCGCCGAGACGGCGTCGCCGGAAACGTCCCACATGACCGTCGAGGGTGAGTCACTGGGCGAGCGGATCGGGCGCTTCTTCAGCGGCGAACGTGAGGAACGAACGCTGCACGACGAGCTCGTCCGCCACGGCGTCGGAGACGCGGCGGCCCGCAGCATCGAGACGCAGATCGAGCCGAACGCCGCGATCCTGACGGTCGACGGGGCGAATCATCCGGAATTCGCGGCTTCGATCATCGAGCGCCATGAAGGTTACGTGTTGGCCGGTGAGTCGTTCGCCGCGCGCGGCGCCATGCCCAGGGAAAGCGGTGCGCTGACGGGCTCGGAGGTACTTGGATACGGCGATCCGACCAAATTCGCGCGTGGCATGTCGATCGACGAGCAGGGCGTGCTGCAATTGCGCGAGGAGCGGCTGAACGTCGGTACGGAGCGCCGCGCCGCTGGCGAAGCGACGGTCGGAAAGGACGTCGTCGAGCATCGCCAGGACGTCGACGTCCCGGTGATCCGCGAGGAGCTCTTCATCGAGCGCCGGCCGGCCGGTGAGACGGCGCGCAGCGCCCAGGCCGGCGAGGCCGGGGAGATCGGCGCGGTCGCCGAGGGCGAGCGGATCCGTATCCCGCTGATGCGCGAGCAGGCCGTCGTGACGAAGCGTCCGGTCGTGACCGAGGAGGTCGTCGTCGGGAAGCGCCAAGTCGCCGAGACGCAGCGGGTCTCCGACACGACGCGCGAGGAGCGCCTGCGGGTCGACGAGACGCCCGCCCCGGGCACGGGCGGGATCAGCGGCGGCGGCGTGAGCGAGGGCGGCGCGGGAAGCGCGGGCACGGAAACCACGAATCGCTGAAACGCACGATGCGCGCGCAAGGAGCGTAGCGCCGACGCACGCGTCGTCGCGCTATGCTCCGTGCATGACGTTTCGATATCTCCCGATCGACGACGAGATCGCTGGGCACATCCGCGCAATGCTGCGCGACGATGCGGGCAACGCGCTGGAGATCTGGACCGCGCAGGACGACGGTAATCCATGCCGCTCGTGCCTGCGCGTGACGCGCCGCGGGGAGCGGCTGATCCTGTTCGCGCTTCGCCCGTTCACCACGGACGGTCCGTATGCGGAGACGGGGCCGGTGTTCGTCCACGCCGAGCCCTGCGAACCGTATGAACGCATCGACGAGTTCCCGGCGGATTTTCGCGCACGCACGTTGACGTTTCGCGCGTACGACACGCGCGGACGCATCGACGATGCGGCCGTCGCGGACGGCGTCGACGCGGAGCGCACGCTGGAACGCCTCTTCGCTCCGGACGACGTCGCCGTCGTGCACGTGCGCAACCCGGCCTGGGGCTGTTACGACTTTCGCGTCGTGCGCGGCGACTAGCCGCGCCGCACGACCTCGCGCAGCGCGGCGCGCATCGCGACCGCATCGAGGTGGCCGCGCTCGCCGTGGCCGGGGAGGATCCACGTGATTTCTTCGTCGACGAGGCGTGCGATGGAGCGGAGCTGCGTCGGCCAATCGAACCAGCAGACGTCGGGATAGGCGGTGAGCGTCTCCGTTTCACGATCCCAGGCGAGGTGATCGCCGCTGAACAGATAGCCGCGGTGCAGCAGCACGCAATGCCCGCGCGTGTGCCCCGGCGTCGGGATCACGCGCACGTCGCCGAACGCGATGGGATCGTCGCCCTCGACGACGATCTCGGCGTCGGGGATCGCGGCGCGGTCGCGCGCGTGGATGATCCGCCGTGCGCCGAAATGCGCTGCGTAGCGCGCCGCGTCGGCGACGTCGTCGCGGTGCGTGAGGAACACGTAGCGCAGGCCGCCGCGCCGCTCGAGCGCGCCGACGAGCGATGGCGTCCAGCGTGGGCCGTCGATCATCCAGTTTCCGTCCGGATGTTCGAGCAGGTACGCGTTCGCGCCGTACGAGGCGCGCGCGTTGAAGCCGAGGTAGCTGACGGGCCCGTCGATCGCGAGCGGGAACGCCGCGAGCGCGTCGGCGGCGGAGCGATGTTCCACGTCGCCGATCGCCCCGACCGGGCACGCGACGAGCGCGCGCAGCGCTGCCGCGGTCTCGTCGGCGGAACGTGGTTGCCGCGCGACCGCCGAGAACCGCCCGCGCTCCGCGAACGTCGCCGGCGCGAGCTGACGGCAGGCGTCGCAATCGATGCAGGTGGCGTCGACGAAGAACGGGCCGGCTGCGTTGGCCGGGAGGCGGCGTGCGGGATCAGCCATGGTCTGCCTCCTCCGACCATGCTACGATGGGCGGCGTTCCATGACCACCTTCGCCCGCGGCGACGACGCCGCCGTGATCGTCGTCGGCGGCGGCCATGCCGGCGTCGAGGCCGCGCTCGCCGCCGCCCGGCTGGGCGCCCCGACGCTCCTGGTGACCGGAGACCCCGCGCGGGTCGGGACGCTGGCGTGCAACCCCTCGATCGGCGGGAGCGCGAAGGGGCAGCTCGTGCGGGAGATCGACGCGCTCGGCGGAGCGATGGGCCGCATTACCGACCGCGTCTCGCTCCATTCGCGCGTGCTCAACGAGTCGAAGGGCCCGTCGGTCCGCGCCCTGCGCGCGCTCGCCGACAAGCCGTCCTACGTCCGTGTCGTCGGCGAGACGCTCGCCGCGCAGCCGGGGCTCACGATCGTCGCGGGGATGGCGGAGGACCTGGTCGTCGCGGGCGGCGCGGTGCGCGGCGTCGTGCTGGCCGACGGGCGGACGCTGCGCGCGCCGAACGTCGTCCTCGCGACCGGGACTTTCCTGGGCGGCAAGACGTTCCGCGGCGACGAGGTCCGCGCCGAGGGCCGCTTCGGCGAAGCGCCGGCGCTCGGGCTCTCCGGCGCGCTCGCGCGCCTGGGGTTCCCGCTCGGGCGCCTCAAGACGGGGACGCCGCCGCGCGTCGATCGCACCTCGCTCGATCTGGGCGCGATGGTCGAGCAACGCCCGAGCGCGACGCCGCTCCCGTTTTCGTTCGGCGGTCCGCGCGCGTTCGCGGGACCGCAGCTTTCGTGCTGGATCGTCGACACCAATGAGCGCACGCACGCGCTCGTGCGCGAGAACCTGCATCGCTCGCCGCTCTATGGACTCGATCTAATCCGCGGGATCGGGCCGCGCTATTGCCCGTCGATCGAAGACAAAGTCGTCAAGTTCGCGCACAATCCGACGCATCAGATCTTCGTCGAACCCGAAGGCTGGGACGAGCCGACATGGTACGTCGGCGGCTTTTCGACCTCGCTTCCCGGCGACGTGCAGCTCGCGATGTTGCAGACGCTGCCTGGGTTTTCCGACGTCGTGATGCTGCGCGCCGGCTATGCGGTCGAGTACGATTTCGTGCAGCCGACGGAGCTCGATCCGTCGCTCGAGACGCGCCGCGTCGCGGGCTTGTTCCATTGCGGACAGCTCAACGGGACGAGCGGATATGAAGAGGCGGCGGCGCAGGGACTGATCGCGGGGATCAACGCGGCGCGTCGCGCGCACGGCGCTGCACCGCTGCGCTTGGGCCGCGAGAGCTCGTACGTCGGCGTGCTGCTCGACGACCTGGTGACGCGCGGCGTCGACGAGCCGTACCGCATGCTCAGCTCGCGCGCGGAGCATCGCGTCGTGCTGCGGCACGACAACGCCGATCTGCGTTTGACGCCGATTGGCCGCGAGATCGGCTTGGTCGACGACGCGGCCTGGGAGGCGTTCTGCTCACGCCGCGATGGGGTCGCCGCGGGCCGTCGGGCCGCGGAGACGACGCGCCTCGGCGCGGTCGCTCTTGGCAGGGGTGTCCTGCCAGCCGGGGCGACGCTTGCCGATGCGCTGCGGCGTCCGGACGTTACGATCAACGACGTCCTCGACCGCTTCCCCGTCGGGACCGATCCCGAGATCGCCGCGCGCGTCGAGGTCGAGTTGAAGATGGACGGCTATGTGCGCCGCCAGCAAACCGCCATCGAGCGCGCGGCGCGCGACGAGGCCGTCGTGGTTCCGACCGATCTCGACTACGGCGCGATCCGCGCGCTCTCGCTCGAAGGTCGCGAGAAGCTCGATCGGACGCGCCCGCGCACGCTCGGCGCCGCGGCGCGAATCCCCGGGATCAGCCCCGCCGACGTCGCGCTGCTCAGCGTCCACCTGCACCGCCGGACGCTCGCAAGCGCGTGAGCCGCGCGACCCCGCTCCCGGACCCCGCGGCGCTCGCCGCGCTGCGCGCCGCCGGCGTCGAAGGTCGCCTCGCCGAACGGCTCGCGATCTACGCTGCGCTCGTCCTGGACGCAAACCGGCGCCTCAACCTGACCGGCGCCAAAGACGGCGCGGCGTTCGCGGCCCATCTGCTGGACGCGCTGACGCTGCAGGGCGACGTCGTCTCGCCGTTGATCGACGTCGGCTCGGGGAACGGCGTCCCCGGGATCCCGCTCGCGTTGGCGACGGGGGCTCGCGTGGTGCTGCTGGAGCCGATCAAGAAGCGCGCCGCCTTCCTGCGCGAGGCGATCGCGGCGCTCGGGATCGACGGTGAGGCGCTCGATGCGCGCGCCGAGGACGCGGCGCGCGATCCCGCCTACCGCGAGGCGTTCCGGACCGCGACCGCCCGCGCCGTCTCCAGCGCCCCGACGGTCGCCGAGCTGACGGTCCCGTTCCTGGCGGTCGGCGGGCGGGCGCTGCTCCAGCGCGGGAGCCTCGAGATACCGGAGCGGAACGCCGTCGCCGACGCGGCCCTGGTGCTCGGCGCCGAGCTGATCGAGGAGCGCCCGCTCGACGGCGAGCGGCGCGTCCTGGTCCTCGAAAAGCGAGGCCCGACCAGCTTCCGGTTCCCCCGGAAGAACGGTGTCCCGGCGAAACGCCCGCTCTGCCTCTGAGGCCGAAAATGTTCCACGGCAAACATTGCTTTGCGATACAGAGAAATGTTCATCGTGAAACATGTCCGCCGTATCCCGCGCGGGAGCGTCCGGCCAGGGAAGAAATGGATTGCTCGTGCGCCACCCCCTCGACGACGTTCTGATCGCCGTTCTCCCGTCGCCCGCCGATGTCTATGCCGTCGGCGGGCGTGTGCGGGACGAATTCCGCACCCGCCTCGACGGGATCGAGCGCCCGCCGAAGGATCTGGACTACGTCGTCACCGGGATCCCGCTGGCGGCGCTCCTCGCCGCGCTGCGGACGGCGGGCCGGGTCGACGTCGTCGGCGCCTCGTTCGCCGTCCTGAAGTTCCGGCACGAGGCCGGCGAGGCCGATATCGCGCTGCCGCGGCGGGAACGCTCGACCGGGGTCGGCCACACGGCGTTCGCGGTCGAGTCCGGCCCGGAGATCCCCCTTGCCGACGACCTGCGCCGTCGTGATTTCCGCATGAACATGATTGCGCGGCGGCTCGCGGACGACGAGATCGTCGACCCCTACGGTGGCGTCGCCGACATCCGGGCCGGCCGGATCGACATCGTCTCCGAGGAGACGTTCGAGGAAGACCCGCTGCGGATGCTGCGCGCGGCCCAATTCGCGGCGCGCTTCGGCTACGCACTCACCGAGCGGACCGCGGCGGCGATGCGGACCTCGGCCGCACTCGTCGCGACGGTCTCGGCCGAGCGGATCGGCGAGGAGTTCGGCAAGCTCCTGAGCGCCGCGACCCCCTCGGCCGGGATCGAGATCCTCCGCGCCGCCGGCGTCCTGGCCGAGATCTGGCCCGAGCTCCTCGAGGGGGTCGAGGTCGACCAGAACGACTGGCACGCGTACGACGTCTACCGCCACAACCTCGCGACGCTCGACGCGGCCCCCGCCGACGACCCGGTGCTGCGCCTCGCGGCGCTCCTCCACGACGTCGGGAAGCCGCGGACGGCCGCGCCGCGCCCCGACGGACGCGGGAACACGTTCTACCAGCACGAGCTCGTCGGCGCGGAGCTGGTCCCGGCGATGCTGGCGCGGCTGCGGCTCCCGAACGAGACGGTCGAGACGGTCGCCCACCTCGTGCGCCACCACATGTACGTCGCCGATCCCTACGCGCAGGACAAGACGCTGCGGCGCTTCGTGCGGAGGATCGGCGCCGCGCACCTGAGCCGGCTCTTCGCGCTGCGCTGGGCCGACATCACCGGCTCGGGGCTCCCCAAGCGCGACGATTCCAACGAGCGGTTCGAGGCCCGAATCGCCGGCGTGCTCGCGGAGGCTCCGCCGTTCAGCGTTCGCGATCTCGCGATCGGCGGGGCCGACGTCCTCGCGCTCTTCGAGCGCAAGGGCTTCGCGGAGCGAGGATTCCGCGGCGATCCCCGCGTCGGCGAGGTCCTTCGCGCGCTCTTCGAGGAGGTCACGGACGACCCGTCTCGGAACGAGGCGGGCCTGCTCGTCGAGCGTGCGGAACGCTACATCGACGAGCATTTCTCTGCCTCTCGGTAAGGTCGGTCTTTGTCCGCGGTTCAACCACAGCACCAGACGGCACGCGTCATCGCGATCGTCAACCAAAAAGGCGGGGTCGGGAAGTCCACGACCGCCGTCAATCTCGGCGCGTCCCTGGCGGTCCTCGGGCGGCGCGTCCTCATCGTGGACATCGATCCGCAGGGGAACACCACGACCGGCGTCGGGATCGACAAGAAGACCGTCGAGCGTGACGTCTACAACGTGCTGCTCCGCGACGCGTCGATCGCCGAGGTCGCGCGCCCGACGGACATCGAGAACCTCAAGGTCGTCCCGGCGACCCTCAATCTCGCCGGCGCCGAGATCGAGCTCGTCGCCGCGCTGCAGCGCGAGAACCGCCTGCGCGCCGCGCTCGCGCACGTCCGAGGCGACTACGACGACGTTCTGATCGACTGTCCACCCTCGCTCGGGCTGTTGACGATCAACGCGCTGACGGCCTCCGACGAGGTGATCATCCCGGTCCAGGCCGAGTACTACGCGCTCGAAGGGCTCAGCCAGCTCGTCGCGATCGTCCGCCGGATCAAGGACGGCCTGAACCCGGAGCTGATCATCCGCGGCGTCCTGATCACGATGTTCGACGGCCGGACCAAGCTCGCGATGGAGGTCCTCGAGGAGGTCAACCGCTACTTCCCCGAGCGCGTCTTCCGCACGCAGATCCCGCGCAACATTCGGCTCTCCGAGGCGCCCTCGTACGGTAAGCCGGCGGTGCTCTTCGACGTGAAGAGCCGGGGTGCGCAAGCGTACCTTTCTCTCGCAAAGGAAATCGCCGGATGAGCAAACGCGGATTGGGCCGAGGCCTGGGCGCGCTGCTCGGCGACGCCGCGACCAGCGACGTCACGACCGCGCAGCAGCGTCGCGAGGCGCTCCCGCAGATCCCGCTCGCGAAGATCCGGCCGAATCCGCACCAACCGCGCAAGACGTTCGCGGCCGGCGCGCTCGAGGAGCTGCGCGCGTCGATCGCGGTGTTCGGCGTCCTCGTCCCGATCATCGTGCGCGAGCGCGTCGACGGCTACGAGCTGATCGCGGGGGAACGGCGCTGCCGCGCGGCCCAGGCCGCCGGACTCGAAACGATCCCGGCGCTGGTGCGCCCGGCCGACGATCGCGAGTCGCTCGAGGTCGCGATCATCGAGAACCTCCAGCGCGAGAACCTCGACCCGCTCGAGGAGGCGATGGGCTTCGCGCACCTGATGGAAGCCTACGAGTTCACGCAGGAGCAGGTCGCCGAACGGCTCGGCCGCAGCCGCCCGGCGATCGCGAACGCGCTGCGCCTGCTCTCGCTGCCGGACTCGATCAAGACCTTCGTGCGCGAGGGGCGTCTGAGCGCCGGGCACGCGCGCGCGATCCTCACCCTGCCGCCGGAACGCCGCGAGACGCTCGCGCGCCGCGCCGTCGACGAGGGGCTCTCGGTGCGCGCGCTCGAGAAGCTCGCGCAGGACGGAGCGCCGCGCCGTGCGCGGGCGAAGAGCGGCGCGCCCCGCGGCGGCGGCGACGAGGAGTTCGTCGAACGCTTGCGCTACCGGTTCGCGACACAGGTGCGCGTCGTGGCGCAGGAGCGCGGCGGGACAATCGAGTTCCGCTACGCCGATCCGTCCGATCTTATGCGCATCGTCGATCTGCTCTTGGGGGAATCGGCGTGAACACGATCGCGCGGACCGCTGCTGCGGCCCTCTCCGTCGCCTTGCTGGCCGCGTCGCCGGCGTACGCGCCCGCTCCGCACGACGCGCGCACCGCGCTCGTGCAAAAGTACGTCGACGCGCTGCGCGCGCGCCGCTACGCCGATGCGTACGCACTGCTCACCGGCAGCGAACGCGCGTATTACGGCGACGGTGCATCGTATCGCAGCGTGTACGATGCCGACGGGATCGCGCTGCGTTCAGCGCACGTCCTCGGTGCGCGCTGCGCGAGCGCGGGCTGCGTGTATTTCGTGCGCGAGCGCATGTCGTACGTCGATCACGCGAACGACGTGACGCGCACGCTCGAGGCGACCGTGCCGATCGGCGTGTTCTCCGAACGGGGCACGCTGGGCATCAAGGATCCCGGCAAGCCCTACCGGGCGTTCGCGTCGAACGCGAGCGTCGACGTCTCGGGGCTCCGCGTGACGGTCAAGAAGGTCGAGTTCTTCCCGGATCGGATCGCGCTGACCGTCACCTTCGTGAACCTCGGAGACCGGTTCGTCACGCTGCTGCCCTACGGAAAGAGTGTCCTGCGCGACGACCACGGCGGCCTCTACCGGATCATCGCGATCAAGGACTGGACCGTCACCGACAAACGGCTGTTCGAAGGCGTCCCGCTCGCACCCGACGCGCGCTATACGGGCGCGATCGCGTTCACCGCGACGCGCATCGCGAACCGCAAGCTGCGCTGGTCGCTCACGATCGCCCCGGCGCTGCGCGAAGGCGCCGACGCGCCGTTCGATCTGACCGTCGACTTCGCCGCGCCGCGGGCCGCGAGCGTGGCGGCGTCCGGCTAGCCGCGCAAGGCGTCTGCGGCGCTTCGGCTACTTGCCGAAGAAAGGAACCTTCAGCGAAGCCAAGGAACGGTCGCTCCGCCCGGCGGCGACTTCAACCGAAAGGCCTCCGGTGTTTTGCGTGCTTACGGGAGTCGTATCCATGCGCAGCATCGTCCTCTCCCTCGCCGTCGCCCTTTCCGCCACGTTGACCGCCTGCAGCGGCGGAGGCCAGGTCCTCGGCACCGGCGGCAACGACCCGGACCATGTCCTCATCTCGGTCGCCGGCCAACTCAACGTCGCCCGCGTCAACGCGGGCAGCTCCTTGATCCTGAGTGCTCAGGACGTCAAAGGAGAACAGAACGGCGCCATCTACAACAACACGTTCACATGGCACGCCGCGCTCGCAACCGCCACGTCGTCCTATCCCACCACGGCTTTCGGCACGAGCGGGACGGAAAAGCCCTGTGCGACGGCCACGCTCGCCGGCAGCACGGCCCCGTACACGCCCGACTACACGCCCTACTTGAGGCCGGACACCTCGAATCCGGCCAACGTCGTCTTCACCCCGCCGGCGACGATCCCGGGGAGCCCCACGCTCAGCACCACCGCGAACGCCTACTGCGCGATCGTCACGGCGACGGCGACGAACGGCGTCATCGGCACGATCATCGTCGCGATCGTGAACCCGAGCTCGCCACAGCAGTAACCTCGAAAGGCGCTTCCCGATGACCACGGCGAGGAGCGAGGACGCTCCTCGTTCGCGTTTGCGTGGGATCTACGCGCTCGTTGATCCGGACCGCGTCGAGCCGGTCGCGTTCACCGAAGCGCTCCTGCGCGGCGGGATCCGGCTGATCCAGGTCCGCGCCAAGCAGGGGATCGACACGTACACGCTGGTCGCGATCGTGCAGCGCGTGCGTGCCGCGGGCGGGGTCGCGATCGTCAACGACGACCTCGCGATGGCGCGGCTCGCCGACGGCGTCCACCTCGGTCAGGAGGACGCGGCCGGTCTCGATCTCGCGGCGGTGCGCAGCGCCCTCGGCACGCGGATCATCGGGCTCTCGTGCGGGACTCCGCAGGAGGCGCGCGCCGTCGATCCGGCGCTGATCGACTACATCGGCGTCGGTCCGGTCTTTGCGACGGGTTCGAAGCACGACGCTGGTCTTCCGATCGGGATCAGCGGGACGCGGGCGGTCGTCGCGGCGACCGCGCTTCCGAGCGCGGCGATCGGCGGGATCGGTCCGGCCGAGATCGCGCGCGTGCGCGAGAGCGGTGCGACGATGGCCGCGGTGATCTCGGCGCTGGTGTGCGACGATCCCGAGGCTGCCGCGCGTGCGCTCGTCGCCGCATGGGGCTGATGCCCTCATGACCACCTGCTCGCTCACGCCGGCGGTCGTCGCGACGGTCGGAACGACGCATCCGCTCGCGTTCGCGGGGCTCGCGTTCGCGGTGCTCGCGCTCGCAGCGGACGGGGTGCGTCCGGTGTGCGTCGTCGCCGGAGTGAGCGCGCAGGACGCGACGCACGTCCTCGCGCGCAGCGCCGTCGATGCCGCGACGATCGGCGCGCAGTTCGCCGCGCTGCGCGAGGCGCACGTCGCGGCGTTTCACGTGGGCGCGCTGCTCTCCGCCGGCGCGGTACGCGCGGTCGCCGAAGGACTCGCCGCGTATCCCGGCGTCCCGGTCGTCGTCGATCCGGTGTTCGCGGCGACGGGCGGTGATGCGCTCGCCGACGACGCGACGCGCGCCGCGCTGCGCGAAACGCTGATCCCGCGCGCGACGCTCGTGACGCCCAATCTCGACGAGGCGAGCGCGCTGCTCGGCGAGCGCATCGACGAGCTCGACGCGATGCACGCAGCGGCCCGCGCGTTCGTCGCGCTCGGCGCGCGCGCCGCACTCGTCAAAGGCGGGCATCTGCGCGGAGATGCGGTCGACGTGCTCGCCGACGATGCGCGCACGCGCGAACTCGCGGCGCCGCGTCTGCCCGGCGCGTTGCGCGGGACGGGCGATCTGCTCGCCTCGACGATCGCCGCCGCGCTGGCGCGCGGCGCGACGCTCGATGCGGCCGTCGACCGTGCGCGTGCGCGGGTGCGCGATGCGATCACGCGCGGCGTCGCGTTCGCCGGCACGCGCGTCGCGCCGGTCCCCGCAAACGACGAAGGGCCGTCGTAAGACGGCCCTTCGCGGTCGATCGTTCGTGTGCTCGGCGACCTAGCGGTACGAGCGCTGCTGCTGGAAGCAGTCGCGGCAGTAGACCGGCTTGTCGCCGCGCGGCTGGAACGGCACTTCGGCCGGCTGTCCGCAGCCGCTGCACGTCACGCTGTACATCTCGCGCGCGCCGCCGCCGAATCCGCCGCGGCCGCCGCCGCCGAACCCGCCGGCACTAGAGCCGCCGCCCTGTCGCGAGTTCTTGCGCGCGGTGCGGCACTCGGGACACCGATTCGGCTTGTTCTGAAAACCCTTGGTCGCGAAAAACTGCTGCTCGCCGGCGCTGAAAGTGAACTCAGCACCGCAGTCGGTGCAGGTCAGGCGTTCATCGGTATACAAGCGAGTTGACTCCTACGAGTAGGCCTGGTTTCGACTCGCTCAAGTACCTTGGTGTGGTGAAAAGCCACGGAGACGGAACCGCGCGGGGATCGAGAACCGAGGGTCGATTATGCGTGGATACTACCACGGCCAAAAGTAGCACGCAAGACAGAGTTCTCACGAGCGAATGAACGTCGAAAAAAATGTGCCCGCAACGCGTCCTCGCGTCATGTCGGGGATGCGGCCGACCGGGCGTCTGCACCTCGGTCACCTGATCGGTACTCTTACGAACTGGGTGCGTTTGAGCGAGACCTCGGACGCGTTCTTCGAAGTCGCCGATCTGCACGCGTTCACCACCGGTTTCGAGCGCCCGGAGGCGATCCGCGAAGCTCGCGAAGACGTGGTCCTCGACTGGATCGCGGCGGGGCTCGACCCGGAGCGCTCGGTGTTCTTCCTGCAGTCGGCGATCCCCGAGATCAGCGAGCTGCACGTGATCCTCTCGATGATCACGCCGGTCGCGTGGCTGCAGCGCGTGCCGACCTACAAGGATCAGATCGAAGCGCTCGGCGGCGAGATCGCGACGTACGGTTTCCTCGGCTATCCGCTGCTGCAGCTCTGCGACATCGCGGTCTTTCGCGCCGATACCGTCCCGGTCGGCAAGGACCAGCTCTCGCATCTGGAGTTCGGGCGCGAAGTCGTGCGCCGCTTCAACAACCTCTACGGTGAGACGCTCGTCGAACCGCAGGCGCTGCTCTCGGAGTTTCCGGCCGTTCCCGGGACCGACGGGCGCAAGATGTCCAAGTCGTACGGCAACGCGATCGAGATCGCCGACGACGAGGCGACGACGACCAAGAAGGTTCGCTCGTACATCACCGACCCGCTGAAGATTCGGCGCAACGACCCGGGACGTCCGGAGATCTGCCCGGTCTTCGCGCTGCACCATCTTTCGAACGCCGCGCGCGTCCCGGAGATCCGCGAGGCGTGCGCGTCGGGTGCGCTGGGCTGCGTCTCGTGCAAGACCGAGCTCGCCGAGACGCTGAACGCCTATCTGCGGCCGGCGCGCGAACGCCGAGCCGCGATCGACCGCACCCGCATCGCGCAGATCCTGCACGACGGCAACGAGCGCGCCCGCGAGGTCGCGAACGCGACGATGCGCGACGTGAAGCGCGCGCTACACCTCATCGACTAACACCCGTTGTCGGGAGAACCGCCGCGCTCGGAGCCTCAGGGCTGGTAGCGCGGCAGCGCCTCGCGGAGCTGCTCGAGCGCCCACTGGATGTCGTCGAGCGACGCGGCGTACGAGAAGCGCAGATACCCCTGGCCGGCGGCGCCGAACGACGAGCCGCCCAGGCACGCGACACCGGCGTGCTGGAGGATCCAGGTCGCCAGATGCCGGTCGTCGCGCGTGATCTGCGACACATTCGGAAAGGCGTAGAACGCCCCGTCGGGGATCGTGCAGCTGATCCCGGGGAGCGCGTTGAGCCCCGCGACGAGCAGATCGCGCCGTTCGCGGAAGATCGCGTTCATGCGCTGTACCGGCGCGTCGTCGCCGGTCAGCGCAGCGATGCCGGCCTTCTGCACGAACGTCGCGACGCACGAGAACGTGTTGTTGTTGAAGAGCGTCACGGTCTGCGCGATCTCGGACGGCGCGATCAGATAGCCCAAGCGCCAGCCCGTCATCGCGTACGCTTTGGAGAAGCCGTCGACGATGATCGTGCGGTCGCGCATCCCCTCGATCTGCGCGATCGAGACGAACGCGGGATCGTAGATGTTGCGCGAGTAGATCTCGTCGGAGATAACCAGAAAGTTGTGCTTGTGCGCGAGCTCGGCGATCGTTTCGAGATCCTCGCGCGTGAGCACGCCGCCGGTCGGATTGTGCGGCGAGTTGATGACGAGCGCTTTCGTCTTCGGGCCGGCTTTCGCGGCCAATTCGTCCAGATCCAGGCGCCAGTTGCGCGACTCGAGCAGCGCGACGGGGATCGCGTTCGCTTCGAGATATCCCGCGGCCGAGGCGTACGCCGGATACGACGGTTCGGTGTAGAGCAGCTCGTCGCCGGGATCGAGCAGCGCGGAGAGCAGGTTCCAGATCACCGGCTTCGCGCCGGCGCCGACCACGACGTGGTCGCGAGTGTACGGAACCGACAATCCGCGGAACCGGCTCGCGTACTCGGCGATCGTATCGCGGAGATCCGAGATCCCGGCCGATGGTGAATAGTGGGTGAAGTTCTCTTCGATCGCGCGGATCCCGGCGCGCTTGATATGCTCGGGGGTGTCGAAGTCCGGTTCGCCGATCTCCATGTGGACGACGCGTCGCCCCGTCGCCTCGAGCGCCTTGGCGCGCGCGAGCACCTCGAAGGCGCTCTCGGAACCGATCCGCGAGACGGCCTCGCACAGGTAGTCGGCGTGGTGGGCGATCGTGGTCATGCGGTATCCTTGAAGCGAGGTTGGCGGTCCGGGACCGCCGAACGGGGGCGGAACTGATGCGGACCCTGACCGAAGTATTCGCGCCGGGCGCGCCGTCGTTACCCGAGGGGCTACGAACGCTCGTCGTTTCTCCCGACCGGACGGTCGAACCTGGAACGACGGTGCGCGCCGTGTTCGCCTTCTCCAACTTTGGCGGCGCCGCGGCGACCGGTCTGCGCGTCCGTTTCAACCTCCCGGACGGCTTGCGCTACCTTCCCGGCAGCGCCCGCGTCGACGACCGGCCGCTCGAAGATGCGCGCGGCGAGACCGGCCTTTTGGCGACGAACGGGCTCGACGTCGGCGAGGTCCCGCCGGGGGTCGAGCGCCGCATCGCGCTCGCGTACGTCGTCGCCTCGACGATCGAGAACGGCGCCGCGATCGAACTGCAGGCGGCGCTCGTCGCGAACGAGACCGAGGTCATCGGCTCCAACGTCGTGCACTTGACGGCGCGCTCCGCGCCGATCCTCGACAACCCCGACACCGTCGCCTCGCTCGACGCGGTCCGCGCCGCCGAACCCGGCGAGGACGTGCAGATCGCCGTGCGCGTCGCGAACAGCGGGCATGCGACGGCGCACGACGTCGTCGTCGTCCTTCCCGTTCCCGACCGCACGACCTACGTGCCGGGCAGCGCGCGTGTCGACGGACGTGAAGTCGCGATCGACGAGCGCAACGGCGATCCGTTCGGTTTCGGCAACGCGACGATCGCGTCGAGCGCGCTCGCGGCCGGCGCGACGCTCGTCGTCGAGTACCGAGCGCGGATCGATTCGCCGCTCGAGGACAACACGCGCATCGTGCTGAGCGGCGCGGTCGCCTCGAGCGAGACCGCGGAGTTCGAGCTGGCGCGCGCCGAGCTGACGGTGCGCAGCGCGAGCCGTTTCGACACCGAGGGGACGCGGCTGATCGTCGACGCGCCCGGCGAGGTCGAGCCCGGCCGCCGCGTGCGCGTCGCGCTCGTCGCGGAGAACGCCGGGACATGCGCCGCCGAACAGGTGCGCGTGCGCCTCTCGCTCCCCGAGGGGCTGCGCTACGCGCCGGGTTCGCGCGCGATCGACGGACGCTCCGTGAGCGAGAGCGACGACGCCGGCGCGTTCGTCTTCCCGCGCGTCGATGCGGGTCGCCGCGTCGAAGCGGCGATCGACGCATACGTCGTCTCGCCGGCGGTCGACGCGACGCCGCTTCCGATCACCGCGTCGCTGCAGTGGTCGACCGGCTCGCGTACCTTCGAACGCACGCTGACCGTGCGTTCCGCGCCGCGCTTTCTCGAGCCGCGCAACGCGCTCGCGCTCGAAGGTTCCGCGCAGGTCGCGCCGGCGAGCGACGTGCGCGCGACGATCCGCGTCGCGAACGACGGCACCGCGCAGGCGACCGGCGTGCGGATCGTGCTCGACGCCGATCCCGCGCTGCACTCGCTGCGCTACGCCGAGGACGGTGCGCAGGCACGCGTGCAGAGCGGTGGGATCGACGTGGGCACGCTGGCGCCCGGTGCGGCGCGCGCGCTCGAGGTAATCGGTACCGTCGCCTCTCCGATCGCCGACCGCAGCACGATTCGCCTACGCGCGCGGCTCGAGAACGATCAAACGCCGGCGATCGCGCTCGGCGGCGTCGAGCTGGTCGTGCGCTCGCGCCCGCGTTTCACGGTGACGGGTTCTTCGCTCGCGTATCCGGCCGGCGACGCGCTGCGGCCCGGCGCGTCCGGCGAGATCGCGATCGTCGTCGCGAACGAAGGGACCGACGCCGCGCGCGACGTGCGCCTGCAGCTCGAGATCACCGCAGACGCGCGGATCGAAGCCGTCGACGGCGCGACGCGCGTCGGCAACGCGCTGCTCTTCGGCGACGTACTCGCCGGGGCGCGCGCCGAGGCGACGGTGCGCTTGCGTCTGGCGCCGCGGGTGACGCGCGGCACGGCGATCACGGTCGGCGGCAAGCTCGAAGCGGTCGGCCTGCTTCCGTTCGCGCTCGCACCCGTCACGATCCCCACCGTCGCGGAGCCGCGCTTCGACGACGGCGCATCGCTGCGCACGCAGCCGGGCGACTCGGTCGACGCGGGCGAGGCGCTCTTCATCCGGCTCGCGGTGCGCAACACCGGCGACGGCGCGGCGAGCCGTCTGACCGTGCGCGGTCAGCTTCCGCCGCACACGGCGTATCTGCCGGGCTCGACGCTCGTCAACGACGTTCCGCTCCTCGACGTCGACGGCGGTTCGGTCGTGTGGTCGAAGCACGGGCTCCTCCTCGAAGACGTCGACCCCGGGGTCGAGGTCGTCGTGCGCACGTGCGTGATCGTCAACACGCCGCTCCCGGCGGGGACACTGATCGCCGCGCAAGCGGACCTGAGTTGGGACGGGGGCGGAACGTTGGCGCTGACGGCGCCGGCCGTTCGCGTGCGCTCGGCGCCGGCGTTTGCCGTACGCGCGCACGGCCTGCCCTTCTCCGTCTCGGGGATCGCGCCGCGAACCGTCGACGTGCTGCGCGAGGTCGCCGAGCAGCGCCGCGGGCAGACCGCCATGCCCGCCGCGCCGACGGTCCACGCGCTCCCGCCCGGCGAACCGGCCGCACCGTCGTTCGTGCCGCCGGAGCGCGCGACGTATCGCCGCGACGACGAGGCGATCGAGGCGCGCTTCATCCCCGCCCCGCCCGAACCGTCGTTCGTCCCGCCCGAACCGGCCGCGCCGGTCGCGGAGCCGACCCCGGCGCCGGAAGCGGCGGAGGTGCCCGAACCCGAACCTCCGCCGGCAGAGGCCCCCGCCGCGCCCGTCCCGCGCGTGCGGCTGGAGTTCGCGCGCGAGTCCCTCGAGCGCGCGCTGGCGTTCCTCGATCAGGCCGAGCACGGCGGGCTGATCACCCACCTCTTCGCGGTGCGGACGCTCGTGCCGACGGCGTTCGCCGGGGTCGCCGGCGGTGAGGCGGGCGGGAAGCTGAACGCGGCGCGCGAGGCCCTCCAAAGCGTCGTCAACCGCCTTTGGATCAAGCTGCGGATGCCGCGCTACGCGCTGACCGCGAAGGATCTCGAGGATCGCGCGAGCCGTTCGGCGCTGATCGAGCTCGTCGAGGCGCTCGGCACGGTGCAGATCGTCCCGGATGCGACGAGCGGCGATGCCGCCGTCGTGCTGGAGGGATCGTTCGACCTCGAGCGCGTCACGCGGCACCTCGCCGCGCTGGAATCCGAGCCGCTCGGCAGCGCGCTGCCGTGGCTGGTCCTCGCCGAGCTGCTGCCTTCCGCGCTGGTCACCGCGCCCGAGAACGGCGCGCTCGCCGCGTACCGGACGGCGTTGATCGCGACGTTCACGAACGCCGCGGCGCTGCCGATCGACGAGTTCCACCGCGTCCTCGCGGCGACGCAGAACCGCGATCTCGACGCGGCGCTGCGCGACGTGCGCGCCGCGCTGCGCGAAGCGCTCGAAGCGACGACCGCGCGCGTCTGAGGTGTTCGCGCTGGGCTCCGCGTCGTCCGACATGGTCGTCCTCGGCGTCGTCATGCTGGTGCTGGGGTTCGGCCTGATCTCGCTCGCGAAGTTCTGGCCCAGTTCGGCGAAGGCGTCCGCGAGCGCCGCGGCGGTCGAGCCGGCGCCCGCCGCCAAAGAGATCACCGGGCCCGTCGTCGCCTTCGCGCGCGAGATCGCATGGCCGCGGTCGATCGATCCCGATGCCGGTGTGTTGTCCGAGAGCGAACGCCGCGTGGTGGTCGAAGGTCTCGGAATCGTCGGCGACGCCTGGTGCGCGCGGATCCTCGCGCAGGCGTACGACGAGGAGGACGGCGAGCTGCGCGTGCTGGTGGTCGAAGCGCTCGGGATGTGCGAGAGCGGCGACGTCGCCGCGGCGCTCGAACGCGCGTACACGTCGTACGTCGTCGCCGAACGCTACGCGGCGATTGACGGTGCCTCGCGCCGCGGCGACGTCGCGCTGCTCGAGCGAGGGATGCGCGACACCGATGGTTCCGTCGCGCTCGCGGCGGCGTATGGGCTGCATCGGGCGAAACGCGGGGATCTCGTGGATGGGGCGCTCGACGGGCGTGACGATGCGCGGGCCAATGAGATCCGTCGGGTGTTGCCGATTCTCGTTTGATCGGGGCTTGGTGGCGGCGTCGAACGTGGACGTCGCGGTGCCGGGGACGCTCCCTGCGCGCATCCTGCGCTCCGGTCGCTCGGCTTCGGCGTCGCTCCGCACATCCTGTGCTCCCGCTCGCCAAAGACGCCCCGGCACCGCGACGTCCGCGCCTGACGCTGGCACGATCTCGGCGTGCGGCGAGAAAACGGTGGGGTTTGCGGGATTGGAGTCGGCCTCGTGTCATGCTGAGCTTTTCGAAGCATGGGGCGCCGGGACGTGAGGTGTGGGTGAACCTGGGGGTGGGTCTTATCTGGCGTTCATCGTTTGTTGAGAAAGGCGCCAGGATTCGGCGTTAGCCTCGTATCACGGACGGCCGTCCGCCTTCTGCGCTTTCATGGAGGTGGACATTGCGCATCTCTTCTTTGCTCGTGTGTGTGGCGGTGTTGGCGGCGTTTGCGGGGTGCGGCGGTAATGGGTCCCCGCAGTACTTGTGCGACGATCCGAACGATCCGAATTCGTGCTCGCCGTATACGCCGCCGACGCCGCAGGTGACGACGATTCCGGTGCCCGTGCTGCCGCCGGGGTGTTCGAACTATCAGGCGGAGCTGCTGTATCCGGTGCGGGGGCAGGTGCCGACCGCGGAATACGCGGGGACGATGTACGTGGAGTTTTTCGGGCGGCTGCCGGATGCGTATCTTGCGGTCGAGGTGTTGCGCCGGGATGCTGCGGACGTCGTTACTGACGAGATGGGGACGGCGTTGCAGCGGGTGAACGGTGCGCTGCCCGCGTATGTGCCGTCGGCGCAGACGACGGCGACGGTGTACGCGTCGACGAATCTTTCGTTGGCGTCGGCGGTCGCGTTCGACGTGCGGCTTGCGGACGATCGCTTTCCGCCGGTGTGTCCGTCGCAAGATCTCGGCGGGCTTCTTCCGCAGTCGGTCGTGCGCAGCACCACCACATAGCGACGGGTTAGATCGGCGGGATGTTTTTGTGGAAGTCGTCGACGCTAATGTGTTGGGCGATGGGGGCGGCGACGTTGCCGCCGTACCCGGCTGGCGATGCCCGGAAGCACGACGTCCGGGCCCTTGCGGGATCGTGGTGGCGGGGCGGAAAATGCGGCCGTGATATGGGGCGACGTTACTGGGTTCTTTTCGGTGCCGTTCTGGGTACCGTGTGGCCTTCGGTTGCGGTTGCTGCGTCGGGCGCGCCGCCGATGCCGACGCTTCAGGTGCCGAAGGACACTCCGGCAATCGTCGGCCGCACGCTGACGCGTGACGACGTCGCGATCGTGCAGGCGTGGCAACGAGGCAATTGGGACGCCGTGCTTGCGATGGCGAACGGTGCGCTGAAGGCGAACCCGGGAGACGTATTCGCGCGGATGTTCCACGGTACTTCCAGTTTCAACCTCGGACACTATGACGATGCGATCGCGGACGAGAGTATCGTCCTGACGACCGAACCGGCCGCCGTGATGGCGCTGCAGGTTCGCGGCGCGTCCGAATACGCGGTCGATCGGTACCAGGAAGCCATCGCAGACGAGACGCGAGCACTGGCCTTGCATGAGACGGCATTCTCCCACAACTACCGCGGCGCCGCACGCTTCATGATCGGTCAGTATGCCGACGCAGTCAGCGACTTGAACGACGCGCTCACGATCGACCCGCGGAATACCTGGGCGATTTCCATTCGTGGTGCCGCCAAAGCGTTCGCCGACGATCCGCGCGGAGCACTCAGAGACCTGGATGACGCATTGCAAGCGTCACGCAACGATGCGTATACGAGAACGATGCGGGGCTACGCGCGGTGGCTGGTCGACGACTATCGCGGTGCGATCGCGGACGAGACGGTGGCGCTCGCGCAGCGTCCCGACGTCATGGCATTCGGTGTCCGCTCGCTGGCGGAGACCGCGTCGCACGACTTTCCGGCTGCTCTGCGCGACGCCGGGGCGGCCGTCGCTGCCGGCGGAAAGGACGCTTTCACGTATGAGGCACTTGGAGACGCGCTGATCGGAAACCGCATGTATGGCGAGGCCGTCAAGGCCTACGATGCAGCGTTGAAGGTCAATCCCGACCCCGACCCGTCTCTCCGTGCGAAGCGCGCCTGGGCGGCCGCCCACAGCGGAGCGCGCTCTTAGATCGGCGGGATTTTTTTGTGGAAGTAGTCGGCGAAGATGTGTTGGGCGATCGGGGCGGCGACGTTGGCGCCGTAGCCGCCGGATTTTTCCATGTAGACGGCGACGGCGAGTTTGGGGTGGTCGACGGGGGCGAAGGCGACGAACCAGGTCGTGTTCGGGCCGTTGCCGCCTTCCGTTTCTGCGGTCCCGGTCTTGCCGCCGTAGGGGACGCCCGGGACGTCGACGCCGTAGGCGGTGCCCCACGGCTCGGTGACCTGCGCCATCCCCTCGCGCACTTCTTTGAGGGATTCGGCGGTGACGGGGACTTTGCGGATGATCTGGTTGTCGAACGACTTGAGGACCTTGCCGTGCGGTGAGCGGATCTCCGCGACGACGTGCGGGCGGTAGAGCGTTCCGCCGTTGACGACGGTCGCGACGACGTCGGCCATCTGCAGCGGTGTCGCCTGCATCGCGCCTTGTCCGATCGCGAGCTGGCACACGTCGCTCGGCTCGAGGTGATACTCCTTGCCGAACGTCGCCTGCATCCACGCCTCGGTCGGCCAGTTGCCGGGATACTCGCCGGGGAGATCGATCCCCAGGCGTTTGCCCAGCCCGTACTCCTGCGCGTAATAGCGCAGGCGCGCGTGGCCGAGACGGTAGCCGACTTGATAGAAATAGCCGTCCGACGACGCGGCGAGCGCCTTGACGAAGCCCGTCGTGCCCAGGCCCCCCGAGACGATGTCGCGGAACGTCACGCCGTAGCAGTTCCACGCGCCCGAGTCGTAGAGGATCTGATTCGGTTTGATCGCGCCGCTCGAGATGCCGCCGGAGCCGCTGACCATCTTGAAGGTCGAGCCGGTCGGCGAGGCGGCGCCGATCGCGCGGTTGTAGAGCGGGTTGAGCTTGTCGTTGAGCAGCTTCGAGTAGTCCGCCTCGTCGATCGGCGTCGCGAACTTGTTCGGATCGAAGTCCGGCATCGACGCCATCCCGAGGACGCCGCCGCTGTACGGGTCGAGCACGACGACCGCGCCGGCGAGGCGGCGGTGCTGCACTTTCCCCCACTTGGCGAGCTCGGCGCGCAGGTTCTTCTCGGCGCTTTGCTGGATCCGCCAGTCGATCGTCGTCACCAGCGTGTCGCCGGGGACGGGATCGAGCGGTTTGAGGCGGCGAACGAGCGCGCCCGAGGCGTTGACCTCGACCTGCTCGCCGCCGGCGCGTCCGTGCAGCCAGCGGTCGTACTCGCTCTCCAGGCCGTCCTGACCGACGACGTCGTTCGGCGAGTAGCCGTCGTGCTTGCGCGCGTTGTACTCGGCCTCGTCGATCACGCCGACGTAGCCGAACATGTGCGAGCCGTCGTCGTGATACGGATAGTTCCGCACCGGCTGCTCTTCCATGTCGAGCCCCGGGACGTCGCCTTGCGCCTCGGCGAGGCGGGCCGTCTGCGCAGGCGTCAGATCACTCGCGAGGATGACGGGGCCGTACGGCTCGTAGGTTTGGACCTGCTCGAAGTTGTCGTAGTTGACGTCGTGGTGGTGGAGCAGTCGATGGCGCAGCTTCTCGACCGGGATCCCGAGGACGCCCGAGAGCGTCGCGAGCGTCTTGTCGATGTCGGTGATCTCGGAGGGGATCAGGGCGCAGACGAACGACGGCCGCGAGCGCACGAGGACCGTTCCGTGGCGATCGACGATGAGGCCGCGCGGCGCGGCGACCGGGATCACTTCGATCTGGTTCGCGCGCGCGGCGGCGGCGAACTGATCGCCCTGCACGATCTGTACCTGGGCCAAGCGCGCGATGAGCGCGACCAGCGCAAAGCCGAGGAACGCGCCGAAACCCAGCACGCGCGTCAGGGGACGATCGGGTTTGCGGCGCTCGACGGTAGCCATCAGTGGATTCGACTTCGTCGAATCCTTCGCGTTCGGCCTTCGGCCGTTCCGCACGTGGGAACGGGGCGGGTCACGAAGCGTAGCGCTCGATCGTGGTCTTGTCGGTGACGAGCCGGCCGCGCACGACCAGCCAGATGAAGGTGACGAGCGCGGTGAGCAGCGCGCGCCAGAGCGCCTCGTGCAGGTGCGTGACGGCGAAGCCGCGCGGGAAGCCTTCGAGCCGCATCACGCTCCAGAACACCAGATCGCGCACGAGGATCGCGACCGCACACAGAAACGCCGGCGCGAAGACGCCGTCGGCGAACATCCGCCGCGAGAGACCGCCGACGAGCAGCGCGACGACCGTCGTCGCGACCGTGAACCCGCCGTCGGTTCCGGCGAAGATGTCGAGCAGCAGGCCGGCCGGAAGTGCGAGCTGCGCGCCGCGCCGAGCGCCCGCGCGCGACGCGTACAGCACGACCGCGATCGTGACGAGCGAGGGGACCGCGCCGCGGAACGTCAGCAGCGGGGCGAAGATCGTCTGGGCGAGCGCGAGGAGCGCGGTCCAGCCCAGGGTCGGCCAATAGGCGGGGCCGACCGCGATCTCAACGCTGCGGTAGCTGGTGCGATAGGACGAGGACACGGCTCAGCGCGCTCAGGTCGGCGGCGGGTTGAACGACGGCGGACTGGTCGAGTGCGCCGGCGGCGATGGGGTCGATCTGGCGGATCCGTCCGATCAGGATCCCGGCGTGGAACGAGCGGCCCTCGCCGGTGACGACGCGGTCACCGACGTGGAGCTTGGCGTCTTGTGAGACGTACTGCAGCTTGATGCGCGTCGACGTTCCGACGGCGATCGCCCACCAGCGGCCCTTCTGCACGACCGCGGGAAGCTTCGAGGTCGCATCGGAGATCAGCAAGACTTTCGAGGAGAGCGGATCGACCTCGACGATGCGCCCGACGACGCCTTCGCCGGTGATGACGCCGTCGTCGCGGCGCACGCCGTCCTTCGCGCCGCGATCGATCGTGACGACGCGCGTGGTCGCTTCGGGATCGTAGCCGATCACGGTCGCCGCCAAGCCGTCGGGGTGCGCGAGTTGCGCGCGCTCGAGTGCGACCGCGGCCGGGACGCGCGCCAGCCGCTCCTGCAGCTCGTCGTTCTGGACGCGCAGCGCGGCGTTCGCGTCACGCAACCGCCCGTTCTCGGCGGCCAGGCTCGGCGTGCGCACGACCGTCGTCCATCCGGTCCGCGTCCCGTTGACGACCGTCGCGAACGCGAGCTGCGCGTACGCGGTGATCGTCGTGACGGTGACGGTGAGGGGCGAGGTGCGCCCGGCCCGGGCGAAATCGAGTTGGAGAAGCGCGACGAGAGCGGCGACGATGACGGCGCCGATTACCGCGAATAGCTTTCTCTCATCCCGATACGTAATGATTGATACCACCTCGTCAACCGATCCGCATGCGGCCGTAGCCGTTCGAGCAAACCGGGTGACGCAAGAATCTCGCCGGCCCCACGGGCCACGCACCCAAGCGGGTCGTCGGCGACCGTCGTCGGCACGTTCGTGCGCAGGCCGATCTCGCCTGCGAGCCCAGGGATCAAGGCGCCGCCGCCGGTCAGGACGATCCCGAGCTCCAGCAGTTCGCCGGCTAGGTCCGGCGGCGTCTGCTCGAGGATCGACCACGCGGCGCGCGCGATCTTGTCGATCCCGTCGCGCATCGCGTCGCCGACCAGCGTCTCGTCGACGACGCGCCGTCCGGGCCGCAGCGCCGCCATGTCGGTCCCCGCGACCTGGTACCCTTCGCGGCCCGGCGGCCGCCCGGCGAAGCCGCGCTCGATCTTCAGACGCTCCGCGGTCAACGGCCCGACCCCGAAGAACTCGGCGCGCAGCCGCGCCGCGATCGCGGCGTCGAACGTGTCGCCGCCGATCTTGATCGAGTGCATCGCGACGACGCCGCTCAGCGTGAGGACGGCGATCTCGGTCGTCCCGCCGCCGATGTCGATCACCATCGAGGGTCGCGTTCCGGTGATGTCCATCCCCGCGCCGACGGCGGCGGCGACGGCCTGCGGGACGAACATCGTCGTGCGCGGGCCGGCGGCGCGAACGGCCTCCTCGACGGCCTTGCACTCGATGTCGGTCGCGCAGCCGGGGACGCAGGCGACGACGCGCGGCGCGAGGCGCTGGCCGCGCGCGAGCGCTCGGTCGACGACGGTCTTCACCAGCGCGTGCGCCCCGCGGAAGTCCGAGATCGTTCCGCCGCGCAGCGGGCGGACGACCCGCACCCTGCCCGGGGCCCGGCCGTCCAGCTCTTTGGCGGCCTGACCGACCGCGATGATCGCATCGTCGGTCGTGCGGTAGGCGACGACCGACGGTTCGCTCACGAGGATCCCCTCGTCACGCGAGTAGACGACCGTGTTGGCGGTCCCCAGATCGATCCCGATGTCGGGGCTGAACGTCGCGCGGAGCGTCCCGGCCAAGCTCATCGTGCGAAAACCTCGGAGGAAGGGGGAGCCGCCGCTTCGGCGGCCAGGGGGCGAAGGAAATAGCCGACGCGCGGAAGCGCGGCGGCGAAGGCAGCGAGCGGGAAGCCGACGACGGTGAAGTAGTCGCCGTCGATCCGCTCGACGAGGGTCGCCGCGAAGCCTTGGATCCCGTAGGCGCCGGCTTTGTCGAGCCCGTCGCCGCTTGCCGCGTACCGCGCGATCGTCCCAGCATCGAGATCGGCAAATCGCACGCGGGTCGTTACTACCTCGACGAGCGAGCCGGCCGTACGACCGTTCCGCAGCGCGAACGCCGTGTGGACCTCGTGCCAGCGACCCGAGAGGCGCGCGAGCATCCGCTCCGCTTCGGCGACGTCGCGCGGCTTGCCGAGCGCTTCGCCGTCGACGTCGACGACGGTGTCGGCCGCAACGACGAGCGCGTCGTCGGCTGCCGCCCCGCTTGCCTTGCCTTGCGCGTGCAACGTCGCGAGCTCGAGCGGCGTGACGTCTGGCAACGGCGTCTCGTCGTAGCTGCTGGGAACGACAGTGACGCGCAGACCCAGCGACGCGAGGAGCTCGCGTCGGCGAGGCGATGCGCTGGCGAGCGCGACGGCGTCGAGAGGCGTTCCGTGTCCGATACGCTCAGTGTACGTGCGCCGGCGCACGGTGACAACGGGCTATGTGCGAACTATGTTCGGCGACACTCGCTTTTTGTCAGAGAAGGTCGCGGCGCGCGACTTCTTCGGCCGTCTCGCCGCGCACGACGCGGCGATGATGACCCGAGCGCACGAAGATGACCGGCGGGCGTCCGAAGCGGTTGTAGTTGCTTGCCATGCTGTACGTATACGCCCCCGTGGTATGCATGGCGATCAAATCGCCGGCGGCAAGCCCCGCAGGAAGGACGTAGTCGCCCATCTCGTCGTTCTCGCACGAACGTCCCGCGAGCGTCGCGGGCTCGTCGGGACCGAGCACGGCGGCGCTCATCACTTCGGGGACGTGACGCGCGCCGTAGAGCATCGGACGCGGGTTGTCGGCCATCCCGCCGTCGACGACGACGAAGCGCCGCCGGCCCTGGTTCTTGATCGCCATGATCCGGTAGAGCGAGGTCCCGGCACGCGCGATCAGCGCGCGGCCCGGTTCGATCGCCACCCGGTACCGGCCGGCGACTCGCGCCGCGAGCTCTTCCGCGAGCGTCTCGATCTCGAGCGGCCGGGGATCGCCGACGTTCTCTTCGACGCCGATCCCGCCGCCGCAGATGAGCTCCGCGATCGGGTGTCCGAGCGCGCGAGCCTGCTCTGCGGCGCGCAGCAGCTCGTCTGCATTGGCCAGGAACGGCGCCGTCTCGGCGATTTGCGAGCCGATGTGGCCGTGCAGCCCGATCAGGCGCAGCTGCGGCAGCTCGGCAGCACGCGCCAGCAGCACGGGCAGCTGATCGAGCGCGATCCCGAACTTGGTGTTCTCGCCGCCGGTGCGGATGAACGCGTGCGTGTGCGCTTCGATCCCGGTGTTGACGCGCAGCATGACGTCGACCGGGGCGTCGGAGGAGGCGAGCGCGGCGAGCCGTTCCAGCTCCTCGCGGTTGTCGATCACGTCGAACGCGACGCGCCGGTCGGCGATCGCGCGCAGCTCCTCGTCGGTCTTCCCGCAGCCGTGGAAGTACATCCGTCCGGCCGGGAAGCCGCCGCGCTCGGCGGTCACCAACTCGCCGAGCGAGCAGACGTCCAGGCGCACCGGCGTCGCGGCGAGGTGCTCCGCGAGCGCGGTGACGAGCAGCGCCTTGGCGGCATACCCGACGACGATCCCGCGCGGCGTGCAGGCTTGCAGGAAGCGGTCGATCTCCAGATCGAGCTCGTCGAGATCGATGACGAAGAGCGGGGTGCCGTAGACGTCGGCGAGTTCGCGCGCGGGGATGCCGGCGATCGTCTTGTCGGCGGCGAGCTCCGAGGGGATCATCTCGTGTACAAACCTTGCTCGGCGATGTAGCGATGCACGGGTTCGGGGATCAGGTAGCGCGCACTCTTTCCGGCCCCGAGCCGCTCGCGGATCAGCGTCGCCGACTCGGCGACGAGCGGGAGATCGATCATCGTGATCTTCGCGCGCCGCGCCGGCGCGAGGTCGGCGAGCGCGTGGTCGAGATCGGTCTGCGTCACCTCGCCGCGCGGCGCGACGACGAACGCTTCGACCGCGTCGACGACCTCGTCGAGGCGCTTCCAACGCGAGCGCACCAGCGAGTCGCCGCCGACGATGAACGTGAAGCGTGCGTCGGGATAGCGTTCCTGCAGCCGCGGCAGCAGGTCGGCGGTGTAGCCGCTCGCATCGGGCGCGAGGTCGCTCTCGTCGAGCGCGAAGGCGACGTTGGCGGAGATCGCGAGCCGGATCATCTCCGCGCGCTGCTCCGTGCTCGCGTTCATCGCCCCGTTGCGGTAGTGCTTCCCTTCACGCGTCGGCACGAACAGGACGCGATCGAGCCCGCACGCCTCGCGCACGGCCTCCGCCACGAACAGATGCCCATTGTGGACGGGATCGAACGACCCGCCAAAAACACCTAAGTGAACCACGTCTCGTCCCGGACGATGGAGAGCCAACGGCAACACGCCGTTGGGCGCGCCCACGGGGCATCGCGCTTCGCCCCGGATCGCGAGCGCGCCCGCGTTTGGGGGCCCCACGCATCGCGTGGGGGGCGCGCGATGCAGAGCGAAGGGCAACGCGCCGTTGGGCGCGCCCACGGGGCATCGCGCTTCGCCATGGATCGCGAGCGCGCCCGCGTTCGGGGGCCCCACGCATCGCGTGGGGGGCGCGCAGGCGGAGCCGAAGCGCCTTTCAACTGTAATCGAATTCGACGCCGGCGATGCGGACGGTGTCGCCCTCTCGCACGCCGAGTTCGCGCAGCTTCTTGTCGACGCCCATCTTGGCGAGGATCTGCTCGAAGCGCGCGAGCGCTTCGTCGGAGTCGAAGTCCGTCATGCGCGCGAGCCGTTCGACGCGCTCGCCGCTGACGACGTACACGCCGTCCTCGACGCGGATCTCGAACGGTTCGTCGGCGGTGAGCTGGATCTGCGCGGGCTCGAGCTGCGCAATCGCCGGGGGCGGCATCGCCCGGATGATCTCCCAGGTCGCGTAGATCAGCTCTTGCACGCCCTCGCCGGTCGCGGCCGAGATCCCGCGCAGGTTCTCGATGCGCTCGCGTAGCGCGTCGAACGTCTCGCGCGCCTCCGGGAGATCGAGCTTCGTGACGACGGTGATGATCGGCCGCTCCAGCAGCGCGGGGTTCCACGCGCGCAGCTCGGTCTCGATCGTCTCCTTGTCGGCGAGAACGTCGTCGACCGGCTTGTCGCCGGCGATCAGGTGGACGAGGACGCGCGTGCGTTCCACGTGGCGCAGGAACTGGTCTCCCAGACCCGCGCCCTGATGCGCGCCTTCGATCAACCCGGGGACGTCGACCATCACGAACGACTCGAAGTCGGCGACGCGCACGACGCCGAGCTGCGGCTCGAGCGTGGTGAACGGGTAGTCGGCGATCTTCGGCCGTGCCGCGCTCACGACGGAGAGCAGCGTCGACTTTCCGGCGTTCGGGAGCCCGATCAGCCCCGCGTCGGCGAGGAGCTTCAGCTCGAGGCGCAGCTCGCTGCGCTCGCCGGGCTCGCCGTTGTAGGCGAAGCGCGGCGCCTGCCGCGCGGCGGTCGCGAAGTGCTGGTTGCCCAGGCCTCCGCGCCCGCCTTTGGCGGCGCGCACGCGCTCGCCGGGCGTGCTCAGGTCGGCGAAGAGCCGCGAGTGACCGCGGTTTCCTTCGGGGTCGAGCTCCGTGCGGGTCACCAGCGTCCCGACCGGAACCCGGATGATCAGGTCCTTCCCGGCTGGCCCGGACTTGTTGGAGGTCGAACCCGGCTTGCCGCTCTCGGCGGCGTAGTTTTTCTTGAAGCGGAAGTCGACCAGCGTCCCGAGCTCGGGGTCGGCCTCGAGGATCACGTCGCCCCCGCGGCCGCCGTCGCCGCCGGCCGGGCCGCCCTTGGGGACGTACTTCTCGCGGCGCCACGCGACGACGCCGTCGCCGCCCTTCCCGGCCGCGACGGTGATCGTCGCTTCGTCGATGAACTGCATGGTCAGCCGGCGCTCAAGAGGGAGACCGCAAAACAAAAAGAGCCGCCTGGGCGGCTCTCGTCGGCATCGGTGGAGAAGCCGAGGTCAGGCAGCGGCGGGGACGACGTTCACGTGCTTGCGGTTGCGCGAGCTGCTGAACGTGACGTGGCCTTCGACGACGGCGAAGATCGTGTGATCCTTGCCGATCATGACGCCCTGGCCGGGGTAGAACTTCGTGCCGCGCTGGCGGACGATGATGTTGCCCGGGACGACGTGCTCGCCGCCGAAGCGCTTCACACCCAGACGCTGGGCATTCGAGTCGCGACCGTTGCGCGTCGAGCCGGCGCCCTTCTTGGACGCGAACAGCTGGAGATCGAACCGGAACATAGCCGCGAGATCATATCAGACGCCGCCTCCCGGGTCAAACGCCGATGACGTCCCCTGCCGGGGCGGGGGCCCGGGCCTCGACGCGCATCGCGATCGAGCGCCCCGGGCGCAGGGTCACGAGCGGGTCGATCGGGACCGGGGTCGGGTCCAGCGGATGGAAGCGGAAGCGCCGGGCCAGGGTCGCGAGGATCAGGACGGCCTCGGTCCAGGCGAAGCCCTCGCCGATGCAGACGCGGTTGCCGCCGCCGAAGGGGAAGTAGGCGCAGCGCGGGAGCGCGGCGGTCTCCCCGTTCGACCAGCGCTCCGGGCGGAAGGCGAGCGGGTCGCGCCAGTACGCCGGGTTGCGGTGCGTGACGTACTGCGAGGCGAGCACGATGTTCCCCGCCGCCGGCTCCCAGCCGCCTAGGCGAATCGGCCGCACGACGCGGCGGCCGAGGATCCAGGCCGGCGGGCGCAGCCGCATCGTCTCGGCGATCACGTCGCGGGCGAACGGAAGTCGGCCCGCATCGTCCGGGACGGGGTCCCGCTCGCCCAGGACCGCGTCCAGCTCGGCGTGGAGCCGCGCCTCGGCTTCCGGTTTGCGGGTCAGCGCGTCCCAGGCCCAGGTCAGGGCGTTGGCCGTCGTCTCGTGGCCGGCCAGCAGCAGGGTCAGCGCCTCGTCGCGGACCTGCCCGGCGGGCATCGGCCGGTCGCTCTCGTCGCGGGCGGCGAGCAGGATGGAGAGCAGGTCGCCCCGGTCGCGGCCCTCGGCGCGCCGGGCGTCGATGAGGCGGAAGACGACCGCGTCGAGCCGTGCCCGCGCCTGGCGAAAGCGGCGCGTGGCCGGATGGAACGGGATGAGGTCGAGCAGCTCGCCGAACGGGCCGAGCGCCGAGGGAAAGACCTCCATCGCCTCGGTCACCGCCTGCCCGATCGTGTCGGCGTCGTCCTCGACGTCGGCCGAGAAGAGGGTCGCCGCCGCGATCCGCAGCGTCAGCCGGTGCATCAGTCGGTCGATCGCGACGACCTCGCCGTCGCGCAGCCGGCCGGCGAGCTCGACGGCCGCGTCGACCATCGTGCGAGCGTAGCCGGCGATGCGCTCGCGGTGGAAGGCAGGTTGAACGAGCCGGCGCTGGCGCAGGTGGAGCGGCTCGTTCGCCGTGAGCAGCCCCTCGCCCAGGAGCCGTCGCATCCGCTGCAAGCCGCGGCTCTTGATCACGTCGTAGCCGCTCGCGAGCAGAAGCTGCTCGATCAGCGCCGGGTCGTCCAGCAGCCACATCCGGGCGCGGCCGGCTCGCCAGGACGAGACGGGACCGTAGCGGCGGGCCGTCGCCTCGAGGAACGCCGGGACGTGGGCCAGATCGCGGCGGGGCGTCATCCCGCGCAACCCCGCGAGCGGCGGCGGCCCCGGAGCGAATGCGGAGCGGCTCATACGTCCTGATTCCCCGAAGGTGTGCTCCTGTGCTCTCCGAACCCGTGGGAGTTTTGGAGAAACGCCGCGTCGTCATCACGGGGCTCGGAGCCGTTACCCCGCTCGGCAACAGCCGGGAATCCTTCTGGGAGGGTCTGATCACGGGCCGGAGCGGGGTCGGCCCCGTCACGGCTTTCGACCCCACCAAGCTCACCACACGGATCGCCGCCGAGGTCAAGGACTTCGACGCGAACGCGCTCATCGGCAAGAAGGAAGCGCGTCGCATGGATCGCTACGCGCAGTTCGCCCTCGTCGCGGCGCGCGAGGCGATGGAGGACGCGGGCCTGCCCGACGATCCCGACGTGCGTGCGCGCACCGGCGCGATCATCGCGAGCGGGATCGGCGGGATCATCACCGTCGAGAACACGACGCTGGAAGTCGGCCCGAACGAGCGCTGGGACCGCATCTCGCCGTTCTTCGTTCCGATGCTGATGTCGAACGCCGCCTCGGCGCACGTCTCGATGGAGTTCGGGCTGCGCGGTCCGGTCTTCGCCGTCGCCAGCGCCTGCGCGAGCGGGAACGACGCGCTCGCGACCGCGTTCGACAAGATCGTGCTCGGCGAGGCGATCGCGGTCGTCACCGGCGGCAGTGAGGCGACGGTGATCCCGACGGCGATGGGCGGCTTCTGCACGATGAAGGCGATGTCGACGCGCAACGACGATCCCGAGCACGCTTCGCGGCCGTTCGACGCGCAGCGCGACGGCTTCGTGCTGGGCGAGGGCGCGGGGATCCTCGTGCTCGAGGACCGCGACTTCGCGCTGCAGCGCGGCGCGCGGATCTACGCCGAGGTGCTCGGCTACGGCGAGGCCGCCGACGCGTATCACATCGCGCAGCCCGATCCGGAATCGAAGGGCGTCGTGCTCGCGATGGAGCGCGCGTTGCTGCGCTCGGGCGTCGCGCCGGAGACCGTCGGCTACGTCAACGCGCACGGGACCTCGACGCCGCTCGGCGACACCGCCGAATCGCAGGCGATCGAGCGCGTCTTCGGCGAGCACGCGATGCGCGGTCTGGCCGTCTCGTCGACGAAGTCGATGCACGGGCACCTGCTCGGCGCCGCCGGCGCGGTCGAAGGGATCGCGACGGTCCTCGCGCTCTCGCGCGGGATCATCCCGCCGACGACCAACTACGAAGTCCCCGACCCCGAGTGCCGTCTCGACTACGTCCCGAACGTCGCGCGCAAAGCCCCCGAGCTGCGCGTCGCGATGTCGAACGGCTTCGGCTTCGGCGGCCACAACACGGCCGTGATCTTCGGAAAGCACGAGTAAGAGGACGATGGTGGCGGACCGAGCGCAGCGGAATCTTCCGCGTACCGACACGTCGTTGCGAGGTCGGACCGGGGCCCCCACGCAACGCGTGGGGGGCGCGCAGTCAGGGACGGAGCGCCTTTAGAATGGCGGGCGAGAAGCGACGTGCGCGCCTGCGGGCGCTTCTGAAAACCGCGGGCGCGTCCGATCTGGACACCGCGCTCTTCGAGCAGGCCTTCGTGCACGAGAGCGCGTCGCGTGAAGGACGCGGGCCGTCCAACGAACGGCTCGAGTTCTTCGGCGATGCGATCTTGGGCTTCGTCGCCGCGCGCTGGCTCGTGCAGCACTACCCCGAGGCCAGCGAAGGCGAGCTGGCGCGCCGCAAGGGCGCCCTCGTGAGCGGCGAGGCGTGCGCGAAGACCGCGCGGCGCCTGGGCTTTCACGAGCTCGTCGTGCTCGGCCACGGCACCGAGCAGACCGGCGGCGCCGAGAACGCGACGATCCTCGCCGATGCCTTCGAAGCCTTCGTCGCTTCGCTCTATCGTGCGACCGATCTCGACCGCGCCGCGCGCTTCCTCGAGAAAGAGCACCTCGTCCCCGCCGCCAAGGGCGCGACCGGCGAGGCCGACGCGAAGACCGCGCTGCAGGAGTTCGCCCAGGCGGCGCTGCGCCAGACCCCGATGTACTTCGAGCGCATGGAGGGGCCGCCGCACGAGCGGCGCTTCACCTCGCAGGTTCGCGTCGGCGACGAGATCCTCGGCGAGGGGATCGGTCCTTCGAAGAAGATCGCCCAGCAGAGCGCGGCGGCGATGGCGCTCGCGACGCTGCATGCGCGCCATCCTGAGGCCTCCGAGCCCCGTCCGTCGAAGGATGACGGGCGCGTGATCGCGCTGGACAAACGCCGGCGCACGACGCGTTCCCCCCGCCCCAGCCCCGGAGCGCCCCGGTAGCCGCATGCGCCTGAAATCCCTCAAGATCTTCGGATTCAAGACGTTCGCCGAAGCGACCACGCTGGAGTTCAACGCCGGGACGACCGCCGTCGTCGGCCCCAACGGGTCCGGGAAGTCGAACCTGGTCGACGCCATCCGCTGGGTGCTCGGCGAGCAGTCCTCGCGCTCGCTGCGCTCGCAGAAGATGGAAGACGTCATCTTCGCCGGCAACGCCTCGCGCAAGCCCCTCGGGATGGCCGAGGTCTCGCTGACGTTCGACAACTCCGATCACTCGCTGCCGCTCGACTTCAACGAGGTGCAGATCACTCGGCGCGCCTACCGCGCCGGCGAGTCGGAGTTCTACATCAACCGCGAGCAGGTGCGCCTGCGCGACGTCCACGAGCTGCTGATGGGGACGGGCCTGGGCCCGGGCTCGTACGCGATCGTCTCGCAGGGCCAGATCGACGCCATCCTCTCGTCGAAGCCGACCGAACGCCGCGCGCTCTTCGAGGAGACCGCCGGGATCGGCAAGTTCCTCGCGCGCAAGCACGAGGCGCTGCGCCGTCTGGAGGCGACCGAGCAGAACGCGATCCGCGTCAACGACCTGATCGCCGAGTTGGAACGGCGCGTCCCGGAGCTCGACGCGCAGGTGCGCCGCGCGAAGCGCTATCGGCGCGTCACCGCGCGCGTGCGTGATCTGGAGATCCTCTCGTATCTGCGCGCCGCGGGATCGCGGCGCGAGGAACGCGAGCGCGTCGCCGCCGAGCTCGAGCAGCACGAGAACAAGCGCGCCGCCGCGTCGGCGCGCGCGGCGCAGCTCGGCGCGGATCTCGCGACGCTGCGCGAGCGCCTCTACGCGCTCGAGCTGGAGCTCGACAAGCACCGCGCCGAGTCACAGGCCGCGCGCGCGGAGTCGGCGCGCATCGAGGCCGAGCTCGCCGCCGCGGTCGCGCGGCGCGACGGCCTGGAACGGCAGTCGCAGTCGTCGGTCGCCGACCGCGAGCGCGTGGAGGGCGAGCGCGAGACGCTGCGCGTCCAGATCGCCTCGCTCGAGGAACGGCTTGCGCCGCTCACCGCGCAGACCGAAGGCTCGCGCGAGCGCGAGCTGGCTGCGTCGGCCGCCGTTGCGCAGGCGCGCGGCGGACTCGACGAGGTGTACCAAGAGCTGCGCGCCGTCGAGGCGCTCGCCGCCGAGCGCGCTGCGAGCGAGGCGGAGCGCCGCGCGCAGATCCAGAGCACGCAGGCCGAGATCGAACGCCTCGAGCGCGAGCACGCCGCCGCGCTCGCCGAGCGCGACCGGCACGCGCAGGCCGTCGAGACCGCGCGGGTGGGCTTCGGGGAACGTGAGGCGCTGGTCGCGCGCTACGAGGCGGAAGCGCTGGCGCAGCGCGAGCGTGCGCGTCTCGCGCGCGAACGCGGCGAGGCCGCCGCGCAGCGCGTCGCGAGCCTGGAGCGCCGGCGCCGCGAGGTCGCCGCCGAGATCGCCGCCGCCGAATCGCGGCTGCACACGATCGAAGAGCTCGAAGCCTCGCTCGAAGGACACGCGCACGGAACGCGCAGCGTCATGGAGGCCGCGCAGCGCGGACAGCTGCGCGGGCTGCACGGTGTCGTCTCGAACCTGATCAGCGTCGAGGAGCAGTACGCGCGCGCGCTCGACGTCGCGTTCGGCGCGGGGCTCTCGAACATCGTCGCCGAGACCGCCGAGGACGCGGAGGCCGCGGTCGCGCTGCTGCGCGAGCGCGAGCTGGGCCGCGCGACGTTCCTCCCGCTCGACACGCTGCGCGATCGCGAAGGCCGCGAGCTGAACGGCAACCTGCGCGGGCGTCCCGGGATCCTCGGCTACGCGCACACGCTCGTGCGCACCGAGCCGCGCTACGCCGCGGTCGTCGCCTGGCTGGTCGGCCGCACGCTCGTCGTCGACGAGCTGCGCACCGGGATCCGGCTGGTTCGCGGCGAGGGCTTCCGCGACTCGATCGTCACGCTCGAGGGCGAGCAGATCATGAGCGGCGGCGCGATCACCGGCGGCCGCTTCCGCAAGGAGCGCTCGATCCTGGCGCGGCGCGCGCAGGCGGAGACGCTCAAGGAGCGGATCCCGCAGCTGCGCGCGCAGCTCGAGCAGATCGACCGCGACGGCTTGGCGTCGAAGGCGGAGATGGACGCGGCGAGCGTCGAGCGCGACGAGGCGACGAAGCTCGCCAATGACGCGGAGGTCGCGCTGCGCGACGTGCGCACGCAGCTTCAGGGGCTCGCCGGCGAGATCGAGCGGCTCGACGCGGCGCTGGCGAGCGCCGGGACGCGAATCGCGGGGCTCGGCACGGCGCGCGAAGACGCGCACTCGCGGCTGCACGCGCTCGAACGCATCGCCGACGATCACGTCGATCTCTCCGAGCAGCGCAGCGCGCTCGAAGCGCAGCTCGGCGAGGCGCGCCAGCACATCGCGGCGGTCGAAGCCGCGCAAAGCGCGGTCGTCGCGGCGGCGAGCGCGCTGCGCGAGCAGATCGCCGCGCTGAGCGCCGAGCGCGAAGGCGCCGTGACGCGCCTGGGCTTGCTGGACGTCGACGCGCAGCGCGCCGGCGCCGCGCGCGAGACGATGCTGCGCGAGCTGGAAGCGCTGCGCGCGCAGACCGCGCAGCTCGAGACGATCGTCGTCGCGGCGCGTGAGCGCGTCGCGGCCTCCGACGCCGCGGTCGAGGCGTCGCGCACCGCGCGCGAGGCGACCGCCGACGAGGCGAACCAGCGCGAGGCCGACGAGCGCATCGCGCAGAGCGAGGACCGGGAGGCGACCGCCGCCGGCGAGCACGGACGGCGCCGTCTCGCCGAGATCGACGCGGAGCTGGGGATGCTGCAGCAGACGTTCGCGCAGAACCCGGCGAGCGACGAGGAGCAGCAGGACGTGCTCACGCGCTACGCGGACGAGCCCGCCGAGGTCGTCGACGAGCTGCCGCGCCTGCGCGAAGAGCTGATCCGGTTGCAGGCGAACGTCAACCTCAACGCCGAGGCCGACCGCGACGAGCTGACGGAACGTGAGAAGTTCCTGCGCGAGCAGATGGACGATCTGCACAAGGCGCGCGAGACGCTGCTCGCGACGATCGCCGAGATCGAAGCGACCTCGCAGGTGCAGTTCAACGAGACCTTCGAGGCCGTGCGCGCGAAGTTCGGCGAGATCTTCGCGGAGCTGTTCCCGGGCGGGAAGGCCGAGATGTGGCAGACGAACGCCGAGAACCTGAGCGAGACGGGGATCGAGATCTCGGTGCAGCCGCCGGGCAAGCGGATGACGAACCTCACCGCGCTCTCGGGCGGCGAGCGTGCGATGACCGCCTCGGCGCTGATCTTCGCCCTCATCGCGGTCAAGCCGTCGCCGTTCTACCTGCTCGACGAGGTCGACGCCGCGCTCGACGACGCGAACGTCGAACGCCTCTCGGTGAAGATTCGCTCGGTGTCGAACACGGCCCAAATGTTGGTCGTGACCCACAACAAGAAGACGATGGAACTCGCACAGCGCATGTACGGCGTGACGATGCAGGAGCCGGGCGTGAGCTCGATCATCAGCGCCACGCTCGACGACCGCCCGGTCGAACCCGCCGCCGAACCCGAACGAGAAGCCGCACTTGCCTGACGCGGCCCTCATCTCCGTCTACGACCGTACCGGGGTCGTGGACGTCGCGCGCGCGCTCGTCGCGCGCGGCGATGCGATCTACGCCACCGGCGGGACGTGCGCACACCTGCGCGAGCACGGGATCGACGCGCGCGACGTCGGCGAGCTGACCGGCTATCCGGCGCTCTTCGACGGCCGCGTCAAGACGCTCCATCCCGCCGTCTTCGGGGCGATCCTCAAGGACCGCGGCAACGCGACCCACCTCGCCCAGGCCGAGGAGCACGGGATCCCGACGCTCTCGACCGTGATCGTCAACCTCTACCCGTTCGAGTCGACCGTCGCCAAGGAAGGCGCGACGCTGCAGGAAGCGATCGAGCAGATCGACATCGGTGGCGTCTCGCTGCTGCGCGCCGCGGCGAAGAACTTCGACCACGTCACCGTGCTGAGCGAGCCGACGCAGTACGGCGCGTTCATCGCCGCGCTGCAGGCCGGCGGCGCCGATTACGCCGCGCGCCGGAACCTCGCGACGCGCGCGTTCGAGCGGACCGCCGAATACGACAGCGCGATCGCACGCTATCTCGAGTCCGGCATGGTGGCGAACGAGCTTCCGGGCTCGCTCGCGCTGACGATCCCGATCGAGCAGCCGCTGCGCTACGGCGAGAACCCGCAGGACCGCGCCGCATTCTACCTCGCGCGCGAAGCGCAGCTCCCCGAGCAGCTGAACGGGAAGGCGCTCTCGTACAACAACCTGCTCGACCTCGACGCGACGCTGCGGATGCTCGTGCGCGCGCCGCGCGGGATCGACGATCCGGCGCTGAGCGGCACCTCGCTGCGCCGCGCCGCGATCGTCAAGCACACCGTCCCTTGCGGCGTCGCCGAGCGCGCGACGGTCGCCGAGGCGGTGCGCGCCGCCCTCGACGCCGATCCGGTCTCCGCCTACGGCGGGATCATCGCGGTCGACGGGACGATCGACGCGGCGAGCGCGGAGCACCTCGCCGGTTTCTTCCTGGAGATCGTCGCCGCGCCGGCGTTCGACGAAGACGCCCTCGCGCGTCTGCGCAAGAAGAAGAACCTACGCATCATGCGGTACCGCCCCGGCGCGCCCGAACGCTTCGCGGCCGAGCTGCGCGTGCGCAGCGCGCTCGGCGGCGTCCTCGCCGAGGACGACGATCCGCAGGCGGCGCCCGAACGCTGGACCGTCGTGTCGAAGCGCCGTCCGAGCGCGCAGGAATGGCGCGATCTGTTCTTCGCCTGGGACGCCGTGCGCCACGTCAAGTCGAACGGCGTGGTGATCGCGCGGGACGGGGTTTCGCGCGGTATCTGCGCGGGGCAAACGAATCGCGTGAGCGCCGTGCAGATCGCAGCCCATCGCGCGCACGAGTACGCGGCCGGCGCCGCGTGCGCGAGCGACGGGTTCTTCCCCTTCGCCGACGGTTTGGTCGCGGCCGCCGAGGCGGGCTGCACCGCGGTGATCGCGCCGCAGGGCTCGATCCGCGACGCGGACGTGATCGCCGCCGCCGACGAGCACGGGATCGCACTGGTCTTCTCGACGTACCGGTACTTCCTGCACTAGGAAACGCTGCGCGCGATGCTCGGCTTCATCATCAGGCTGATCGGATACGTGCTCCTGCTGGGGATGTCCGAGCGCATCGCCTCGTCGCTGTGGACGCGCTTCGGGCTCGACGGCTTCATCACGCTGCAGCCGCTGCACGACGAGGGGATCGCGGTACTCTTGATCGCCCCGCTCGTGCTCGCGCTGATCGGCTTCGGTCAGCTGCGGCTCGTCGCGCTCTTCGTGGGGTTCGGTCTGGCCGGCGCGGCGCTGACGGCGCCGTTCGTCCTCGTGCGCGTCACCGGCGGCTGATCGGCGTCGAGCCGGGTTGTGAAAACGGTGCGCGCCAGCGGGCGCGCACGGTTCTCCCGCTCGAAAAGGAATACAAGGTATGAGGCGAACGGCGCTCGTCGTTGGAGCCAGCGGCATTGTCGGCAACACACTCGCACGGCGCTTGGCGGAGGGCGGATGGACGGTCCACGGACTCGCTCGCAGGCCGGTCCCGACCCCCGGCGTGAATCCGGTCGCGGCAGATCTGCTCGATCCCGCCGCGTTGCGCGCGGCATTGAAGGGCGTGCACCCGAGTCACGTCTTCGTCTGCACGTGGCTGCGGCAGCCGACGGAAGCCGAGAACATCACCGTCAACAGCGCGATGGTGCGCCATCTCTTCGACGCGCTCGCGCCCGCCGCGGCGGTGGAGCACGCGGCGCTCGTGACCGGGCTCAAGCACTATCTTGGGCCCTTCGAAGCCTACGGCAAAGGCGTCTTGCCGGCGACGCCGTTTCGCGAGGAACAAGCACGGCTCGACGTGCCGAACTTCTACTACGCGCAGGAAGACGTGCTGTTCGCGGCCGCCGCGCGTGACGGTTTCGCGTGGAGCGTGCATCGCCCGCATACGATCATCGGCTACGCGCTCGGCAACGCGATGAACATGGGCGTGACGCTCGCCGTCTACGCGACGATCCAGCGCGAACGCGGCCTGCCGATGCGGTTCCCCGGTCACGCCGCACAGTGGAGCGGCCTGACCGACATGACCGACGCGCGTCTCCTTGCCGCGCAGCTCGAATGGGCGGCGACGACGCCCGCGGCGCGCGATCAGGCCTTCAACGTCGTGAACGGCGACGTGTTTCGCTGGAGCTGGATGTGGGAGCGGCTCGCCGGGTGGTTCGGCCTCGAAGTCGCGCCGTTCTCCGGTGAAGGCGAACCGCTCGAACGGCAGCTGGCCGGCGCGGGCGATCTCTGGGCCGAGATCGCGCGTAAGCACGGGTTGATCGAACCTGATCTCCAGCGGCTCGTCTCCGCCTGGCACACCGATGCGGATCTCGGACGGCCGATCGAGTGCGTCACCGACATGTCGAAGAGCCGCAAGCTCGGCTTCCTCGACTATCAGCCGACGGACGAGGCGTTCTTCGACCTCTTCGCGCTCTTGCGGGAACGGCGCGTCATCCCCTGATGCTCGGCGGGATCGCGCGCAGGGCCGGGCCGCTCGCGCTCGTCGTCGTGACGGGACTGGGCTGGGGCCTGCTCGCGGTCGGCAGCAAGGTGCTCTTCGCCGCCGAGCCGGCGGTGTTCAACGGGACCACGGTCGCGCTCGCGCGCGGCCTGTGGTCGCTCCCGTTCTTCCTGTTCGGCCTGGGCGTCGCGTGGCGGCTCGAACCGCCGAAGCTCGACGCGCGGCGTTGGCTGCTGATCCTCGCCGCCGGGATCGTCTTCGGTCCCGGCGTCTCGCTGCTCTACACGCTCGCCGCGCAGCACACGTCGGTCGCGCACATCACCTTTCTGCTCGGCGTCTCGCCGGTGACGAACACCGCGGCCGCGGCGCTCGTCTTCCGCAAGGCGCTCGACCGGCGCTCGTGGCTCGCGCTGGCGCTGGGGGTCGCCGGGATCGTGCTGCTCGCGCTGACGCGCCGGGCCGAAGGTGCCTCGCCGGCCGGCGACCTGCTGATGCTGGGCTGGCTCGTCACGTTCGCCGCCTATGCGTGCCTGCTGCGCGCGGTCGGCGCCGGGATCTCCTCGACGCTCCTGATGTGTCTGGTCGGCACGATCGCGATGATCGCGCTAGTCGTGCCGCAGCTCGCCGCGAGCGTGTTCGCCTCCGCGCACGTCGCGGACACGCCCGCGCTCGCATGGTGGTTCTTCGGCGAGATCATCCTGGGCTCGACGCTCGTCGCGCAGACGACCTACGCCGCGGCGGTGCGGCGCTTGGGCGTCGCGGTCGCGACGATCGGGACCGAGTACACCGCGCTCGTCGTCGGGATCGTCGCCTCGCTGCTTTCGCGCGAAGCGTGGACCCCGCTCACCGCGCTCGCCGCGGCGGCGTTCTGTTCGGCGCTGGCGGTGACGTTCGTTCCGTCCCGGCGGCGACTGAAGGCACGCCGGAGCGGCTGAGCGACCCCGTCGCGGCGGCGCGGGAAGGCGGGGCCTCTTTCGCGTAGCCGAAGCGCATGCCACGGTATCTCCACACGTCGATCTTCGTCAACAACATGGACGAGTCGATCGACTTCTACGTCAACAAGCTCGGTCTGAAGCTCTTGGGCGGGGTCGACCACTACCCCGGGAACGCCGACATGGCGTTCGTCGGCTCGAGCTGGGACGCGTACATCGAGCTGGTGTACGACCTGGAGGACCACCCGCCGTACGAGGTCGGGAACCGCTACGAGCACCTCGCGCTGGAGGTCGACGGCGAGATGCCGGCGGTGATCGAAGACCTGCGCGCCAAGGGCGTCAAGATCCTCAAGGAGGCGAAGAAGTCGCCGAGCGGGACGCGCTGGATCGCCTTCGTGGAAGACCCGAACGGGATCCCCGTCGAGCTGCTCGAGCCCCGAGGCGGACAAGGCAGCTAGGCTCGTCGACACCGGGAGGAGGGCGGGACGCAGGCCCTCCGACCGAAGCATGCGGGCAAAAATCCGCGAGCGGCGAAGGCGCCCGGTCGACCGTGAATCAGATCAGCGCCCCCCGCGGCACGCAAGACATCCTTCCGCCGGACTCGGCGGCCTGGAACCGCCTCGAGACCGACTGCCGCGACATCGCGCACCGCTTCGGCTACGGTGAGATCCGCACGCCGATGTTCGAGGCCACCGAGCTGTTCGTGCGGGGGGTCGGCGAGACGACCGACATCGTCGAAAAAGAGATGTACACGTTCCCGGACAAGGGCGGGCGCTCGATGACGCTGCGCCCGGAATGGACGGCCGGGGTCGTGCGCGCGCTCCTGCAGCACAAGCTCCTGGCGCAAGGCCCGCAGCGCCTCTCGTACATCGGCCCCTTCTTCCGCTACGAGCGGCCGCAAGCGGGGCGTTACCGCCAGGCGAATCAGTTCGGGGTCGAGTGCTTCGGCGTCGCGGGCGCCGAGGCCGACGTCGAGGTGATCCAGATCGCGGCGATGCTGATCCGCCGCTACGGCCTGCACGACGCGGTGCTCAACATCAACAGCGTCGGCGACGTGCGCTGCCGCCCGCTCTATCGCGAGGCGCTGCTCGCGCATTTCCGGCCGCATGCGGACGCGCTGAGCGAGGACTCGCGCCGCCGCCTCGAACGCAACCCGCTGCGCATCCTCGACTCGAAGGACCCGGCGGACCGGCCGTTCGTGGAGACGGCGCCGACCTTCCTCGACGTGCTGTGCGACGAGTGCAGAGCGCACTTCGCGACGCTGCGCCACGAGCTCGAGCTGCTGGGGATCCCGTACGTCGTCAATCCCCGCTTGGTCCGGGGCCTCGACTACTACACGCGGACGGTCTTCGAGTTCATCTCCGGTTCGCTCGGCGCGCAGAGCACCGTCTGCGGCGGCGGCCGCTACGACGGCCTGGTCGCCGCGCTCGGCGGCCCCGACACGCCGGGGGTGGGGTTCGGGCTGGGGCTCGAGCGCTTCCTGATGATGGTCGCCGCCGCGGCGGGCGACCACGTGCCGCCGCGCGAGGGGGTCCAGGCGATCGCGCTCGGCGAGGCCGCGAAGGACCGCCTCCTCCCGATCGTCGCCGCGCTGCGCGAGCTGATGCCTCATCCGACGTTCGCCGATTGGCAGGACCGCAAGCTGACCGCGCACTTCAAGACCGCCGACCGGAACAACGCGCGCTGGGCGCTCATCCTCGGGGAAGACGAGCTGGCGAACGGTCAGGTCGTCCTGCGGGATCTGCTGGCGCGTGAGGATCGTCGTCTGCCGCTCGCCGCCTCGGCGGCGGAGGTCGCGCGCACTCTCGTCGAAGCGACGGCCTGATGGAGCAAGACGAAGCCTCGCGCATTCGCGCGCTCGGCGAGATCGCCGCGGAGTTCGACCTGGACGCGATTCGCGTGCGCACCGGCGAGGTCGAGATCGAGATCGTGCGGCGCGATCCCGCCGTCCACGCCGCCCCGATCGCCTACCTGCCGCCGCAGGCGGCTGCGGCGCCTGCCGCGTTGCCGGCACCCGACGCGACGCCCGCGGCCGGTGCGACGCCGCACGCGCACCCGACCGCACGCCCCATCCAGGCCCCCGTCGTCGGCGTCTTCTATCGCGCCTCGTCGCCCGGCGCCGAACCGTTCGTGGAGCTGGGTCAGCGCGTCAAGCTCGGCCAGGTGCTTTGCATCCTCGAGGCGATGAAGCTGATGAACGAGATCACCAGCGACGTCGCCGGCACGGTCGTGCGCGTCATCCCCGAGAACGGCGAGCTCGTCTCGCTTGGACAGGATTTGTTTTGGATCGAACCGTGATCACCGCGCGCCGCGATTTCGCCGCGCTGCTCGCCGACCGCAAAGGACAGCTCGACAAACCGCATTACGCCGAGCAGGTCGCCGCGATCGTTGCGGCGATGGTGCGGGCGTTCCGCGACGGCAACAAGGTGCTGTGGTTCGGGAACGGCGGAAGCGCCGCCGACGCGCAGCATCTCGCCGCGGAGTTCAGCGGCCGCTTCTTGCGTGAGCGCGGCGGCTTGCCGTCGGAAGCGCTGACCGTGAACACCTCGGCGGTCACCGCGATCGCGAACGACTTCGGCTACGAGCAGCTGTTCGCGCGGATGGTCGAGGCGCTGGCGAAGCCCGGCGACGTCGTCGTCGGGATCACGACCAGCGGGACCTCGAAGAACGTCGTGCGCGGCTTGGAGAAGGCGAAGGAGATCGGCGCGACGACCGTCGCGTTCACCGGCAACGGCGGCGGCACCGTCGCGCAGATCGCGGACCTCGTGCTGGTCGGCCCCGACGGCTACAGCGCGATCGTCCAGGAGGTCCACATCACGATGGGCCACATCATCTGCGACCTGGTCGAACAGGAACTGCTCTTCGCGTGATCGCCGCGTTCGCGCCCACGCTCGCAGCGGCCGATGCCGCGCCGCTGCCGACCGTCCCCGCGCGCCCCGCGTGGTGCGCGAAGCGGATCGACGCGGCGCTCGAGGCGCGCAGCCCGGGGACGCGCTATCGCCTCACCGCGCTGCACCGCGACGGCGCGTACGCGTACGTCAATTGGCGCGAAGGCGAGATGGGCGGTCAAGCCGTGCTGGTGCGCGACGACGCGGGCTGGTGCGTCTTGGGCGCCGGCGGAGGCGCGATGGACGAGCAGATTCTGATCGGCTACGGCGTCCCGCGAGCGACGGCGCACCGATTGTACGCCGCGATGCGAAAGGACATGAAATGAGCCGCGCGGCGGTGTTCCTCGACCGTGACGGCACGCTGATCGAGGACAAGGGCTTTCTCGCCGATCCGGCGGGCGTGTCGATCCTGCCGACGGTCGTCGACGCGCTGCGCCTGCTGCGCGAGCGCGGCTTCGCGACGGTCGTCGTCTCCAACCAGTCGGGGATCGCGCGGGGCTACTTCGATGACGAGGCGGTGCGCGCGGTGAACGCCGAGATCGCGCGCCGGCTCGCCGCCGACGGGATCGCGATCGACGCCTGGTATTGGTGCTCGCACTACGACGAGGGCTGCGACTGCCGCAAGCCCGCGCCCGGCCTCGTGCGCCGCGCGCTCGACGAGCACGGCTTTCTGCTCGAGGGCGGCGCCGTCGTCGGTGACCGCGGCAGCGACGTCGCGCTCGGGCACGCGGTCGGCGTCCCCGGGATCCTCCTCCCGGGGCCGTACCCGTACGTCGGTCCCGAGCCGGACCTGCGCGCCGGGACGCTGCTCGCCGCCGCGGAATGGATCGTCGAACGCCCTGCCGCGCAGGTGACGCGGCATGGCTGAGGTGATCGCCGTGTCGCACGCGACCGAACTCCTTGCTCGGATGGCGGGTCGCCGCATCGTCGTCGTCGGGGACCTGATGATCGACGAGTGGATCTGGGGCGACGTCACGCGCATCTCGCCCGAGGCGCCGGTGCCGGTCGTCGCGGTGCGCGACCACTCGTTCACCCTGGGCGGCGCGGGGAACGTCGCGAACAACTTGCGGGCGCTCGGCGCGCGCGTCAGCTTCGTCGGCGGGATCGGCGAGGACGCCGAAGGCGCGCGGATTCGCGCGATGTTCGACGACCTGGGCGTCGACGCGCGCGGCCTCGTGACGCTCGGCGACCGGCCGACGACGCGCAAGACGCGGATCGTCGCCCACAACCAGCAGGTCGTGCGCGCCGATTGGGAGTCGGTCGTGCCGCTGCGCGACGAGGATCGCACGCGCGTCGCCGCCGCCGTGCGCGAAGCGATCCGCGACGCCGACGCGGTCGTGCTCAGCGATTACGCGAAGGGCTTTTTCTCGCGCGAGATCGTCGAGGCCGCGCTCGGCGCGCCGGTCGTCGTCGCCGATCCGAAGCCGCAGAACGTGGCGCTCTTCGCCGGCGTCACCTGCATCGGGCCGAACGTCGGCGAAGCGTCGCGCGCGAGCGGGATCACGATCGTCGACCAAGACTCGCTCGAGCGCGCCGGCCGCGCGCTGCTGCGGATCCTCGCGTGCCGCTACGTGCTGATCACACGCGGCGAGCAGGGGATGTCGCTGTTCGGGCGCGAGGGCGAGCGGATCGACGTTCCGGCCGTCGCGCGCACCGTCTTCGACGTCTCGGGCGCCGGCGACACGGTCGTCGCCGTGCTGAGCCTCGCGCTCGCGGCCGGGATCCCGGCCGAGACCGCGACGCAGCTTGCGAACTTCGCGGCCGGCGCGGTCGTCGAGAAACTCGGGACCGCGACCGCGACCCCGGCCGAGATCGTCGCGCTG
>DATJHK010000087.1:0-46968 GCA_035493875.1 Candidatus Limnocylindria bacterium
CATGTCATCCTCGGCTCGGCTCGGCTCGTGTCATCCTGAGCTTGTCGAAGGATCGCGTGCCGCGAGGACGCTTCGACAAGCTCAGCGTGACGTCGAAGGATCGCGTGCCGCGAGGACGCTTCGACAAGCTCAGCGTGACGTCGAAGGATCGCATGTCGCGAGGACGCTTCGACAAGCTCAGCGTGACGTTGAAGGATCGCATGTCGCGAGGACGCTTCGACGGGCTCCGCGTGACGTCGACTCGCTCGGCGTAGATGCGTCTCCGTCCTCGATATCGGTGCGTCTCACGTTGCTCGGTCGACGTGGTTCACGTCGTTGTGCCGATGCGTTTCCGTCGACGTTCAGAGCTCGCGGCGCGCGTAGAGGATCGCGGCGAGGACGACGAGCGCGGCGGTCTCGGTGCGCAGGATGCGGCGGCCGAGCGAGATCGCTTCGGCGCCCGCCGCGCGGGCGCGTTCGACCTCGTCGGCGGCGAGCCCGCCCTCGGGGCCGATCACGACGAGCACGCTGGTCGCGCGCGGGAGCGCGTCGTCGAAGACGTCGCGCAGCGGCTCGGGATCGCTGAGCTCCCACGGGACGTAGACGCGGTCGTAGCGCGGGAACGTCGCGAGCAGCGCGTCCCAGTCGTGGATCTCGGCGACCTCCGGGATCCGCACGCGTCCCGACTGCTGCGCGGCGGACTTCGCGATGCGCCGCCAGCGTTCGAGCTTCGCCGGGCTCGTGTCGTGGCCGATGACCCGCGCGCTGCGGACGGGGACGATCGCGAACGCGCCCAGCTCCGTCGCCTTCTCAACGACGAAGTCCATCTTCTGCCCCTTCGGGACGGCCTGCGCGATCGTCACCGCGAGACCCGTCTCGGCTGCGGCGCCGCCCGGGAGCAGCGCGTCGAGCGTCGCGCGCACCGTGCGCCCGTCGACCTCGAGCGTCGCGGCGTAGGCGGCGCCGGCGGAATCGACCGCCTGCACGCGATCGCCGCTGCGCTTGCGCAGGACGGTCGCGATCTTGCGGGCGTCGTCGGCGGCGAACCCGACGCGGTCGCCGACCGCGTGGACACCCTCGATGAAGAACCGGTCGCGCATGGGAGCAGGCGGTTCGCCCCGCCCCGGTGGAAGGCCCGCGGATGGACGACGCATTCTGGCTGCGCTACCTGCGCGCCCATGCCGATCCGCGGACGCGGGCGATCCATGCGGTGGGGACGACGGTGGCGACCGCGCTGGTCGCGGCCGCCGTGATCCGTCGCGAGCCGCGGCTCGCCGCGCTCGCCCTCGTCTGCGGCTACGGGCCGGCCTGGTACGCGCACGCCTTCGTCGAGCGCAACCGGCCCGAGACGTTCAGCGCGCCGCTGCGCTCGCTCGCGGCCGATTACCGGATGTGGTGGGGGATCGTCACCGGCACGCTGGAGCGCGAGTTGCGGCGCGCGAACGTGACGGTGACGGGTGAGGTCGGCGGCTAGCGCACTCCGCTACTTCGAGGTCCCGAAGCGGTAGCCGATGTCGAACGAGCGCGGGAGCGCCCAGTGGTTCCCTTGCGCGTTCAGGTACGTGATCATGTACTGATCGTTGAGGAGATTCTGCACGCGCAGGACGATCGCGTTGCCGTGGCCCACGCCGAAGCCCTTCTCCGCGTCAAACGTAAGATGCGGGGGGACTTTGCAAGGTCCGCCGAGATTGCCGTTCGGTCCGCCGCAGGTGATCCCGGTGAAGTTGGGGTTCACGCCGGCCGGATCGGTCGACAGCCCGCTGCCGTACTCGCCGTCGACCGAGAACCAGCCGCCGTGCCGGTCGTTCATCACGATCCCCGAGCTGACGTCGTAGCGCTGGTCGTGGTCGGCCGGCGCCCAGTCCTCGGTCGCGCCGAAGCACGGCGCGAGGAGCTGCGTCTCGCAGCCCTTGTCGACCGCGTACGTGTGCGTCGCCGAGGCGTAGAAGCGATTACCGCCGGGGAGGCTGAGCTGATAGTAGAGGCTCTGCGTCGCGATGCGGCCGAGCGCGTAGTTCACATCCTGGTGCAGGTTCGTCACGCCGACCTGCGTGTCGTCGATCCAGTCGGTCGAGTTCTGCTGCATGACGCGCAAGCCCAGATCCCCGCTCGATCCGATCGCGACATGGCCGCCGATCTCGTAGTCGGAGATTCGCTCGGGCTTGAGGTCGAATGCCGCCGGCGAGCTTTGCAGCGGCAGGTTCAGCAGATATGCCGCGCTCGGCGAAACGTTCTCGAGCGTGTACGGCATGAACAGGCGCCCGTAGTACGCGTAGACGTTCGCGGTCGGCGAGAACGCGTACGTCAGCTTCAGACGCGGGCTCGTCTGCGCGTAGCCCTCGTCGAACTGCGTCGAGGCGATCGAGAAGAAATCCTGACGAATCCCGTAATCGGCCTGCCAATGGTTGCTCATCTTCCAGCTGTCCTGGAGATACGCTGCCGTCAGATGGCCGACGTTCGGCGCGTCGTCGGTGACGGTGCACGAGCCGTCGGGACCGCCCTGCGGGCAGAGGCCGCTGTTGGTGAGGAAGTTGCCGCCCTGCGCGGAGCCTTGCAGCGTCACGTTGTAGTCCTTCGCGACGTGCGTCGCGTCGGTCAGGAGGCCAAAGGCGACCGTGTGGTGCTTGCTCTGGTTCTGATAGTCCAGGTCTCCGCCGACATCGACCGCGGTGCGGTTGTCGCTCAGCGAATAGCCGCAGCTCGCGTTGGTGTAGTTCGGGTCCTGCGTGTAGCCGCCGCTGCCGTTCGGCACGATCCCGTCGGCGCATGCCGTCGGGCTGCCGCCGCCGGCCGCGTTCAGCGCCGCGCCGTACGTGAAGTCGTTCTGCGGATCGCCGAAGTCGCGAATCTGCGAGCGCTGGTAGAACGCCCCGATCGAGAGCTCGCCGTGGTCGCTGATGGGATGGCGGAACTGCAGGTTCGAGAAAAAGTCCGACTGCGTCTCGTTGTCGTCGGTGCTCGCCGGCTCTCCACCGTTGACGTCGTTCGGGATCTGGTACGTGTTATAGCTGTTGCTGACGGTGAGGTTGAGGAAGTTCTTCCCCGTCGGCAGCGTGTAGCGCAGGAACTGGTCGGTGTTGCTGAACTTGTTGTGCGGCGAGTCCAGATTGGGCGGGTCCTCGCCGCGGTCGCCCATCTCGTTGCGGGTCGCGACCTGGAGGTACCCCTTGCCGACCGGCGCGTGGTAGCTGAGGGTCGAGTCGGCGTGGCCCCACGAACCGTAGTCGACATTCCCCGCGAAGCCGGGCGGGCCGCTGCCGGTCTTCGTCGCGATGTCCATGATCGCGGCGAAGCGCTCTCCGTACTGCGCCGGGAACGCACCCTCGATCACCTGCATCGAGGCGATGTCGTTCGGATCGAACTCGGTGCCCATGATGCTGTTGAGCTCCTGCGGGAGCGGCGCGCCGTCGACGATGTAGCCGATGACGCCGTGGTCTCCGTTGATGTGAACGACGCCGTTCGCGCCGCGCGCGGCGCCCGGCATCTGCAGCAGGAGCGAAGGGAGGCTGTCGGAGGCCGGCGAGTGCGCGATCTCGGCGCTCGAGAGCGTGATGTCGGTCCCCGAGCCGTGCTCGGGCGGCCGCGCGGTGACCGCCGCCCGGCCGATCTGCTTGAGCGGGGTGAGCGTCGCGGTCAGCGTCGTCCCGGCGGAGGGGACGTCGACCGTCATCGCGGCCGTGCCGTCCGTTCCGGCGATGTCGACGTTGTAGGTTCCGACCGGGATCCCGCTCAGGACGAAATGGCCCTGCGCGTCGGTCTTGGATTCGAGGCGCAGGTTGTTGCCGAGGACCGTGACGGTCGCGCCGACGACAGGCTTGTTGTGGGCGGAGACGTTGCCGGCGAGATACGTGGTCGCCTGGGCCAGCGCCGGTCCGAACGCGGAGAACAGGAATACGAAGATGGCGAGGAACGCAGACGCTCGAAGCGCCGCGCGCCGTTGAAGGGTTCGCACCGAAGGGTCCTTTTCTGAAAAATATCGAGTGAGGTCAGAAAGAGGACCGCGCCGGCGGTGGCCGGTTCGGCACGAACAGACTGAAGACGCTCGCCGCGGTGCGCGCGATGCGCTCGCCGGCGAGTGCGTACGGCGGAAGCGCCGGAACGGAGAGGGAGAGCGCCCAGCAGAGCGCCTCGATCGCCGTCGCGACGAACGCGCGCCCGAAGGCGAAAACGAGGAGCGCGGCGAGCAACGACCCGGCGAAGCCGGCCGCCAGGCCCAGCGCGACGTCTCCGCTGAGGAGCGGAACGCCCTCGCCGACTTGCGTGAGCGCGAAGAAGGCGAGATAGGCGGCGAGGAGCAGCGCCAGGCTGCGCGGACGCCGCGGGTCGAGCTCGGCGCGCACGAGCGCGCCGCGGCGACGCATCTCGGCCACGCCACGGCCGATCCCGACCGTTGCTCCGAACGCCCAGAGGCTCGCCCCGAGCAGCACCCCGAGATAGAGGTGCCGCAGCACGAACGCCTCGTCGACGCGAGCGAACCCGAGCGAGAGCGCCTCGGCGACGAGGTGGACGACGATCGCGCTCGGCACGACGGCCGCGGCGAAGCCGACGAGCGAGCTCGCCCGCCGCAGGCTCCTGCCGAACGCGAAGGTCATCATCCGTCGCCCCTTATTAGGGCTGCGGAGCCATTCTCCTACTATTGAGAATAGGCTATCAAATACCTCGGGTCATCCCGAGCAGGCGTTGCAGGGCGGGTAGGTGCGGCTGTACACCGGGTGCGCGAGGAACGCCTTGGGATCGAACGTCCAGAACTGCGAGACGTTCGGATACGTCTTGATGACGGTGTTCTGCAGCTTCCCGTTCCGCTCGTCGACGCGCCGAATGTAGACGTCCTCGACGGGGTTGCCGTAGGCGTCGATCGCGATCGGGCCGCGCGCCGCGTCGCTGATCCGCACAGCGCGCAGCGTCTTCACGAACGCGGTCGGATCGCCGACCGTTCCGTGCGTCGCCGCGAGCGCATGATCCAAGATCTCCGCCGCGTCGTACGCGCCCTCGCCGTAATAGGAGGGACCGTGTCCGTACGCCTTGGTGTAGCGCGCGACGAAGGCGCGGTTCGCGGGGGTGTCGAGCGCGGCGCTGTAGTGCAGGGCCGAGATGATCCCGACCGCCTGCGGCCCTTCCTGGTCCAGGAAGCTCTCGTCGGTCGCGTTCCCCTGACAGATCACCGGCAGCTTCAGCCCGAACTCGCGGTACTGGTGCATGAAATTGATCGCCGTCTGCCCCGAGAAGCTGCACATCACCGCGTCGGCATCGCGCGGGAGCGCCGAGAGATACGGCGAGAAGTCGGTCGTGACGTTCGGCGTCCAGACCTGCTTGACGATCTTCCCGCCGTCGGCCTGAAACGCCGCGACGAACCCGCCGATGCTCTGCCAGCCGAAGTTGAAGTCGTAGGCGATCGTCGCGACGCGGCGGTACTTGAGCGTCTTGTAGGCGTAGTCGCCGAGCACGTGCGTCGTCTGGCTCGACGACCAGCCGGTGCGCGCGACGTACGCGCTCGGCGTGCGCTGCGTGAGGTCGTCGTCGGAGACGATCGGCCAGATCATCGGGAGCTTCTGCTGCTCGACGTACGGCACGACCGCCGCCCCGACGTTCGCCGCGACCGGCCCGAAGATCAGATCGACGTGCTCCTGTTCGACGAGCCTGCGCAGCTGGGTGAGCCCGACCTGCGGGACGTTGGTGTCGTCGCCGTACACGACCTCGACCTTCCGCCCGCCCAGCTCGTCGTGATGCTCCTGCAAGTAGAGCGTGAGTCCCTCACGTGCGTACTGCCCGAGCGACGCGAACGGCCCGGAGAGCGGCATGAGCGCGCCGAGCTTGAGCGGCTTGGACGTCTGCGCGTACGCGCCCGGCGCGGGGAGCGTCAGCAGCAACGCGAGCGCCGCGCAGGGCGCGAGCGCGCGCCGCAGACCGAAGTGCACCATCATGGAACCTCGTCGACGTTCAGGGGATGATCGGCAGCAGCAGATACGAGGGCTGCGCGCGGCTGACGTGGATCGTCGTCCTTCCGCCGAAGATCGCCGGCGGGCGGTCGCGCGGATCGTCGTGCAGGAAGGGTCCCGAGCCGCGCATCTCGTTCTTGAAGTTCGAGAGCCGGCCGCCGCTCGCGCCCTGATACTCGTAGTCGCGGCCGAGCAGCGTCACGCCGATGCGATATCCCGCCGGCAGGACGACGCACGTCGGCCAGATCTCGACGTCCAGCTCGACCGGCTCGCCGGGCGTGAGCGGGAGCTGCTCGTCATGCGGGTGGAACGGCCGGTACGGGAGGCTACGCGCGGGATCGAGCTTGCGGTGCGAGGCGCGCAGCCAGCCCTGGCCGAGCGGCGTGTGCGGATCGATCGCGCCTTGGAAGACGACCTCCTCGCCGTCGGGCGCGAAGGCGCGCAGCACGGCGAACACGTCGGCGTCGGTCGTCGACGACGAGAGGACGAGCTTGAGCGCCGACGGACCGGTGATCTCCGTCTGCGCCTGGAGCGGCGCGGAGAGAAACGTGAGCCCATCGCCGAGCGCCTCGAACGCGACGCTCCCCTCGGCGCCGGGCTCACGGCGCAGCTTGCGGTCGCGCGGGTCGAGATAGAAGCGCGTCCAGCGCGTGCGCGCGAGCGGCCATTCGTTCTCGTACCGTTCGACGAACCCGTCGAGCCGGCGCACCTTCAGGCGCACGCGCGGCTCGTCGGGCCACGCCTCGTCCTCGCCTTTGAGAAAGCGCGCGAAGAAGCGCTGCTGCAGATCGACGCCGTAGTCGGTGTAGAACTCGGTCCAGTGTTCGAGGCCGTGCGCTTCGAGCCACTTCTGCTCGGACGCGGCGCCGACGAAGCCCTCGAAGTTCCCGCGTCCGTGCAGCCCCGCACCGCCCCAGTTCGCCGCCGAGAGCAGCGGGACGGTGATCTTCGCCAAGTCCGGTCCGCGCTCGGCGTAGAACGCGTCGGCGAGCTGGTGCTCGTAGTGCGACTGCCCCGGATCGGCCCGGTTCGCGGCGAGCTCCGCGTCGCTCAGCGTCTCGGGGCCGCAGATTGGCTCGCCGCGGCCGTGCTGCACCGTCTTGACCTGCATGTCGAACCAGTGCTGGCGGAACGTGCAGAGGATCCCGCCGTGGCGCGCCTGCTCGCGATACGGGTCGGACGAGCCCTCCCAGATGCAGCAGGCGGCGAGGTGCGGAGGGCGGCGCGAGGCGACCTGCCATTGGTTGATCGCGTAGTACGAGATCCCGCACATCCCGATCTTCCCGCTCGACCACGGCTGCGCGGCGGCCCACTCGATGCAGGCGACGATGTCGTCGATCTCGCGTGGCGAGCGCGGGTCCATGAATCCGGGCGAGCGCCCCGCGCCGCGCGCGTCGACGCGCAAGCACGCGTAGCCCTCCGGGGTCCAGCGCTCCGGATCGACGACCTCCCAGTTCATGTACGCGCCGCTGGAGCTCGCGAGCACTTCGGGATGCGCCTGCGTGAGGCGGTCCCACGCCGACGGGTAGCCGTCCCGGAACGCCAGCCCCTTCGCGTACGGACCGTAGCTGAGGATCACCGGGTAGCGATCCTCGCCGAGCGGCAAGAAGAGGTCGGCGCGCAGCGTGACGCCGTCGTCCATGACGATCGGCACGTCCCACGCGATCCGCATCCCGTCGCGGACCAGGGTCTCCTCGCGGGTCAGCATCGCAAATCTCCACCACGTCGGACGCGAAGTGGCGGGACATTTTTTCAGAGAGCTGCCCGCTCCCTTTGGCTAACGTGAACCCACTAGTCGGCCCGGAACGCGTCCTTGACGCGATCGAAGAACGATCGCTCTTCTTCCACCTGGTCGCCGCGGACGCGCGCGAACTCTTCGAGCAGCTCGCGCTCGCGCTTGCTCAGCTTGCTCGGGACGACGACGTGCACGGTGATCAGCTCGTCACCCTTCGATCCGCCGCGCACGCTCGGCATCCCGCGGCCGCGCAGCCGATACGTCGAACCGCTCTGCGTCCCCGCGTTGAGCTGCAGCGGGAGGTCGCCGTCGAGCGAGGGGACCGTGATCTCGCCGCCGAGCGCGGCCTGCGGGAACGTGATCGGGACGTCGACGTGCAGGTCGAGCCCGTCGCGTTTGAACAACCGATGCCGCGCGACGCTCAGGTAGACGTAGAGGTCGCCGTCGCCGCCGCCGCGCAGCCCCGCCTCGCCGCTGCCCTGGATGCGGATCCGCGAGCCGTCGTCGACGCCCGGCGGGATCTTCACCTGCAGCGTGCGCTCCGATTCGACGCGCCCCCGGCCGCGGCAGGTCGTGCACGGCGAGGGGACGAGGTGCCCTTCCCCCCCGCACTTGCCGCAGGTGGTCTGCGTGACGAACTGGCCGAGCGGGGTCTGGCGCACCTGGCGCTGGATCCCGCTCCCGCCGCACAGGTCGCACGGCACGATCATCGTGCCGGGCTCTGCGCCGCTCCCCTTGCACGTCGCACAGGTCGCGAGATGGCGGAATGTGATCTCGCGCGTCGTCCCCGTGTACGCCTCCTCGAGCGTGATCTCGATGTCGTAGCGCAGGTCGCTCCCGCGCACCGGGCCGTTGCGGCGCTGCTGCGTCCCGCCGCGCGCGGCGCCGAAGAACATGTCGAAGATGTCGCCGAAGCCCTCGGCCGCGAAGGGGCCGAAGCCGCCGTCGCCGCCGCCGGCGCCGTTGACGCCCGCGTGCCCGAAACGATCGTAGTTCGCCCGCTTGTGCGCGTCGGAGAGGACTTCGTACGCCTCGTTGATCTCCTTGAAGTGGCTCTCCGCGGCCACCTTGTCCTCGGCGACGTCGGGGTGGTACTTGCGCGCGAGCTGTCGATAGGCGCGCTTGATGGCGGTGTCGTCGGCGTCGCGAGGAACGCCTAGGACGTCATAATAGTCGGCGGGCATACGGTTTCGCTAACGGATTTCGACGTCGGCGAGATGATCGCCCAGTCGGCGCGCAGTCCCGCCGGCGATGGCGATCAAGCGGCCGTACGGCATCCGCCGTGGCCCGAGGATGGCGAGCATCCCGACCCCCCGGTCTCCGAAGCGGTACGGGACCGTGACCACGCTGCACTCGGCCAGGTCGTCGGCCCGCAGCTCGTGGCCGATCCGCACGTGCGGCGCGGCGTCGCGCTTGGTCTCGACTGCCAGCTCGTCCGCGATCAGATCGTAGAGGGTGCGTTGCTCCTCGACGATCCGCAGGATCGCGCGCAGCTTGCGCAGGTCGTGGAACTCCGGCTGGTCGAGCAGGTTCTGCGCGCCGGCAGCGGCGATCTCGGGCTCCTCGGTCTGACGCGCCTGGGCGAAGACGAGCCGCACGACGTCGCGGATCTCCGTGCTCACGCCGAGCCCCGCGCAGATCGCATCGAGGTCGGCGAGCGCGATGTCCTCCATCACGCGACCGCTGAGCTGCGTGTTGAGCGCGTTCGAAAGCCGCGTCAGATCGTCGGCGGCGACCTCGCTCATCCACTCGACGACGCGCTGCGCCGCGACGCCCGCCGAGGTGACGACGATCGCCATGCAGGTGCGCGGCGAGAGCCAGATCAGCTGCACGTGCTTGAAGCCGTGCGTGTCCCGCGAGGGGGCGATTGCGATCGCGAGGTTTCCCGAGAGCCCCGAGAGCAGTCGCGTCGTCTGCTCGATCACCTCGCCCAGCTCGCGGGAGGCCTCCCGGAACTCGTCACGGATGCGCCGGGCGTCGTCTTTGCCTAGCGTCTCGGGCTGCATGAGGCGGTCCACGTAGGTCCGGTACCCGGCATCGGAGGGGATTCTCCCCGCCGAGGTGTGCGGCTGCACGAGGTACCCGCCCGCCTCGAGCTCCGCCATCTCGTTGCGGATCGTCGCCGACGAGACGCCGAGGTTGTATTTCTGGGTGAGCGTCACCGAACCGACCGGCTCCGCCGTGTTGATGTATTCATACACGACCGTCGCCAAGATGAAGGCTTTCCGCTTGTCGAGTTCGGGCTTCTCGTTCATGTCCGGGCTAGCAGTCCTCGCCGGCGAGTGCCAGGCGTCCGTTCAGCCTACCACCGCCCGCCCCCCGGGTCAAGGCGCGGCCCTCGCATCGCGCCGGATGGCGACGGTGGTGAACTCGGAGAGGACGACACCGTAGAACACCATCGTGCCGAGCAGGCCCTCCCACAGCGGCTGGACGTTGTCGGCGTCGATCAGCGGGACGACGACGTCGTTGAGGACCAGCCAGACGACCAGCCCGTACGAGAGCCCCCAGAGGACCGAGGTGGGTGCCTTCTGCATCGAGCGCAGGCGAGCGGCGAGCGAGGCATAGACGATCGCGAACGCAACGGCGACCGCGAAGTGCAGCGCGACGCCGAGCGCGACCGTGAGCGGGCCCTCCGGGGCGCGGTGCAGCGGCGGCAGCGCCTGCGCGATCTGCGCGAAGAAGGCGCTCACCGTCGTCTCGTGGAGCCACGCGGCCGCGACGACCGCGAAAAACGTCGCGCTCGTCACCCCCGCGATCAGCCCGCCGACTAGACCCTCAGACCATCGGACCATCGCACCGGCTCGTTCGCTGCCGAGGGGTCGCGAACCCGCGAAAACGAAGGCCAGCGCCATGCAGAGCCCCTCGCAAAGCGAAGCCATCGAGGCCCTCTTCAGCGAAGCACGTCGCTTCCCGCCGACCCCGGCGTTCGCGGCGCAAGCGAACGCTCAGCCGGGGATTTACGACGAGGCCGAGCGCGACTATCTCGCGTGGTGGAAGTCGTGGGCCGATCGCCTCGAGTGGATGACCCCGCCGACCAAGACGCTGGAATGGAACGAGCCCTTCGCGACGTGGTTCGCCGACGGCGAGCTGAACGCGTCGGTCAACGCGCTCGATCGCCACGTTCGCGCGGGGAAGGCGGCCAAGGTCGCGTTCCATTACGAAGGCGAGCCGGGCGACCGCTGGTCGGTGACGTACGGGCAGCTGCTCGACGAGGTCTGCCGTTTCGCGAACGCGCTGCGGGGCTTGGGCGTGAAGAAAGGCGACCGCGTCGCGATCTACATGCCGATGATCGTCGAGCTGCCGATCGCGATGCTGGCCTGCGCGCGGATCGGCGCGGCGCATTCCGTCATCTTCGGCGGTTTCTCGCCCGACGCGATCGTCGACCGCGTGAACGACTCGCAGTGCATCGCGCTGATCACCGCGGACCAGGGCTGGCGCCGCGGCAACAAGATCCATCTCAAGAACAACTGCGACGAGGCGATGGCGAAGGGGATGCCCTCGTTGCGCCACGTGATCGTCGCGAAGCGCGGCGGCGATCCGGTCGACATGCACCCCGGCCGCGATCACTGGTGGGACGAGCTGGTCAAGGATCAGCCCTCGACCTGTGAGCCCGAGCGCATGAACGCCGAGGATCTGCTCTACCTGCTCTACACCTCGGGAACGACCGCGAAGCCGAAGGGGATCAAGCACACCACCGGCGGGTATCTGACCGGCGTCACGGCGACGCACAAGCTCGTCTTCGATCTCAAAGAAGACACCGACGTCTACTGGTGCGCCGCCGACATCGGCTGGGTCACCGGCCATTCGTACATCGTCTACGGCCCGCTCTGCAACGGCGCGACGAGCGTGATCTACGAAGGGACGCCTGACTACCCCGACAAGGATCGGCTCTGGGAGATCGTCGAGCGCTACAAGGTCACGATCCTCTACACCGCGCCGACCGCGATCCGCACCTTCATGAAGTGGGGGACGGAGTTTCCCGCCAAGCACGATCTGACGTCGCTGCGCGTGCTGGGGAGCGTCGGCGAGCCGATCAACCCCGAAGCGTGGATGTGGTACTACGAACACATCGGCGGCGGCCGCTGCCCGGTCGTCGACACGTGGTGGCAGACCGAGACCGGCGCGATCATGATCACCCCGCTGCCGGGGATCACGACGCTCAAGCCCGGTTCGGCGACGACGCCGTTCCCCGGCGTGCAGGCCGACATCGTGAACGAGAAGGGTGAATCGGTGCCGTGGGGCGGCGGCGGATACATCGTGCTCAAGCGGCCCTGGCCGGCGATGCTGCGCGGCATCTACGGCGACGACGAGCGCTACGTGGAGACGTATTGGTCGAAGTTCCCGCATATGTATCTCGCCGGCGACGGGTGCAAGCGCGACGACGAGGGCGACTTCTGGTTCCTGGGGCGCATCGACGACGTGATGAACGTCAGCGGCCACCGCATCTCGACGACCGAAGTGGAGTCGGCACTCGTCGACCATCCCGCGGTCGCCGAGGCCGCCGTCACCGGCAAGCTCGACGACATCACGGGTCAGGCGATCTGCGCGTTCGTCACGCTCAAGAGCCACGCCAACGGCTCACCGGAGCTCGCCGACGCGCTGCGCGATCACGTCGCGGAGAAGCTCGGCAAGTTCTGCCGGCCGAAGTATCTGACGTTCACGCAAGAGCTCCCCAAGACGCGCTCGGGGAAGATCATGCGCCGTCTCCTGCGCGACATCGCGGAAGGCCGCATGCTCGGCGACACGACGACCCTCGCCGATTCGGCGGTCGTCTCCGAGCTGCAGACCCGTGCGAAGGAGTACGCGGGGAAGGAAGACTGACGACGCTTAGTACGGGGTCGCCGAAGGTTGCGGGCTCGCCGGCTGATTCGGAGCCGGCGTCGGCTGCGAGAGCGTCGGCGGCCGGCTGGGGCTGGTGATCGTGTTGGTCGAGCGCGACGCGCCGGCGGCGTTCGCGGCGCCGGTCGTCTGGCCGCCGGATGTCGTCGCGGGGTTGTTCGGAAGCGTGCCGCTCGGGCTCGTTGCCGCCGGGGCGGCGACATCGACGGCCATGCTCGTCCCGCCCGTCGCCTGATACGCCAGCGCCATGCGCGCATGGGTCTCGACGGTCGGGAGCAGTTCGACCGCGAGCGCCTTGAGCGAGGCCACCTTCCCCTTTTGCGACTCCCATTCCAGGAGCGCGATCGCGTTCCGGTGCGCGGCGACTTGCATCCGCATGTACTGCGCGTCGCGCTGCGGGCCGCTCAGCATCGCGAGCATCTCCACGTCGCGCTGTCCCGCCGCCGTCGTCACGCGAGCCGGGGGCGCCGCGGGCGTAACGCCGCGCGTCGCGGCTTGCAGCTTCACCGCCGCGGTGCTGTGATCGTCGATCATCTGCTGCGCGAAGGTCCGCACGGTCGGGCTCGCCGTGCGGTTGATCATGAACTTCGCCATGTCCAGCTCGGTGGTATTCGCGGCGGCGAGCATGCGCACGAAATCGATGTCGTTGGTCGGGGTTTGCGCTTCGCGCGCTGTGCCTTGCATCGCAGCCGGAGCGCCGGGCGACGGAGGATACGGCTGCGTCGTTTGTGCCCGCGCCGTCACCCCGACCCCGCCGATCGCCGCCAGCGCCGCGAGCGCGGCCACCGGGTACGCTGCGTTCTTCTGCTTCATCGACATCTGCCGTCCCCTCGAAACCGTTGCTGCATCACCGTGTTTCTCCGGCGTCGCGGCGTGGAAAACTCGGTCGTCCGTGGCCAGGACGACCGAGCCGTCAGTCGCGGGGGACGCGAACGCGACGAATTGCGCGTCCTTTCCGTCAGTCTCCGAGGCCGACGTGCCCGCGCGACGGAAGCGTCGCGCCCGATTCGTAGTCGCGCACCGCGACCGACGGGTACCCGATCTTCGCGTCGTCACTCGCCTGCCACGCCTCGACGATGAGATCGCGCAACTCTCCGGCGCCCGCGGCGAGCCGGTCGAGGACGAGCGTCGTCGCCGACGGGCTGTGCCCGTCGATCGCGCCCGCCGCTTCGAGCTGATAGACGACCGGGACGAAGCTCTCCGTCGTCGTGAGATACGAACCGATCTGTGCGAAGATCGGATCGCTCGACGTCGTGAGCGCGGGCAGACGCGCGTACACGAGATCCTCGGTCGCGACCGCCTTCACGAGCGCCGTCTCGAAGCGGCTGTGGATCGTGTGTGAGTCGGAGTAGTGGTTGGGGTTCGGATAGTTCGTCTGCGCGCGATTCCAGCCGTTGGGGTGGACGCTGATGTGGAGCGGCTGCGACGCGTCGCCGACGAAGTGCGCCCAATACCCGATGTCGCGCAGCGTGATCGCCTCGCGCACGTTGCGGTCCAAGGCGAAGAACGCGCGGTCCTGCGCGCTCGCGGACTTCGTCGCACCCACGGTGTCGACGCGCCAGTACGCGAAGTCGCGCACCAGGCGTTCCCAGCCGTCGGCGATCTCATAGGGAACATAGCCTACCGTCCATTCGTCGGTCGGCGTCGGCGCGTGCTCGAGCGCGGCCTCGTAGCCCTTCTGATCGAGCGGGAGCGCGGTGAGCTTCACGACGCCGTCGATCGTCCCGTCGTCGAGCACGTTGACGTAATGGCCCGGGCTGTTGTCGTCGTCGAAGGTGTTCTTTCCGCCGCTCTTTTGCCGGTCGGGCTCAGGGCCGAGGATCTTCACCTCGTCGTGCGCGGCGGCGGTGCGCAGAAACGCCGGCAACGTCGCCGGGAGGGCGCGCATCGCCGCGCCGTTGATGATCTCGTGTCCTTGGGCGCCCCAGGCGAACGCCGGAGCGGGCGCGGCGACGAGGGCCGCGCAGAAAAAGGCAAGCGTCGTACGAAGGCGCATGGCGGGGGCTTCGCGCGAGCGCGACGCGCCTCCGCCATCCTACTCGTATCGGTTCAGGGAACGAACGGTGATCTCGGTCGCGCGGCGGACGTTCTGAAACGCCCCGCAGCCGCAGCGGTACCAGTCTTCGACGATCGCGACGTTCGGCCGGTCGCCGCGATACAGATATCGCGCGTTCGGCTTCCCAGCGCCGACGGCGCTCCCGCAATGCCAACAGCGGGTCTGCTGCGCAGGGGGATCGGGGCGCAGCGCAACGCGCGCACGACGGTGCAACACCTGGTTCATCGCCGTCTCACGCGTCGTCATACGTCATGATAACGGGCGCGTACCGTTCCCGGTGCGCGCTGCGCATCACACCTCGCGAAAGAGATCGTCGAGCGCCGCGAGGTCGTGGATGCGCGTCGCGGGCGGGAGCGCGTCGACGATCGTCGCGCCGTAGCGCATCGAGGCGGCGCGACCGTCGAGCAACGCCACCAATCCGCGGTCCGTGGTCGATCGAATCAAGCGACCGAATCCCTGCTTGAGACGCACGATCGCGCTCGGAATCATGTAGTGCTCGAAGCCAGACTTGCCGCGCGCTTCGAGCGCGGCGATCCGCGCGGCGACGAGCGGTTCGGCCGGCGAGGGGAACGGAAGCCGGTCGATCACGACGCACGAGAGCGCGTCGCCGACGACGTCGATCCCCTCCCAGAACGTTCCGGTCGCGAAGAGCACGGCGCTCGGCGTCGAGCGAAACCAGTCCAGGAGCGCGCCGCGCGGCAGCTCGCCCTGCACGCGCACGGGGAACGCGAGCCGCTCGCGCAGGAGCGCGTGCACCTCGCGCAAGCGCGCGTACGAGGTGAACAGGACGAACGCGCGGCCGCCGCTGCGGTCGAGGATCTCCTCGATGAGCGGGGCGGCGCGGCGCGCGAAGTCGACTGACTTGGGGTTGAGCTGCGGCGGGGCGACGTAGAGCCGTGCCTGGCGCGGGTAGTCGAACGGCGAGGGCGCGATCAGCTCCTGCGCGTTCTCGATCCCGAGCGACTCGCGCAGGAACGCGAACGATCCGCCCGTCGCGATCGTCGCACTGGTCAAGACGACGCTGCGCGTGCGCGCGAAGAGCGTCGCGCGCAGGAACTCGCCGACGTGGAACGGCGCGGCGTTGATCTCGTAACGCGACTCGGCCTCGCCGCGCTCGACCCAGGCGACCGCGTCGATCTCGTCGGCGGCGACCGCGCCGCTCGTCGCCTGCAGCGCCGCGCCTTCGATGCGGTCGATCGTCGCGATGTGCGCCGCGACGGCACGCACCGCGAGATCGCGGCGCCGCTCCGCCTCGGCCTCTCCTGAGCCGCTCGAAGGGTTGATCGGGCGGCGTAACCCGCTCTCCCAATTCCCCTGCAGCCAGTTCTCGAGGTGGTAGAAGCTCTCGCGCAGCTCGGGCAGCACGTCGTGCAGCCCGTCGTTCGCGGCGATCGGATAGCGGTCTCCGGGGACGCGCGCAAGCGTCTGCTGCAGCTTGCGCATCCCCTCGTCGAGCGCCGCGTCGTGCGCGCCCGGGATCGTGTAGGTGCGGTGCAGCTTGCGCATCATCCGCCCGACCGAGACCGGCGAGAGCGTCGCGGTGAGCGCCGCGGTCGCGTACTTCTCGGCCTGGTGCGCCTCGTCGAGGATGACGAAGTCGTACGCGGGCAAGAGTGCGCCGCCGCTGGTCAGGTCGAGAAAGAACAGCGCGTGGTTGACCACCACGATGTCGGCGTACCGCGCCGCATCGCGGCGCCGAAAGAAATGGCAGTCGCTGAAGCGCGAGCAGAACTCGCCCACGCAGTCGTCGGCGTCGGCGTCGAGCGTCTCCCAGTCGGCGGCGCTGGGCGTGAAGGTCAGCTCGGCGCGATCGCCGGTCTCGGTCCGCTCGGCCCAGGCCCACAGGCGTTCGAGCGCGAGCGAGGGCGCGACGAGCCGCGCCGCGCTCTCCTTCTCGAACTTCGCCTTGCACAGGTAGTGGTTGCGGCCTTTGAGCAGCTCGACGCGCGCCTGCACGCCGAGCGCCCGCATGACGAGCGGGATGTCCTTGCGCACCAGCTGCTCCTGCAGCGCGATCGTCCCGGTCGAGACGACGACGCGCGCGCCGGCGCGCAGCGCCGGCACGAGATACGCGAGCGATTTGCCGACGCCGGTCCCCGCTTCGACGATCGTGTGCACGTTCTCGAGGAAGCCGCGCTCGATCAGGCGCGCCATCCGCACCTGTCCTTCGCGCGCTTCGAAACCCGGGAGATTGCGCGCGATCGGCCCGTCGGGCGCGAACGCGTCGTCGACGAGCCTCACGCGTTCGGACCTGGGCGCGGCGGCTCCGCCGGGGCCGTCTCGTCGCGCTCGCGCGGCGGTTCCGGCTCCTGGTCGATCGTGACCACGCCTGCCGGGTCGGGCGGCGGCGCGAAGGCGTAGGCGTACACGCGCTCGCGCTGGCGCGAGGGCATCATGAACAGCACGAACCCGACGACGAATCCGGTGATCAACCCGCCGACGTGCGCGGCCGCGGAGATCCCAGGTACCGCGAACGTGAAGATGAGATTGAGCACGACGATCGGCACGACCTGACCGATCAGCGCGCGTCCACGGCGGCCGAGCCTCAGCCCGACGGCGACGAGCGCGCCGAACAGGCCGAAGATCGCGCCGCTCGCGCCGAGCGTCGGCTGGTCGTAGTTGAACCAGATGACGGTGAGTCCGGAGCCCACGATCGCGAGCGTGTAGAGCAGCGCGAACCGCAGCTTCCCGAAAAGCTGCTCGACCAAGTTCCCCACCTGGTAGAGCGCGATCATGTTGAGCGCGACGTGCGGGATCGACCCGTGCAGAAACGCCGACGAAAACACCCGCCACCATTGGCCGTGCTCGACCACGGCAGCGCCGATGAGATAGCCGTGATCGTAGTCCGGACCGCCGGTCGCGAGTTCCCACACGAACGCGACGACGTTGACCAGGACCAGCAGGTTGGTGAGGCTCACGCGCTGAGCGCCGGGCTCGCCTCCACGGAGATCGCGATCGAACGTGCCAACTCGACCGAGATCGCATGTCGCGACCCTCCGACCTCGACGGTCAGCGGTCCGCCCATCGGGCCTTTCTCCACGACCGCGAAACCGGCACCCGGGCGCAGCCCGATGCGGTCGAGATAGCGGAGCGTCTCCGGGACGTCCTCGACGACCTCGCGCACCGTCCCCTTCGCGCCGGCCGGTGCGTCGGCGAGGGGCGTCCCGGCGCGCGCGGGCGCGCTCAGATCCGCGGGCGGGATCGGCAGCCCGTGCGGGCAGACGTGCGGATCGCCGAGGACCGCGACGAGCCGCGCCTCGACGCGATCGGAGATCGCGTGCTCCAGCCGGCACGCCTCTTCGTGGACGACGTCCCATCCCAGGCCGAGCACGTCGTGCAGAAACACTTCGGCGAGCCGATTGCGACGCATCACGCGCACCGCGACGCCGAGGCCCTTCTCCGTGAGCGCGGCGTGGCCGCGCGCTTCGTACGTCAGGTATCCGTCGGCGGTGAGCTTCTTGAGCATCCCGGAGACGGACGCCGGCGCGACGCCGAGGTCCGCGGCGAGGCCGGACGTGGTCACGCCGGGGCCCTCGCGCTCCAGACGGTAGACCGCCTCCAGATATTCCTCGGTCGATTCCTCGAAATGGGTGTGGCCGGCCATCGCTACGGGAGGGTTCGCCCCGGGACGCCCTTTTTCCGGGACGCCTCGAAGCGAGCGAGCAACGCGGCCTTGGTCGCCTCGGGCGCGAACGCGGCCTCGATCGCGTTCCGGGCAAACCGGACGACGGCATCCTCGCCCAGCCACCGCTCGACCAGCCGGTACTCCTCGAGCAGCGTCGTTCCGAAGAGCGCGGGGTCGTCGGCGTCGAGCGTCACCAGACAGCCCGCGGCGTCGAGAGCGCCGATCGGGTGGATCACCTCGGCCGGAGCGGCGCCGGTGAGGCGGTTCGAGGTCGGGCAGATCTCCAGTGGGATACGGCGCTCCGCCAGCAGCTCGACGACGGCGGGATCCTCGATCGCGCGGACCCCGTGGCCGATGCGCTCGGCACCCAGCACCTCGACGGCGGCACGCACGCTCTCGGCTCCCGACGCTTCACCCGCGTGGACGACGCCGCGCAAGCCGCCCTCGCGCGCGATCGCGTACGCGCGCTCGTACCATTCGGCGGGGTAGTTCACCTCGTCGCCCCCGAGGCCGACGCCGATCACGCCGAGGTCCCGCAGGCCGACGGCCTGCCGGGCCGACTCTTCCGCCTGCTCGACCCCGAAATTGCGCGTCAGATCGGCGATCAGCGCCACCTCGATCCCGAGCGGGCCGCCCGTCTCGTCGAGCGCGCCGCGGATCGCTTCGACGGTCGCGCGCACGTCCAAGTCGTGATGGAAGAACGTCCACACCGACGGCGAGACGAAGACTTCGGCATACACGACGCCCTGCGCCGCCGCATCGAGCACGTAGTCGCGCGCGATGCGCGCGTAATCGTCGGGTTCGCGCAACGTCTTGCACACCTGCGCAAACAGCAGCAAGAACTCGCGGAACGTGGTGAACGCATACGTGCGCGCCGGATCGCCGCGCTCGCCTAGCTCGACGTCGCGACGCGCGGCCAGTTCGCGAAACGTTTCGGGACGCACGGTTCCCTCGAGGTGACAGTGAAGTTGGACTTTCGCGAGCGCAGCAAGATCGATCGGCATGGTTGACAACATCTTCGCCGTCGCGGTATAGTAACCGTCGCCCGCCGCGGGGTGGAGCAGTCCGGTAGCTCGTCGGGCTCATAACCCGAAGGTCACAGGTTCAAATCCTGTCCCCGCAACCAGCACGAAATAGGCTCAGAAGGTCTCCTTCTGAGCCTATTTCACGTGGGCAGACTGCGGCAGGGAGGCCCCTCAGACCGAGCGCCTAAGTGTTAGGTGTGCCGAACTCATCGCTTCGGTGCGCCTTGGTCTTCTTCGCCGTCCTGCTCTGGGCGGGGCTGCTCGCATCGTTGCCGCTGCGCGCCCTCGCCGATAGCGACGAAACCGTGACGCCGGTCGACCCGACGGCGGTCGGGACGCAGCCGCTCACCGGGCCGGTCGCAACCGCGACGCCGTCACCGGGCGAGTCGGCGCTCACGCGGCGCGCCGACGGCACGTTCGCGGCGGTGCCGACCCTCGGCGACGGCGCGGCGACGTTCCATCTCGTCGCGCGCGAAGCGCCCTGGACGCTCCGCCCGGGGCTGGTCGTGATGGCGAGAACGTACAACGGCGTCGTCCCCGGACCGACGCTCGTCGTGCGTCAGGGCCAACGCGTCGTGATCGACTTCCGCAATGCGCTGCCGGTCGCGGACACGATCCACCTGCACGGGATCCACGGCGCGTCCGACGCGATGGACGGCGTCGCCGGGATCTCGCAGCCGATGGTCGCGCCGGGCGGGACGTTTCGCTACACGTTCGTCGCCGCGCAGTCCGGGACGTTCATCTACCACACGCACGACGACGAGCAGATGCTCAACAGCGGGCTCTACGGCGCGATCGTCGTGCTTCCGGCGCACCCGCGGCCCGAGGAGCGCGTGCAGCGCGACGATGTCGAGATGCTCTCCTCGTGGTCGATCCAGAGCAACGCCGAGAACCACTTCACGATCAACGGCAAGGAGTATCCCGCGACCACGCCGATCGAGGTGCGCAAAGGCGACCGCGTTCGGCTGCGCTGGATCAACATCTCGGCGGAGAACGTGCACACGATGCACACGCACGGGCACGATCAGCTCGTGATCGCGCGCGATGCGCAACCGGTCGCGACGCGCGATCTCGAGGACACGGTCCTGCTCGGACCGGGACAGCGCGTCGATACCGTCGTCGTCGCCGATCAGCAGCCCGGAAACTGGCTCGTGCACTGCCACGTCCTCGATCACGTGCAGGACGGGATGGGGATGCCGGCGGGGCTGGTGACGACGATCCACTACGCGGGGACGCCGAACAAGCTCGCCGCGATGGGCGCGGCGATGGCGACCGCGATGCGCGGCAACGGCGCCGGTGCGAGCGCCGGCACTCCACCGCGCGCGCTCTCGTTCGGCGCGACCGCGCTGCTCGGTGCGTTCGCCGGGCTCACGATTTTCCTCGGCCTCCCTGTCGCCCGCGCGCGCCGGCTCTCGCCCGGGACGATCGCCGCGCTCAATGCGCTGGCGATCGGGATCCTCGTCTACCTCGTCGTCGAGATCGCCGGCAACGCGACCTCGCCGCTCCTGCGCGCGGTCGTGGCCTGGCGTCACGGCGCCCCGGCGCCCGTTGCGAGCGTCGTCGCCTACGTCGCCGGACTTCTCGTGGGGATCGGCGGCCTGGGCGTCGTGGCGACGCGTCTCACGAAGCACGCGACCGGGCAGGGCCTCGCCGAGAAGCCGTTGCTGCTCGCGGCGATGATCGCGATCGGTATCGGCGCGCACAACTTCGCCGAAGGGCTCGCGATCGGCGCCTCGGCGGCGGCCGGTGCGACGGCGATCGCGTTCGCGCTCATCCTCGGGTTCGCGCTGCACAACGCGACCGAAGGGTTCGGCATCGCCGCGCCGATCGCGGGACGCGGCATCACACCCTCGTGGGGGCAGCTCGCGCTCGCGGGGTTGATCGCGGGCGGCCCGACGTTCCTGGGCGCGATGATCGGCTATCGCTTCTCCTCGCCCACGCTCGCCACGTTCTTCCTCACGACGGCCGTCGGCGCGCTCGTCTTCGTCATCGGCGAGCTGTGGACGGTCCTGCGCCGCAGCGGGCTGACGATCCGCGCAAGCGCGATGCTCGCAGCGGGGTTCGTCCTGGCGCTCGGCACCGAGGCGTTCATCGATCTGGCCGGCGGCTGAGCTCCCGGGTCGCTTCGAGCCTCGCGTACAGCGCGTTCAGCCACCGCTCCGCGGCGGCGTGCAGCTCCGGGGCCGCGGCGCTCTGCTTCTCCGCGGCGTCCGGGACGAACGCCCGTTCCGGTTCCTTCGCGTGGTAGTGCGCGACCGCGCGCATCGCCTCCCGGTCGGCGGCGCTCAGGTCGAGACCGAACAGCGCCGGGATCCGCGCGAGGGCCGCATCCGGCAGCTCGTCGTAGGCGACGAGCCGTGCGCCGGCGCCGCCCTCGCGCAGCACCGCCTCGCAGATCCGCGCCAGCACGCGCGCGTGGTACTCGGGCCGCGGTATCCGCATCGCGTCGGCGACCGAAACGCCGAGCAGGTCGGGGCCGTTCGCCGCTGCCATCATCCAGCTCATCTGACGCGCGTGCGAGACGAGGACCTCGAGCGGATCGCGGTAGAGGAAGATCCACGGCACGCCGGGGAACGCGCGCGCGAACAGCGGCAGATCCAGCGCGTGCCACGCGTCGAGTTTGAGGAAGAGGCGTTTCGCGCCCGTCCCGCATGCGAAGGCGCCGGCGAGCGCGCGCAGCCAACGCGCGCGTTGCTCCTCGCCTGCGCGCGCGCGCACGATGTGATCGACCGGCGGCGGCTCCGAGAGCACGACGGTCTCCGGCAGCGCGGCGAGCATCTTCGCGACCAGCGTCGAGCCGCAGCGCGAGAGATGGAAGATCAACCCTGCCGGTGAGGGTCCCGGCGGGAGCGCGTCGAGCGGCCTTCGGGGCCGAAACGCGAGGTTGAACGGGCGCTGCAGCGCGCGCCGGACGGTCTGCTCGAAGAACGGCTCCTCGAAGCGCAGGTCTCCCAGCCGGCACCATTCGGCCGCCGGCCCCGTACCCGTGTCGGCGACGACACGGACCGGGATCCAGCCTTCGGTCACGCCGCGGCGCCGATCAGGACCTCGCGCAGCCAGTCGTCGACGACGCAGTCGATCACAAGGTGGACGCGCGTCCCCGGGCCCGGGTTCGCGACCCGATGCGGGCGCGTGACGTCGACGTACCAGCACTCGCCCGGCTCCATCGTCAGCGCGTGCCCGTCGAGCTCGAACTCGACCCCCGGACCGGTACGTACCGGGACGTGCAGCCGCACCTCGCCGTCCTCGAAGCCGAGCCGTAGATCGGTGTGCTCGCGCACGCGCGCCCCGGGGCCGAGCCGCAGGAACCGCACCGAGGTCAGCGGACAGGGCAGCGCCGCGAGAACCCCGGCGACGCCCGGGCACGTCGCGAGCAGCGGCGTGTCGGAATAGTGAGCGGTTCCCGACGGATCGGGATAGAGCGAGAGCCGACCGCCGGCGGAGCGCAGCGCCACCCCGCTCCAGTCGCCCTCGTAGTAGCCGGTGTTGAAATGACGCTCCCACCGATCCGCGCCGACACCGTCGGCGTCTGCGGCAAGCGCCGAGGCGTCAAAGCGAAACGGAAGCCGGATCCGATCAGGGAAGGCCACGGAAACCTGATTTCGCTCGGGGCTCCGTGACCCTCGCGGCGTGCGTCAGCCGCCGCAGTACGCGGTCAGCGCGGCCATCACCTCAGGAGCCGCCGGCTTTCCCTGCGAGCGCGTGTAGGTGACCTTCGTCACGCCGGGCGAGTCGTCGACGATGACCTGATGGACGATCGTCGAGCCGAACGTCATCTCGACCTCGTGCGCGCGCCGGCCGTCACACGTGCGATCGCGATCGACCGCGGGGTGCAGACCGTTGTCCGAGATGTTCTTGCGAACCATCCCGACGATGTCGTCGTAGGCGAGACCGCCGTCGGACAGGTAGGTGATCAACTCGCCGTCGCTCTTCTTCCAGGTCTCCTGCGCCCGCGGCTGCTGCGGCGTCGGGGTCGACACGACGGCGTGATCCCAACCGCTCGGCGGGCCGGTGAAGGGCTTGGGGGCGGCCCACGCCGCGATCGGCAAGAGCACGACAGACGCAAAAAACGCCGTCGCGCGAAGCGGTGCACTTGGCATAGTCCCACTACGTTACCCCGGAGTTCGCCTCGACCTCCTACGTCGAACGGTGAACGCCGGGCACGCCGGATGGGACGTTGGTCGGGGGCCTACACGCGTACCGGCGGCTCGGGCGCACGGCGCCAATCGGCGCGTCGCGCCGGATCGTAGGACGCAACGGTCGGCCCGACCAGATCCCTGCCCTGCGCGCGCGGCCGGAAGAGCCACATCACCAGGCCCGACAGATTCGCCAGCATCACGAACTGCCGGTACCCGATGTTCTCGAACACCGCGCTCACGAGCAGCCGCGCGAGCTCACCGAGACGATAGGCGCCGAACGAGAGCTCGTTGAGCACGATCGCGCCGACAGACTGGAGCAGCGCGAGGCCCAACACCAGGAGCAGCATCACGACCTGCGACCAGATCGAGAGGAAGCCCTGGACGTATCCGAAGACGCCGAAGGTGATGCCGAGCACGACCGCGACCGGCGCGAACCATTCGAACGCGAAGAGGAACGGAATCCCCGCCCAGCCGATCGCGCCGCTCCCCGGTTTGCACAGCAGACGCCGATGGATGAACAGCACCTCGGAGAGGTGACGATGCCACCCGACGCGTTGTCGCCACAGCGCGCCCCACGTCTCGGGGACCATCGTCCAACAGACGACGAACGGCGTGAAGGCGACGCGGTACGGTCGCTTGCGCGCACGCATCAGATGGTGAACGCGGATCGTCATCTCCATGTCTTCCCAGATCGTGTCGGTGCGGAAACCGCCCGCCTCGACCAAGACGTCCTTGCGGTAGAGACCGCACGCGCCCGAGACGATGCTCAGCGCGTTCGAGGGCGCCCACCCCTCGCGCGTCGCGAGGAACGCCCGCAGATATTCGAGGACCTGGAAACGGACGATCGGCTTGCGGGAGAGGCGGACACGCCGCAGCGAGCCATCGGCGAATTCGCAGCCGTTGGCAACGCCGATCGAGGCGGCCGTGACGACGGTCGAAGCGTCCTCGAGGAACGGTTCCACCATGCACGCCAGCGTCTCGCGCACGTAGAACGAATCGCCGTCGACGCATAGGACGAGCGGATAGCTGGCGCAGTTGATCCCCGCGTTGAGCGCGTCGCCCTTTCCGCCGTTCGCCTTGTCGATGACGCGCAAGTTCGGCTCGGTCGCCGACCGGTAGATCCCGTGCACGTCGGCGGTCGGCACCGAGATGCGGTAGGGCTCGCTCGAGGGTTCGAGTGCGAAGGCCGTCGCGAGCAGCTCGAGCGTCCGATCCGTCGAGCCGTCGTTCACCACGACGACCTCGTAGGACGGGTAATCGAAGGCCAACAGCGAGCGCACCGTCGCGATCACGTGCTCGGACTCGTTGAACGCCGGGACGATCACGGTGACCGGCGTCTCAAAGCGTGAGTGAACGGCGCGTGCCGGTTGCGCGAAATGGCGCTTCACGAACGCCGGGAGCTGCGCGAGCGCGACCAGCGCGGTGTAGAGATAGAAGCTGTTACAGGCGATGAAGTACAGGAAGAGCAGCGCTTCGATGATGAGCACCGCATGCATCAGCCCAGGATCGGTGATCGGGCGTTCGTGGTAGGCGAACATCGGGTCAGCCCTCCCCTCGGGCCGCGTCCTCGAACGCATGCCGGAGGCTCTGATACGCAAACTTGTCCGATCCGACGCTCTCGAGCAACGCGCGGCGATCCTCGTTCCGCGTCGCGAGCGCTTCCGCCGCGCGCTGGCGGACCCACCCGTTGCGATCGCGCAGCCCCACGAGCAGCAGCTCGCGGACGTCGGGCTTCTCCAACTTGCTCAGCGCGTTCACGGCCTGTACGCGCACCGCGGACGACGGGTGATCGACGTAGCGGCGCAGGAGCGGGAGATCGCTCATCTCGACGATGTCACGCAGCGTGCGCAGCGCCGCGGCGATCGTCTCCGCGTCGGCCTCGGCGTGCAGCGACGCCTCGATCGCGGCGCGCGCCACGTTGACGCCGGCCAGCCCGGCGTAGCGCAACAGTCGCACGCGTTCTTCGGCGTCGGCGGCCACGATCGCCCCCGGAAGCTGCGCACCGATGGTCGCCGCCGCGTCGCTCACGACGCGCTCGACGCGCGTCGGGAACCAGTCCGAACGCCGTCCCATCCGCGCGACGAAGGCACCGGCACTGGCCGGGTCGATGCGCAGGACCGCACCGGACGCCGCGAGCGACACCTCTCCATCCTCGTCGTCCGCGAGCGTGCGCAGCCGGTCGATCGCGCGATCGTCGTGCATATAGCCGAGCGCCGTCGCGCCGGCGATGTGCTCGGCGGCGTCGCCGCGGTAGACGTAGCTGAGCGCGATCAGATCGAGACCCGCGCGACGCGCGACACCCTCGAGCAGCTGCATCCCGCCTGGGTCGACCGCGTCGCCCGGCTAGTCGTTGATCGCGTTCCACGCCGCCAGCACCGGGAAAGCGTCGGTATCGGCGAGCGGCGGCGGTGCCGCGTCCTCGCCGGCAAGGGCGCGGCGGAAAATCGCGCGCCACGCCTCGAGCACGTCCTCGCGCCGCTCGCGCACGGCGGCGGTGCGCCGGTGCAGGACCAGCGCGTACCCCATCAGTCCGGCGGCACACGCCAGCAACACGATGCTCGTCCAGAACGCGATCGCGACCAGACCATCAAAACTTGCGGCTGACACCGAACTTGACCCCCGTCCCGCTGTACCGTCCGCCTTGGTTGAACGTCTCGACCCCGTAGACCAGGAACGTCGCGGCCGCGACGCGCGCATGGCCGCCGAGCGTCACTCCGTTCACCCGCATCACCAGGACGCTGCTGCCGGTGCTCTCGACGTCGCGCCCGGCGTAGGCCCGCACGCCGACGTCGCCGCCGTGCGCGTCGTAATACGTCACGCCGGCGGCCTGCGTGAGCGCGCTCCCCGGGGTCCCCTCCAACTGCGCCAGCGAGGCGGTGTAGCTGAAGCGATAGCGTCCGACGTACCGGTCCGCGCCGACGTTCTCGATCGACGCGTTCGTGGAGGGATACGTCCGCCGCGTCATCCCGATCGTCGCACCGTAGCCGGCAGCGAAACGCTGCTCGACGCTGAGCGATCCGGCGAACGACGGAGCCACCTCGTGCGTGGGGCTCGTTGCCAGCTCGAGGCCGACCAGCGTGTGCGGCGCCGCGTCCGCGTAGACGCCGGCGCCGTAGCTGCGGTCGTGCAGCCCGTAGCGGTTCCCCTCGTCGTACTGCTCGTAGAACGAGGGATGTCCGTCGCTCCCATGCTGCGTCGCGAGCGCGTACGTGTCGCTCCAGGGCGCGTACGATCCCGTCAGGTGATCGCTCCCGGTCCCCAGCTCGAATGCGTCGTGCGGCGCGGCGTCGGCCGCGGCCGACGATCGATCCGGCGCGGGCTGCGAAGCGGCGGACGCCGCCGGTTCGGGCGGTTGCGCGTTCGCGTCGGGCGCGGCGCCCAAGAAGACGATCGACGCGCAGAGCAGCGCTACGCTTCTCATACCGATACGGGCGCCCGGTCCGCGACGACGTCGCGCAGGATCGCTTCCAAGTCGCGTTGCGGCGCGAAACCGATCCGCTCCCGGATCTTCGCGATGTCCGGGACGCGCCGCATGATCTCCTCGAAATGCCGCTCGTACGCTTCCTCGAACGGCACGTGCACCGGCATCGACGACGACCCGGTCACCGCGATCACCTGCGCGGCGAGCGCGTTGATCGTCGTCTCCTGCGGGTTGCCCAGGTTGAACACCTCGCCCACCGCCGACGGCTCGTCGGCCAGGCGCACGAGCGCACCGACGACGTCGTGGACGTGACAGAAGCATCGCGTCTGCGTCCCGTCGCCGTAGACGGTGAGCGGACGACCCGCCAGCGCCTGGTCGACGAAGCGCGGAATCACCATCCCGTACCGCCCCGTCTGGCGCGGGCCGACGGTGTTGAAGAGCCGCACGACGACGGTCGGCACGCCGTACTCGTGCCAGCTCGCGAGCGCCATGAACTCGTCGAGCGCCTTCGACGCCGCGTAGCTCCAGCGGCCCTTCGTCGGGGCACCGATCGTGATCGGGTCTTCCTCGGCGGACGGGATGCGCGACGCCAGGCCGTAGACCTCGGAAGTCGAGGCGACGACGATCTTCGCCTTCGCGGCGCGCGCGGCGCGCAGCACGCTGGCGGTCCCGTCGACGTTCGTCTCCAGCGTCGTCAGCGGGCTCTGAATGACGAGCTTGAGCCCGATCCGCGCCGCCATGTGGAAGACGAGATCGCGGTCGGCGAGCAGCTGCGCCATCCGCTCCTCGTCGCGCACGTCGGCGACGACGACGCGCAGCGACGGCGACGCTTCGATCGGGGCCAGGTTCTCGAGCCGGCCGGTCGAGAGATCGTCGACGACGACGACGTCCGCGCCGTCGGCGACGTAGCGTTCGGCGAGGTGCGAGCCGATGAAGCCCGCGCCGCCCGTGATCAAGATCTTCCTCACAGCGAGATCACCCGTGCTTGCGCACCGTCGGGGATGACGCTGCGCGTGTCGACGACGAACTTTGCGAGCCGCCCGACGCGCTCGTAGTCGATCGCGCGGTGGGCCGTCGCGACGAGGACGCAATCAGTCTCGCGCAGGAGCTCGTCGCTCAGCTCGCTGCTCGTGAGCGGGTCGTTGCGGCGACGTCCGTCGACCTGCGTCTCCACCGGCCGCACCGACGCATCGGCCGAGCGGTAGCGCTTGGCGCGACGGTCGACGATGTCGTTCCACGCCACGACGCGTCCGGCCGGGATCTCGGCGTGCAGCGGATCGAAGAACGGGACGAACGGGTCGTGGTAGCGGACGATCGCGCCGGCGGCGCGCAGGCGATCGATGATCGTCAGTGCCGGGCTGTTGCGAAGATCCGCGACGTCCTCTTTGTAGGCGACGCCCAGCACGAGGATCCGTGCATCGCGAAGGGCCCGTCCGACGTCGTTGAGGCCGCGCGCCACGAGCGCGACGACGTGCTCCGGCATCGCGCTGTTGACCTCGTCGGCGAGGGCGATGAAGCGCGAGGAGAAGCCGTACTCGCGCGCCTTCCACGAGAGGTAGAGGGGGTCCAGCGGGATGCAATGGCCGCCGACGCCCGGACCGGGATGGAAGGCCATGAACCCGAACGGCTTGGTCGCCGCGGCCTCGATCACCTCACGGCTGCTGATCCCGATCTGATCGCACATCAGCGCCATCTCGTTGACAAGGCCGATGTTGACGGCGCGGAAGGTGTTCTCGAGCAGCTTGGTCGTCTCGGCGACGCGCGCGTTGCTCACCGGGTGGACGCGGCCGAAGACCGCGCCGTACAACGCGGCGGCGAGCACGCCGGACTCGGCACTGCAGCCGCCGACCACCTTCGGGATCGAGGCGAGTTCGAACACCGTGTTCCCCGGATCGACGCGCTCCGGCGAGAACGCGAGGTGGAAGTCACGGTCGAGTTCCAGGCCGCTCTTCTGCAGGATCGGCAAAAGCAGCTCGTCGGTGGTCCCGGGATAGGTCGTCGATTCGAGGACGATCAGTTGGCCGGGACGCAGGTGCTGCGCGATCACCTTGCCCGCCGCGACGATGTACGAGAGGTCGGGCTCCTTGCGTGCATCGAGCGGCGTCGGAACGCACACGATGACGCAGTCGCAGTTCGCGAGCCGCTCGAACTCGGTCGTCGCCTGGAGCTTGTTCTCGCGCACGAGCGTCTCGAGCAATGTCGAGGGGACGTCTCCGATATGCGATTGCCCAGCGTTGATACCCGCGACGCGCGGTGCATCGACGTCGAAGCCGAGGGTCGGAAACCGCTTCGCGAACTCCACCGCGAGCGGCAGGCCCACGTACCCGAGACCGATGATCCCCACCCGGGCGCGCCGCGTCGCGATGAGCGCGGCGATGCCCGTGACCTCCTGACCGAGATGCAACATTGCTTCCGTGATGCTCCTAGACGCACCGTCATCAGCACGCGTGGAACAGTGAGCCGGCGAAACATCGCCGGACTCGCGTCACCACCGGTGCTTGGCGTCACACTAGGGTATCACCGAATAGGACTTTTGGACCCATGGCACGCGGGCCGTCCGGTTAATGTTCCGTTACGTCAGCCGGCGCGGCTCGTACCGATCAATCCCAGCTCGGTGCCGACCTTCTCGAACGCGGCGAGCGCGCGATCGAGCTCCGCGCGCGTCAGCGCGCTCGACATCTGCACGCGGATGCGCGCCGTCCCCTCGGGGACGACCGGGAAGCCGAACCCGGTGACGAAGACGCCCTCTTTGAGAAGCCGATCGCTCATCGCGATCGCGAACGCGGTGTCGCCGACGATGATCGGCACGATCGCGCTCGGACCTTCGAGCGGGGTGAAGCCGAGCGTGCGGAGTCCCTCGCGGAAGTATTGCGTGTTCGCACGCTGTGCCTCGACCAATTCCGGGTGCGCATCGAGCTTCTCGATCGCCGCGAGCGCGCTCGCCGCGACGGTCGCCGGCAGCGCGTTGGAGAACAGCTGCGTGCGCGAGCGCTGGACGAGCGTGTCGACGAGCGCGCGGGAACCGGCGACGAAGCCGCCCGCGGCGCCGCCGAGCGCCTTGCCCAGCGTCCCGGTCACGATGTCGATCTTCCCCTCGAGGCCGAAGTGCTCGATCGTCCCGCGGCCGGTCTTGCCCATCACGCCGGTCCCGTGCGAGTCGTCGACGATCGTGACCGCGTTGTACTTCTCCGCGAGCGCGACGATCTCGGGAAGCTTCGCGATCGACCCTTCCATCGAGAAGACGCCGTCGGTGATGATGAACGCCGTTCCCTCCGCCTCGCGCAGCTTCTGCTCGAGATCGGCCATGTCGCCGTGCTTGTAGCGCGTGCGCTTCGCGCCGGCGAGCCGGCAGCCGTCGATGATCGAGGCGTGGTTGAGCTCGTCGGAGACGATCGTGTTTCCGGCGGTCGCGATCGTCGGGATCAACCCTTCGTTCGCCGTCCAGCACGAAACGTACGAGAGCGCGGCCTCGAAACCCAGGAACGCCGCGATCTTCTCCTCGAGCGCGCGGTGCACGTCGAACGTGCCGCAGATGAAGCGCACCGACGCCGTTCCGGCACCGTAGCGCTGCAGCCCCGCGATCCCCGCGGCGATCACGTCGGCGTCGTCGGCGAGTCCGAGATAGTTGTTCGACGAGAGCACGATGACGTCGCCGGCTTCCTCCATGTGCACCTCGGCCGCCATCGGCCCGGTCAGGTGACGGAGGTGCTTGTACGTGCCGGCGGCACGCAGGGCGTCCAGATCGCTCGTGAGGCGGGCTTCGAAAGCGGCGTTCATCGGTCTCCGGTCGTCAACTCATCGCGCAAGCGCGCCGATGGATGGAAAGATATGGAGACCTCCTTCGGAACGCTGCGGTGTACGCTCCTTGACCGCCGCTCGAGCGCCCCGCTCGCAGAGGCGCGCATCATGTGCGCCGCGCGCGACGGGCGCGTGTTCCGCTTCGACGCCGACCGTCTCGGCACGTTCGCCGCCGAGTTGCCGGAAGGCGTCTACGATCTGGTGATCTCCGCCCGCGGGTACCTCTCGCTGATGGTCCGCGGGATCGGGATTTTGGCGCGCCACCACCAGATGCTCACGCGCGGTCTGATCCCCGGCGAAGGCAAGGGCTTGGAGGACGAGCCGGCGACGGCAGTCGCCGGCTACGTCGTCGACCGAGTCGGCCGGCCCGTCGCGAACCTGGCGATCCACGTCAACGAGGAGCGCGGCCGGCACGCCTACACGACGCGCACGGACCGCTCCGGGGTCTACATCCTGCACGGCGTGGTCCCCGGCATGTACGATCTCTCGGTGCGCGCCGGAGAACGGACGGTCGACCACCGCCCGCTCCCGATCGCGCACGTGAAGGAACTCGTCCGCCTGGACCTACGGATCGTGCAGATCTAAGGGCGCTTCGACAGGCTCAGCGTGACGGGGGATGCTTCGACAGGCTCAGCATGACCGGGGGGATGCTTCGACAGGCTCAGCATGACGGGGGAGGCTTGTCTTGTGTCATGCTGAGCTTGTCGAAGCACGGGCCACGATCGCGGCGCTAGAGCGTGAGCACGATTTTCGCGGCTTCGCCGGACTTCATCAGCGTGAACGCCTCGTCGTAGCGTTCGAACGGCATCTCGTGCGTGATGATCGGCGTGAGATCGACGCGGCCGCTGGTGACGAGCGCCTGAGTCTGGTACCAGGTCTCGAACATCCGCCGGCCGTTGATTCCCAGGACCTTGAGCCCTTTGAAGATGAGCCGTTCGGCGAGGTTGATCTCGACCTCGTCCGAGGGGATCCCGAGCAGCGCCGCAACGCCGCCGTTGCGCACCATGGCCAGGCCGTTGTTGATCGCCGAACCGGAGCCCGACATCTCGAGCAGCACGTCGGCGCCGTCGCCGCCGGTGCGCGAGATGATCTCATCGACGAGGTCGGGCTGCGTCGCGAGGAACGTCGCGTCCGCGCCGACGCGCGAGGCGAGCGCCAGCTTCTGCGGGTTGACGTCGACGGCGAACACCTTCGCGGCGCCGGCGGCGCGCGCGACCGGGATCGCCATCAGCCCGATCGAGCCGACCCCCGTGATGACGACCGACTTCACCGAGACGTCCGCCGCCATCACGGTGTGCACGGCGTTGCCGAGCGGGTCGAACACCGCCGCCCAGGCGTCCGGGATCGACGGGTCGAGCTTCCAGACGTTCCCTTCCGGCATGCGGATGTAGTCGGCGAACGCGCCGTCGGTGTCGACGCCGATGATCTCGACGTGCTCGCAGATATGCGCCTGGCCGGTGCGGCAGAGCGAACAGACGCCGCATGCGATGTGCCCCTCGGCCGAGACGCGGTCGCCGACCGCCACGGCCTTGACCGCGTTGCCGACGGCCGCGACGACGCCCATGAACTCGTGACCGATCGTCGTCGGCGGCTTGACCCGCCGCTGCGCCCAACGGTCCCACTCGTAGATGTGGAGATCGGTGCCGCACAGACCGACGGTCCGCACCTCGATCAGCACGTCGTTCGGACCGACGGTCGGGACGGCGACGCGCTCGAGGGTGAATCCGGGCGCGGCCGTCTGCTTGCGCAGCGCCCGCATCGTCGGCGGGATCGCCGCGGCAGGCTGCGGCGTGGCGGGAACGTCGGAGGCGATCATCGCGCGCGTCCTTCGCCGCGCGCGCTGCCGCCGCTTTTTCCCTAGCCGAAGCGGCCGGTGATGTAGTCTTCGGTGCGCTTCTCGCGCGGGTGCGTGAAGATTTGATCGGTCGGACCGACCTCGACGATCTCGCCGAGGTGGAAGAACGCGGTGAAGTCGGAGATGCGCGCCGCCTGCTGCATCGAGTGCGTCACGATGACGACGGTGAACTGCTCGGTCAGCTGACCGATCAAGTCCTCGATCTTCGAGGTCGCGATCGGGTCGAGGGCCGAGGCAGGCTCGTCCATCAGGATTACTTCGGGGTTGAGCGCGATCGCGCGCGCGATGCACAGACGCTGCTGCTGCCCGCCGGAGAGATCGAGCGCCGAGCGGTGCATACGGTCCTTGACCTCGTCCCAGAGCGCGGCGCTGCGCAGCGCGCGCTCGGCGGTCTCGTCGAGCTGCGCCTTGCGGTGCTCGCCGTGGATCCGCGGGCCGTAGACGACGTTCTCGTAGATCGTCTTGGGGAACGGGTTGGGCCGCTGGAACACCATCCCGATGCGGTGCCGGATGACGACCGGATCGGCGTCGGGTCCGTAGATGTCCTCGCCGTCCAAGAGCACACGGCCCTCGACGCGCGCTCCCGGGGTGAGGTCGTGCATGCGGTCGAGCGCGCGCAGAAACGTCGACTTGCCGCAGCCCGATGGCCCGATCAGCGCGGTGACGTGCTCGCTGCGGATCACGAGCGAGGCGTCCTTGATCGCGTGGAACGCGCCGTAGAAGACGTTGACGTTCTCGGCGACCAGTTTCTCGGTCACCGGGGTCTGGCTCTGCGTCGGCGGCTGCATCTCGATCACGAGGTTCTCCCGGTAAAGCGTTTGGTCAGAGCGCGTCCGATGATGCGCGCGCAGAGGTTGAAGAGGAGCACCATGATGAGCAGCACGAGCGCCGAGCCGTTGCCGATGCGGTTCACGTCGGGCACGATCGACTCCGAGTGCGTGTACCACAGGTGGACCGCCAGCGTTTCGGCGGTGTGCATCGGGTTCAGGTCGTACGGCGAATTCGCCGACACGCTCAGCCCCGCGGTGAAGATCAGCGCCGCCGTCTCGCCGAAGATGCGCCCGGCGATCAGCACGACGCCGGTCGTCAGGCGGCCGATCGCGCTCGGCAGCACGACGCGCGTGATCGTCTGCCACTTCGTCCCGCCCAGGCCCATCGACGCCTCGCGCAGCGTGTCGGGGACGCTCGCGAGCGCCTCCTGCGTCACGCGCATCAGCGCAGGAAGGTTCAGCAGCGTCAAGGTCAGCGCGCCGCCGATCGCCGTGAAGCCCCACTTGAAGTAATAGACGAAGATCAGCAAGCCGAAGAGGCCCATGACGATCGAGGGGACCGTCGCGAGCGACTCGGCGCTGAACTGCACGATGGTGCGGAAGGGCCCCGGCTTCGCGTACTCCTGCAAATAGATCCCGGCGCAGAGCGCGATCGGGATCGTGAAGAGCAGCGTGAGCATGAGGATGTAGAACGAGTTGAAAATCTCGGGCCCGATCCCGCCGCCCGCGGTGGTCTCCTTCGGCTGCCCGAAGATGAACGCCGGTGAAAGCGCGCTCGCGCCCAGATAGATCATGTAGATCACGAACGCCGCGAGCATCAGGATGATGCTCAGCGCCATCGCCCAGAGGACGACGGTCGCGATCGCGTCCGCGGCCTTGCGCGCGCGGACACCGCCCGTCGCGGCGACGCGGCGTGGGCGGACTTCCGGTACGGCGGCGTCCATCACGCTCTCCGCCGCAAAGCGAAGCGCACGAACACGATCAGCACCATCGCGATCAGGAGCAGCAGCAGCGCCATCGAGAAGAGCGCGTGCTCGAGCATCGACCCCTGCGTCGCGCCCGGCATGTCGGTGACGATCTCCGTCGTCAGCGAGGCGGTCGGGTTGAAGATCCCCTGCGCGAACTGCGTCGCGTTCCCGATCACCATCTGAATCGCGAGCGTCTCACCGATCGCGCGCGCCATCCCGAGGATGAGCGCGACCGAGAGGCCGCTCGCGGCGCTCGGCAGCAGCACGCGCGTGATCGTTTGCCAGCGCGTCGCGCCGAGCGCGAGCGAGCCTTCCTTGAGCGCGCCCGGCAGCGAGCGGAAGGCATCCTCACTCAGCGTGATCACGGTCGGCAGAATCATGATCGAGAGGACGATACCCGCCGCGGCCAAGCCGAATCCACTCGGCGAACTGGTGTGCGTGCGGATCAAGGGGACCAGCAGCGTCAACCCGAGCCAGCCGTAGACGACCGACGGAATCCCGACCATCACTTCGATCGCCGGCTTGAAGATCTGCGTCATCCGCGGCGGCGCGACCTCGGCGAGAAAAACGCCGACCGCGATCCCGATCGGGCCGCCGACGACGACCGCGAAGAGCGTCACCGCAAGCGAGCCGACGATGAACACGGCCGAGCCCGGCTTGTTCCCGTCGGTGTTGAAATCGGAACTGAAGAGGAACGTCGTGAGCGGGACGTGATCGACGGTGAACGTCCGCGTTCCCTCGAAGGCGAGGTATCCCAGCAACGCCGCCATCCCGACGATGACGAAGGTCGCCGCCGCGCGCAGGACGACGATGGCGATCCTCTCCACGCGGTGGGAACGCTGGGCTTGTGCTGCTATCACGCTAGCGGTCGGACTCCGTGACGGTTCATCGCGGCCACCTCGCATGCGGCGTGCGCAGCGTTCGAAGGGCCCACCGGGTGTTTGACGGCGCACGCGACGGTTCCGGCCCGAACGGGGTGCGGTTCACCGGAAACGTCCTCCAAAACGAGCAGGCACGGCGTCGCATCGCGTTCACCGTGCCCAAATCGTCGCAACCGAAGCGTAAGCGGGGGTTAAGACGAGTTTAAGACGTCTTAATCTACCGTTCGCTCAGCGATCGCTCTCCGTGACCTTCATGTCGCCGATCTTGATGTAGCCGTTCTTGGCCAGCAGGCCGCTGCTGGTCTGCACGAACGCGATGAAGCGCGAGATATCGCCGCTCGGCGGTCCGAAGGTGAACATGTGCTCGTACGACCAGAAGGGGTATTTGCCGCTCTTCACGTTGTCCTCGGTCGGCGCCGTGCCGTCGATCGAGACTTCGTTGAGGCCCTGGCCGTGCGTACCCGAGAAGGCCGCGTAGGAGATCGCGCCCGGGGTCTGCTTGACGACGCTGACGACCGTCCCGGTCGCGTCCTCGGTGAGCCCCGACTCGTTGACCGGCGTCCCGTTCATGACGGTCTTGACGAAGACGGCGCGCGTGCCCGAGCTGCGCGGACGGTTGATCACGACGATCTTCTGGTCGGGCCCGCCGACCTGGTTCCAGTTCGTCGTCTTGCCGGTGAAGATGTCCTGGATCTGCTTCTTCGTCAGGTTCTTGACGGTGACGCTCGGGTTCGTGACGACCGAGAAGCCGATCACCGCGACGCGATTGTCATGCAGTTCGGGATGCGCCGGCGCCGTGATGTCCGAGTCGCCGATGTCGACCGCCTTCGCAGCGGCCTGATTGATTCCGGTACCCGATCCGCCGCCCGAGACGCTGATCTTCACGTCGGGATGCGCGTGCTGATATTCGTCCGCGGCATCCTTGACCAGCGGAAGCAACGCGGTCGAGCCGGCGGCCGTGATCGATGAATCGGCCAGGCCGGGAACGGCCGTCGCGACGACCGAGAGACCGAGGACCAGAGCCGCGAGCGCAGCGTTCCTCTTCACGTGGTATGTCCTCCAAAAAGCAACACGGGGTAACCGTTGGTTAAAACGGCCCGCCGCGCTGGATCGTCGCAGGCCAATAGTAAGTGGACATTAACCTTTGCCTAAGGATCCTTAATGTTCGGCGCCGGGCTGCAGCGCGGTCAGGCGCATCGTGAACGTCGCGCCTTGGCCGTACACGGAACTTGCGCTGAGCGTCCCGCCGTGCGCCTCGACGAGGTGCTTCGCGATCGAAAGTCCGAGGCCGGTGCCGCCGTGCTCGCGCGAGCGCGAGCGGTCGACGACGTAAAACCGTTCGAAGACGCGCGGCAGATCGCCGAACGGGATCCCGATCCCGGTGTCGCGCACGCGCAGAAACGCCTCGTCGCCGTCGCGTCCCACCGCGACGGTCACGCGCCCGCCGGCCGGCGTGTGCCGCAGTGCGTTGTCGACCAGATTGAGCGCGACTTGCGTCAAGCGCGCGCGGTCGGCGTCGACCTCGACGGGTGCCGGCGCTTCGAGGACGAGCGCGATCCCGAGCGCGTCGGCGCGTTGCGCGAACGTAGCAACGGTCGAGCTCGCGACCTCCGTCAGATCGAAGCGCTCCCGGCGCAGGCTGATGACGCCCGCTTCCGAGCGCGCCAGCTCGAGCAGATCTTCTACCAAGCCGATCATACGCTCGACCTCCTGTGCGATCTGCGGCAGGAACAGCGCGCGCGCCTCGGCATCGTCCTCGGAGAGCATCACGGTCTCGAGCATCAGCTTCATCGCCGAGAGCGGCGTGCGCAGCTCGTGCGAGACGTTGCCGGTGAACTCGCGGCGCACGCGCTCCGCCGCCAGGTACGCGGTGCGGTCGGTGGCGATCGCGATCGCGCCGCCTTCGTACGGCTGCGCGGTGATCCCGACGTACCGCTCGCGCGCGCCCGCGCCGAAGACGACGTCGCGCGTGCGCGTCTCGCCGCCGAGCGCGGCCTGGATCATCCGCTCCAGCTCGACCGACGGGATCACCTCGATCAGCGCGCGCCCGACCGCGCGTTCCGATGCGACGCCGAAGAGCGCCGCGCTCGCCGCGTTGAAGACGCGCACCCGGCCGCGCTGGTCGACGGTGAACGCGGCGAACGGCAGCGCACCGACGAGCCGTGCGGCGCGCTCCTCGTCGACAAGCGGAAACATCTCGGTGCGCTTGTCTTCCGAACGGCGCTCGCCGGTGTACGGCCGCAGCGCCGCGTACGCGGCGCCCGCCCCGACGAGCACCCCGAGCGCGCCGGCGACGATGTCCGGCAGCACGTCCTACTCCCGGAACATGTAGCCGCGGCTGCGCACCGTGATGATGTGCCGCGGGTTGTTGGGATCGACCTCGATCTTCTCGCGCAGCCACCGGATGTGCACGCTGATCGTCTGGTGCTCGCCCTCGAAGTCGTAGCCCCACACTTTCTCGAGCAGCATCTGCCGCGTGACGATGCGACCGCGGTTCTCCATCAGCACGTGGAGCAACCGGAATTCCTTGGGCGCGAGCTGCACCTCGCGGCCCCGCACGAGGAGCCGGTTGCGCGGCGGGTCGATCGTGATCTCGCCGGCCGTGATCGACTCGTCGCGCTCTTCCGCGTCGACCTCGACGCGCCGCAGACGCGCCTTGATCCGCGCCATGATCTCACCGAGCGAGAAGGGCTTGGTGACGTAGTCGTCGGCGCCCAGCTCGAGCGCGAGGACCTTGTCGAACTCCTGGTCCTTCGCGGTGAGCATGATGATCGGAACGCTGGAGGTCTTGCGGATCTCCTTGCAGGCCTCGATCCCGTCCAGCAGGGGCAGCATGATGTCGAGCACGACCAGATCCGGGTGTTCGCTCTGCGCAAGCGTCACCGCCGTACGGCCGTCGCCGGCGGTCGTCACCGCGTAGCCGTTCTTCTCGAGGTTGTAGCGCAGCGAGTGGACGATCGCCGCCTCGTCGTCGACGAGCAGGATCCTCTTCTTCGCCAGGGTTCCGTTCACGCACGTACTCCGTCGACGGCTTCGAACACGACCGGCATCCCGAACGAGCGCTCGAAGAGATCTGCCTTCGCCATCGCTCCGGCGAGTTCGCCCGAGGGATCGCCGTCGGCCTGCGCGGCGACGACGACTCGCCCGTCCTCGCTTCGGACGGCGACGTCGGTAACGGTCCCCTGGTGGCGGGCGTCGAGTCCGTCGGCGAGCCGCAGCAGCGCCGCGAGCCGGTCGACCCGGGTCCGATCGGCACTCGCGAGGGCCATGTACTCCGGGTGCGAGGGCTTGGGGGCGGCGCGCCGGTAGTAGCGCGCGACCTGGGCGACCAGCTCCCGCTCGTCGTCGCGCCACCCTTCGAGCGGCGTATTGCGGATCAGGTACGCGGAGTGCTTGTGGCGGCTGCTCTTGCTGACGAACCGGCCGACGCTGTGCAGCATCGCCGCCGCCCAGAGCAGGTCGCGGTCGGCGGGGACCAGGCCGTGGAGCGGCGCGAGCTTCTCGAACAGCACGAGCGCGAGGCGCGCGACCGTGCGCTGGTGCCCCGCGAGCTGCTCGTAGCGATGCGCCATCCGTTCGACCGCTGCGAGGCGTTTCGCCCGCGCATCGCCGAGCTGCTGCGCGAGCGCGCGATCGCGGTTGGCCAGGTCGACGACGACGCCGTCACGCAGCGCGCGCTCGCACACGATGATCTCTTCCCGGCCCAGGAGCGCGAGCGCGCCGATCAGGACCGCGTTGCCGGCGACGATGATGTCGGCGCGGCGCGGGTTCATCCCCGGCATCCGGCGCCGCTCCGCCTCGCTCATCGGGAGCATCGTGCGCTGGAGCGACTCGAGCCGCGCGCGCGTGAGCGTGTACCCGTGCACGCGCCGCAGCGGGATCCCGCGCGCCGCCGCGTCGAGCGCGGCGAGACCCATGATCGTCCCGGAGGTTCCGATCGCGAGGTCCAGCGAGTAGTGCCGCACACGCTCGAGCGCCGGGCCGAGGACGTCGGTGACGTGCGCGTCGAGCGTTCGCATCGCCTTGACCGGGTTCGACCCGTCACGCAGAAACGCGTCGTACAGCCGCAGGCTTCCCAGTTTCACCGAGTCGACCAGGTACGGGCGGTCTCCGTCGGCGACGATGAACTCCGTCGAACCGCCGCCGATGTCGACGATCACCGCAAGCCGGTCGTAGAGCGGGAAACCGTTGGCGACCCCGAGATGGATCAGGCGCGCCTCCTCGTTTCCGTCGAGGACCTCCAGCTTCAGCCCGCTGCGCGCCTCGACGAGCCGCCGGAACTCCTCACCGTTGTCGCTCTCGCGCACCGCCGAGGTCGCGACGGCTCGGATCCGCTCGGCGCCGCGCAGCCGCGCGGCCTCGGCAAACTTCCCGATCGCGTCGACGCCGCGCTCCATCGCCTTGCGCGAGAGCCTGCCGCGCTCGAGCGCGTCGTCGCTCCCGAGCCGCACCATCTCGCGCGCCTTGTAGACGACGCGCGAGGTGTCGAAGGCCGAGTCCAGCTCGACGACGATCAGATGGATCGAGTTCGTTCCGACGTCGATCGCGCCGAACAGCACGGACGCTGCCTACTTCGCGACGACCTGCACGTCCGCGGCGCGCTCGTAGAACTGCGCCACCGACGAGTAGTCGTCGCCGCCGTGGCCTTCGCCGGAGGTCGCGGTGTAGAGCTGATACGCAAGCGAGCTGGCAGGCATCGGAACCTTCAGCGCGCGCGCCGAGTCGAGCGCCGCGGCGAGGTCCTTACGCAGCAGATCGAGCGCGAAGCCGGCGTTGTGATGCCCGTCGAGCCACGTCGTCGGCAGCCACTTGTCGAGCAGATAGTTCGAACCCGTCGCGCTGAGGATCACCTCGCGCACGGCGGCGACGTCGGCGCCGGCCTTTGCGGCGAAGACGAGCGCCTCGGCGTTCGCGACCATCACGTTCGAGATGATGATCTGGTTGACGAGCTTGACGACCTCGCCCATCCCGACGGGGCCCAAGCGCCGCGGCGTCCCCATCGCGCGCAGCACGGGCTCGGCGGCTGCGAAGTCGTCCTCGGACGCCCCGACCATGATCGTGAGCGTCCCGCTCGCGGCGCGCACCGGGCCGCCCGAGACGGGCGCGTCGAGGAAGCGCAGCCCGCGCTCGCGCAGCCGCGCGTCGAACGCGCGCGTCGCGACCGGCGAGATCGTCGACATGTCGATCACCAGCGTCCCCGGCTGGGCACCATTGGCGACGCCGTGGGCGCCGAAGAGCACGTCCTCGACCTGCGGCGCGTCCGGAACGCACGTCACCACGATCGCCGCGTCGCGCACGACCCCGGCCGGATCACCGCCGTCGCGCGCGCCGAGCGCGACGAGCCGCTCGACCGGGGCACGATTGCGGTGCGCGCAGACGGTCACCGCGAAGCCGGCGCGCAGCAGCGACGCGGCCATCGGTTCCCCCATCGCGCCGACCCCGATGAACCCGACGTGCTCTCCCATACGGACCGGCGCGTACGGCGCGCGGGACGCCGCGGCCTGCGCGAGAACGTCGCGAGCGTGGTCGCGTTCGTTCGCTTGTCCCGGCCGCTCTTTCTCTACGGCGGGTTCGCCGGGGTTGCGCTCGGGGCGGCGCTCGCCCACCATCGCGGCGCGCAACTCGATCTCGCGACGTATCTGTGGGCGCAAGGGCTCGTGACCGCGTTCCACCTGATGGTCCACTACGCCAACGACTACTTCGACCGCGCCTCCGACGTGGGGGCGCGGCGCACGCGCTGGTCCGGCGGGAGCGGGGTGCTCTCCGAGGGCGCGCTCGCGCCGCGCGTCGCGCTGACGGCCGCGCTCGTCTGCGCGGCGCTCGGCCTGGCGGCGACACTGCGTTTCGCCTTCGCCGGCAACGACGTGGTCGCCGTCCTCGGGATCGCGATCCTGGCGGCCGCGTGGATCTATTCGGCGCCGCCGGTGCGCTTGGCGGCGCGCGGTCTCGGCGAGCTCGACGCGACGCTCGTCGTCGCGGTCCTCGTCCCGGCGACTGGCTATGCGGCCTTCACCGGCCGCGTCGACGGCACGCTGCTCGCCGCGCTGATCGCGCCGGCCGCGGCGATGTTCACGATGATGCTCTGCGTCGAGATCCCCGACTGCGGCGAGGATCTCGCCGCCGGAAAGCGGACGCTCGTCGTGCGCTGGGGCCCGTCGGTCACGTACAACCGTCTCGCGATCGCCGTCATCGTCACGCTCGTCTTGTTCGCATCGACCCTGTTCGACCCACGCCTCCCCGCCTGGACCGGTCTCTTCGGCCTCCCCGCGCTGCTCTTCGGAACGGGTCTCGCCTGGATCATCTTCCGCGGCGACCGACGGCCCGCGACGGTCGCTCTGCTGGGCGTCGGACTCTACGCCGGGGTCGTCAGCGGGCTTGCCGCCGCCTATGCCTTGGCCTGAGCCGACCCTTCGACAAAGGTCGAACGCGACGCCCGGATCACAAGCAAGAAACCCACGACCCCGGTCGTTGTCGGAGGTCGTCGCATAGCGCACAATGGTGCCGACGGGGCCCGCGCGAATCCGGCGGGCCGAACACTACGAACCGAAGGGAAACCGACCCGATGCTTGCTTCGATCCGCCGGCCGTCCTTCGAGGACCTCAACCTCTCGACCGGTAAGCGCGCGCGCCTCTACAACATGATGTACGGCCACGGCCCCGGCAACGGGACGCTGATGCTGCTCCCGATCGATCAAGGTCTCGAGCACGGCCCGATCGACTTCTTCGACAACCCCGACGCTCTCGACACCGACTGGGTCTTGCGCCTGGCCGTCGAGGGGAATTTCTCGGGGATCGCCTACCACATCGGGCTGGCCGAGAAGTATCACAAACAGTACGCCGGACGCGTTCCGCTGGTCCTGAAGATCAACGGGAAGACGAACGTTCCGCCCGACGACGAGTCCTTCAGTTCGCTGACCTCCACCGTGGAGGATGCGGTGCGGCTCGGTGCCGACGCCGTGGGATATACGCTCTACGTCGGTTCGCCCAACCAGGCCGCCGACATCGAGCAGGCCAACGAGGTGCGCCGCGAGTGCGAGCGCTACGGGATGCCGCTGATCGTGTGGTCGTATCCACGCGGCTCGGCGATCAAGGCCAAGGGCGGCCAGGACTCGCTCTACGCGGTCGACTACGCAGCGCGCGTCGCGTGCGAGATCGGCGCCGACATCGTCAAGCTGAACGTGCCCAAGTCCGAAGAGGCGGCGGCCGCCTCGCCCAAGCCCTACAACACGCTCACGATGTCGGAGCTCGACGGGCTGCGCAAGGTCGTCAAGTCGGCGGGACGCACGCTCGTGCTCGTCTCCGGCGGCTCGAAGATGGGCGACGACGACACGGTGCACAAGGCGCGTCTCGCGATGGAGTCGGGCTGCGTGGGCCTGATCTTCGGGCGCAACATGTGGCAGCGCAAGTGGGACGACGCGCTCAAGATGTCGGGCCGCATGCACGACCTCATGAAGGAGTTCGGGCAGTAGCGATGACCGCGCCGACGATCGAGAGCCGCATCGAAGCGGCTCTCGATCGGATTCGCCCGGCGATCCGCCGCGACGGCGGCGACGTCTGGCTGATCAAGGTCGAAGGCGACGTCGCGTTCGTGCAGATGCTCGGCGCGTGCGGCGGCTGCGCCGCCGTCCAGTCGACGCTCAAGGGCGGGATCGAGGCGGTCGTCCGCGAGGACGTCCCCGAGATCACCCAGGTCGTCCAGGTTTAGGACTCCCCGGCGGCCTCCAGCGAGGCCGCCACGTCGCGCAACGTCGCGAGCGCCGCGAGGACCTCGTCGAACGACCGCGACGCCGTGGTCCAATCGTCGTCGTCGAGCGCGCGCTCGAGGCGCAGCGCCGCGTCGGCGAGCCGTTCGGCGCCGACGTTGGCCGACGCTCCCTTCAGTTGGTGCGCGAGCGTGCCGCCGACGGCCGCATTCCGCACGGCCAGCGCCGGGACGAGTTCCCCGATCGCCGTCTCCGCATCCTCGAGCACGAGGCGAATCACTTCTCCGTTCAGTTCGCGATCGCCGCCGGTGATGTCGTGAAGCCGCGACATGTTCAGATCCATGAGGCTCATTGGAGAACCGCCACCCCGTTGACGTTGTCGGAGAATCGCGCCTTGATCGCGAGGATCGTATCCCGGATCTTCAGGAACAGGGCGACGAGCATCGGGTCGAACGACGTTCCGGAAAGCGACCGGATCTCGATCAACGCCTCGTCGGTCGACCACGCGTCCTTGTAGGGCCGCTTCGTGGTCAAGGCGTCGAACACGTCGCTGATCGCGCAGATGCGCGCGCTCAGCGCGATCGCCTCGCCCTTGAGGCCGTACGGGTATCCGGAGCCGTCGAACTTCTCGTGGTGGCCGAGCGCGATCTCGGCCGCGAGCTGAAGGAGCTTCGAGCGGCTTCCCTTGAGGATGTCGTACCCCGCCTGCGCGTGGCGGCGCATGATCTCCATCTCCTGCGGATCGAGGCGCCCGGGCTTGAGCAGGATGCTGTCCGGAATCGCGACCTTCCCGATGTCGTGCATCGGCGTCGCGAGCAGCATATTGCGCTGCTCCTCGGCGCTCAGCCCCAACGCCTCGGCCATCGCCGCCGCGTAGTGCCCCATGCGGACGATGTGTTGCCCGGTGCTGTCGTCGCGGAACTCGGCCGCGCGCATGAGCTGATGGATCGTCTCTTCCTCGCGCGCCGCGATGTCCGCGACGGCGCGCGCCACCTCTTCCTCGAGCGAGGCCGCGTGCGCACGGAGCTTGCGCCGGCTCTCGTGGAGCGCCAGGAGATTCCGCGCCCGCGCGTGCAGCTCCACCGGATCGGTCGGCTTGTGCAGAAAGTCCGTCGCTCCCGATTCCAGAGCGCGGTTCCTCACCTCGCGATCATGATCACCGGTGATCATGATGATCGGCGTCTCGCTCTGCGGCCGCATCGCGCGGTAGCGCTGGATGAACTCGATGCCGTCCGGCGCCGGCATCCGGTAATCCACGATGAGGAGGTCCGGCTCGCTGTACGCACTCCAATCCAGCGCATCCTCCGATGACGTGAACGACACCGTCCGTGTTCCGGCGATACGCGACAAGACGTGCTCGTAGATCCGCAAGTTCGCACGTGCGTCATCGACCAACCCGACGATCATGACACCTTCTCCTTCCCGCGCTTCGGAGGCAACAGACGCTCCAGCATGGCGCGCAACGCCTCGAACTGGAGGGGCTTCGCAAGGTAATCGTCCATGCCGGCATCCATGCAAGCCTGCCGATCGCGTTCGAGCGCGTTTGCGGTCAACGCGACGATCGTCACGCGCCGCCCCGTTTCCACCTCGAGCTCACGGATGTGCCGCGTCGCCGTGTATCCGTCCATCTCCGGCATCTGACAATCCATGAGCACGAGATCGTAGTGCGTTTTCCTGAGCGCCTCGACCGCCTCACGCCCGTCTTTGACGACATCGAGTGCGTACCCGAGACGCTCGACCTGCATCTTCGCGACGCGCTGATTGGTCGGCGTATCTTCGGCCAGCAGGATCCGCACGTCGCGTCTCCGGCGTGCCTGGGCGAGTTCCACGACCGGCTCCGGGGTGCTCGCGGGCTCGATGACGTCGTACTGCGCCATGAGACTGCACAACGTATCGTAGAGCCGCGAGAGCAAGACCGGCTTCACGAAGTACCCGGCGCAGCCGAGTGCCGACGCCTGTTCACGGTGCGAGATCGCATCGAACGCCGTCATCAAGAGCATTTCCGGTGCCGCGTCGCCCAGTTTCTCGCGCGCCATCCGGATCAACCCGAATCCATCGGTGTCGGGCAAGACGTAGTCCGTCAGCATCACGTCGATCGGCAGCCCTTCGGCGGCTGCCTCCAGCAACGCCGTCAGCGCTGCCTGGGTCCCGGACACGTGCCGAACGCCGAAGCCCCATGCGGTCGCGTACCGTGCCAAGAGATCGCGCACGGAGGGGTCGTCGTCCACGATGAGCAGCCGGCCGCGCGGCGCGCTCGCCGCAGTCGCGCTCTCGGCGCGCGTGCGCGCGCGCTGGAACCGTACCGTGAAGGTGAAGGTCGAGCCGACGCCTTCGGTGCTTTCGACGTCGATGCAGCCGCCCATGAGCTCGACGAGGCGCCGCGAGATCGAAAGCCCGAGCCCCGTGCCGCCGAATCGCCGCGTCGTCGATCCGTCGCCCTGGACGAACGGCTGGAAGAGGTGGCGCTGCACGGACGCGGGGATCCCGATCCCCGTATCGGTGACCGAAAAGCGCAAGACGACCGCATCGTCGACGCGCATCTCGACCGTGACCTGGACCCTGATGCTGCCATATTCCGTGAACTTGACGGCATTGCCGATGAGGTTCACCAGGATCTGCCGCAGGCGATTCGGATCGCCGCTCACCCTCGCCGGGACGTGCGGCGACATCTTGACCCCGATATCGATCCCTTTTCGGTTCGCCGACATGCGCAGCAGCGCGACGACCGACTCGACGACATGCGCGACCTCGAAATCGACGGCCTCCAGATCGACGCGGCCGGCCTCGAGCTTCGAGAAGTCGAGGATGTCGTTGATGACGATCATGAGCGCGTCGGCCGATTCCTTGACCATCAGCGCGCAGTCGCGCTGACTGGAATCGAGGTCCGTGTGCAAGAGCAGATCGATCATCCCGATCACGCCGTTCATCGGCGTACGGATCTCGTGACTCATCGTCGCGACGAACTCCGTCTTCAGCCGCGAGGCTTCGAGCGCCTGATCGAGCAGACGCGAGACCTCCTGTGCGCCGCGCCGCCGTTCCGTGATGTCCCGGATCGTCGAGATGATGACCTGTTGTCCGTCGACCGTCGCGTTTTGCGAGGCGACTTCAACCGGAAACGTCGAGCCGTCGCTGCGGCGATGGACGCTCTCGAAGAGGATGTTTCCGCGGCTCTTGTCCGGCGGCGTCACCGTCGAATACATCGGCGGAGCTTCCGGGGCGCAGAGATCCTGCACGAGGAGCGAGGACATCTCCTCGCGAGGATAGCCGTAGGCCTTTGCGGCCGCGTTGTTCGCCTCCAGAATGCGCAAGGTCGAGCGATCGCTGAAGACGATCAGGTCGGTCGTCACGTCGGAGAGCAGGCGGTAACGCTCCAGGGTCGTCTGGCGCTGCGCGACGTCGATCGTCATGCGCACGACTTCGTCCTCCACCGCGGTGACCTCGTCGCGCCCACCGACGCGCGCCGTGATGGGGAAGCCCTTTCGGATGCGGGCGATCTGCTCGGCCAGCAGCGCGAGCCGGTTCACGACGCCGGTGGTGAAGCGCCTGTTCAGCAGCGTCATCACCGCGGTGACGAGTGCGGTCCCGACCGTCAGAAGAATCGCCCAATGGAGCCACAGTTCGAGCGCGGAGTTGCTACGCGCGGCATTCTCCGAGACCTCCCGTGACTCAAAGGCCGCGATCGCCTTGCGAAAGGCGTTCATGCCACTTCCGGGCGAGGCGTCGTCGAGCCGCGACGCCACCTGCCAGCCTCGGCCGCGCCGAACCGCCGCGATCTCCTCCCCCGTCGCCGCGAGCTGGGCAGACGTTGCCGAATGAAGCAGCTTCAGCGCTCGCTGTTTGTCACGGTCTCCCGTGACGGAACCCTCCAGCTTTGCGAGGATGCCCGGTACGAGGGTAACTGCCTCATCGTAGGGATTAGTGAGGGCACTATTTCCCGTCGCGAGATATCCGCGTGCCCCCGCCTCCGCCGCCTCGACTGCCTCCAGGAGACGCTGGGTCTCCATGACCACAGCCGCGGATTGGCGCTCTCGCGCGGCTGCAGTCGCCGTCGCCAGCTCGATCCACGCAAAGCTCGCCAGGAGCACAAAAACCCACGCCAACGGAATGACCGTCAAAACGGCCATTCGCTGCCGAAGCCTCAGCCTCACGCCATGTCCTTTTCGGTACCCGCACCTTCGCGTCAACACCCGAGGTACTAACGCCCAGCGTACTACGACACAGCGTAGCCAAGGCGTTGAC
>DATJHK010000088.1:0-7948 GCA_035493875.1 Candidatus Limnocylindria bacterium
TTTCCGCCCTCAAGCACCATTTTGATCGCATCCGCCTTGAACGCCTCGGTGTAGGTCCGACGACCTTTGACTCCCATGGACACCTCTCTGTGAGTCCCTTCGGCGGGACTCGGAAGTGTCCACTGGACCGGGTCAGGTCCAGGGTGACCGGGGAACATGTCATGCTGAGCTTGTCGAAGCATCGCGCGCCACGACCGCCCTTCGACAAGCTCAGGGTGACCGGGGATCATGTCATGCTGAGCTTGTCGAAGCACCGCGCGCCACGACCGCCCTTCGACAAGCTCAGGGTGACCGGGGATCATGTCATGCTGAGCTTGTCGAAGCATCGCGCGCCACGACCGCCCTTCGACAAGCTCAGGGTGCCGGGGGCGGTCGGGGTGATGGCGGCCTAGATTTCGAAGGCCCACGCCACTTCTTCCGCCGTCGGTCCGTCGTGGCGGGTGTAGGCGGCGATCGCGGCTTGCGCGTAGCGTGCGACCGGATCGATCTCCAGGTTCACGCGCGCGCCGGCGCCCTTGACGCCGAGGGTCGTGCGGCGGGCCGTCTCGGGGATCAACGCGATCGTGAAGTGGTCGGCGCCGACCGACGCGATCGTCAGGCTCACGCCGTCGACCGCGATGAACCCCTTCTCCACGATGAACGGGGCGAGCGCCGCGGGAAGCGCGACGAAGAGCCGGAAGCCTTGCCCTTCGGGTTCCTTGGCGACGATCGCGACGTTGTCGTCGACGTGGCCGTAGACGAGATGCCCGCCGAGCCGGTCGCCCAGGCGCAGCGAGAGCTCCAGGTTGACGCGCTCGCCCGGGCGCAGCGCGTCGAAACCGGCGCGCCGGATCGTCTCCGGGACGACGTCGAAGCGCAGCGTGCGCGCGTCGAATGCGACGACGGTCAGACACACGCCGTTGATCGCGATCGAGTCGCCGAGGGCGACGCCGTCGGCGATCGCCTCGGGCGCCTCGATCGTCAGCGTCACGCCGCGCGTGACGTCGCCGTCGAGAGCGGCGACGCGCCCGTCGTGCGCGATCAGGCCGGAGAACATTGTGTCAGATCCGCGGAGAGCATGACATCTTCGCCGAGCCGTTCGATGCGATCGAAGCGCCACCCGTCGAGACCGCCGAGCTCCGCGCCGGCCAGGACCGGGACGGCCCGTTCGCCGCGCAGGAACCGCGGCGCGACGAACCAGACGATCCGCTGGACGAGCCCGGCCGCGAGCAGCCGTCCGGCGAGCGTCGGGCCGCCCTCGCACAGAACGCTCGTCACCTCCCGTTCGCGCAGCGCGACGAGCGCCGCCGCCAGGTCGAGCGTGGTCGCCCCCGGCGCACCGGCGTAGACGACCTCCGCGAGGGCGTCAAGCGGCCCGAAACGCGTACGCGAGCCGGCCGGCGCGAGCACGATCGTGCGCGCGTACGCGTCGGCCGGTCCGTCGGCGGGCGGCGCGAAGACGCGGCTCGAGGCGGGCACCGGGTCGGTCTCGCACACGACGACGCGACGGTAGGGTTTGCGGCGCGTCGCGTGCGGGCGGATCGTGAGCTGCGGGTCGTCGGTACGGATCGTCCCCGCGCCGACCATCACGGCGTCGTGCTCGACGCGCAGCTCGCGCACGCGTTCGCGCGCCGCCGCGCCGGTGAGCCAGAGCTGCTCGCCGGAGCGCGCCGCGACGCAGCCGTCGAGCGACGAGGCCATCTTCAGCGTCACGTACGGACGATCGCTCGTGATCGTCCAGCGGAAGCGTTCGAGCAGCGCGATCGCCCGCGGATCATCGCGCACCTCGACCGCGATCTCCGCCTCGCGCAGCCGTCGCACGCCGCCGCCGGCGGTGCGCGGGTTCGGGTCCAGCGTGCCGATCACGACGCGCGCGACGCGCGCGTCGACCAGGGCGTGCGAGCACGGCGGCGTGCGGCCGAAATGATCGCACGGCTCGAGCGAGACGTACGCCGTCGCGCCGGCCGGATCGTTGCCGCGTGCGCGCGCGTCGCGCAGCGCCTCGACCTCGGCATGCGCCTCACCGCGCCGGTGGTGCCATCCCTCGCCGAGCGTGACGCCGTCGCGAACGAGCACACAGCCGACCGACGGATTCGGCGCAGCGTCGGCGATGGCGCGCGCGGCCAGCTCGCACGCGCGCGCGAGGTACGTCCCGTCGCGGTCTACGGCTGGACCTCGACGCCTTTCCAGAACGCCACGTAGCCCTCGATGTGCTTCGCTTCGTCCTTCGCCTGCGGGTAGAACCACGCCGCGTCCGCGTTGCGCGCGCCGTCGACGACGACGGTGTAGTAGCTCGCGGTCCCCTTCCACGGACAGACCGTATGCGTCTCCGATGCCGCGAAATAGCGGCGCTCGATCGTCTCGGGCGGGAAGTAATGATTGCCCTCGACCACTTCGGTGCGGTCGCTCTCGGCCAGAACGACGCCGTTCCAGATCGCTTTCACGCTCGCTAGGACCGCCGGGGCGACGACGGGGTTCCGGCGCTGCGCGCGACGACGACGATCCGGCGCACGACCACCCCGGCCGCGCGCAGCGTGCACGCCGCGTCGCGCAAGGTCGCACCCGTCGTGCACACGTCGTCCAGCAAGGTCACCTCGGCTGGGAGCGGGACACCCGCGCGGATCCGGAACCGGCCGGTCGCGGCGAGCCGCGCGCGCCGTCCGCCGCCCTCCTGCGCCCGGCCCCGTTTGACGAGCGGCTCGGCCAGCGGGACCCCGCGCTCCCGCGCGACCCGGCGCGCCAGCTCGACGGCCTGGTCGAACCCGCGCGCCGCGGCCCGCGCGCGGGAGGTCGGGAGCGGGACGAGCGTTCCGTCGAGCGGCGCCGCCGCCAGCAGCGTCGCGAACGCCGCGAGCGGATCGCGCTCGCCCCGCTTCATCGCGACGACCGCCCGGCGCAGCACGCCCTCGTACGAGCCGAGGGCGAACGCCGGGACTCCGTCGAGAGCGAACCGCACCGCATCGGCGGGCCCGGGCGCACAGCCGCCGCAGAGCGCGGACCCCGAACGACCGCACCCCGCGCACACCGCCGGAAAGAGCCAGGCACGCACGACATCGAGCACGCCCCTCTTTCACGACGACGGGATGCTTCGACAGCCTCCGCATGACGGGGCGGGGCGTTAGGCGGTGGCGGGTTCGTTGGCGACGATCGCGCGTTCGAGCAGGATGCCGGCGGGGACGTCGTAGCGTTCACCGACGATCGTCTCGTGCAGCCGCGCCTTCTCGCCGATCCGCGCACCGCTCCACACGATCGAGCGATCGACGAGCGCGCCCTCACCGATCGTCACGTCGTCGCCGACCACGGCGGGGCCGATGATCCGCGCACCGCTCCCGATCGTCACGCGGTCGCCGACGCGCACGTCGCCTTCGATATGGGCATCAGCCGGAACCACGACGCCCGCGGGGATCCCGCTCACGCGCGCGCCGGTGGGGACGATGCGTCCCGTCACGACGTCCTCGGTCGCGCGGCGGTATTCGGCGGGCGTGCCGATGTCGCGCCAGTACGCGCCGTCGAGACGCATCCCGTAGAACGCCGCGCCCTCCTCCAGCAATCCCGGAAACACTTGTTTGCCGAAATCGTAGAACGTCTCGGCCGGGATGCGCGAGAAGATCTCCGGCTCGAAGACGTAGATCCCGGTATTGGAGAGCTTCGAGAGCTCCGTTCCCTTCGGCGGCTTCTCCTGGAAACCGGTGATGCGGCCTTCCGCATCGGTGACGACGACGCCGTACTGATCGACATCGTCCATCTCCACCAGACCGATCGTCGCGAGCGCACCCTTCTCTTTGTGGAAACGGATGAGCGCGCCGAGGTCGGCGTTGGTGAGATCGTCGCAGCCGACGACGACGAACGTCTCGTCGAACCAGTGCTCCATCTGCTTGAGCCCGCCCGCGCTTCCGGTGAGCTTCGGCTCGCGCAGATACTCCAGGCTCACGTCGTAGGCGCTGCCGGTGCCGAACGCGGCCTCGACCGCATCCGCGAGATAGAACACGTTGATCGCGACCTCACCGAACCCGTGCGAGGCCAGCCACCGCATCACGTGGCCGCTGATCGGCTCGCCCGCGATCGGGACCAGAGGCTTGGGAACCTCCTTCGTCAGCGGGTACAAGCGCGTGCTCATCCCACCCGCCAGGATCATCGCTCGCATACGGTTAGCGCTCCGCCCATGATGGCATAAGGAAATGGGGTCGATGTGTCTCCATCGCCATTATCTCTTCCCTTTCCCGCGCTCGCCCAACGCTTCTCCGAGCGCGGCCAGCGCAAAGTGAGGAAGCGCAAGTTGACGGCGCCACCGGCGCGGTTCCTTGACGAGGCGATATAACCACTCCAGCCCCGTGCGCTGTACCAGGACGGGCGCGCGCTCGACGTTCCCGGCGTACACGTCGAACGAGCCGCCGACGCCGATCCCGACGCCGCAGCCACTCGCCGCCAGATGCGCCGCGAGCCACAGTTCTTGCTTGGGTGAGCCCAGACCGGCCAACAGCACGTTCGCGCCGCTCGCGCGGATGGCATCGGTAACCGCCGCGCTCTCCGCTTCACGGAAATAGCCGTCACGCGCGCCGGCGATCAGCACGCCGGGATACCCACGGCGCAGCGCCTCGGCGGCGCGAACCGCCGTGTCGCCACCGCCCCCGAGCAAGTAGAGCCGCACGTCACCGCGGCGCGCGGAGCGCGCGGCGAGTGCGCCGACCAGCTCGACGCCGGTGACGCGTTCGCGCAGCGGTCCGCCGCGCAGCCGCGAGGCGAGCAGCAGCCCGATCGTGTCGCACGTGACCAGCGCGGCGCCGTTGATCACGCGCCGGAACGCCGCGTTGCGGCGCGCCGCCATCACCATCTCGACGCCGAGCGTCACGACGAGCGCCGGGGCAGCCTGCCGTGAGCCTGCCGAACGGTTCGCGAGCGCCGCGATCTGCTCCACCGCCTCGTCGCGGCCGACGGCGTCGACGCGCGCTCCGAGCACGCCGAACGACGCCATTACGGGCGATACGGCGCGATCAGCGGCTCCAGCGTCGTCGTGAGCGCCGGGGGCATCGCACCGAGCGGCAAGCGGCACGGGCCGACCTTGAAGCCGTACGTGCCCATCGCCCACTTGACCGGGATCGGATTCGTCGTGGTGAACAGCGCGCCGACAAGCGGCGAGAGATCGCGGTGGATGCGCGCCGCCGTCTCGACGTCGCCCGCATCGAACGCATCGGCCATGGCGCGCAGCTCGCGGCCGCACAGATGTCCGGCGACCGAGATCAAGCCGTGGCCGCCGATCGCGAGCGACGGCAAGAACATGTGGTCGTCGCCGCACCAGAACGTCACGTCCTCGCGCACGCGGTCGCGCAGGATCGCGGTGAACTGGTTGATGTCGCCGGTCGATTCCTTGATCCCGACGATGTTGGCGTGGCGCCGCGTCAGCTCGTGGAACGTCGCGGGCAGCATGTTGACGGCCGTGCGGCCCGGGATGTTGTAAGCGATGATCGGGAGCGACGTCGCCTCGGCGATCGCGCCGAAGTGTCCGAGCATCCCCTCTTGCGGCGGCTTGTTGTAGGCCGGCACGGTCGCGAGGATCCCGTCGACGCCGCAAGCTTCGGCGCGCTTCGTCAGCTCGACCGAATGACGCGTGTTGTTGTCGCCGGTCCCGGCGATCACCGTCCCCGTCGAGCCCAGCGCCTTCTTCACCGCGGCGAAGAGCGCGAGCCGTTCCTCGTCGTCGAGCGCGGTCCCCTCGCCGGTCGAGCCGGCGACGACGACGCCGTCGTTCCCGCGCGCGACGAGGAACTGCGCGATCCGGCCCGCCTCGGCGAGATCGACCGCGCCGCTCTCGTCGAACGGCGTGATCATCGCCGTGAGCAGTCTGCCCAGACTCTTCACCGTGCCACCGTTCCCCGGCCGAGCCGGAACGCATCGTGCAACGCCTGTTCGGCGACGGCGGCCTGATCGGCCGCGACCAGGATCGAGATCGTGATGTTCGAGTCGGTCGAGTGGATGATCTCGACGCCGGCCTCGGTGATCGTCTTGACGACGCGGTACATCACGCCCGGCGTCCCGCGCATCCCGGCACCGACGACGGAGATCTTCGCGCAGTGCGGGCGCGTGCGAAGCGCGAGGTTGAGATCGGCGAGCGCCGGACGGATCGCGTCGGCCGCGTCGTCGTCGCAGATGAAGAACACGCCGGCGTCGTTGACGTTGATCATGTCGATCGAGATCTCGCGCTGCGCGATCCGCCCCAGCACGTCGCGGTCGACGTCGGAGCGCTCCAGGTCGTCGGTGAGCCCTTGGATGATGCGGCAGAACGTTACGTCGCGGATCACCGCGACCCCGGTGACCGGCTGTTCCGGATCGGCCGCCGCCTCGTCGTCGATCGTGGTGCCGACGTTGCTGCGCAGCCCCTTGACGACGTACGGCGTGCGGGTCGCGTGCGCCAGCTCGGCGGCCTTGTGGTGCATTACCTTCGCGCCGTTGGCGGCCAGCTCGACCATCTCGGCCTGCGTCACGCGGTCGAGCGCGTGGGCACCGGCGACGCGGCGCGGATCGCTCGTCATCACGCCCGAGACGTCGGTGTATATCTCGACCTCGGCGCCGAGCGCGTCGCCGAGCGCGATCGCGGTGAGATCGCTGCCGCCGCGGCCGAGCGTCGTCGTCGCACCCGCGCGCGTCCCGCCCTGAAATCCGGTGACGACGGGGATGATCCCGCGTTCGAGGAAGGCTCGCACCGGAGCGGGATCGATCTCGACGATCTCGGCGTCGCTGTACTGCTCGTCGGTGGTGATCCCGGCCTGCAGCCCCGTCATCGCCTGCGCCGGCGCGCCGAGCGAGCACAGCAGTTCGGCGAAGACGGCGCATGAGATCGCCTCACCGCACGCCAAGAGCAGATCGCGATTCGGCCCGCTCCGTGCGGGCCCGAGCAGCGCGGCAAGCGAGTCGGTCGCGTACGGCTCCGGCGCGCGGCCCATCGCGGAACACACGACGACCGGCTGATCCCCGCGGCGCACCGCGTCGATGACCCGCGACGCCGCGATCTCGCGCAGCTCGTCCGTCGAGAGCGACGACCCCCCGAACTTCAACACGACCGTACTCACGCCGTCACCGTCCTGAGCATGCCCTTCGCAACCAGCAACTCCAGGATCTGCACGCCGTTCGAGGCCGCTCCCTTGCGCAGCTGATCGCCGACGACCCACACCTGGAAGCGCGTCCCGGTCGTGTCGTCCGCTTCCGGCCGCAGGCGCGCGACGTGGACCAGATCGGTGTCCTCGACGTCGCGCGGCGTCACGATCCCATGCTCGTGGAAGACGACGCCCGGCGCGTTCGCGTACGCGGCGCGCAGCTCGGCGAGCGTCGTCGGGCGCGCGGTTTCGAGGAAGACCGCTTCGCTGTGCGCGCGCAGGACGGGGACGCGGACCGTCGTCGCGGCGACGTGGAGATCGGGACGGCCGAGCATCTTGCGGGTCTCGGCAGCGACCTTCTCCTCCTCGCCCGAGTCGCCGTCGCCGGTGAACGAGCCGACCTGCGGAACGACGTTGCGGAAGATCGGCGCGGCGAACGTCCCGTCGGGGCTCTCGCCGCGCTCCTCGCGCGCCAGCGCGTCCAGGCCGGCGCGACCGGCGCCGCTCACGGCCTGATAGGTCGCGACGCGCACGCTGCGCAGCCCGACGGCGCGGTCGATCGGCGCGATCCCGACGCTCAGCACGATCGCGGTGCAGTTGGCGACGGGGAAGATGCGGTGCTGCGGCTCGATCGCCTGCGGATTGACCTCGGGGACGACGAGCGGGACGCCTTCGGCCAGCCGGAACGTCGAGGAGTTGTCGATCACGATCCCGCCGGCGTCCACGATCGCGCCGGCCAGCTCCGCGCTCGCGTCGTCGCTCGAGGCGAAGAACGCCACGTCGGGACGGTCGGCGACGAGCCGTTCGCGGGTGGCGACGGCAACCGGGAGCTGCGCGCCGCGGAAGCTGACGCCGTTCTCGCGCTCGCGCGAGGCGTACGC
>DATJHK010000089.1:0-2075 GCA_035493875.1 Candidatus Limnocylindria bacterium
GCCGGCGTAGGCCTGCGGGCTGAACTTGACTCCTCCGGTGGCAAGCGCTTCAAATTCCGGGACGGGTTTGTTGAGTGCAGGCGTCATGAGCTCTTGTGCTGGGCCCGGCGATGCGTGCCAGATGTCGCCGGCGCGGGCATCCGCCGGTGACCCCCGCGACGGGGCATAGCCCGCAATTATAGAGCTTGCCTTCGCTGCGCCGACCTGCGCTGGTCAGCGCGCCGGCTCGTCGCGCGCCTCAAAAAGCAGCGCCGCGACGACCTTGCGACCTTCGGCGAGCAACACGTTGTAAGTGCGGCACGCCGCCCGCGTGTCCATCGTCTCGAAGCCGATCGCCGCGTCGATCAGCGGCCTGAGCAGCGTCGGCGACGGGAATCGCAAGCGCTCGCCGCTGCCGAATACGACGAGCTCGGGCGCGAGCGCGGCGACGCGGGCGAAGTGCTCGGCGGTGAGCGACTCGAACGACGGCGCGTTCCAGGGGACGACGTCGCCCTGCCAGGGCACGAGCACGCTCTCGGTGTGCTCGCGGCCGTTGACGACGACGCCGTCGGGGCCGTGGCGGGCGATCGCGTTGCGACCCTCGATCCGGTCGGCGCGCATCTTCATGGCGCGATTATCGGCGCTGCGAAATGCTGCGCGGCGCAGCTGCGTACGCGAGCGGGACGACGACTCGCGTGTGGTCAAATAACAGGTTGCCCTCGGGCCTTTCGCATCGCCGGAGTCGTCTCGTGCAGTCCTTCACCAAGTCGAGCAAGCTCGCCAACGTCTGCTACGACATCCGCGGCCCCGTCCTCGACAAGGCGCGGCAGATGGAGGAGGAGGGTCAGCACATCATCAAGCTCAACATCGGCAACCTGGCCGTCTTCGGGCTCGAGCCGCCGGACGAGATCGTCCAGGACATGATCCGCAACCTCCCGCACGCGGCCGGCTACACCGACTCCAAGGGACTGTTCGCCCCGCGCAAGGCGATCGTCCACTACACGCAGCAAAAGCACGTGAAGAACGTCACCGTCGACGACGTCTTCCTTGGCAACGGCGCGTCCGAGCTCATCACGATGAGCATGAACGCGCTCCTCAACAACGGCGACGAGGTGCTCATCCCGGCGCCCGACTACCCGCTCTGGACCGCGTCGGTCGCGCTTTCGGGCGGCACTCCGGTGCACTACCTGTGCGACTCGGGCGACGGCTGGCTGCCGGACCTCGACGACATGGCGAAGAAGGTGACGCCGCGGACGCGCGCGATCGTCGTCATCAACCCGAACAACCCGACCGGCGCGCTCTATCCCGACGCGGTGCTCGAGGGCATCGTCGCGCTCGCGCGTCGCCACGGCCTCATCGTCTTCGCCGACGAGATCTACGACAAGACGCTCTACGACGGTGCGACGCACACCTCGATCGCGTCGCTCGCCGACGACGTGCTGTTCCTCACCTTCAACGGCCTGTCGAAGAACTACCGCTCGTGCGGCTACCGCGCCGGCTGGATGGTCGTCTCGGGCGAGAAGCGCTACGCGCTCGACTACATCGAGGGGCTGAACATGCTCGCGTCGATGCGCCTGTGCTCGAACACTCCCGGGCAGCTCGCGATCCAGACCGCGCTCGGCGGCTACCAGAGCATCGACGACCTGGTCGCGCCGGGCGGCCGGCTGGCGCGCCAGCGCGATCTCGCCTACGAGCTGCTGACCGCGATCCCCGGCGTGACGTGCGTCAAGCCGAAGGCCGCGCTCTACATGTTTCCGCGCCTCGATCCGGCGATCTATCCGATCGAGGACGACCAGCAGTTCGCCTACGAGCTGCTCGCCGAGCAGAAGGTGCTGATCGTTCAGGGCACCGGCTTCAACTGGCCGCGCCCCGACCACTTCCGCGTCGTCTTCCTTCCCAACACCGATGACCTGCGCGAGGCGATGGGACGCATCGCGACGTTCCTCGCGCACTATCGCTCGCGCCACGCGCAGCCGAGCCCGCGGGCGCTGGTCGCCGTGAAATGAAGCCGTTCCAGGTCGGACTGCTCGGCGCCGGCACCGTCGGCGGCGGGACGTTCGCGGTCCTGCAGCGCAACCAAGAGGAGATCCGCCGCC
>DATJHK010000090.1:0-27265 GCA_035493875.1 Candidatus Limnocylindria bacterium
CATCTTCTCCAGCAGCGCTTGCGCGGGCCGCCCGTCCTCCGCGACGGGGCCGCACGCGAAGTAGTCGTCGAACGCGAGCAGCGCCTCGTGCTCGAGTCCGGCGCGGCGCAGCGCGTTCGCGGCCTTGAGCAGGAGGCGGCGTCGCGTCGCCTCGTCCGGACGATCGCTCTCGGCGCGCCGATACGCGGCCGCGGCGCGCGCGAAGTCCTCCCCCTCGACGGCGGCGTCACCCGCGCGTTCGTCCCACGCGCGAGCCTGCTCCGCCTCGTCCGCGTCGCGCCAATGCTCGGCGACCGCTTCGCATGCCGCGACGGAGGCCGCGTCGCGCTCCCACAGCTGCGCCGCACGCCGATGATACGGCCGCGCGAACGAGGGCGCCAGCTCGGCGCGCAGCGCGAGCCGCACGATCGGATGCGTGAAGGCGAAGCGCCGCGGCGCCGTCTCGCGCACGAGCCCGGCGAGCGCGGCGAGCTGCAGCGCCTCGAGGACCGCGCGCGCCGGCTGTTCGGCGATGTGCGCGAGCGCGTCGACGTCGAACTCCACGCCGGCGATCGCCGCGATCAGGATCAACCGCCTCGTCGCGGCGTCGAGCCGGTCGAGCATCCGCCGCGCCCGGAAGCGCGCCGCGTGCGGCACCGGCGTCTCACCCAGCCGCCCGCCCTCGGCGATCGACCGCACGAGGTCTTCGGCGAGTCCCGGGTTTCCCTTCGCGAGCGCGACGACACGCTGCACGAGCTCGCGCGGCGGCGCTTCGCTCCCCCAGTGAAAGCGCCGGATCATGCGGCGCATCGCGTGCACGGGCAGCGGTCCGAGCCGTAAATCGTACGCGCCCCGCGCCCGGATGCGCGCGATCGCCTCGCCGACGTCGGCCGGCACCTCCTCCTCGTCCAGGCTGATCACCACGAGCGCGCGGCCGATCCCGCCGATGTGTTCGAGCGCGTCGAGCACGGTACTCGCCGCGTGCTGCACGTCCTCGACGCCCAGCACGATCGCGCCGCTGCGCGCGACCAGCAAGATACCGCGCACGAAGGCGATCGCGCGGTCGGGCTCGAGCGCGGACGGCGCGTCTCGCCCGACCGCGCCCGCCAGCGCCTCGCACAGCGCGCCGAGCACGGCGCGCGGCTCGCGCATCGCCGGCGAGCAGCGGACGCGCGCGACGCGCAGCGCGCTCGCGTGTCGCGTGACGAACTCGTCGAGCAGCCTGGACTTTCCGCTCCCCGCCTCCCCACGAAGAATGACGAACGAGCCGCGCTTCTCACCGGCGTCGGTCAAACGTGCGTGAAGGAATGCCATCTCCTCCGCGCGTTCGACGAAGACGTCGGAACGGACGGGGACCGAAATCATTCACGAACGCTTAGGCGAGCTAGTCCGCCCTCCTTTGTCCGTTCGGCGTGCGATCGGCGGCTGCGCGGAGGGATGCGGCGCCTCCTCGTACCCCTCCACGCATAAGCATCCGGCTCCACCGCACGGCAAGCTAACTGCCGATTCCGCCCTCCACTTTCACCGTGCGCACCTTCTGCACGTCGGCCGCGCTCGTGCGCGCGACCTGCCCATTCCGGTCGGCGAGCTCGTTCGGAGCCGGCGAGTCGAAGCGGACTTGCGGGAGCGCGTGCGGCTGGTGATCGCGCAGGTACGCGATGATCCCCTCGCGCGCGAAGCAGCGCAGATCCCACAGATCGCCCGAGTTGCGGGCGCTGACCAGGACGCGCAGCTGGATCGCTTGCGCCGTCGCGTCGGTCATCTGACAGTTCTGGACGCGTCCGTCCCAGAGCTTCGTGCGTGCGAGGATCTTCGGGACCTCCGCGCGGAGCGCTTCGACGTCGAGCGTCCAGTCGGCGAAGAAGTACACCTCGCCGAGCAGGTTCGCCGTCCGGCGCGTCCAGTTCTCGAAGGGGTTGTTGATGAACCACGCGAGCGGGACGACGAGCCGCCGCAGATCCCACACCTGGATCACGACGTAGGTGGAGTGGATCTCTTCGATGCGGCCCCAGTAGCCTTGCACGACGACGACGTCGTCGAGGCGGATCGGCTGCGTCATCGCGAGCTGGATCCCCGCGAAGAGGTTCTCGAAGAGCGGCCGCGCCGCGAGACCGACGACGATCCCCGCCGCGCCGGCCGATGCCAGCAGCGTCGTGCCGATCGTTCGGATCGACGGGAACGTCATCAGCATCGTCGCGGCGGCGACGATCACCACGAGGATCGTCGCGGTGCGCGCGAGGATGTCGACGCGCGTCCCCAACTGCCGCGCGAGCAGGTTGTCCTCGACGTCGATGCGGTGGCGCGCGACGATGATGTCGGCCCAGAGCCGAATCAGCGCGGAAATCGCCCACGCCGTCGCGGCGATCGTCGCCAATCCCGCACTATGCACGATGACGCCGCGCAGCGGCATGTCGGGATCGCGCAGGACGATGTTCGGCAGCGCGATCAGGATGAAGATCAGCGGGACGATGTAGGCCGCCGGCCGCGACGTGCGCCGGATGATCGCTTGCAGCAGATCGCTCCCGCTGCGCTGCGCCCAAGCGAGGACGAAGCGCTGGAGCAGCCGGTGCACCAACACGCCGAGGAGCGCGGCGGCCGCGGTCGTCGCCACCGCGATCAGGATGTCACGTTCCGTGTCGTTCAGCCAACCCAAGAGGTGCATCCGCCCCTTGGTACCCGTCCTCCGCGGTAATCTCTACAGGTCGAAGAGGAGCGCTTGCTCGACGATCGCCGGTTTGGCGAGCTTTCCCCGCAAAGGGACCGTTCCTTCGACGGTCGGCCGCCCTTCGAGGGCCGCTGCGATCTCTCTCGCGCGCGCTACGACGGTCGGCGGGAGCCCGGCCATGCGGGCAACCTCGATTCCGAACGACCGGCTCGACGAGCCCGGCAGCACGCGGTGCGAGAAGACCGGCGCGCCGCCCTTGCTGCTCTCGACCGCCGTGATGTGGAAGTTGGCGACGAGCGGCCAGCGTTCCGCGAGCGCGACCAGCTCGTGGAAATGCGTCGCGAAGAGCGCGAGCGGCGCGCGCGACTCGCGTTCCAGCAAGAACTCGCAGATCGCCTGCGCGATCGCGAGGCCGTCGATCGTCCCGGTCCCGCGGCCGACCTCGTCGATCAAGAGCAGACTGCGGTCGGTCGCGCGGCGCAGGATGTTCGCCGCCTCCGCCATCTCGATGTAGAACGTCGACTGCCCCGAGGCGAGGTCGTCGCCCGCCCCGATGCGCGTGAAGATCCGGTCGACGATCCCGAGCTTCGCCGAACGCGCCGGGACGAACGAGCCGATCTGCGCGAGCACGACGAGCAGCGCGGTCTGGCGCAGATAGGTCGACTTCCCGCCCATGTTCGGCCCGGTCAGCAGAATGAAGCGCGACTCGTTCACGCTCAGGCGCAGATCGTTAGGGACGAACGACGAGCCGAGCAGCGCCTCCATCACCGGATGGCGCCCGTCGACGAACTCGACCACGCTCTCGCTCGCGAACGACGGGCGCACGTAGCCGCGCTCGCCGGCGATCTGCGCGAGCGCGCAGTACGCGTCCAGCTCGGCGAGCGCGTCGGCCGTCGCGAGCAGGTCGTCGACGCGCTCGGCGATCCTTTCGACCAGCTGCTCGAAAAGCGCCTGTTCCAAGCGCAGCTGCCGCGACTCGGCCGAGCCGATCGCGACGTCCAGCTCCCGCAGCTCGGGGGTGACGTAGCGTTCGCCGTTCGCGAGCGTCTGCCGGCGCGTATAGTCGTCCGGGACCTTGGCGAGATGCGCTTTCGGGACTTCGATCGCGTAGCCGAACGCCGAGGCGTACTTGACCTTGAGCGAGCTGATCCCGGTGCGTTCGCGCTCGCGCTCCTCGAGCGCGGCGATCCGCGAGCGCGCGTCGTGCCGCAGCCCGACGCACTCGCCCAGCTCCGCGTCGCGCTCGGGCCGGATCACGCCGCCGTCGGCGAGCGTCGCCGGCGGTTCGTCGACGAGCGTCGCGGCGAGATCGGTACGCAGCTCGTCGAACTCGCCGACGCGCGTGGCGATCGCGTGGAGAACCGCGGGCAGATGCGGGTCGCGCAGCGCGTCGCCGATCGGGTCGAGCAGCGCGAGCGTGCGGCGCAGCGAGGCCAGGTCGCGCGGGAGGGCGCGACGGAAGCGCACCTTCTGCGCGATCCGCTCCAGGTCGAAGCAGCCGTGCAGCACGTCCTGCAGCGCGAGCCGGCGCGCGCCGTCGCGCACGAACGTCTCGACCGCATCGAGCCGCGATTCGATCGCGTCGGCCGAGACGAGCGGTGCAAGGAGCCAGCGCCCGAGCAACCGCGAGCCCATCGCGGTGCGCGTGCGGTCGATCGTCGCGAGCAGCGTCGCGCGCGCGTTCGCGCCCAGCGCTTTCGTCAGCTCCAAATGCTTGCGCGTGTTCGGGTCGAGCGCGAGAAACGTCGCTTGGCGATAGAACCGCGCCTCGCGCAGCGCCCGGTCACCGCCCTGCTGAAGGCTGACCCGTTTCACGAACGCGGCGAGCGCGTCGAGCGCGCGGTGCATCGCGAGCGAGGCGTCGAGCGAGAAGCCGTCGACCGCGTCGCGCGACCGCACGTCGACCAGAGTGAGCACCGGCGCGGTGACGCGCGTCGCGGCGTTCTCCAGCGCGTCGTCGAGCGCGGCGCGCACCCCGGCGGGAACGTCGGCGACCAGCTCGGCCGGATCGAGCCGTGCCAGCTCCGCGAGCACGTCCTCGAGCGCGCCCTCGCCGTCGAACGCCGTCGCGGCGACGTGACCGGTCGAGATGTCGGCGTGCGCAAGGGCGATCACGTCGTCCTGGACGGTGATCGCGGCGAGGTAGTTGTGCGCGGAGCGATCGAGGATGTGTTCCTCGATCAGCGTCCCGGGAGTGACGACGCGCACGACGTCGCGCTTCACCAGCTTGTTCGGGACGGGCGCTTCGAGCTGCTCGGCGAGCGCGACGACGCGCCGTTGCGCGACGAGCTTCGCGAGGTAGCCGTCCAGCGCATGGTACGGGACGCCGGCCATCGCGACGCGGCGCCCGCCGCCGGCTTCCTTCGAGGTCAGGGCGATCGTCAGCGCGCGCGCGATCGTCTCTGCGTCCTCGCCGTAGGCCTCGTAGAAGTCACCGACCCGCGAGAGCAGGATCGCCTCGGGATAGCGCTCCTTCATCCCGAAGTATTGCTCGAGCATCGGTGACCACGTCGCGGTGGTGCTCACGTGGACGGCAGCGTTCGCGCTCGCGGGTCCGGACGCATTTCGACGCGCCGCACTCTGTGGATGGCGGCGGATAACGTGGAGAAGGGGCGGCCTCGTGCGCAACGAGCCCCAGTGTCATGCTCAGCCCCAGTGTCATGCTGAGCTTGTCGAAGCACGCGCGCATAGCGCGCCGTCCGAGCATGTCGAGGACGAACGCGCCACGCCCGCTTCGACAAGCTCAGCGAAACGGAGCGCCCTTCGACAAGCTCAGGGTGACACGGGGGTCACGCGATTAAGTCGATCAGCGGCGGCGCGACCGGCTCGGCCGGACCGTCGTACGACGCGGCGCGTCCGACGCACGTCCCGCGCACGCCCCACACCGCCGCCGACTCGACCCGCACGTCGACCCACGGGCGCGCGAGGTCGGCCTGCGCTTCCACCATCGGGAACACGACCGTCACGTTGTCGGTCGTCTTGGCGGCGAGCTTGGTGCGGTCTTTGCGCGAGGGTCCCTGGATCAGCGCGCGCACGGTCGTCCCGATCTTGCGATCGTGGTAGGCGCGCACCGCTGCGTCCTGCACCGCGACGAGCCTCCGGAAGCGATCCTGCGCGACCGCGGGATCGACGGCGTGCTGCGCATGCCACACCGCCGCGGGGGTGCCGCGGCGCGGCGAATAGACGAACATGTACGCTTGCGCGAAGATCCCCGTCGCGCAGACGTCGAGCGTGCGCCGGAAGTCTTCTTCCGTCTCGCCCGGGAAGCCGACGATCAGGTCGGTGGTGATCGCCCAATGCGGGTTGTGCTCCTTGAACTGGGCGATCCGCTCGAGGAACTGCTCGATCGTGTACTTGCGGTTCATCTTGCGCAGCACGGGGTTCGAGCCCGACTGCAGCGCGAGGTGGAAACGCGGGTTCATCTTCGGGAGCGTCGCGCAGACGCGCGCAAGCTTCTCGGTGTTGTCCTTCGGGTGCGAGCTGATGAAGCCGACGCGCTCGACCGCCTCGATCGCGCAGACCGCTTCCAACAGATCGGCGAAGTCGGCGCCGGTCGCGGGTTCCTTGTACGCGTTGACCGTCTGCCCGACGAGCATGATCTCGCGCGCGCCGGCCTCGGCCTTCGCCCGCACCTCGGTAAGGATCTCGTGCATCGGCCGATGGTCGAAGCGGCCACGCACGTGCGGGACGATGCAGAACGTGCAATAGTAGGAGCAGCCGCGCTGCACGGTGACGAAGCCGCGCACGGGATCGTATGCGCCGGGGATCCCCTCGCCGACGCCGCCGATCAGTTGCTCCACCTCGCGATCGACGCTGAGCGCGTCGTCGGGATACTCGCCGCGCCAGCTCGCCAGCGCATCGCCGAGCGCGCCCAGCTCACGCGTCCCGAAGACGGCGTCGACGTGCGGAGCGAGACGCTGCATCCGGTCGCGGTCCTGCTCGGCCAGACATCCGGCGACGACCACCTTGACCGTCGGGTCGGCGTTCTTGACCGCCTTCCACTGCGCGATCCGGCCGTACGCACGCTGCTCGGCATTGTCGCGCACCGTGCAGGTGTTGAGCACGAGCACGGCCGCATCCTCGGGCCGTTCCGCGAGCGTGAAGCCGGCCGCGAGCGCGCGCCGCGCCACGTCCTGCGAGTCGGCCTCGTTCATCTGACAGCCGTGCGTCTCGATATAGATCTGCGCCATTAGTGGTGGTTTCCGGAGAGCAGGGTGAGGACGTCGATGGGGAGGTAGAGGCGGGTGCCGATCAGCGTCGGCGCGGTATCGTAGTCGACGCTGCGTCCGTCGACCCGATAGTTCGTCGCACCGAGCCGGCCGAGCACCTCGTGGTTGTTGTAGCGCAGCGTCACGCGATCACCGTCGATCCGGATCGCACTCGGCGGGACGAAGACGTCGGCCGGCGCGACGACGCTCGGCCGGGGCGGCTCCTGCTCGTCGCGCAGCACGACGTCGGTGCGGGTCTGCGGCCACACGGTGACGTTCCGCGATACCGCGCCGCGCGGGGTGCGCACGAGCAGTTGGTGCGTCCCGGTCGAGGCGGGGATCGTCCCGTCCTTCGACGGGCGGACCGCCACCCCGTCCAGCTCGATCGTACTGGGCGCCGTACCATGGAAGCCGATCGAGCCCGGGAGGGGCCGGACGCCTGCTCCGGCGCGGTCGAGCCGCGTCGAGCTGAGCGTCGTCTGCCCGCCGTCGACCGCGACGTCGAGCTGCATCGGCGTCCAGCCGGCCATCGTCAGCCCCAGGCTGTGATGGCCGGGTTCGAGGGCACCGAGAACGAGCGGGCTGCGCCCGACGTACGTGCCGTCCAACCAGACGTCCGCCCCGCTCGGTAAGGTGGTCACATAGACCGAGCCGGTCGGGGTTGCGCCCAGGAAAAGCACGCACGCGGCGATTGCCGCGAGGCGACGAAGCATTGGATTGGGAACCTTGGGCGGTCATGGCCGAAGCCCTCGCACCATCCCTGCGCGTGCGACCCGCGACCGTCGCGGTCGTCGGACGCCCCAACGTGGGGAAGAGCGCGCTGTTCAACCGCTTGCTCGGGCAGCGTCTCGCGATCGTCGAGGACACCCCCGGCGTCACGCGCGACCGTCTGTACGCGCTGGCGGAATGGCGCAACCGCACGTTCACCCTCGTCGACACCGGCGGGATCGAGACCGAAGTCGATCCCGACGATCCGATCGCGTCCGGGACGCGCGCGCAAGCCGAGTCGGCCGCGCGCGACGCCGACGTGATCGTCTTCGTCGTCGACGCGCAGGACGGGCTCACGCCCGTCGATCAGGACGTCGCGCAGATCCTGCGCCGTACCCGCCGCCCGGTGCTGTTGGTTGCCAACAAGATCGAGTCGCCGCGCGCGCTTGCCTCGATCCACGCCGAGTTCAGCGGCATGGGCTTCGGCGAGCCGTACGCGGTCTCGGCGATGCACGGTGAGGGGACCGGCGATCTGCTCGACGCGATCGTCGAGAAGCTGCCGCCCGAGGATCCGACGCGTCTCGAAGCGCCCGAGCTCGCGCTCGCGCTGATCGGTCAGCCGAACGTCGGCAAGTCCTCGCTGCTCAACGCACTGCTCGGCGAAGAGCGCGCGATCGTCTCCGACGTCCCGGGCACGACGCGCGACGCGATCGACACGCTCTTCACCTGGAAGGGCCGGCAGTTCCGGCTGATCGACACCGCCGGCGTCTACAAGAAGGCCAACCAGCACGGCAAGATCGAGTACTACTCCTCGCTGCGCTCGCTCAAAGCGATCGCCCGCTGCGACGTCGCGATCCTGCTCATCGACGCGCTCAAAGGGCCGACGAACCAAGACCGGCGTCTCGCCGGGATCGCGCTCGAGGAGCGCAAAGCGCTCGTGATCGTCGGCAACAAGTACGACCTCGTGCGCGAGCTGGGCGAGTACAGCCAGAACGAGCTCGCCGACGAGATCCACGCGCAGATGCCGTTCGCCTCGTTCGCGCCGGTGACGTTCCTCTCGGCGCTCACGAAGCGTCGCCTGCAGAGCCTCATGCCGATGGTCGAAAAGGTCGCCGAGAACCTCGACCGCCGGATCCCGACCGCGAAACTCAACGGCGTCGTGCGCGACGCGGTGCTCGCCCATCCGCCGCCGATCCAGTCGGGCAAGCCGCTCAAGGTGCTCTACTGCTCACAGCCGCAGACGCACCCGCCGCTGTTCGTCTTCCACGTGAACGATCCGGAGCTGGTCCCCGCGTCGTACAAGCGCTTCATCGAGAACACGCTGCGCACCGAGTTCGACTTCGAGGGCGTCCCGCTGACGATGGAGTTCCGCTCGCGTCGTGAAGGTGACGACGCCGAATGAACCCGCTGTTCGTCCTCGCCGTGATCGTCGTCTCGTTCCTCGTCGGTGCGGTCCCGTTCGGCGTGCTCGTCTCGCGCACGTTCTACGGGACCGACATCCGCGGCGCCGGGAGCGGGAACATCGGCGCGGCGAACGCGTTGCGCACGCTCGGCAAGCGCGGCGCGGTCGCGGTGCTGATCCTCGACGCGCTCAAAGGGTACGCGCCCGCGCTCGCCGCCGGTGCGCTGGGCGGGACACCGGCCGCCGCGCTCGCCGCGTTCGCCGCGGTCATGGGCCACTGCTATTCCCCGTTCCTCGGGGGGAAGGGCGGCAAAGGAGTCGCCACGTTCTTGGGCACGGTCATCGCCCTGTGGTGGCCGGCCGCGATCGGCTTCGCCCTCGTCTGGGTCGCCGCGGTCGCGGCGGCAGGATACGCCTCCGTCAGCTCGATGCTCGCGACGCTCGCGATGGCGCCGCTCCTCTGGTTCGGCCTCGGCAGGATAGGCCTGCTCTACGGTGTGATCTCGGCGGTCGTGATCGTCTGGAAGCACCGTGAGAACCTGGCCCGTCTGCGGCACGGGACGGAAAACCGACTCTCCTTGATGAAGGCGAAGAGAACCTAGTCTGCGCGCGTCCGTTCACATACGAAGAAAGCCCTAGAACATCCATGATCTCTTCCAACGATTTCCGCAACGGCGTCACGATCATCATCGAGGGGCAGTTGTGGACCGTCATCGAGTTCCTGCACGTCAAGCCCGGCAAAGGCGCCGCTTTCGTGCGCACGCGCCTCAAGAACGTCAAGACCGGATCGACCGTCGAGCGGACGTTCCGCGCCGGCGAGAAACTCGAGCGCGCGACCGTCGACAACCGCGACATGCAGATGCTCTACAACGATGCCGACGGCTACCACTTCATGGACAACGAGACGTACGAGAACTTCACGCTCCAGAAGGACGTCATCGGTGACCCCGCCGACTTCCTCAAGGACGGGATGAAGATCGCGGTCCAGTTCCACGACGGCACGCCGATCGGCGCCGATCTGCCGGCGCACGTCGAACTGAAGGTCGAAGAGACCGATCCGGGCTTCAAGGGCGACACCGCGACGGGGACGACGAAACCCGCCAAGCTCGAGACCGGCGCGACCGTGCAGGTACCGCTCTTCGTCAACCCCGGCGACGTGATCCGCATCGACACGCGCGACCGCCGCTACATCGGCCGCGTCCAGAGCTGACGCGTAGCGCCGGGCGGTGCGTGCATGACACCGCTCGGCGCACTCTTGCTCTTCCTCGCGGGCGTCGCGGCGAGCGTCTTCGGCTCGCTCGTCGGATTGGGCGGCGGATTCGTCGTCCTGCCGATCCTGCGGCTCGCCTACGGCGTGCCGCCCGCGCACGCGGCCGGCACATCGCTGCTGATGGTCTTCGCGAACACAGCGGCGGCGACGTTCGGATACCTGCGCGACCGGAAGGTCGATCTGCGGCTCGCGGTGCCGTTCACCCTGGGCGCGATCCCCGGCGGGATCGCGGGCGTGCTCGCGGTGCAGCGCTTCTCGCCGGAGGGATTCGACGTCGCGTACGGCTGCGTAATGCTCGTCCTGGCCGTGCTCGTGCTGCGGCGGCGCCGCTCCGCGTCCACCACCGAGGCGCGCGCCTGGGCGCACGATCCGCGCGTCGGCGTGCTGGGCGGGCTCGCCGTCGGACTGACCTCTTCGCTCTTCGGGATCGGCGGCGGCGGCGTGCTGATCCCCCTGCTGCTGATCGCGGCGCGGATGCCGCCGCACGTCGTCGTTGCGACCGGCGCATTCGTGATCACCACGACCGCGCCCGTCGGGATCGCCGCGCACGCGATCGCCGGTGACGTCGACTGGGGCTTCACCGCGCCGCTCGTTCTCGGCGGCCTCGCCGGCGGCAGCGTCGGGCCGCTGATCGCGCGCCGCGTCTCCTCACCGCGTCTCGTGACGCTGCTCGCGATCGCACTCGTGATCGCGGCGATCAGCCTGGCCGCTCGCCACTTCCTCTAGAGCAATCGCCGCACCGCACCGATCGTGTACGTACGCATTCGTACGAATGCGATACACGACGCTTGCCCGCACGCCGATGTAGGTTCTGAGCGCGATACGTTTTTCGTGCAGATCTGAAAGGCGGCAGCATGTCCCCGAGGGACAACGGAGTCGATCGAAAATCTTTTCTCACCGCGATCGGCGCGGCGGGAGCGGCAACCGCGGCGTCGGCGGCACCGAAGCCTGCGGCTGCGGCGCAGCGCGAACCAGCCGTACCGCTCGCAAGTCCGACGAGGACGAGCGAACTCGCCGTCGTCGAATCGGCTCCCGTCATCCCCGACGATCCGGCATTGCACGTGCGCGATGCAGGATCGGATTTCATGGTCGACTGCATCCGCAACCTCGGCTACGAGTACGTCGCCGCGATGCCGGGCTCGACGTTCCGCGGACTTCAGGAGTCGGTGATCAGCTACGCCGACAACAAGAACCCCGAGTGGATCACGTGCCTGCACGAAGAGATCTCGGCGGCGATGGCGCACGGCTATTTCAAGGCGTGCGGAAAGCCGATGGCGATCATGGTCCACAACATCGTCGGTCTGCAGCATGCGTCGATGGGGATCTACCAGGCCTGGTGCGACCGCGTGCCGATGGGCGTGTTCCTCGGCAATTACGCCGATGCTACGCAGCGGAACGGTTCGCTCGAATGGTGGCACGGCGCGCAGGACGTTCCGGCGATGATGCGCGGCGCGATCAAGTACGATGATGCGCCCGCTTCGCTGCAGCACTTTGCCGAGTCGCTCGAGCGCGGTCATTCCCTCGCGATGACGCCGCCGTACGGTCCCTACATCATCGTCGCCGACCAGGTGCTGCAGGAAGGCACGCGGTCGGGGAATCCCATGATGCGGCCGTACGTCCCGGTTTCGCCGCCCGCTGCCGACGCGAACGCGATCGCACAGATTGCGAAGATGCTGGTCGCCGCGAAGAACCCGGTGATCGTCGTCGACCGCGCGGCGCGCACGCCGGCCGGCGTTCCGCTCCTGGTGGAGCTTGCCGAGTTGTTGCAGGCGCCGGTCATCGACCGCCTTGCGCGGATGAACTTCCCGACGAACCATCACCTCTGGCAGCAGCTGCCGGTGATCGCGGAAGCCGATCTCGTGCTGGCACTCGACGTCGGCGACCTGTTCAACACGCTCGGCGACGTCGCCGACACGCCGCACCGTGAGACGACCTGGCGCATCAAGCCCGGCACGAAGGTCATCTCGATCGACTCCGAGCTGCTCGCATCCTCGGCGAACTATCAGGACAAGATGCGCTTCTACCAGGCCGATCTCCCGGTCGGCGGCGACAGCGAAGCCTCGCTCCCGAGCCTGATCGAAGCGGTGAAGCGCGCGATGACCACGGCGCGCCGCAACGAGAACCCGCAGCGCGAGGCGCGTTGGCGCGAAGCGTTCCAGACGCGCCGCGAAGGCGATCTCCGGGCCGCCGCGATCGCCTGGGATGCAAGCCCCATCTCGATCGCGCGCCTGTGCATGGAGGTCTGGAACCAGATCAAGCACGAGGAGTGGGCGCTCGTCTCGCAGGCGACGTTCCAGGCCTTCTGGCAGCAGCGCCTCTGGGACTTCACCAAGCACTCGCAGTACCTCGGCCATCAGGGCGCGGCGGGTGTCGGCTACACCGGTCCAGCCGCCGTCGGCGCCGCGCTCGCGCACCGCAGCGACGGCACGATCTGCGTGAACATCCAGGGCGACGGCGACTTCATGGTGCTCCCCGGCGCGCAGTGGACCGCCGCGCACCATAAGCTCCCGCTGCTCACGCTCATGCACAACAACCGCGCCTACCATCAGGAGACGATGTACATCCAGAAGATGGCGGGCCGACGCGACCGTCATCCCGAGCGCGGACGGATCGGGACCGAGATCACCAACCCCAACATCGACTACGCGAAGATCGCGCAAGGGTTGGGGGTCTACGCTGAAGGGCCGATCACCTCGCCCGCCGATCTCGGGCCCGCGATCGCGCGCGCGCTCAAGGTCGTCAAGAGCGGCCATCCCGCCCTGCTCGACGTCGTCACGCAGCCGAGGTAACCTCATGAACGACTGGATGAAACTCACCACGCTCGGCGCCGTGCTGCTGCTCGGCGCCTCCACCGCCGCGGCGTCCGCGCAGACGCCGGCCGCGCCCGCAGCCGGCGATCCACACCACGGCTTCGTGGTGTACGAACGTGAAGGGTGCTACGAGTGCCACGGTCACGAGGGCCAGGGAAACGGGCGGCACGGCAACGGCACCGACGTCGTCGGACCGGCACTTGCGCCCAACGTGCTGCCGTTCGTGCTCTTCCAGCGACAGGTGCGCCATCCGCGCGACCTGATGCCGATCTACAGCCCACGCATCCTGAGCGACGCCGACTTGGCGGACGTGTACGCATACCTCAAGTCGCGTCCGGCGGCGAAGCCGCCGTCGAGTATCCCGATCCTCAACGCCATCGACACCAAGAGCGCCCATTAGGGCGCTCTTCTTCTCTTAGGAAGTTTTCTTCAAGGATGAAGATCCGCATCGGAACACAGCTCGCGCTGATCGTCGCCGTCCCGATCCTCTCGCTCGTCGTCGCGGTCGCGATCGTCGTCGCCTGCTTCGCAAGCCTCGAAGACGCCAAACGCGCCCTCTCGGACAGGGCCGCGTTCCAGAACATCGGCCGTGACATCGTGCTGCACATCGAGCGGTCGCGTCTCTATGCCGTCCGCGGCATCTTGATCCAGAACAGCTCGACCGACGTCGCGAGCCGCATGAAAGAGTTCACCGCCATCCAAGACGATCTCAACGCGATGACCGCGGGCGCCGCATCGGTCTCGAAGGCGACCGCCGATCTCGCCGCGACGAAGGACGCGATGACCGCGCTGGTCGCGAACGCTCAGGCGGCCTCGCAGCTGATGCTCAGCGATCACGCGACGTACCTCGCGGCATACCTGGGCAGTCGCGACGGAAAGTATGCCAAGGCGCACGCGCTCATCGCGACCAGCGTCAAGAGCCAGAACGCCGTCGAGGCCGGGGTCCAGGCCCTGCTCGACGACGCCGACGCCGCGCGCCTCGCGGCCTCCGCGACATTCGACGCCGAGGTCAAGAGCGTCACGCTCGTGATGATCGTGCTCGGCCTGATCGCGCTGCTCGGCACGATCGCGACGGCTTCGCTGCAAGGCCGCCGGATGAGCCGGCGCCTGAACCGCGTCTCGGCCGCGCTCACCGACATCGTGCGCGAGGACTTCGCGCGGCTCTCGCATGCGCTCACCCGCCTGGCGAAAGGCGATCTGCGCTCCACCTTCACCTCGCAGCGCGTAGCGATCGCCGACCGTGGCACCGACGAGATCGGCGACCTCGTGCGCAGCTACGACGCGCTGGCGAGCGGCCTGAACGCGGTCGGCAACGAGTTGAGCGACGCGATGAGCACGCTGCGCGAGCTCGTCGGCGGCGTCGCGAACGCCTCGCGGAGCGTTAGCATCGCCTCGGAGCAAACCTCCAGCGCGGCGAACCAGGCCTCCGCGGCGGTCGAGCAGATCGCGAAGGCGGTCGACGGTGTCGCGGGCGGCGCGAAGGACCAAGCGTTCAAGATCGCGCACGCGAGCGCCGCGATCGAGGAACTGGCGCGCGCGGCAGAACAGATCGCGCAGGGCGCGACCGCGCAAGCCGAGGCGATCCAGCAGGCGACCGGCGGTATTCAGAAGCTGGACGAGGGGATCGAGACGCTCTCGGCCCACGGCAACGATCTCGCGCACTCCGCACGCGAAGCCTCGCACGAGGCGGGCGGCGGGAACGAGGCCGTCAGCCAGACGCAGCAGGCGATGCTGCACCTGCGCGAGGTCTCGCAGGGCGCCGCGGCGGCGATGGTCGCGCTCGAGGAGCGCTCGGCGCAGGTCGAGGAGATCGTCAGCACGATCGAAGAGATCGCCGATCAAACGAACCTTCTCGCCTTGAATGCCGCGATCGAAGCGGCGCGCGCGGGCGAGCACGGCCGCGGATTCGCGGTCGTCGCGGACGAGGTGCGCAAGCTCGCGGAACGCTCCTCGCAAGCGACGCGCGAGATCGGCGCGATCCTTTCGGCGATCCGCCGCGAGACCGTCACCGCCGCCGAGGCGATGCGCAGCTCCGAGGCGTCGATGGCCGGCGGGCTCTCCGTCGCGGAACGCGCCGCCGCGGCGCTCGCCGGCGTGGAGCGCGCGATCGAGACGACGACCGCGGTCGCGGAGGATCTCGCGACGCGCGCCGGAGCGATGCGTGAAGCGTCGTATCAGGTCACCGGCAACGTCTCGAGCGCGTCGGCCGGCGTCGAGGAGAACGCCGCCGCCGCGACCCAGATGCAGCTCACGACGCGCGACGTCACCGCGACGATCCTTCCCGTCGCGGCAGCCGCCGAAGAACAGTCGGCCGCGGCGCAGCAAGCCGCGCTGGCGACCAACGAGCTCGCTGCCGGCGTCCAAGAGATCGACGCGACGGCGCGCGCACTGCGCGAACAGGCGGAGCTGCTCGACGGCCTCGTGGCGCGCTTCATCGTCGAGGGCGAGGAGACGGCGCACGCCGCGCTCCGCGCGCCGAGCTCGAACCGCATCGCCCTCGCACGCTGATTCGCGGTTCGCGGGCCGGGCTTCGTTCCCAAGCTCGGCCCGCGACGCGAATTCGCCCTGATCGAGGGCAAGGCGGCGAGGGCGACGCCTCCCGCCGCGGAGCGACGCTTACCGCTGTCCGCGGAACGCGGCGCGATCCAACTCGACCGGCTTCATCTCGGTGACCTCGAACGCCACGAGCGCCTTCCGGCAGCGCGCGCATATCAAATTCGGCGAGGGCTTGCGCTTGCGCAGCAGCTCCATCGCGCACTTATCGCAGCGCAGGATGTAGCGTTTCGCCGACTCGTTCAGCGGCGCGGCCTTGCCCAGGTCGTGATAGATCGAACGCAGACCCAGCTCGCGCATCTTCTTCTTGAACGTCGGCGTGTGGCCGGGCGGGAGTCCCTTGGCGTGCAGCCAGGCATGGATCATCTCGTGCAGCAGCGTCTCGCGCAGCTCGTCGAGCTTGCCGACCAGATGCTTGGGCGAAAGCTCGATCGTCGGCGGCTTATACGTGATCCGGCCGGCGAGGTTGGAAAACCGCGCGTTGTAGGCGATCCGGTAGGTCGGAATCTCGCCGTCGAAATACAGGAAGTTGAACTGCGCGAACATCAGCTGCAGTTCGGCGACGTCGGGCAGACCGGGGAGCACGGGCCCTCCTTCGCCAAGAGGTGCGGGTGGGCTTGCCAATGCGGATCGCCGCGCCGATCCTCGCCGTCTTCGCTGCCGTGTTCCTCGCGATCATGGGCTATTTTCTCCACCAAGGGTTCGGGACGACGGGAACGGCGTTCGGCGCCGGCGTCGCGGACCAAGGTGACGCGAACCTTCAGGCGACGCCCGCACCGATCGCGACCGACCCGCCGGGGACCTTCACGATCCCGCAGACCGGGAGCGGCCCCGCGCGGGGCAACTCCAGCGCTCTTCCCGGTGCCCAGGTCGGCGGCGGCTCGCCCGGCGGCCCGCCGGCGCCGGTGATGGCCGAGGTGCAGTCGCTGCGCGCGCGGATCGCGCGCAATCCGAAGGATCTCGCCGCGCTCGTCGGCTTGGCGAACCTGGAGTTCGACGGGCACTTCTACGATCGCGCGATCCCGCTCTACCAGCGCGCGCTCGCGATCGACCCGAAGAACCCCGACGTGCGTACCGACTACGCGACCGCGCTGCACGAGTCGGGTCACGACCTGCAGGCGATCCAGCAGGTCGATCTGGTCCTCCAGCAGCGGCCGAACTTCCCGAACGCGATCTTCAATCGCGCGATCTACGAACGCGCGATCGGGCGGAACAGCGACGCGGTCGAGGACTATCGCGCGTACCTCAAGATCGCGCCGGCGGGCGCGCCGCGCGCCGACGACGCGAAGGCGGCTCTTCAGCAGTTGGGAGCCTCGGCGAACTAGCTGCATGAAGCTCTACATCTCCGCCGACATGGAGGGGACGGCTTCCGTCTGCTCCTGGACCCAAGTCGATCCCACGAACACCACCGAGTACCCGTACTACCGCAAGCTGATGTCGCAGGAAGTCCGCGCCGCGATCGACGGCGCGCGGGCGGCGGGGGTCGGAGACGTGCTGGTCAACGACTCGCACTCCTCGATGCGCAACGTCCTGTGGGACGAGCTGCCGGACGACGTGCGGATGATCTACGGGAACCGCAAGCCGTTCTCGATGGCCGAGGGCGCGGACCGCTCGTTCGACGCGGCGTTCTTCACCGGCTATCACGCGGCGTGTGGGACCCAGGACGGCGTCCTCGACCACACCTACACCAGCGAGACCCTGCGCGAGACGCGCGTCAACGGCGTGCGCTGCAGCGAGGCGATCCTCAACGCGGCGGTGCTCGGGCTCTCGGGCGTCCCGGTCGTGCTGATGAGCGGCGACCGCGTCGCGGTCGAGGAGTTGCGCGCGGTGATGCCGTGGGTAACCGGGGTCGTCGTGAAAGACTCGATCGGCCGCTTCGCGACCAACTCCGTCTCGCCGGCGCGCGCGCGCGAGCTGATTCGCGCCGGCGCGCAGGAGGCGATCGCGACGCTGCGCGACGGCGCGCGCGGCGTGAAGCCGTTCGTCTTCGAGCCGCCGATCACGCTGGAGCTGGACTTCGTGCAGACGCACAACGCCGACTACGCCGAGCTGATCCCCGGCTTCGAGCGCACGGGTGGGCGCAGCGTGCGCTTCGTGCACGACGACTACCGCGTCGTTTTCAAAGCTTACGTCGCCGCCTACCGGCTCGGCGCCGCGGCGAACGCGCCGGTCTGAGGGAGTACACACGCGCATGCGCAGCGGCGTCGGAACGGTGACGGTAGCCTATCAGGGGCATCCCGGCGCGTTCAGCGACGTCGCGGCGCGGCTGCTCGTCGAGGGCGCGCAGACGCGCGGCTATTCCTCGTTCGACGAGGTTGCCGCGGCCGTCGCGAACGGCGAGGCCGAGTTCGGCGCGCTCCCGGTCGAGAACGCGATCGCGGGACCGATCCCGCGCAACTACGAGCTGCTCTGGGAGCACGGAGAGCTGCGCGTGCGCGGCGAGACGGTCCTCCCGGTGGAGCTGTGCCTGATCGGGCCGCCCGGCGCGTCGGTCGCAACGGTCACGCAGATCCGCTCGCACCCGGTGGCGCTCGAGCAGGTGCGGCGCTATGCCGACGCGCACGGGTGGACGCGCGCGACGACGACCGACACCGCCGGCGCGGTGAAGGAAGCCGTCGCGCTCGGCGATCCGAGCGTCGCCGCCGTCGGCCCGGCGCTCGCCGCCGAGCTGTACGGCGGTGCGATCCTCGCGCGCGGCGTGCAGGACGAACCGGAGAACTACACCCGCTTCTTCCTCGTCGCGCGCGGCGACGCGCCGACGAGCGGCGATCGCGCCTGCGTCGGGATCGAGGTCGCCGACCGGCCCGGCTCGCTGCGCGACGCGCTGGGCGCGTTCGCCGACCGCGGGATCGACCTGCGGCTCGTCATCGCGCGCCCGGACCGGCGGGTCCCGTTCCACTACCGCTTCTTCTGCGAGCTCGCACGCGTCGACGACGACCGCCTCACCGACGCCCTCACCGCGATCGGCGGCGAGCAACGCCTGATCGGCCGCTACTAGAGGGACGTCCTCGCCCCGTCAGATCGAGGCGGCGAGCTCCGAGTGGGCGAGCGCGGCTTCGATCGTTGCGGCGACGGCGAGGAGACGGGCGTCTGCGCCGCGCGGGGCGACGAGCTGGAGCGAGACGGCCGCGGGCGCGCTGCCGGGGATCGGGACCGAGATCGCGGGCGTGCCGAAGTACGTCCACGGGCCGAACGGCGAGCCGTCGCCGGTCGTCTCGCGCGGCGGCGCCGCGTCGCCGCACGGCACGATCACGGCGTCGAACGCGGCGAGGAACGCCTCGACGTTCGCGCGCAGCGTCTCACGGCGCGCGAGCGCGGCGAGATAGTCCGCGCGCGCGACCGTCGCTCCGCGCCGCAGCATCGCTTCCAGCTCCGGCGGCACACCCGTTCCGAGCAACGGCGCGAGCGTGGCGTATGCTTCGTAGGCGTTGACGAGATGCGCGTCGGCGAGCGAGGCTTCCACCTCGGTCGGCATCGGCTCCATCGCCACGGCGATCCCCGCGGCGCGCAGCTGCTCGATCGCACGGTGCACCGCCGCGCGCGTCTCCGGCGCGTAGCGCGTGTCGCCGACCGTGTCGGCGACGGCGAGACGCGGCTGCGCGACCGTCTCCTCGGGGAGGTCGGGGATCATGCAGCGTGCGACGGCGCGCGCGATCTCGACATCGGCGGCGATGACGCCGACGTGGTCGAGCGAGGGCGCCTGCGCCGAGACGCCGGCCGTCGGGATGCGGCCCCAGGTCGGTTTGAACCCGACGACGCCGCAGTACGCGGCGGGACGAAGCACCGAGCCGATCGTCTGCGTGCCGAGCGCGAACGGGACGTGACCGGCGCCGACGGCGGCGGCGCTCCCCGCGCTCGAGCCGCCCGGGGTACGGTCGCGATCGAGCGGGTTGTACGTCGGCGCGGGATCACGATGCGCGTACGCCGTCGTGTGCGTCTTGCCGACCGGGATCGCGCCGGCGGAGCGCAAGCTGGCGACGCACCACGCGTCGAGTGCGCTGACGCGACCCGGACCGGGGATCCCGTACGCCGTCGGCATCCCGGCGACGTCGATGACGTCTTTCACGCCGAACGCCATCCCTGCGAGCGGACCATCCTGCGCGGGCCGCTCGGCAGCCGCGCGGTCGACGAAGGTCCACGCTTGGAGCGCCGCGTCTTCGGCGGCGATCCGTCCCAAGAGTTTTTCGATCACTTCTTCCCCGGCTGCGGTGCGTACCCCGGATCGATCGCGTCGCGGTACGCGACGGCGTTCGGCTTGATGTTGCCGATCCCGACCTGCAGCGCGAGCGCGTTCGCGAACGCTTTCTCGGTGATCAGCGCGTTCTTCGGGTAGACGTTCTCGTCGAACAGGCGCTTTACTGCCGAGCGCACGACCTCCGGGCTCATCTGCGGGAACTCGCTCACCGCCACGTCGGCCGCGCCGTTCTTGTCGGTGTTCATGTAGTGGATCGCGTCGTCGAGACCGGCGACGAACGCCTTGACGACCGCGGGCTTCTGCGCGAGCGTCGTCTCGTTGACGTCGATCGAGGAGAACGCGTAACCGCCCGGCACGTAGCGCGAGAACTTGTAAAGGACGCGGCAGCCCTGCGCGATCGCCTGCTCGACGTACGGCTCGTAGACGGCGGCGGCGTCGACCTTCCCGGCGAGCAGCGGCGCGATCTCCGTGCCGAGCAGCACGTCCTCTTCGGTCGCCTTCACGTGCTGGCGCGCGAGAACGTCGCGCAGCAGATAGGTGCTCGTCGAGGGTGCGACCGCGGTCGCGATCGTCTTCCCGGAGAGATCGGCGACCGTCTTGATCGGCGAGTCGTTCTTCACGACGAGCCAGACCGGGATCCCGTTGACGACCGAGCCGACCGACTTGAGCTTCGCGCCCTTGAGGTTCGCGAGGACGGCGGTCATCGGGTCCTGGAGCGAGAACGTCGCGCTCCCCTGGATGACGCTCGCGACGCCGTTCGCGCCGCTCCCCGCCGTCGTCTTCGTCACGTCGAGCCCGTGCTTCTTGAAGAAGCCCTTGTCGATCCCGACGTAGAGCGGCAGGTACTGCACGGACTGGAAGGCCTGCGCGACCGTCACCTGCTCGTTGCTCTGCGCGGCGGCCGGCGCGGCGGGTGCGGCCAGCGCGGTCGCGGCGGCCAGGGCAAGGAAGAGACGGGCGGGGTTCACGAGCGTCCTTTCACGAGCGCGCGTTCGGCGAACGCGAGGCAACTGTACATGATCGCGGCGACCAGGGAGAGCACGATGATCCCCAGCCACACGGTGTTGAGGTCGAACAGGTTCCCCGCGACGAAGACGGCGTGCCCGAGGCCGTGCTGCGAGGAGATGAACTCGCCGACGACCGCGCCGACCAGCGCGAACCCGACGTTGATCCGCATCGCCGCGAACATCGTCGGCATCGCGCTCGGCACGAGCAGCTTGCGGAAGATCTGCCAGCGCGACGCGCCGACCGAACGGAGCAGCGTCACGAGATCGCGGTCGACCTCGCGCGTCGCACCGTACGCAGCGAGCAGCGCGACGACGAACGTCGAGACGAAGGCGAGCACGATCTTCGACTCGGTCCCCGCACCGAGCCAGATGATGATCAGTGGGCCGAGCGCGATCTTCGGCACGCCGTTGAACGCGACGGCCGCCGGCTCGACGACGCGCGCGACGAAACGCGAGTACCAGAGCCCCAGGCCCAGAACGCTCCCCAGCAGCGTCCCGAGGATGAAGCCGGTGATCGTCTCGTAGACGGTCAGCCAGGTGTCGGTGAGCAGCGAGCCGTCGGCGATCGTCTGCCGCGCGGACTTGACGATCCCGGAAGGCGTACCGAAGAGCTGCCCGTTGATCAGGTGCGCGTCGGCACAGAGCTGCCACGCGGCGATGATCACGGCGAGGATCGCGAGCTGCACCGCCGGAACGCCGGCACGCCGCAGCCACGACGGGCTCGCGGCGCGCGGGCGCGGCGCGACGCCGGTGAAGGGCTTCGCGTCGCTCGTCATGCCGCCCCCGGAAGCGTGACGTCGAGCTGTTCCCACACGGCCTTGTGGTAGCTCCGGAACTCCGGCGCCTCGCGCGCCGTCGCCGGCGTGCGCACGCCTTCGATCGTCAGCTCGATCGAGAGATCGAGCTTGATCGATGCCGGCTTGCCGCCCAGGACGATGACGCGGTCGGAGATCGAGACCGCTTCGTCGATGTCGTGCGTGACGAGGATCGCCGTGCAGCCGCGCTCACCCATGATACGCCGCACGTCGCCCTCGAGCATCAGGCGCGTCTGGTAGTCGAGCGCCGAGAACGGCTCGTCGAGCAGCACGATCTCCGGCTCGAGCACGAGCGTGCGGATGAGCGCCGCGCGCTGCCGCATCCCGCCGGAGAGCGCACTGGGGTAGACGTTCTCGCTTCCCGAGAGCCCGTAGCGCTCCAGCAGCTCCGTCCCCCGGCGGCGCGCTTCGCGCAACGGCACCCCACGGATCTCCAGACCGAGCGTGACGTTCTCCAGCGTCGTGCGCCACGGCATCAGCAGATCTTTCTGCAGCATGTACGAGACGCGCGTACTCGGTCCGTCGACCGGCGTTCCGCCGATCGTCACCGAGCCGCTCTGCGGCGCAGCCAAGCCCGCGATGACGTTGAAGAGCGTGGTCTTTCCCGACCCGCTCGGCCCGACGATGCTGACGAACTGACCGCGCTCGATCCCGAACGAGCATTCCGCGAGAACGCGGTGCAGCGTACCATCAGGCCGACGAAACGCCTGCGATATTCCCGTGAGTTCAAGATGCGGCACGACGCCGCGATGGTAGCATCCGCCCCGACCGGGGGCGCATGTGCAGATGGCCAGACGCAACAGTACGGAGTCTTTCGCTTTGCGAAGTCCTGAACGCAGGGGTGACTCAGCGCACAGCTGCGCCACCGTCGAGGGCCGCCGCAAGGCCGCTCAAGTCCTGGAGCGCGTCGAGCGAGGCGCGACGCAGCGTGCACGAAGTGGCATGATCGGGGAGCGCTTCGCGCGCGAACGCGGCGCGCACGCGCTCGATCCAGCGTTCGCCCACATACGTTGCGAGGCTGCCGAGCACGATTACGTCGAGCACGAGCAGATCGGCGAGAAGCGCGCATGCGGCACCGACCGCGTCGGCGTTCTCGTCGAGCGCGGCCTTCGCGACCGCATCCCCGCGCGCCGCGCGTCGTCCAACCTCTTCGCCGGTGCGCGCGTCGAAGCGCGGATCGCGGCGCCGCGCGAGCGCGGGGAGGACGCTCGCCGAGCCGTACGACTCGAAACAGCCGGGCTTGCCGAACACGTCCGGACCATCCTCGCGATAGCGCACATGGCCGATCTCCGGGGAGAGGCCCGTCGCACCGTACCGCGCGCGCCCGTGCAGCACGATCCCCGCGCCGAAGCCCGTTCCGCACGTGAGGTATGCGAGCGCGGCGACGCCGCGATCGCTTCCCCAGCGCACCTCCGCGAGCGCGCACGCGGCCGCGTCGTGATGGACGGCGACGGGCTTGCCAAGATCGGCACGCAGACGATCGGCGAGCGGAAACCCGCGTAACCCCGGCAGATGCGGCGGCGTGAGCACGATGCCGCGCCGCGCGTCCATCGGACCGCCGATCGCGACGCCGATCCGGGCCGCGCTCGCGCCGATCTCCCGCAGGGCCGTGACGACCGCCGCGTAGAGCGCCTCGCCGTCGCGCGCCTGCGTCGGCCAGGCGCGCCGGTCGAGGATCGCGCCGTCCTCGGTACCGAGCACGACGCTCGTCGTCGTCCCGCCGACGTTCACTCCCGCGACGACCTGCGCGCTCATAGGACGATCACCTCCGCGTCCGGTTCGCTCGCGTGCAGCCGCGCGATCGCAGCGGCGAAGCGCGCCGCCGTCTCGACGCGTTCGCTGCCCGGCGGCGCGCCGCGCACGATCAGCGCGCGCCGCAGACTCGAGGCGGCGCGGCGCATCGCGGCGGCGATCTGCGCGCGCAGCAGCTCATCGCCGAGCAGCGAGCCCTCGTCGCTCGGCCACACGAGCACGCCGACGAGCTCGCGGCCCTCGCCGGTGACGAACGCGTCGGCGACGTCGGGTGCGCTCTGCGCGAGGAACGCGGCCCGCAGCCGCTCCGCGAACACCCAGCTCCCCGAGCCGAGCTTGAAGCGCTCGTCGATGCGGCCGACGAATGCGAGGCCGCGCCGCGGCGCGCGCGGATCGCGCGGCCGCACGAGATCGCCGAGCCGGTAGAAGCCGTCCTCGTCGAACGCCGCCGCGGTCCGATCGGGACGCCAGAAATACGCCGGCGTGACTTGCGGGCCCCGCACGCGCGCTTCGTAGACGTCGCCGTGCGGGACGAGCTTCAGCTCGACGCCGGCGAGCGGGAACCCGAGCGCGTCGGGCGCCGTTTCGTCCTCGCGCGTCAAGGCGATCACGCCGGCCTCGCTCGCGCCCCACGCCGCGACGAGCGGCACGCCGATCGCGCGCAGCGCGTCGTACGTCGCCGGCACCAGCGGCGCGCCCTCCCACACCGCGCATTCGAGTTGCGAGAGCCACGCGCGGCGCAGGCCGTCGTCGATCCGCAGCCGTTCTACCCAGCGCGTCCATCCCGCCGGAACGTCGAACGCCAGCGTCGGCGCGATCTGCGCGCGCATCGTCCCCGCCGGGCCGTCGTCGACGTAGAGCGTCCCGGCGTGGCGCAGCACGACGCCCAACACGACGTTTCCGCCGAAAGCCCCGCTCCACGGCAGGCCGTCGACGACGACCGGCGGCCGCGCCGATAGCGACGGTCGCGCCTGCGCGATCGCCTGCGCGCTCGCGCACAGCATCCCGTGCGTCGTGACGATCCCGCGCGGTTCTCCGTCCGCGTCCCACGCCAGCAGCACCTTCGCAATCGTCGCGGCCTCGAGCGGCGGTTCCGAGACGAGCGGCGCGTGCGCGAGCAGTGCGGCGTAGTCGGCGCCGCGCCGCTCCGCCGACGGCGTCACGCTCACGAACGCCGCGCCGGGGGCGGCGGCGCGCGCTGCCGTCGCGCACGCGCCGTCGCGCGCGAAGACGACGCCGGGACGGACGAGCGCCGCGACCGCGCCGAGCGGCGCGTCGTGCGCGACCGGAACGACCGGGATCCCCGCGCGGAACGCGCCGAACGTCACGAGCGCGTGATCGATCCCGTTCGGGCCGACGATGACCACCGGCCGCTCGGGCGAGGCGCCGAGCGCGCGCAGCGCGGCGCCGATGCGGCGCGAACGTTCCGCGGCCCGGGCGTAGGTCAGCGTCTCCCACGCGCCGCTCGCGTCACGTTCGACGAGGAACGCGCGCTGCGGCGCGCGGCGCGCCGCGTCGTCGAGGAGCGCGGGCACCGTCGCAGGATGCGGCTCGAGCGTCTCCCCGCACAACAGCAACGTCCCCATGTCACCCTGAGCTCCCATGTCACCCTGAGCTTGTCGAAGGGTCAGGTCCCGCTTCCCTCCAACACGGTCCCTTTGATGCGGTAGCACACGCCGCGGAAGATCGCGACGACCTCGCCTTCGCCGCGCGTGACCGTGACGTCGTACACGCCGGTCCGGCCCTTCGAGGACCGTTCTTCGGCCTCCGCGACGAGTAGATCGCCCAGCAGCACAGGCGCCGTGTACGAGATCGAGCACTGCAGCGCGACGTGCGGCTCGTTGCGCGAGTTGCACGCGAACGCGAAGGCGGAGTCGGCGAGCGAATACGTCATCCCGCCGTGCGCGCTGCCGTGGCCGTTCACCATCTCGGCGGTCACCCGCATCGCGACGCGCGCGTAGCCGGCGCGCGCCTCCTCGATCGTCATCCCGAGCGCGCGCGAGGCGGCGTCGCGCGCGAACATCGCTTCGGCGCACGCGCGCGCGAGCGCGTCGCCTTGCAGCACGTGCGCCACCGTCACGCGAGCGGGGTGCGGGTCTCGACGACGCGGAAGCGGTTGGCGACGAACGCGGCGTCGGTCAGCGACGCGTTTCCGGCCGGGTTCCCGCCCGTGACGTGATAGTCGCTGAACGCCGCGGACTGGTTGACGAGCAACCCGCCCGTCAAATTCACGGCGAGACTCACCTGTCCGTCGCGCGCCCAGCGCTGCGCCTTCGCCAGCACCGCGGGATCGGTCGTGTGCACGACCGCCGTGATGGCGCCGCTGCGCCGCGCCTCCTCGGTCGCCAAGCGCAGCGACTCGTCGGTCCCGGCGGTACGCACGACGAACGCGATCGGCCCGAAGGCCTCGCGTTCGTAGCGGTCGCGATCGGCGGCGTCGACGACGGTGATCACCGGCGTGCGCACGCGCGCGTCGGGGAACTCCGGATGCGCCGGCGCGGTGGTGTGCCGCACGACGCCCGGCTTGACGTTCTCCTCGTCGACGCGTTGAAGGGTCGCCTCGGTCGCGATCGCGCCGAGGATCCCGGCGGCACGCTCGGGATCGCCGAGCAGCGCGTCGGTCGCCTTCACGAGCGCCGCGACGACGTCCTCGAACGGGACGTGCGCGCCGTCCGCAGTGATCCCGCCGGCCGGAACGAAGAGATTCTGCGGCGTCGTGCACATCTGGCCCGCGTAGAGCGAGAGCGAAAGGGCGAGGTTGCGTGCCATCCCCTTCAGGTCGGCGGTCGAGTCGATCACGACCGCGTTGACGCCGGCTTTCTCGGTGTAGACTTGCCCGTGCGCGTGCTGCTCGAGCCACGTGCCGAACGCGCTCGACCCGGTGTAGTCGATCAGCGCGATCTCCGGGCGTTCGGCGAGCACCTTCGCCAGCGGACGCTCCGGCGTGTCGACCGCGAGCATGACGACGCGCGGATCGAAGCCCGCCTCGACCAGCGTCTCCTGCAGGCACTCGACGGTGATCGCCAGGGGAAGCACCGCCTGCGGGTGCGGTTTGACGATGACGGCGTTCCCCGTGACGAGACTCGCGAAGAGACCGGGATACGCGTTCCACGTCGGGAACGTCGAGCAGCCGATCACGAGCGCGATCCCGCGCGGCACGATGCGGAACGTCTTCTCGACGCGCAGCGGCTCCGGCTTCGCCGGCTTCTCCCACACGACGCGCTCGGGGACGCGCAGCATCTCGTCGTACGCGTAGGCAATCGCCTCGAGCGCGCGGTCCTGCGCGTGCGGGCCGCCGGCCTGGAACGCCATCACGAAGGCCTGCCCGGTCGTGTGCATCACCGCGTGGCCGAGCTCGAACGAGCGCGCGTTGATCCGCGCCAGCGCTTCGAGCGCGACGCCGACGCGCGCCTCGACCGATGCCGCGCTCCAGCCCTCCGCGGCACCCGCGGCGGCCGCGAGGAGTTGGTCGACGCCGGCTACGGGATAGCGTACGCCGAGCGCCATACCGTACGGCGAACGCTCGCTCGCGACCGTCTCGCCGGCCGTCGGTTGATCGAGCGAGAACGCCGCGCCGAGCCGCGCTTCGAACGCCGCCTTTCCCTCGGCGGCGGCCGTTTCGCCGTAGACCTTGCCACTTGGGCTCTCGGGGAAAGCGCTGTAATAGCCGCGGGTGCGGATCGCCTCGCGCGCCCGGTCGAGCTTCTCGCGGTGCCGCGCGAAGAAGCCGGCACCCGGGGCCAGGGTCGTCGTCATGCCGATGCGCTTCGTCGGCCCGGCGGCGACCCCCGTCATGGAAGCGGCTGGTCCGGCGGGTCCTCACGCAGAACCGCGCCGCGGTGAAACGGGAGATCGTCATCCTCGTCGGACGCGTCCAAGGCGTCGGCTTCCGCGCGCAGGT
>DATJHK010000091.1:0-12616 GCA_035493875.1 Candidatus Limnocylindria bacterium
GCTTCAACCCCACTCCCCCGACGTCACGCTGACCCTGTCGAAGCGCCCCCGTCACGCTGAGCTTGTCGAAGCGCCCCCGTCACGCTGAGCTTGTCGAAGCGCCCCCGTCACGCTGAGCTTGTCGAAGCGTCCCCGTCACGCTGAGCTTGTCGAAGCGCAACGCGCCATGCTTCGACAAGCTCAGCATGACGTGACGGACGAACGCCCCATGGTTGGACAGGTCCAGCATGACACTGGGCGCACGGGCTGGGATGACGGGGCGGGGATGACGACGAGGGCACGGATGGCGGTGGTGCGCCTTGCTTGCGCGGCGGGTTCGGTGCGGTCGGACGCCGCAACCGGCGGCTCGGCCCTACCGGTTTGATCGAACGTGCTGCTGCTGGGGATCGAGACGTCCTGCGACGACACGGCGACCGCGGTCGTCCGCGACGGCGTGCGCGTCCTGGCGAACGTCTCGACGAATCAGGACGAGTTCCACGCCAAGTACGGCGGGATCGTCCCCGAGATCGCGAGCCGCCGCCACGCGGCGCTCCTCTCGGCCGCGGTCGACGACGCGCTGACGCGCGCCGGGACGCCGCTCGCGGCGCTCGACGGGATCGCCGTCACCGCCGGTCCCGGGCTGATCGGGAGCCTCGTCGTCGGCGTCGCCGCGGCGAAGGCGCTCGCCTTCGCGAGCGACCTCCCGCTCTACGCCGTCAACCATCTGCACGGGCACCTCTTCGCCGCGTTCCTCGAGCGCGACGAGCCGCCGCCGTACCCGTTCCTCGCGCTCCTCGTCTCGGGCGGCCACTCGCAGCTCGTCGAGGTCGCCTCGCCGACCGCGCTGCGCATCCTCGCGCGGACGCGCGACGACGCCGCGGGCGAGGCGTTCGACAAGACGGCGCGACTCCTCGACCTGCCGTTCCCCGGCGGCCCCGCGCTCGACGCGCTCGCGCGCGAGGGCGACCCGAAAGCCTTCGCGTTTCCGCGCCACCGCCCCGATCCCGGGACGCTCGACATGAGCTTCTCCGGGCTGAAGACGTCGGTACGCTACTTCCTCGACTCGCCGGCGGGGAAGGCCGCGCGCCGCGAGGACGTCGCGGCCTCGTTCCAAGCCGCGGTCGTCGACGTGCTGATCGACCGCGTCCACCGCGCGCTCGACGAGGGCAACTATCAGGCACTCGTGCTCAGCGGCGGCGTCGCGGCGAACAGCGCGCTGCAGACGGCGTTTCGCGCGCTCGCCACGCGGCGCGGCCTGCCCGCGTTCGTCCCGGAGCGCCGCTTCTGCACCGACAACGCGGCGATGATCGCCGCCGCCGCGGAGCGCCGCGCCGCTGTCTCGCGCACCGACGCGCGGACCCTGGTCGCCGACCCGAACCTGCCCTTCTGCTAGGTCACGCCTAGCTCGCCGCTCGCGCGCCGGCGTCCGGGGTGCGGACGTGCTCCGGACGAACACCGATCCCGATGAGCCGACCCGGGATGCGCCGCAGGGCCGGCCACCATGCGAACACCCGCAAGATCAACGGCGGCTTGAGCGGCCTCGTTTCCCCCAAGACGCGTCGGATCACCCGGTTCTGAATCGCGAGTTGGAAGGCTTGCGTCAGCGACGTCGGCAACTGACGCCGCCGTTGGACCCGCGCGAGCTGCGCGACGTCGACCGCCCCGCGTCGCAGCGGGTCGACCAGCACGTTCGCGGCGGCGACGGCGTCTTGGATCGCGAGGTTGATCCCGACGCCTCCGATCGGCGACATCGCGTGCGCCGCGTCGCCGATGCAGAGCAGCCCCGCTCGATACCAGCGCCGGAGCCGGTCGACCCGCACGGTCAAGAGCCGAATCGCGTCCCAGCCGGCGAGCTCGCCCGTCCGATCGCGCAAGAACGGCGCGAGCGTCGCGACCGCATCACGAAACGCACCGATCCCCTGCCGCTGCATCCTCTCGAACGCGCCCTTGGGGATGACGAAGCCGCACTGCCAGTAGTCTCCGCGATCGAGCATCACCATGATCCTGCCGGCATCGGCCCGGCCCGCCACCTGCCGAGGATCGCTCGGATACCGCGCGATGCGGAACCACAGCACGTCGATCGGCGCGCCGAGCTCGACGACCTCCAACCCGGCACGCGCACGCACCGTCGAGTTGCGCCCGTCGGCTGCGACGATGAGGTCGGCGCGCACCTCGTACGAGCCGTGCGGCGTGCGCGCGCGCACGCCGACGACGCGCTCGCCCTCGACGATCAGCTCGTCGACGTCCGTCTCCACCTGCAGACGAAAGCCGGGATATCGCCGTCCCTGCTCCGCGAGGAAGTTCAAAAAATCCCACTGCGGCATGAAGGCGAGGAACTTGCAGTGCGTGGGAAGACGCGTGAAGTCGACGAGCGGCAGGAACACGTCGCCGATCTGGCCGGCCAACGCGCGTATCTCCTGATGCGGCAAGCGCAGGAACGCGTCGAGCAAGCCGAGCTCGCGGATCACCTCGAGCGTCGACGGATGGATCGTGTCGCCGCGAAAGTCGCGGAAGAAGTCCGCGTGCTTCTCGAGCACGACGACCTCGATCCCGGCGCGCGCGAGCAGGAACCCCAGCATGATCCCCGCCGGCCCGCCGCCCACGATGCAGCAGCGAACGTGCGGCACGGCGGCGTCGGCGGGTCGATCCATCGTTCGTTACGACGCGCTGTCGTGCGCGAGCAGCCAGTCGATCGCTTCGGAGAATCCGTCGACCGACTCGTCGCCCTCGAAGAGCACCTCGTTGAGGAAGAACGCCGGCGTCCCCGGGATCCCGCTCTCCTCCGCACCCTCTTTCACCTCGTCGATGAGGGGGCGATAGGTCTGCTCGCGCAGCGCGAGCGCGAGGGCGCCCGAGTCGAGACCGATTTCTCGCGCGTAGCCGAGCAGCGAGGCTTCATCGACCGCGTCCTGGTGCTGGTAGAGCAGGTCGTGCAGCTCCCAGAACTTCCCGTGATCGGCGGCGAACTCGGTCGCCTCCGCGGCGGCTTCCGCATGCGGGTGACGCGTGAGCGGGAAGTTGCGGAAGACGACGCGCAGCCGATCCCCGTACTTCTCCTCGAGCGCCCGGAGCATCGGAAAGGCTTGCCCGCAGTACGGGCATTGGAAGTCGCCGTACTCGACGAGCGTGACCGGTGCGTCGGGGTTTCCGCGCACGTGATCGTCCGGCCCCACCGGGACCACCAGGCGCGCGATGCTCTCGTCCCGCATGCCCCTCAGCGTTCGAAGGTCCAGCGCCGAATCGCTGCCGTGACGGCGGCGAACTCGACCGGGCGAATCCGCTCGCGCAGCGCTTGCTCGGTGGTTGCATCGCCGACCGCGAGCGGCGTGCGCACGAGCACGGCGCCGCGGTCGGTCTCGAGCGTCACGCGGTGGACGCTCGCGCCGGTCCAGGCGAGCCCCGCGCGCAGCGCGTCGCGCAGCGCGTGCGCGCCGCGCAGCGCCGGCAGCACGGTTCCGTCGGGCGCGATCGTCGTGTCGGCGGACGGATCGAGCGGGAGGAACGCCGGGTGCACGTTGATCGTCTCGGGGAACGCCCGCAGGAACGCCTCAGGGAGCAGATGCATCCAGCCCAGCAGCAGGACGAGCTGCGGTTCGGTGCGCGCGACCGTCTCGATCAACCGCACGTCGTACGCGGCACGCGTCTCCTCCGCGCGCACCCACGGCAGCGCGACCGGCGCGACGCCGTGCTCGCGTGCGATGCTCAGCGCGCCGGCCTCGGCGTGGTTCGCGACGATCGCGGAGACGTCGAGCGGGAGCCGTCCCTCGCGCACGCGCTCGAGGACGTTGCGCGCGTTGGTCCCCGTACCCGAGGCGAGGATCGTCGCGCGAAAGCGCCCGACTTCGTAGTCGAACTCGTCGACGACCCGCGCGCCCGTACGCCCTTCGTACATCGCGATCAAACCGGAATCGTTCACCGCCGGGATCAGCGCGGAGCGATACCCTTCGGCGTGCAGCTCGCACAGCGCCGCGGTCAGCAGCGCCTCGCCGATCCCGCTCCCGCGCCGCGCCGGCGCGACGCCGTACGGGCCGAAGATCCCGACGTCGCCGCGCTCGCGGTACGCCCGGAGCCACGGAAAGCGCAAGCCCTGCGCGCCGAACGACGCGAACCCCGCGATCGCGCCGTCGCACTCCGCGACCCAGGTGCTCCCCGCGGCCGTCTCCGACGACCACCACGAGGGTGCGAAGTGCAGATCGATCCACGCGGCGAGCCGCTCGTCGACGCCGTCGACGCGGCGCAGCGTCGCCCCCGCGGCAGCCGCGCGCGCGTGGGCCTGCGCGAGCGCGCGCGGACCGAACCGCGCCTCGTCGAGCGCGGCGAGGAGGTTGACCGCCACGCCTACGCGCGCGGGTGCCGGACGACGACCTGCGGGTCACCTTCGCGACGCGGCTGGACGAAGCCGACGACGCGCGCACCGGGCGCCGCCGCGAGCGCCCGCTCGACGTCGGTGATCGGGACGATCAGCGTGTACCCAACGCCCATGTTCAGCGTGCGGTACTTCTCCTCGTGCGCGAGGTTGCCGCGCCGCACCAGTTCTTCCATGATCGGCGGAACGTCCCAGCGCGCGGGCTCGAACACCGCCGCCGCGTGCACGGGAAGCGTGCGCGGAACGTTGTCGAGCAGACCGCCGCCGGTGATGTGCGCCATCGACTTCACGTCAGCGACCTTGCGGATCGCGCGCACCGGCTCGAGGTACGAGGGGTGCGGGGCGAGCAGCGCGTCGGCGAAGGTCCCCGCGCCGAACGGTGCGCCGTACTCTTCTTCGGGGATCAGCGCGCGCGCGAGCGTGTAGCCGTTGGTGTGCAGTCCGACGGCGGGAAGCCCGATGATCGCATCGCCGGGTTCGACGCGATTGGCGTCGGGCATCGCGTCGAGCTCGACGATCCCGACGATCGTGCCCGCGAGGTCGAAGTGATCGGGGCGGTAGACGCCGGGCATCTCCGCCGTCTCCCCGCCGAGCAACGCGCAGGCGTTCTCGCGGCACGCTCGGTGCACGCCCGCGACGACGAGCGCTGCGACGTCGGGATCGAGCTTGCCGACCGCGAGATAGTCGAGGAAGAACAGCGGGTCGGCGCCGGTCACGAGGATGTCGTTGACGCAGTGGTTGACGAGATCCGCGCCGACGGTGTCGTAGCGTTTGACCGCCGCGGCGATCAGAATCTTCGTCCCCACCCCGTCGGCCGACCCGACCAGGGCGCGCTTGGCGTCTCCGGGCAGCCGAAACAGGCCGCTGAAGCCCCCGAGCGTACCAAGCTGGTCGGGGTGCGTCCAGCCGGACGTCACGTCCCGGTATCGCTGAACGGCGAGATTTCCCGCTTCGATGTCGACGCCGGCACGCGCGTAGGCGTCGTCACCCTGCGGATGTCGCGGGGTGTTCATCGGAGGGCCGCGCCACGGGCGCGCGTAAACGCAAACAGATTGTCCATCACGGTCGTCAGGCCGCTTTCTGTCCCCTCGGAGGAACTCCATGCAGGTCCACGTCTCTCGCGACGCGGCTGCGTCGGTTACGACCGGCGCGCTCGTCGTCCCGGTTTTCGCCGGAACCCCAGTCGACGGAGTCTCCGCCGATGTCGATCGCGTGCTGGGCGGCGCGATCGCCGATGTCCTCGCCACCGGTGAGATTGCCGGGAAGCCGAACGAGACCTCGCTCCTGCACTCCAAGGACGCGCCGTTCAAGCGCGTCTTCGTGATCGGTCTGGGCGAGCGCGAGAAGCTCAAGCCGGGCGCGCTCGCGAAGTACGCCGGAACCGCCGTACGGTATCTCGGCAAGCGTGGGATCGAGCAGATCACCATCGCGCTGCCGGCAGGGCTCGACGCGACGCTCGCCGCCTCGTTCGCGGCCGAAGGCGCGTTCACCGCGCTCCTCGACACGACGACGTATCGCACGGAACCCGACCGGCCGGTCAAGACGACCGCCGTGACGATCCTCACCGGCGACTACGACGCCGCCGCGGTCGAGGCCGGCGTGCAGCGCGGCAGCATCATCGGCGAGGCGGTCAACAAAGCGCGCCTGATGGCGCTCACCCCCGGCAACGACATGACCCCGACGATCCTCGCCGAGCGCGCGAAGGAAGTCGCCAAGGATGCCGGGCTCGAGGTCGACGTCCTCGACGAAGCGCGGATGCAGGCGAAGGGGATGGGCTCGCTCCTCGGCGTCTCGCGCGGGTCGGACGAACCCGCGACGCTCAGCGTCATCACGTACAAGGGCGATCCGTCCTCGACCGAGGTGCTCGCGCTCGTCGGCAAGGGCCTCACGTTCGACTCCGGCGGCATCTCGCTCAAGCCGCCCGAGAACATGCACGAGATGAAGTACGACATGTCGGGCGGCGCGGGCGTGATCGCCGCGATGTGGGCGATCGGCAAGCTGCGCCCGAAGCTGAACGTCATCGGCCTGATCCCCTCGTCGGAGAATCTTCCCGGCCCGAAGGCGATGAAGCCCGGCGACATCCTGCGCGCGATGAACGGTAAGACGATCGAGGTGATCAACACCGACGCGGAAGGCCGCCTGATCCTGGCCGACGCGCTGTGCTACGCGAAGGAGCTGGGCGCGACGAAGATCGTCGACTGCGCGACGCTCACCGGCGCCTGCGTGATCGCGCTCGGCCACGCGGCGAGCGGGACGATGTCGAACGACGATGCGTACGTCGAGCGTTTCCTGAAGATCGTCGGCGACTGCGGCGAGCGCTACTGGCGCCTCCCGCTCTACCCGGACTTCGACACGCAGATCAAGAGCGACATCGCCGACCTCAAGAACACCGGCGGGCGCCCGGGCGGCGCGGAGACCGCCGGTGCGTTCCTCAAGGCGTTCGTCGGCGACACGCCGTGGATCCACCTCGACATCGCCGGGACGGCGTACCTCGACGGCGAGAGCTCGCACATGGCGAAGGGCCCTACCGGGACCCCGGTCCGCGCGTTCGTCACGCTCGCCGAGGACTTCGCGCAGCACGGCTTCTCGACGAACGGCGTCGCGAAAGCGGCGCTGGTCTGACCGTGCGCGGCCGAGCCGGGTGCGCCGCGCTTCTCCTCTCGCTCGCCCTCGCCGGTTGCGGCGGGGGCGGCGATACGGCCACCAGCTCGCCGTTGGTGACGGCATCACCGGCACCGTCGGGCGCCGCGACGCCGCTGCAGGCGAAGGTCACGTACCAAACCGCCGGCGTCAACGGCTTCACCGCAGCGACGCAAACCGCGACGCTGACGGTCAGCGAGCCCGGCGCGACGGGGCCGTTCGCCGTCACCGTCGATCCCAGCTCGGCCGCGCCGATCACGGTGACGCCGGTGAGCCCGCAGACGGCTTCGTCGGCCGGCGGCGCCGTCACGTTCACCCTGACCTCGGGCACGACGGCCGGGTCGGGAGAGATCATCGTCAGCGCACCGAGCGTCCCACCGGTGACGATCGACTACACCGTCACGATCAGCAGCGGCTCCATCGGCTGAACGGGTATGCGGGCGCCATGAACCCGCAAGAACCCGTGATCCCGGACCCCCCGGGCCCGTACCAAGACCCTACCGGCCCGGTCGACGACCCGTCTGACCCCGATCAGCCGGCCGAATACGACGTCTAGCTAGACTTTGAGCGCCGGCTGCTGGTCGGCTTGGAGACCGCCGCGCGAGACGGCGGGGAGGCTCGGATAGCGGCCGTTGAGGCAACCCAGGCAAACGTCGTTGCGCTCGCGCCCGCTCGCGGAGACCAGACCGTCGATGCTCAGGTAGCCGAGCGAATCGGCGCCGACCTTCTCGCAGATCTGCTCGACGCTCAGGTTCGCCGCGATCAACTCGGCGTACGTCGCCATGTCGACGCCCAGGAAGCAGGGGTGCACGATCGGCGGTGAGGTGATGCGCAGATGGACCTCGCGCGCGCCGGCGTCGCGCAGCAGCGAGACGATCCGCGGCGTCGTCGTCCCGCGCACGATCGAGTCGTCGACGACGACGACGCGCTGTCCGCGCAGGTTCTCGACGATCGGGTTGAACTTGAGCTGCACGCCCTGACTGCGCATCTTCTGGTCGGGGCTGATGAACGTGCGGCCGATGTAGCGGTTCTTGATCAAGCCCTCGACGTACGGCAGACCGCACTCGGCTGCGAAGCCGATCCCGCCGGGGATCGCGCTGTCGGGAATCGCCATCACGACGTCGGCGTCGGCGGGGTGCTCGCGCGCGAGGGCGCGGCCCATCTCGTAGCGCGCCATGTAGATCGAGCGGCCGCTGAGCACCGAGTCGGGGCGCGCGAAGTAGATGTACTCGAACATGCACAGCGCCGGGGTCTTCACGACCTCGGTGTGCTCGGTGCGGATCCCCTGCGCGTCGATCACGACGATCTCGCCGGGCGCGATCTCGCGCAGGTAGTGCGCGCCGACGGTCGCGAGCGCGCACGACTCCGAGGCCAGCATGTACCCGCGCTCGCCGTAGGTGCCGATGCAGAGCGGCCGCACGCCCCACGGATCGCGGAAGCCGTAGACCGCGTCCTTCGTGCACAGCACGACGGAGTACGCGCCGGTCGCGATCCGTATCGTCGCCTTGATCTTCTCGGTCCAGGTGTCGCCCGGGGCGAGCGCGATCGTCTTGGCGAGCACCTCCGAGTCGGAGGTCGCGTTGAAGCGTACGCTCTCCGGGAGCAGCGCGGCGAGCTCGTCGGTGTTCGTGAGGTTGCCGTTGTGGCCGAACGCGAACGTGCCCAGCTCGCATTCCTCGATGAACGGCTGCGCGTTGCACACGATCGAGCTCCCGCTCGTCGAGTATCGCGTATGCCCGATTCCGACGTTCCCACGCATCCGGCCGAGCACGTCCTCGTCGAAGACGCCGGTGATCAACCCCATGTCGCGGTGGAAGTCGATCGCGTTGCCGTTGCCGACGGCGATCCCCGCACTCTCTTGGCCGCGGTGCTGTAGGGCGTAGAGCCCAAAGTAGATCAGCCGGGCGACATCGTCCCCGGGCGCGTACACCCCGGCGATCCCGCATGCTTCGTGCAGGACGTCACCGGCCGGTTGTACCGCTTCCTCGTCATACGCCCGGGCCATATCAGGTAGTCTTCACGAACCGGGACGAAACGTCCCGGTTTCGCTGCGCACGTTTCTCGTGCTCAGTCGTCCCGCGAACGCATCCCGAAGAGTTGGAGCAGGGCGACGAAGATGTTGATCGCGTCGAGGTAGATCGAGACGGCCAGCTCGACGGGGCTCGCCCCACCGCCGCCGGCCCGGATGCGGCTGAAGTCGACCAGCGTGATCAGCGTGAAGACGCCCAGGACCAGCCATGAGTAGGTCGCCGGGTGGACCCAGTGCGTGAAGGCGGAGATCAGCCCGACGACGAGCAGGGCGATCAGCGCGCCGAAGGCGATCCCCGAGAAGCGTCGCCAGTCGACCGAGAACACGAACGCGACGCCGCCCAGGACGAGCATGCCGAACCCCGTGGTGAAGGCGGCGTTCGCGACGACCGCGCCGCCGTCGATCTGCGCGTAGCGCGCGAGCATCGGCGCCAGACCGATCCCTTCGAGGAACGTGAAGGCGTAGAACCAGAGCAGCGCGACCGACGGGTTGTTGCGGACCGCGCTCATGACGAACAGCACGACGAGGCCGGCGAAGAACGCCAGCATCCCCGCGCCGGGCGCGATCCCGCGGAACACGTACGCGGCGACGGCGGTGATGAGGAAGCCGACGCCCGTGATCCCGAGGACCTGACCGAGGAGCGCCGGAGCGGAGGCCGTTTGCGGGCCGTAGTTGCCCAGTCGCGGCTGAAGGCGTGGTTGATACATGTGTGCTCCTTCCTACTTTCGCGGAGGGGCCGGAGTTGCACCCGAGAGAAGTCGGCGCTGCGAATGACGCTCGCTCGGCTTCGCCTCATGACTTGGCCGTGGACGCGCACGCTGGCGAGCCCTTGGGTCCTCGGTTTCGCCGCGCTCGCGGTCGTCGCGCTGCTGATCTCCGCCCATGGCCGCGAGACCCCGTACAACAACGACGTGCTGCTCGCGCAGTCGATGGTGAAGGGCCATCTCTGGGTCGATCGCCACGACACCGAGATCGACTCGCTCACCTACCTGGGCCACAACTGGATCATCGAGGGCCCGGTCCCCGCGCTATTGCTGGTCCCGTACGTCGCCGTCTTCGGGACGGCGAATCAGACGGTCGAGGCGCTGCTGCTGTGCCTGGTGGCCTTGGCCGCGGCGTGGCGGCTGCTGCGCCGCCTGGGGCTCTCCGAGCCGCGCACCGCGCTGTTGATGGCCTTTCTCTTCGCGGGGACGGACCTGTGGTGGTGCTCGATGCTCGGCGACATCTGGTTCGTCAGCCACACCGCCGCGGTCGCCTTCACGTTCCTCGCACTCGACGAAGTGTTCGGAAAGAGGCGCGGCTGGCTCGTCGCGCTCTGGGCGGCGCTCGCGCTCGGTTCGCGGTTCTCGATGATCCTCGCGTTGCCGTTCTATGGTGCGCTGCTCGCGCGCGAGGCGCCGCAGCGCCGGAACCGGCTGATCGGATTCGGTGCCGTCGTCGCCGTCGCGCTCGCGCTCTGGGTCGCGCGCGACGTCGCGCAGTACGGGACGTGGCGCGATCTCGGCTACACGCTCTTCTTCCAGCAGGACCCGTGGGGACAGCCGACCGGGAGCCCGTTCCGGCTCAGCTATCTGCCGTACGAGGTCTGGTCGTACTTCTTCCAGGCGCCGATCCTCGTCGAGTACCGCCAGCAGGCGCTCTGGCCGATCTTCAAAGTCGACCCGAAGGGGATCGCCCTGACCTTCACCAGCCCGGCGCTCGTGATGGCGTTCCTCGCGCCGCGGCGACGGCTCACCGTGCTCCTCTGGGTCACGATCGCGCTGATCGCCGGACCGTCGTTCCTCTACTACCTCAACGGCTGGGTGCAGTTCGGGATGCGTCACGCCCTGGACTTCGAGCCGTTCGTGCTCATCCTGATGGCGCTGGGGATTCGCGACCGCGAGCGCGTCCCGGCCTGGGGGATCGCGCTGATCGCCTGGTCGTGCCTGGCCGGGGTGTGGGGCGTCTGGTACTGGGACGCCTTCATCCGCACCGGCAACTGACGGGGCGAGGTTCCGCGGCGACGTCCATCGAACATACGTTCGATGGACGGTTTGCCTGTGGCGCGCCGGCCCAGCGAGGTCCGCGTCGCCGAAGTCGCGGCGAAGAGCGCGCTCAACCGCGTGCGCGGGATGGGGTTCCACTGGTCGCTGAACCCCTATCAGGGCTGCGCGCATCAGTGCGTCTTCTGCTACGCGCGCGGGACGCACGCGTACCGCGAGCTCGACGGCGTGCGCGAGTGGGGCTCGGCGCTGACCGTCAAGTGCAACATCGCGACCGTTTTGCGCGCCGAGCTGGCGCGGCCGTCGTGGCGCGGCGAGCACGTCGCGATCGGGACGTCGACCGACCCGTATCAAGCGCTCGAAGGCCGCTACCGGCTGATGCGTGGGGTGCTGGCCGCGCTGCGCGACGCGCGCAACGGTTTCCACGTCATCACGCGCTCGCCGCTGATCGTGCGCGACCACGATCTCCTCGTCGCGTGCGCGCGGCGGGCCCCGGCCAGCGTCGCGGTCAGCATCGCGACGCTCGACGAGCGTCTGGCGCGCGAGATCGAGCCGACGGTCGCGCCGCCTCGCCAGCGCCTGCGCGCGGTCCGCGCGCTCGTCGACGCGGGTCTGCGGGTCGGGGTCGCGATCGCGCCGATCCTCCCCGAGATCACCGACGACCCGGCCGCGCTCGAAGCGCTCGGGCACGCCGCCGCCGAGGCCGGCGCGAGCCACGTCTGGCACGCCGCGCTCAACCTCGGCGCGGTCACGCGCGAGGCGTACTTCGCCTTCCTGCGTGAGAGCCGGCCTGAGCTCGTCGCGCGCTACGAGCGGATCTTCGCGCGCGGCCGCTACGCCGAGCGCGGCTACGTGACCGCGGTCGCGGAGCGCATGCGCGCCGCGACCGCAGGCGTGCAGTTCCGCCGCCAGACCCGACTCGCACCGGACCTCGCCGGACAGCAGCTCGCGTTGCTGTAATCGCCCGCTATCGTTCCTTTTAGAGGCGAGCTAGTGGTCCGCCGTCCAAGGAGCGTCGATGACCCGATCGGTTGCGGCGTTCCTCGCCGTGCTCGTCCTCGCAGGCGCCGCGCCCGGACGCGCCGCCGACGACGTGCCCGACAGCGCGACGATCCGCCAGCCACGTCACGGGATCGACGTACTCGCGCTGCCCGTAGCCGCGCGCGTCGAGCGACGCGATGACGTAGGCGTCGAGCGGCGCCTGCACGCGCGTGACGCGCGTGACGCGCGTCGTCATCATCTCCGGGGTCGGCGCCTGCGGATCGGACTGGTCGAGGACGGTCTGCCCGTTGTCGTTCTGGTGCCAGTATTTCCCGTTGTACGAGCCGCTCTCGGTGTGAAACGGGCCGTAGTCGAGGCTCGTGCGGAAGTCGCGGTCGCGCCGCGCGACGCGCTCGACCGTCGCCACCCCGTTTGAGAACGTCGACTCGTAGGGTCTCGTGCCACGTGCTGTGGGACGCGCCTGCCGCAAGCGCGATGCCCGTCACCGACGACGAGCTCGCGATCGCGCCGCCTCGTCGCATGCTCGTCACGTTTCCCGCCGGTGTCCACAGCGTCGTCCTGCCGACGACGTTCCAAGGATACCAACAGTCGCGCATCGACGTGCGCGTGACGATCAAC
>DATJHK010000092.1:0-45982 GCA_035493875.1 Candidatus Limnocylindria bacterium
CGACGGCGACGTTCCGCACGCCGGTATCGGTCACTCGCGCCGCATGCCGGTCCCCGATCCGCATCTGCAGCACAACGTGATGATCGAAGCGGTCGAGAACCACATGCCGCAGGTGATCGTGATCGACGAGATCGGCACCGAAGCGGAGGCGTTCGCTGCGCGCACGATCGCCGAGCGCGGCGTGCAGCTGATCGGGACGGCGCACGGGCAGACGCTCGAGAACCTGCTGATGAATCCGACGCTCTCGGATCTCTGCGGCGGGATCAGCGCCGTCACGCTCTCCGACGAGGAAGCGCGCCGTCGCGGGACGCGCAAGACCGTCCTGGAACGCAAGGCGCCGCCGACGTTCGACGTCGTCGTCGAGATCCAGGACCGCGACCGGCTCGCGATCCATCAGAACGTCGGCGAGGTCGTCGACGCGCTGCTGCGCGGGTACCAGCCGCAACCCGAGGTGCGCCAGCGCACGGCGGGCGGCGCGATCGACATCGTGCAGCAGGCAAACCCGGAGGCGATCGCGCCGGACAAGGTGCGCGAGCTGCGCACGCAGCCGCGCGACGACGACATGGCGTTGTTCGGCGCGGCGGGCGAGCCGGTTCCCGAAGACAGCAAACCGCTGATGATCTTCCCGTACGGCGTCTCGCGCAACAAGATCGAGCGCGCCGTGCACAACCTGCGCGTGCACGGCTCGATCGCGCGCAAATGGGACGAAGCCGACGTCGTGCTCACGCTCAAGACGCTCGAACGCAAGGAATCGGATCGGCTCAAGCAGATCGCGGCGGAGAACGTTCCGATCTACTCGATCAAGACGAACACGACCACGCAGATCCAGAACGCGCTCAAGGACGTCTTCAATCTGCCGACGATCGACGTCGAGGAGATCGCGATGCGCGAGGCCGAGGAGGCCGTCTATCAGGTGCTCCTCGACAGCCGCGCGATCGAGCTCTCACCGCAGACCTCGTACGTACGGCGGATGCAGCACCAGCTCGCCGAGCGTTATCGCTTGCAGTCGCGCAGCACGGGGCTCGAACCGAACCGCCGCGTGCGCATCTTCAAAGGCCCGGACGTCTAGACCATCGACGACGCGGTCACGCTTCGACCTGGCTCAGCGGTCCAGGTGGACGTTGCCCGCGTCGTCGACCGTCAGCATCGAATCGAAGGTGAGCGCCTCGCCGTCGAGGTTGCGGCGGCTGTGCACGCTCAGGCGGTGCTCGCCGCTGCGGCCCTTGCCGACGTAGTGCATGCGTAGGAGTGGGTTCTTCGCGTCGCTCTCCGGGGCGAGCCGTCCGGCGCCGACGAGCGACGCGACGATCCGTTCCTGAACCTTGAGCGGGAGCAGCCGATAGGCGTCGTCCGGGGTTCCCGCGAGCGCGGTGAGCTCGTCGGCCGCCTTGTTTCCGGGATCGGCGATGCCCTTGCAGAAGCGGACGACGGCGTCCCAGTCGTCGGCGGCGATCCCCTGGAAGACGCCGGCGACGACGGCGTAATCGGTCCCGTCGTGGACCATCGTCCCTTGCCGGGCGATGGTGACGCGCGCGCGGACGCGTTTTCCGTCGAGGTCGAGCGCCACGTCGAGGGTGTCGCTCTTCGGCGGGGACTCCTTGGTCGCGAAGAGGATCCCTTTCTCGCTGATCTCGAGGCCCAGGCCGGGGACCAAGTTGCCGGAGCGCAACCACGCCATCGGGTAGCGCTTACGTATGCGCTCCGCCTCACGCCGGTCGTGGCGTCCGGAGAGTCTGCGGACCAATTCGTTGAGCATCCACCCCTCCGCGATGGCCGAGGCACCGTCGTCGCGAAGCGTTGCCGGGTGCTCGTCACCTTTGAAGGGATCGAAGCCGCCGGCAAGTCGACGCTGATCGCGGCGCTATCGGAAAGGCTTAGCAGCGCGGGGGACGCCGTCCTGGTTACCAGGGAACCTGGCGGCACACCCCTGGGTGATTCTTTACGCGCGCTGTTCAAGGACCCCGCGTACCAGATCGACGGCGTCGCCGAAGTGATGCTGCTCAACGCCTCGCGCGCGCAGCTCGTCGTGGACGTCATCCTCCCCGCAATGCGCGAGGGGAAGGTCGTCCTGTGCGACCGCTTCTTCGACGCGACGCTCGCCTACCAGGGGTTCGGCCGCGGCCTCGAGGTCGAGATGCTGGTGGAGCTGTGCCTGGCGGCGACGCGCCGGACCGCCCCCGATCTGACCTTCCTGATCGACATTCCGGTCGAGGTCTCGGCGGAGCGGGTGCGTGCGCGCGGGGTCCCCGACCGGCTCGAACGCGAGGACGGGGCTTTCCATGAGGCGGTCCGGCACGGCTACCTCGAGCTGGCGAAGCGCTTCAACCGCATCGTCGTGCTCGACGGGATGCTCCCGCCAGAGGAGCTGGTCGAGCGGGCCTACGCGATCCTCGAGCAGCGGCGCGCGGGGCTGCACGCGTGATCGAGGGGGCTTTCGACGTCGTCGGTGCGGCCGGGCCGCGCGCGTTCTTCGAGCACCTCACCCCCGCGACGCTCTCCCACGGCTACCTGTTCAGCGGACCGCAGGGCGTCGGAAAGAAGCACTTCGCCAAGGCGCTCGCGCACTCGCTGCTCTGCGTCACGCCGAAGCGCTCGCTGCTGGGCTGGTGCGGGCACTGCAGCGGCTGCACCCACGTCGCGGCCGGAACCCATCCCGACCTCTACCTCGCCGAAGGACAGCTCAAGATCGGCGAGCGGGACGGGAGCGGCTTCCACGACAGCGACGAACCGACGGCGCGCGACCTCGTGCGCCAGCTCTCGATGCACTCGTACGCCGGCGGCAAGCGCGTCTTCGTCCTGGGCGACGCCGACTTCACGCGCGAGGCGGCGAACGCGCTGCTCAAATTCTTCGAGGAGCCGCCGGCGCACGTCGTGCTGATCGTGACGACGAGCGCGCTCGGCCGTGTCATGCCGACGATCCGCTCGCGCCTGGTCGAGGTGGCGTTCCCGTTGCTGCACGAGCCGGAGATCGTCGAGGTCCTCACCCGCCGCGGGATCGCGCGCGACGACGCGGCGCACGCCGCCTCCGTCGCCAATGGAAGCGCGACCCGGGCGCTCGCGTTCCTCGACGAAGGGGAAGGCGCGACGCGCGACGCCGCGGTCGAGTGGTTCTTCGCGGCGGCCGAAGGCGGGGAAGCCGACGCGGCGGGCTGGGCGACGCGCCCGACCCTCGAGGCCGGGCTCGAAACGGTCAAAACGCTCGCGCGCGACTGGATCGCGCTGGGGCTGGGCGGCGAGGTGCCGCTCCTGGCGCGCGATCAGCGCGCGCGCCTCGAGGCGCTCCCGCAGCGCGAGCCGCAGGCTTTCGCGCGGCTCCTGGCGGCGATCGGCGACGCGGAGCGCATCGCGCGCACGAACGTGAGCCCACCGCTCGTCGCCGACCTGGTGCGGATGGCCTTGGCGCCGACCGGCCGATGACCGGGCCGGTGCTGTGGGGAAGCCGCCTGCTCGTCGAAGCCGGCGGCTACGCTCCGCTCGTGCTCGAACCGTCGGCGGCCGAGGGCATCGAGTACGTGCCGCTGGCGCCGGTCGACGAGAGCGACGAGGCGCGCGTCGCGAGCGACGTCACCGCCCCCGACGAGGACGCCGCCCTCGCGGCGGTCGGCCGCACGGGCGCCGACGGACGCTTCGTCGCGGTGCGGATGGAGCTGGGCCGGTACGATCGCGCCACGCGGCGCACGATCGTGCGCGCCTTCGCGCTCGCCGAGTGGTCGCGCGCCGCGCGCTTCTGCCCGACCTGCGGCTTCGCGCTCGCGTGGAACGACGGCGGCCGCGGCAAGACGTGCACGAACCCGCAGCGCGCGCATCGGCTCTACCCGCGGCTCGATCCGGCGATCATCGTGCTGGTCGAGGACGGCGAGCACGCGCTGCTGGGGCGGCCGCCGTCATGGGACGCGGGGATCTATTCGACGATCGCGGGGTTCGTCGAGCCGGGCGAGAGCGTCGAGGACGCCGTCGCGCGCGAGGTGTTCGAAGAGACGCGCGTGCGCATCGACGAGCTGCGCTACGTCGGCTCGGAGCCGTGGCCGTTTCCGCGCTCGCTGATGCTCGGCTTCACCGCGCACGCGGCGCCGGGTCAGCGCGTCGTCGTCGGCGAGGAGTTGGAGGACGCGCGGTGGTTCACGCGCGCCGAGGCCCGAGCGGTCCTCGGCGTGCGGTACGGGGCGACGCCGTTCTTCGAGACGATGTCGCGACGACTGATCGAGGGTTGGCTTACCAGCGACGACCGCTGAACGCGAGCTCGCTGTAGGTCTTGGTCAACACCAGCGCCATGTAGCTGATCGTGATCGACTGGATCAGCGCTTTGAGCAGCGAGGCGACGATCACGTCGCTGCCGGCCGTGTACGGCGCGATCAGCGTGCCGAGGAAGAGCGCGGCCTGCGGCGGCACGAACAGGACGAGCACGATCGTCGCCGCCGTTGCGATCCCCGCCGCGAGCGGCGCCGACCGCACGCGGTCGATCGAGACCTGGATCGCCGCGCCGCCCGGGATCCCCCCGACCGCCGCCGCCGGGATCGTGAAGATCAGAAAGAACGCGATCACCGCCATCAGGATGATCCCGACGCCGCCGAAGAGGTTGGAAACGTACTGCCCGACGGAGAGCAGCAAGCTCACGCCGATCGCGGCCATCAGGATGTCGCCGCCGCGCCGGCGCGCTTCGGTCCACCCGGAGTCGAACGAGACGCGGCCCCCACGCCAGGCGTCGTCGGCCATCACGCACGCGGCGCCCATCCCGAAGAAGTCCAGCAGGAGCGCGATCAGCGCCGCGATCCCACCGGTCGCCTCGGTCAACAGCCCGCCGCCGTACGGCGAGAAGAGCTGCCCGAAGAGCACGCCGATCACGCTCATCAACAGCGGTACGACGATGATCGTCGGGTTACGAACGAGGAGAGGGATCGCCCCGACGTACGGGCTCAGGTCGACGTCGGGGGCCGGTCCGCGGCGCATCGGATCAGGCGCGCGCGCCCGACAGGGCGCTGCCGCAGCCGCACGTGCGTTCGGCCGGCATCGCCTCGATGATCTTGAAGATTCCGTTCTTGACGCGCTCGTTGTTGCTCGCGAACACCTTCATCACTTCGGCGTGCGAGACCGGCTCGATCCCGGACTGCCCTTCGAGGCCGACATCGTAGTCGGTGATCAGCGAGATGTTCACGTAGCACATTTCCAGCTCACGGGCCAGGTACGACTCCGGGTAGTTGGTCATGTTGATGACTTCCCAACCCAGCGAGCTGAACCACTTCGACTCGGCGCGGGTCGAGAAGCGCGGCCCTTGGATGACGACGATCGTTCCCTTGTCGTGGGTGTCGATCCCGAGGCTCCGCAGCGCGTCGACCGCGAGCGGCCGCAGCTGCGGGCAATACGGATCGGCGAACGAGACGTGCGTGGTGATCGGGCCGTCGTAGATCGTGTCCTTGCGCCCGCTCGTGCGGTCGACGATCTGGTCGGCGACGACCATCGCGCCCGGCTTGACGTGCGGCTGCAGCGAACCGCAGGCCGTCGGCCCGATGATCCGCGTCACGCCGAGCGCCTTCATCGCCCAGGCGTTCGCGCGATAGTTGATCGACTGCGGGGGAAAGCGGTGGTCCTTCCCGTGACGGGGCAGAAAAGCGACCTTCTTGCCGGCGATCTCGCCGAGCGCGATCTGGTCGGAGGGCAGGCCGTACGGGGTCTCGACCCAGACCTCGCGCGGGTTCTCGATCAACGAGTAAAACCCGGAACCCCCGTAAACGCCGATCTCGGCGCGTTCGTTCGTCGTTGCTGTCATTGCGTCGAGTGAACTAGGACGCCAAGCCTGCAAACTCCGTTTTGAAGGCGCTCCGTGTCACCCTGAGCTTGCGGTGTCACCCTGAGCTTGTCGAAGGGCCCGTCCCGCTGAGCTTGTCGAAGCGCGGCGGGGCCCCTTCGACAGGCTCAGGCGGCGGCTTCGCCGCGAGGCCCTTCGACAAGCTCAGGGTGACGCGACGGATCTGTGCGACGCGTAGTTAGTCCATGAAGTCGGACGGCTTGAGCTCGTCGATGAACTTCTTGAACTTCGTGCCGTCCTCGGGCTCGGCCGCCTTGTCGGGGACCGTCTCCTCGAGCGCGATCTTGTCGCTCACGAAGATCGGCGCGTGCATCCGCAGGGCGAGCGCGATCCCGTCGGAGGGGCGGGCGTCGATCTCCTGGACCTCGCCGTTCGTGCGCACCACGAGCTTGGCGAAGAAGGTCGAGTCCTTGATGTCGTGCACGATCACTTGCTCGAGCTTCGCCTTGAGCGATTCCAGGAGCGTGCGCATCAGATCGTGCGAGAGGGGGCGCGGCACGGCGGTTCCCTCGAGCGCCAACGCGATCGCCGTCGCCTCGAACGGGCCGATCAGGATGGGGAGGTAGCGCTTCCCTTCGAGGTCCTTGAGGATGACGACCGGGTCGTGCGTGAGGAGATCGATCCCCAGTTTGTCGACCTTCATCTGCCGCATCGACGCATACTCCTGGGGCTCCGCCCCAGACTCCTTTGGGCACGGCGAGCGCCTCGGTCGCAAGGCCGAAGCCGGTGCGGTCGCGTACGAGAGCGCTCCGTGGCATTGTCGTGTGGCATCGTCGGGCTCCCCAACGTTGGAAAGTCTACGATTTTTAACGCGCTGACGCGCTCGGCGCAGGCGCTGGCGGCGAACTACCCGTTCGCCACGATCGAACCGAACGTCGGAGAGGTCCCCGTCCCGGACCCTCGGCTCGCCGTCTTGGCCGAGCTGAGCACGGCGGAGAAAATCGTCCCGGCGACCATGCGCTTCGTCGACATCGCCGGGCTGGTTCGTGGGGCGTCGAGCGGGCAGGGGCTGGGTAACGCGTTCCTCTCGCACATTCGGGAGACCGATGCGATCGCGATGGTCGTCCGCTGCTTCCAGGACGACAACGTTACGCACGTCGAGGGCGCACCCGACCCGCTGCGCGACATCGAGATCATCGCGATCGAGATGTCGCTGGCCGATCTCGCCTCGCTGCAGCGCCGTCGCGACAAGCTGCAGCGCGAGGTGCGCGCGAACCCGAAGGAAGCGCCGAAACTGCAGGCGCTCGAGAACGTGATCGCTGCGCTCGAACAAGGAAAGCCGGCGCGCGCGTTCCCGCATGATTCGCCGGAAGCGGAGCTTGCGCGCGAGGCGTTCCTGCTGACGGCGAAGCCGATGCTCTACGTCGCCAACATCGACGAAGCGCAGATCAACAACCCCGGTCCGATGGCGCAGGCCGTGTTCGCGCACGCGAAGAGCGAGAATAGCCGCGCGATCGCGTTCAACGGGAAGATCGAGTCGGAATTCGCCGGGATGAGCGACGAGGACGTCGAGATGTTCCGTTCCGACTACGGGATCACCGCGGGCGGACTCGACCGCCTGATCGTCGAGGCGTACGATCTGCTCGGCCTCATGACGTTCCTGACGACGGGCGAGAAAGAGACGCGCGCCTGGACGATCGAGAAGGGCACGAAAGCGCCGCAGGCTGCCGGAAAGATCCACACCGATATCGAGCGCGGCTTCATCCGCGCCGAGATCATCTCGTACGACGACTACGTGCAGTACAAGACGGTCGACGCGATCCGCTCCGCCGGAAAGCTGCGCTCCGAGGGCAAGGAATACGTGATGCAGGAAGGCGACGTCGTCGAGTTCCGCTTCAACGTTTAGGTGTGTAGCGCCGAAGCCGGTACGAGCGGTCCCGGCGTGATGGAGAAGCGGGTGTGCCACGGGTACACGGGATGCGTCCCCGTGATCTCGCCCGCGAACAGGATCAGCAGCGAGGCCAATGCGCACGCCGCGTAGGCGCGTCCGCTCGGCAGGCCGCCCCGCATCATGCCGATGAACGCGACCGAGGGGAGCGCGACCGCCGCGCACCAGAGCGCTCAGGACGCGCTGGAGCGGCCCGCTCGGCATCCGTTCGGCTGGTCGGTTTCTTGCACGACGAACGCGCCTCGGGCGGGGTGCTATACGGAGCGCCCGTTCGGTGAGGAGCGGAGTATCCGCTCAGATCCGGCGCTCTCCGGCCGATCGTCTCCAGGAGAGCGACGACGATGGGCCGGGTCCGCCCGCGTTAGGGCTTCGCCAAATGGCGAATGTGGCACAAGGGTTGTGCGACGAATGTCCTAAAGGAGCTGGACGGCTCAGGAGGCCAGCTTTAGCATGTCCACAGCCGTTCCGGGTCCCGCGGTGCGCGACGTCAGCGTCTTCGGTGATGCGATCGCGTATTTCAACGAGGCGGCGACCCTCCTCAACCTCGACCCCGGGATGCGGGCGATCCTCACCCATCCCTCGCGGCAGATCATCTTCTCGATCCCGTTCCAGCGCGACAACGGGCAGCTCGAGGTCTACACGGGCTACCGTGTTCAGTACAACTTCGCGCGCGGTCCCGCCAAGGGCGGGATCCGCTTCCATCCCGGCGTCACCCTCGACGAGGTCACGGCGCTGGCCTTCTGGATGACCTGGAAGTGCGCCGTCGTCGATCTCCCGTTCGGCGGCGGAAAGGGCGGCGTGACGTGCGATCCGAGCACGCTCTCGATGTCGGAGATCGAGCGGATCACGCGCCGTTACGCGGCCGAGCTGAGCGAGGTGATCGGCCCCGACAAGGACGTCCCCGCGCCCGATGTCAACACGACGCCGCAGCACATGGCGTGGATCATGGACACGTACTCGATGCACATGCGCCAGACGATCCCCGGCGTCGTGACCGGCAAGCCGCTGGAAATCGGCGGGTCGCGCGGGCGCGTCGAGGCGACCGGACGCGGCGTTTCGATCGTCGCGCTCGACGAGATGGCGCGCCTCGGGATCGATCCGCGGGGCGCGAAGATCGTCGTGCAGGGCTTCGGCAACGTCGGCTCGATCGCGGCGAAGATGTTCGCCGAGCACGGCTGCACGGTGATCGGGATCAGCGATGTCAGCGGCGCGTACGTCAACGAGAACGGGATCGACGTCGCGAACGCGATCGCGTTCGCGCAGGAGCACGGTTCACTCGACGGATTTCGCGGCGGCGACCACATGTCGAACCAGGCGATGCTCGAGGTGCCGTGCGACGTGCTCGTCCCGGCGGCGCTCGAAAAAGTGCTGACGGTCGACAACGCCGCGCGCGTCAAGACGAAGCTCATCGTCGAAGGTGCGAACGGGCCGACGACACCCGAAGCCGACCGCATCTTCGCGCAGAACGGGATCGTCGTGATCCCCGACATCGTCGCCAACGCCGGCGGCGTCACCGTCTCGTACTTCGAGTGGGTGCAGGATCGCACGGGCTGGTTCTGGCGTGAGAGCGAGGTGAACGACCGGCTGCGCGATCAGCTGATCGAGAACTTCGACGTGTTGCGCGGGATCGCGCAGCAGCGCGGGGTCACGTATCGCACCGCGGCGTACATGGTCGCGATCGATCGGGTCGTCAAGACGCTCAAACTACGCGGCGTGTACGCGTAGTTTGGCGTTGTCGTAGTCGCTCCCCGCGACATGGTCGAGATCTCGAACCACCGCGACACGGGCAAGCGCGGGCAACCGTGTCACCCTGAGCTTGTCGAAGGGCGTCGCGGCGCAGCCGCTGTCCGAGCTTGTCGAGGACGCACCGACCCTTCGACAAGCTCAGGGTGACAGGTGGGAATGCAGTGTGTCATGCGCCGCGGCGGTAGGTCGCGATGATGCGAATTTCGCCGATGATGGCGTCGTTGAAGCCGTCGAGGTCTTCGGCGGGGACCCAGAGTTCGGTGTGATGGGCGGCGCCGACGCGTTGGGGCTCGTAGCGGGCGACGACGTCGCTCGCTACGTCGAAGGCGGTCACGTAGCCGATTCCGGTCGGCTCCTTCGTGTTCCAGTCGCGGGCGATCTCGTGCGCGTACGGTTCGGTGAGGACCGGATAGAAGATGGGCTGTTCCGGCAGGCGTGGGGGGAAACGGCGGAACGCGCTCGCGGCGATGAGGTCGTACTCCGCTTGGCCGACGGGGCGGTAGAGCGTTTGCGTCGTCATTCCACTTCCACCCAGCGTTCGGCCCAGTCGCCGATGGCGACGACGATGGCGTCGAGGCTGTGGCCGCATTCCGTCAAGCCGTAGGTGACGCGGACGGGGCGGTCGGCGGAGACGTTGCGGGTGACGATCCCTTCGCGTTCCAGCTCGCGCAGGCGCTCGGTCAGGAGGCGGTCGGAGAGCCCCGGGATGGCGGCGAGGATCTCGTTGAAGCGCGCGGGGGCGGCGACCAGGACGCGGAGGATCGCACCGACCCAGCGGCGGCCCAGCAGCTCGATCGCGAACTGGTAGCGGGGACAGAAGGCGCTCTGTACGGTCCGGGGTTCCGGCGAGGCCGGCTGAAGTCGCAGGTGCATACGAAGTCTCAGTAGGCTACTTGACGTAAGGGAGGGCGCCCTGCTACGGTGTCCCCCTCATATCTCGTTCTTACGTCACGACGGAGACTCGGACTTTCCCATGGACATCGCGCTGCTTCTGGTGCGGCTCATCGGGCTCGGCATGGCCGCGCACGGCGCACAAAAACTCTTCGGCTGGTTCGGCGGCTACGGGCTCGCCGGGACCGCCGGCTGGATGGAGTCGATCGGCTATCGTCCCGGGAAGCTCTTCGCCGCGGCGGCGGGGGTGACGGAGATCGTCGGCGGCGTGCTGCTCGTGCTCGGACTCGGCGGGCCGGTGGGGCCGATGCTCGTCATCGCCTCGATGATCGTCGCGATCGGCTTCCATGCGCCGAACGGGTTCTTCGTCACGAACCAGGGCTACGAGCCGGCGCTGCTCTACGTGCTGATCGCGTTGAGCCTGGCGTTCACGGGCTTCGGTGCCTACGGGCTCGATGCGGCGATCGGACTGCACCCGAGCGCCGCGATCGACTGGGCCGTCGTGGGGCTTGGCGTGCTGGGCGGCCTCGGGAACCTCGCCGCGCGGCGCAAGCCCGCGCCGGCGCAGACCGAGACGGCGTAGGGCCTAGACTCGGCGGTCCAGTTCCTGGACCTGATCGCGGCGCACCGGCGGCACGACCTGCTCGAACGAGGGCTCCTGGGTCGGGCCGCCGGCGCCTTCCCAGGCGGCGAAGCCGCCCTCCAGCGTGCGCACGTCGCGGTAGCCGTTCGCGCGCAGCTTCTCGGCGATCTCGGCGGTGTGCGCGTCGTTCCCGTGTTGATCGTAGAGCACCACGGGTTTCTCCGGCGCGAGCGGGAGCGCGAGGCGCTCCGGCACCAGCAGATCGTGCGGACGATAGCGGATCGCGCCGCGGATCTCGCGCGATCCGGCGTGGCTTCCCACGTTGATGACCGTCGCCCCGGTCTCGCCCAGGCGGCGCAGCTCCTCGACCGTCGTCGTTTCCATCGTGCGCTCTCCTACCCCGCGAGCGCGATCGCTCAACGCGAGCGGCGGCGCGATGCGGGGACGAAAAGCCGCAAGCCGCTCGCGATCGTCGCGATCAGCGAGCAGGCGCACGCGACCCAGAGGGCGGCGGGCGTCGCGCGCGCGACGACGTCGTGCGCGGGCGTCCCCGCGGTGAGCGCGCCGCCGAGCACGCCGAAAACGATCGCGACCGCGGCGGCACCGACCGTTTGGCCGCCGACGCGCATCGCGGCGAGGAACCCCGCGGCGCTGGCGCTCTTCTCGCGCGGCGCGTTGCCGATGAGTTCACGGTTGTTCGGCGTGTTGAACAGACCGAAGCCGACGCCGCAGAGGATCCCGTGCAGGACGATCTGGAGCGTCGAGGGGTGCGCCGGGAGCAGTGCGTAGAGCGCGTAGCCGACGGTCAGCACCGTGAGGCCGAGCGTCGCGAGGATCGCGACGGGGAAGCGGTCGGAGAGGCGTCCGGCGATCGGCGCGACGACGACGATCGCGAGCGGCCACGACGTCAGTAGCAAGCCGGACTGCAGTGGCGTCCGCCCCAGCGCTTCCTGAAAGTAGAACGGGAGCGCGACGTACGCCAACCCTTGCGAGAGGAACGCCGAGAACGAGGTCGCCGCGGCGAGCGCGAACGGCGGGATGCCGAACAGGTCGACGGCGATCATCGGGCGCGGCAGCTGCTGCTGGCGCAGCACGAACGCGACGCCCGAGGCGATCCCGACGACGAGCCGCAGCACGATCGTCCAGACCGACTCGTGGTGCGCGAAACCGTCGAGTCCCCAGATCGTGAGCGTGAAGCTGAGCGCGCTGAGCACGGCGCTCGGGATGTCGAGCTTCCCGCCCGCCGGTTCGTCGCGCGGGAGCGCGCGGTTCAGGGCGATGTTGATCAGCCCCAGCGGAACGTTGATCGCGAACAGCAGCTGCCAGGGAGCGACGGCGAGGATGAAGCCCCCGAGCGTTGGTCCCGCCGCCGAGCTCGCGGCGACGACGAGCGCGTTGATCCCGAGCGCTTGGCCGAGCTGCGCGCGGGGGAAGACTTCGCGCAGCAGCGCCGGGGAGATCGCCATGATCGCGGCCGCGCCGATTCCCTGCAGCGCGCGCGCAACGATCAGGACCGCAAGGTTTTGCGCGAGCGCGCAGAGTGACGAGCCGAGGATGAAGAGGATGACGCCGGCACGGTAGACGCGCGCGGGACCGTGCAGCGTGCCGAGCGAGGCGAACGCGAAGAGCGACGCGGTGACGGCGAGCTGGAACCCGTTGACCACCCAGACCGACGCGGCCGGCGAAGCGTGCAGATCGCGCGCGATCGTCGGCAGCGCGGTGTTCGCGATCGAGCCGTCGAGGATCGACATCGCCGTCGCCAGCGCGAGGGCGATATACGCGACGCGCCGCTGCGGCTGCGGCAGTCCGTCGTTCGGGCGTTCCTGTTCGATGACCGGAATCTAGACGAAGGCTTGTTCGGCGTGGTAGGAGCTGCGCGAGAGCGGGCTCGCGACGACTTGGACGAAGCCCTTCGTCTCGCCGAGCGCGCGCAGCCGCGCGAACTTCTCCGGCGTGACGAACTCTTCGACGCGCAGGTGCCGTTTGGTCGGCTGCAGGTACTGGCCCATCGTGAAGATGTCGACGCCGATCGCGCGCGCGTCGTCCATCGCCTGTTCGATCTCGGCTTCGGTCTCGCCCAGACCGAGCATCAGCGAGGTCTTCGTGTAGGTGACCTTTCCGGAGCGCTTCGCGTGCTCGAGGACGCGCAGCGACTGGCGGTAGTTCGCGCGCCGGTCGCGGACGGTCGGCTGCAGCCGTTCCACCGTCTCGAGGTTGTGCGCGAGCACCTCGGGCTGCGCGTCCAGCACGACGTCGAGCGCGGCGAGGTCGCCGGCGAAGTCGCCGGTGAGGCATTCGACCTTCGCGTCCGGCGAGGTCTTGTGGATCATCCGCACGGTGTTGGCGAAGATCGCCGCGCCGCCGTCGGCGAGATCGTCGCGATCGACCGCCGTGAGCACGAGGTACTTCCAGCTCAGCTCCGCGACCGCCGCGGCGACGCGCTTGGGCTCCATCCAGTCGACCTCGCCCTTCGGCGAGCCGGTCTTGACGTTGCAGAAGTGGCAGCCGCGCGTGCACGTGTCGCCCAGGATCATGATCGTCGCGGTCCCTGCGCCCCAGCACTCGCCGATGTTCGGGCACATCGCTTCTTGGCAGACGGTGTGCAGGTCGAGGCGTTTGACCTCACCGAGGACGTGCTCGTAGTTCTCGCCGTGCGGCAGGCGCACTTTGAGCCATTCGGGCTTGCGGCGAGGCGGCTCGGGGTTGATCAGGTCGATGGTGGTCATGCGGGCTCCGGGACGGCGTTCGACGGAAACGGAAGCGGCGCCCCCGGGGGGACGACGTGGCGGTCGAACTCGACGCCGAACGCGCCGCCGAGCGAATCGAGCAGGACGTCGCGCGCTTCACTCCAGGAGACGTCGCGGCCGAGCTGCGCCGAGATCGAGGTGATCCCGAACTCCGGCGTCCCGCACGGCGTGATCAGGCGGTCGTAATCGAGCGCGGTGCAGGCGTTGAGCGCGAGGCCGTGCATCGAGGTCATGCGCCGCACGGCGAGGCCGACGGCGCAGATCGCGTCCTCACCGACGTAGACGCCGCGATGCTCGTCGCGGCGGTGCGCCGCGATCCCGAACTGCCGCAGCGCCTCGATGACGGCATGTTCGATCGCGTTGACGACCGGGACGACCTCACGGAAACGGGCCAGCTTGCGGATCGGGTAGACGACCACTTGCCCGGGGCCGTGATACGTCACGTCGCCGCCGCGCTCGATCTCGACCACATCGACGCCCCGTTCCTCCAGCAGCCGGCGAGGGAGCAAGATATTGCTCTGCTTGGCGTTCCGACCGAGGGTGACGACGGGCTCGTGCTCGACGACGAGCCAGGTCTCGGGTGCACGCTCCTCGGCGACCGCGGCGTGGAGCGCGTGCTGCAACTCCAGCACCGGCGCGTAGCGACGGCGCCCGAGATCGAACAGCCGGGCCCGCGAGGTCATCACTTCCCATGACCCACCGGCCCGGCGTGGGGTTCCTGCTACGACGCGTTCCGCGGCCGGCCCGCGCGCGCGGCGTCGTACGCCTCCTGCGCCTTGACGAACGTCTCCACGTTGGCGCCGATCCACCTGATCAACTCCACGAGACGCTGCGCCAGCGCGCGGCCGCTCGATGTGAGCGCGTACTCGACCCGCGGTGGAACGCTCGGATGGCTCGTGCGTGCGATGAGGCCGTCGCGTTCCAGCACGTCGAGCGTTTGGGCGAGCATCTTCTCGGAGATGCCCCCGACGCGAGCGCGGATCTCGGAATAGCGCAGATCGCGCTCGAGGAGCGCGGCGACGACGAGGGCGCCCCAGCGGCTGTTGACGTGGTTGAGCACCTCCCGCGCGGGACAGGCGTCCTTGAAGCAGTCTCCGGTGACCGGCGCACGGCGTCTCATTGTGAGCTAACCATAAAGTAAGTACTTCCGTTTCGACAGTTTTGTTCCTACACTGGCCTCTCGACACCCGTAGAAGCGGACTTCCCACCCGGCAAGGAGTACCATGTCCCAGCAGCAGACCGTCGTCGTCACCGGAGCGAGCTCCGGATTCGGGCGCGACACCGCCGAGCGCTTCGCCGACGCCGGCTGGCGCGTCTTCGCGACGATCCGCGATCCGCGCGGCCGCCACGCGGAAGCCGCCGCCGCGTTGGAGGCGCGCGGCGTTCGCGTCGTCGACCTCGAGGTCACCGACCAAGCGTCCGTCGATCGGGCGGCCGCCGAGATTCTCGCCACCGGTTCGGTCGACGTGCTCGTGAACAACGCCGGCGCCGCGTTCTCCGGCGTGCAGGAAGCGTTCACGCCGGAGACGGCGCGCAAGCAGTTCGACGTCAACGTCTTCGGACCGCTGCGCGTCAACCGCGCCTTCTTGCCGTCGATGCGCGCGCGGCGCGCGGGCCTGGTCGTGTTCGTCTCGTCGAAAGCGGGACGTCTGGCGGTCCCGTTCTTCGGCGTCTACGCGGCTTCGAAGTGGGCCCTCGAGGCGCTTGCGGAGACCGCGTCGTACGAGCCGGCGCCGTTCGGCGTCGACGTCGCGATCGTCCAGCCCGGGGCCTACACCACGAACATCAGCAACTCGAGCACCCAAGCCGACGACGCGGAGCGCCTGGCGGAGTACGGCGAGCTCACGCCGCTCGCCGCGAACATCTACGGCGCGTTCGCGGAAACGAGCGCGGGGCGCGACTCACGGGAAGTCGCCGAAGCGATCTTCGCGCTGGCGCTCCAGCCGGCGGGAACGCGCCCCTTGCGCACCGTGGTGCCGGACGACGCAGGGGTCACCGCGATCAACGACGCGGCCGCCCAGATCCAGCACGCAGCTCTCAGCGCGTTCGGTCTGGGCGCACTGCTTCCGAAAGAGGCGACTCCCGCTTCGCGCTAGCTGGAGAGCCGGCGTGTGCGGTTTGGTTTCGAGCGCCGCGATGCGGCGCTCGTGATCGTTTCAGACCCCGGCGGGCTGCTTCGCGGGCTTGGGGTTGACGATGTGGATCGCCTTGCCGTGCATGAACTCGGCGGTGTCCATGATCGACTCGGTCAGGGTCGGGTGCGGGTGGATCGAGAGGCCGATGTCCTCGACGGTCGCGCCCATCTCGAGCGCGATCACGCCCTCGCCGATCAGCGATTCGGCCTGCGGCGCGACGATGTGCATCCCGAGCAGCAGATCGGTCTTCGCATCGCCGATCAGCTTGACAATCCCGTCGGTCTCGTTCATCGTGCGCGCGCGGCCCGATGCGATGAGGTTCATCTTGCCGACGCGGATCTCGTAGCCCGCGGCCTTCGCCTCTTCCTCGGAGAGCCCGATCGTCGCGACCTCCGGATCGGTGTAGACGCAGTTCGGGATCGCGACCGGATCGAACGCCGACGCACGGTCGCCGCCGATCACCTCGGCGGCGACGACGCCTTCCTTCATCGCCTTGTGCGCGAGCATCGGCGCGCCGGTGATGTCGCCGATCGCGAAGATCCCCTCGACCTTCGTGCGGCGCTGTGCGTCGACTTCGATGAAGCCTTTGTCGGTCGTCTGCAGGCCGGCCGCGGCGAGGTTGAGCGTGTCGGTGACGGGACGGCGGCCGACCGCGACGAGGACCTGGTCGAACTCGCGCGTCTCGGGCTTCTTGTTCGTGAACTCGCCGTTGATCGTGACCTTGACCGCCTGCGGCCCGGTCTTCTCGACCGTCTCGACCTTCGTGTTCAGCGCGATCTCGATCCCCTGTTTCTTGAGGATGCGGCCGAGCGTCTTGGAGATCTCCAGGTCCGTCCCCGTCAGCAGCTGCGGCATCGCCTCGACGACGAGCACCTTCGCACCCAACCGCGTGTAGACGGTCGCGAACTCGAGACCGATCACGCCGCCGCCGACGATCAAGAGATTCTTCGGGATGCGCTTCACGCGCACGGCGTCGTCGGAGTTGATGATCGTGTCGCCGTCGTGCGGCCACGCGCCGACGTTGATCGGCGCCGAACCGGTGGCGATGACGATCGCCGCGGCGGTGTACTCGTCGACGCTGCCGTCTTTCTTCTTGAGCGCAACGACGTTCTTGCTCTTGAACGACGCGTCGCCGTAGGCGAACTCGACGTTGTTGGCCTTGAAGAGCTGGTTGACGCCGCCGACGTTGGCCTTCACGACCTTGTCGGCGAAACCGGCGACGCCTTCGCGGTCGACCTCGGCCTTGGGGACCTTCAGACCGATCTCACCCGCGTGTTCGATCTGGCGCGAGATCTCGCCGACGTGGAGCAGCGCTTTGGTAGGGATGCAGCCCCAGTTGAGGCACACGCCGCCGACCTCGTCGCGGTCGAAGCACACGACCTTCTTGCCGAGCTGGCCGAGACGGATGGCGGCGTGGTAGCCGCCCGGGCCGGCGCCGATGACGATCGCGTCGACGGTGTACGAAGCCATGACTGAGGAGATCTCCTTGCTGACACCAGAATGTTGAAGAGGGCGCCGGATGATACGACCCTCCTCGGAAAGCGTGCGGTTTCGCAAGGCATTTCCCTGCCGTACGTGCTTGCCTCCTAGGGCGGAGTGGTCGCTCAGGTCGGCTCGAGGACGGCGACGGGGAGCACGGCCAGTACGTCGGCGAGGGGGAGCAGCGCGCGGCCGTCGCGGTCGATCGTCGCCACGGTGCGGCCGCTGAGCACCTCGCGATAGCGCACGGGTGCCTCGGCGCCGAGCGCGAGCGCGGTCTCGCCCCACATCGCGCCGAGCGGCGGCCTCTCGCCGGCGAGCGTGCGCACGAGCCGCGGGACGACGATGACGGCGCCGCCGCGCGCGTAGGCGACGACGTGGTCGGAATGCTCGCCGAGCGGCTCGATGCGACGGTACGCGTTTGCCGGCCACTCGGCGTCGAGGCGATAGCGCAGCAGGGTCGCCAGCACGTAGAGCTTGATCCGCCCGTCCTGCCAGTTCGCGAGCAGCGCGGAGGCGAGCTGCTCGCGCGTCGACCCCGCGGCGAGCGCGTCGTCGAACGCGCGCAGCGCCGCGACGCGCTCGTCGAAGTCGACGGGGCGGCGGTTGTCGGGATCGACGAGGCTCAGGTCCCAGAACTCCGTCCCCTGGTAGGTGTCGGGGACCCCGGGCGCGGTCGCCTTGAGGACGACTTGCGCGAGCCCGTTCGTCATCCCGGACGCCGCCATGCTGCGCGCGCCCGCGTGGATGCTGCTCACGAACGCCTCCGAGCGCTGCGGGTCGAGGATCGCGTGCACGAACGCCTCGATCGCGGCCTCGTGGTCGGGCTTGGGGTTCGTCCAGCTCGTGTGCTGTTTCGCCTCGCGCGCGGCCTTGACGAGATACGCGGTGATCCGTTCGGTGTACGCGGTGAGCGCCCGGGGATCGAGCTGCTCGCCGAGCATCTCGCTCGGCCACGCGGCCAGGATCGTCTGGTAGGCGAGATACTCTTCGGTCGCGCTCACGACGCCGCGATGCTTGCGGTTGAGCCGCGACCAGCGCGCGATCGCGCGCCGCCACGAGTCAGGAACCTCGGAGAGCACGGACATCCGCGCGCGCACGTCCTCACCGCGCTTCATGTCGTGCGTCGCGGTGGCGAGCATCGCGTGCGGGTGGTTCGCCGCGCGGCGCGCGTTCTGCCGGTGGAATTCCTCGACCGCGGTCCCGAAGCGCGCGGGATCGCCGCCGACCTCGTTGAGCGCGGCGAGCCGCACGGAGCGGTAGAAGGCGGTATCCTCGATCCCCTTCGCCGTGACCGGTGCGGTGAGCTGTTGGAAGCGCATCGCGAACTCGACGTAGCGCTGGCGAACCGCGTCGTCGGGATGGTCGGTCAGCAGCACGCGCGCGAGGAAGTCGTAGACCGAGCCTTCGCTGGCGAGGTCGCGTCGCCGAGCGGTCGCGATGGCGCGCTCGATGAAGAGGCGATCGGCCGGCTCGACGGCCGCGCCGGTGACGTAGGTGCGATAGATGGGGAACGCGGCGATCGTCTCGGTCAGCGCGCGGCGGAGCGAGGCCAGCGTGAAGTCTCGCGTGTGCGGATCGCCCTGCGCGATGCGGTCGAGTCGCATCGCGAGCACGTATAGCTCGGCGGCGAGCGCGGTCTCGAGGATGAAGCGCTTCGCGCGGTGGCCCGCTTCGCCGAACTCCAGCCCGTCGCCGGTGAAGCGGCGGTAGAGGCGGTCGAAGGCGCGTTCGTTGCGCTGGTCGATCGTGATCCCGGTGACCGCGTTCATGAACTCGTACCCGGTGGTGCCGTCGACGCTCCAGCGCGCCAGCAGCTCTTGTCCGGGCGCGAGGATCTTCTCGACGACCAGGTACATCGGTTGGCCGAGCAGTTCTGCGCGCTTGCGGAGCAGATCGCAATAGCCGATCGGATCGTACAGGCCGTCGACGTGATCGAGCCGCAAGCCGTCGATCTCTCGTTGCGCGACGAGGTCGAACACCAGGCGGTGCGCGTCGGCGAAGCAGTTCGCCCGCTCCATGCGCAGCGCCGCCAGCCCGTTGATGTCGAAGAAGCGGCGGTAGTTGATCTCCTCGGCGGCGACCTTCCACGAGGTCGGGCGCCAGTGCTGCGCCTCGACGACGCGCTCGATCAGCGCCTTCCCCGCGGGGCTGGTGCGCCCGCTGTCCAGTGCCTCGGCCAGCGCGCGCGCGTCGCCGTCCGCGGTTTCCACGACGAGCCGGCGCAGAGAACGCGCGGCGTCGCGGCGTGCGGTGTGGTCGGCCATCCCGTCGAGCGCGCCGAAGAGCGGCGCGAACGACGCGAGCCCGGCCGACTCCGCGTCGGCCAGCAGCAGCGCGTAGGTCGGCGGCGTGAGGGGGAACAGATGCTCGTAGTAGCGCAGCGCGAACCCGCCGTCGTAATACTCCCAGCGCAGATCGCCGGCGTCGAGCACGTCGCCGTACTGCTGGCCCAGGAACGGAAGCAGCACCTTGCCGTGCAATTGCTCGCGCAACGGGATCCAGTCGACGTCGAAGTAGTCGGCGTAGTGCGAGTCCTCGCCCCAGCGCAAGAGATCGAGCCACCAGGCGTTGTCGTCGCCGCCGACGCCCATGTGATTGGGGACGAAATCGAGGATGTGTCCCATCTCGTGCGCGCGCAGCGCGGCGACGAACGCCTCGTACTCGGCGCGCGTGCCGATCTCGGGGTTGAGCGCGGCGTGGTCGACGATGTCGTACCCGTGCGTCGAGCCGGCACGCGCCTTCAGATACGGTGAGGCGTAGATGTGCGTGATCCCCAGGCGCGAGAGGTACGGGATCAGCGCGATCGCGTCGGTGAAGCGGAATCCAGCGTGGAACTGTAGCCGATAGGTCGTGCGCGGGGTCATGACCGCAGGTACCAGGCGACGCTCCAGGCTCCGAGCGTGACGGCGGATGCATCGACCTCGACGGCGCCGACGAAGAAGAGCGGCTCGCCGTCGGGTCGCACGGCCGCCGAAAGCGGCTCGTCGCCGAGGTTCGCGAGCAGCGTGAGCCGCGCGCCCTCGCCGACGCGCCAGACGACACGCAGCGCCGTCGGTCCGAGCAGCGCGTGCGCTTCACCGTGCGGCTCGTGCGCGAGCAGCGGCGCGATGCGCTCGCGGCGCAGCGTCAGCAGCGCGCGGGTGCGGGCGAGCGCGCTCGCGTGCGGCTCCTGCGCGCGTTCGTCCCAGCGCAGCGTCGAGGCGCGCATCGTCGCGGGATCTTCGGGGTCGGGGATGCGCGCGCGCAGCGCCGGATCGGCGAACGCGGGCCACGCGCCGAACTCGCGCCGCCGCCCTTCGGTGACGGCCTTCCCGAGATCGCCGCCGAAGTCGGAGAAGAAGCGGAAGGGCGTCGAGGCCGCCCACTCCTCGCCCATGAAGAGCAAGGGGATCGCGGGCGCGAGCAGCACGACCGCGTGAGCCGCGTCGACCGCCTCCGGCGGCGCGAGCGCGGAGATCCGCTCACCGAACGCGCGGTTCCCGATCTGGTCGTGGTTCTGCAGGAAGTCGACGAAGGCGGTCGCCGGAAGCCCGGCGCTGGGCATACCGCGCGGCGTCGCGTTGCGGTGCTCCGAGGTCTCGCCCTGATACGCGAAGCCCTCGGTGAGCGCGCGCGCGAGCAGACGCGCGGGCTCGCGCGCGAAGTCACGGTAGTAGCCGTCGCGCTCGCCGGTCAACAGCACGTGGAGCGCGTGGTGCGCATCGTCGTTCCACTGCGCGTCGTAGCGGTCGAGCAGGCTTGCGTCGTTGGCGTCGTTCTCCACGACGAGGTGCACGTGCCGTTCCGGTGCCAGCTCGGCGCGCACGCGCGCCGCGAGCTCGTGCAAGAACGGCCGCGGCGAGTCGTCGCGGATCTCGTGGACCGCGTCGAGGCGCAAGCCGTCGAAGCGGTACTCGCGCAGCCAATAGAGCGCATTCTGCACGAAGAACTCGCGCACGGTGTGCGACCGTTCGCCGTCGACGTCGATCGCCGCGCCCCACGGCGTGTGGTGGCGCTCGGTGAAGAACGCGTCCGCGTAGAGGTGCAGATAGTTCCCTTCGGGGCCGAAGTGGTTGTAGACGACGTCGAGGAAGACCGAGAGCCCGCGCGCGTGCGCCGCGTCGACGAACGCCTTGAGCTCCTCAGGGCGACCGTACGCGTGCTGCGGCGCGAACGGATAGACGCCGTCGTAGCCCCAGTTTCGCGTCCCGGCCGGTTGCGCGAGCGGCATCAGCTCGATCGCCGTGACGCCGAGCGCGGTCAACTCGTCGAGCCGCGCGGCGGCGGCGGCGTACGTGCCTTCCGGCGTGAACGTCCCGACGTGCAGCTCGTAGAGGACGGCCTCGTGCCACGGCCGTCCACGCCAGCCGCGCTCTCGCCAGCGGTACGCGCCCGGGTCGATCACCTCGCTCGGGGCGTGGACGCCCTCGGGCTGGAAGCGCGAAGCCGGATCGGGAACCGTGTGGTCGAGGCCCGGGAAGGCGAAGGCGTAGCGCGAACCGGCGCGCGCGTCGGCGAGCTCGCGCTCGAACCACCCGTCGCCGCGCGCTTCGAGCGCGTGCGTGCGGCCGTCGACGACGACCTGCGCCCGCTCGCGACCGGGGGCCCAGAGGCGGAACGCGACCCCGTCGGCGCGCAGCTCCGCGCCGAACGGCATCGTATGCGCGATCTGCGTCATGCGAGCGGTTCGCGCGAGCATTCGGCGCGCAGCGCCGCCAGCGCGCGAGGGAGCGTCGTGTAGGTGCGCGCCAGCGCCGCGCGGACGCCGCGCAGCGCGCCGCGCATGCGGAAGAAGCGGATCATGGCGAGCCGGTGGGCCGGGTCGGACGGTGTCGTCGGCAGGGTTGCTGCGCTTTCGAAATAGCGGGTGAGGAAGGTCTGGTGCGCGCGTCCGATCATCTCACGCGCGACGCTGCGCGTCTCGCGCAGATCGGTCGTCGGATCGTGCCCCGACTCGATCACCGTCTCGCGCGCGACACTCTCGAACGAACGGGTCAGCGAGGCGACGTCCTTGAGCGGCGAGGACTTCTCGGCAACGGGCTCGCCGAAGCCGACGAAGACGGGTGCACCCTCGACGAGTAGGACACGGCTGAGCGTCAGCCGTCCGTGCGAGCGCGCACTGACGGCGTCGACGTGCGACGGGAGCACGTCGAGGGCGTGCTCGATCGCCTCCTGCAGCTCCTCGATCCCCTCGACCCGCGCGGCGAGCAGCGCCTGAAGGTCGGCCTGCGCGGCCGCTCGCCAGGCTCGTAGATCGTCCTGGCCGATCGGCGTCGGCGTGAAGGTCGGATCGCTCCCGGGCGCCGCGAGCGCTGCGTGGAGCGCGGCCAACCCGTCGGCGGCGACGCGCGCGCTGCGCAGCAGCCGCTCGTCGGCGGTGCCGGCGCGCAGCACCTCGCGCAGTGAGGATTCCGCGTCGGTCGGATGGCTGACGTAGTGCTGCGAGGTCGCGACGACCCACGCCGCGCCGGCAGCGTCGACGTAGAGCGCGGTCCCGTGCAGGGCGGGGACACGGACGAAGCCCCGTTCGCGCAGGTGGCGCAGGAAGGCGACCCCGGAGTCTTCGATCCGCGGCATCTCGCGGTGCAGCGTGAGCAGCCGTTCGTCATCGAGGACCCAACGCTGCACGCCCGAGGCGGCGCCGAGGCGCTGCGAGGTCGAGGCCTCCGGCGTCGGATTCCCCTCGTCGGCGAAGAGCATGGTGCCCTCGTCGTGCAGCATCGTCCCCTCGCGCATCCCGCGCTCGACGATCAGCGCGGTCGTGGCGTCCGTGGCGGCGTCGACGATCCAGCCTTCGCGCGGTCCGCTGCGCGCGCGCGCCAGCGCATCCTCGCGGATCGGCTCGTTCCAGACGAAGCGCAGGGGAAGCGAGATCGTGCGCGTGTCGTTGCCGACGATCGCGAACGTGATCTGCGGGTCGAGCCCGCCGATGAACGTCTCACGCACCCGTCCGCGTTCGTCCGCGCCGAGCGCCAGCGGGACGACGTCGCTCTCGAGGACGGCGCGCGCCCAACGGTCGAACGCGATCCGCTCGCGCGGGACGACGACCGTCGGCAGCTCGGGGAGCGTGCTCGAACGGATCGGCGCCGCGCTTCCGGCCGGGTCGCGCACCATCGAGAACCAGTAGAAGCCGTACGGCGCGAGCGTGACGGTGTACGACGCGGTCGTGATCGGCGGGAACGCCGTCGAACCGAGCATCTCGAACGGCGTGCGTCCGGCGAAGGCGGAGAGGTCGAGCTGCACGGCCTCGGCGGTCGGCGCGAGGTTCGCGACGACGAGCACCGTGTCGTCCTCGAACTCGCGCAGGAACGCGAGCACGTGCCGATTCGCGGGATACAGCAGCGTGAGCGTCCCGCGCCCGAACACGCGGCTCGCCTTGCGCACCGCGATGATCCGCCGCATCCAGTTCAGGAGCGACGAGGACGTGCGCTGCTGCCCTTCGACGTTGACCGCGAGATAGCCGTAGGTCGGATCGGTGACCGCCGGCGCGTAGAGGCGCACCGGCTCGGCGCTCGAGAAGCCGCCGTTCCGGTCGGGAGACCATTGCATCGGCGTGCGCACGCCGTCGCGATCCTTGAGGAAGAGGTTGTCGCCCATCCCGATCTCGTCGCCGTAGTAGATCACCGGCGTCCCGGGCATCGCCAGCAGCAGCCCGTTCATCAGCTCGATGCGCCGGCGGTCGTTCTCGAGCAGCGGCGCGAGCCGCCTGCGGATCCCGACGTTGATGCGCATGCGCGGCTCGACGGCGTAGACCTGGTTCATCCGCTCGCGCTCGCGGTCGCTGACCATCTCCAGCGTCAGCTCGTCGTGATTGCGCAGGAAGACGGCCCACTGGCAGCCGTCGGGGATCGGCGGCGTCTGGCGCAGGATGTCGTGGATCGGATACCGGTCGGCATCGGCGATCGCCATGAACATCCGCGGCATCAGCGGGAAGTGGAAGCACATGTGGCACTCGTCGCCCTCGCCGAAGTAGGCGTTGAGGTCTTCGGGCCACTGGTTCGCTTCGGCGAGGAAGATACGGTCGGGGAACTCCTTCTCGAGCACCGCGCGCAGGATCTTGATCGCGGCATGCGTCTCGGGAAGGTTCTCGTTGTTCGTCCCCTCGCGCTCGCACAGATAGGGCACCGCGTCGAGACGAAATCCGTCGACGCCGATCTTCGACCAGAAGCGCATCACGTCGATGATCGCGCGCAGCACCTCGGGATTGTCGAAGTTGAGGTCCGGTTGGTGGGCGAAGAAGCGGTGCCAATAGTACTGGCCGGCGAGCGGATCCCAGGCCCAGTTCGAGTACTCGGTGTCGGTGAAGATGATCCGCGTGCCCTGGTAGCGCTTGTCGTCGTCGGACCAGACGTACCAGGCGCGTTCGGCGGAGCCGCGCGGCGCGCGACGCGCGCGCTGGAACCACGGATGCTGGTCGGAGGTGTGGTTGACGACGAGCTCCGCGATGACGCGAATCCCACGGTCGTGCGCCTCGGCGACCAAGCGCTTTACGTCGTCGAGCGTCCCGTACGACGGGTGCACGCTGGTGTAGTCGGAGATGTCGTAGCCGTCGTCACGCAGCGGTGACGGAAAGAACGGCAGCAGCCACAGCGCCGTGACGCCAAGCTCCGCGAGATAATCCAGTCGCGATGTGAGGCCGCGCACGTCGCCGACGCCGTCACCATTCGAGTCCTGGAAGGCTTTGACGTGCGTCTGGTAGACGATGGCGTCGCGGTACCAGAGCGGGTCGGTTTCCAACACGTTCAGATTGCTTGTGTCAACGGGGCGGCGACGTCCTCCAACGGTTTGTTCTCCGCATCGATGCCGAGACGCAGCTCGACGATGCCGCCGATGAGCATGAGCACCGCGCCGGCCGCCCAGCCCAGCGCGATCATGTGCGGGTCGCGCGTGCCGATCAGCTGCCCGTAGATCGGCGGCGCGACCGCTCCGCCGACCAGCGTGCCGACCGCGTAGACGACCGCGATCGCCGACGCGCGCGTCTCGAGCGGAAAGATCTCGCTCACCGTCAGATACGCCGCGCTCGCGCCCGCGCTCGCGAAGAAGAACATCACCGTCCACCAGATCGTCAGCGTCACCGCATCGAGCGAGCCGTGGATGAACGCGAGCGTCGAGCCGATCATCAGCAGTCCGCTCACGAGATAGCAGCCCGCGATCATCGCGCGCCGTCCGACCGCATCGAAGAAGTGGCCCAGGATCAACGCGCCCAGAAAATTTCCGATCGCGAAGGGGATCGTGTACGCGCCGACCTCGCCGGGCGGGACCTTGAAGAACGTCGCGAGCGTGAGCCCTTGGGTGAAGAAGACGGCGTTGTAGAGGAACGCTTGGGTGATCATCAGGGTCAGCACGAGGACGGTGCGATGCGGATAGATGCGCGCCATCGTCGCGACGGCGACGAGCATCCCGCCGGCGCGCGTGGGATCGAACGTCAGGTGCTTTTCCGGCGCCGGCGGCAATGGTCGTGCGTGCTGCGTCGCGACCGCATGCTCGATCTCGCCGACGATCCGTTCGGCCTCTTCGGCGCGGCCGTGCGTGAGCAGCCAGCGCGGGCTCTCGGGGATCCCTTGCCGCACGAACAACACGCAGAGCGCAAGCACCGCACCCAGGCCGAACGCGAGCCGCCAGCCGAGCGAGGGAGGGAAGAAGACGCCGTTCAGCAGCGGGATCGAGACGACCGAGCCGAGCAGCGTCCCGAGCCACCACGAGCCGTTGATCGCGATGTCGGCGACGCCGCGACGGCGCGCCGGGATCAGCTCGTCGATCGCCGAGTTCACCGCGCTGTACTCGCCGCCGATCCCCATCCCCGCGAGCGCGCGGAAGAGCGCGAAGAAGACGAAGTCGTGCGAGAGCGCGGTCAACACCGTGCTCACGAGATACCAGCTCAGCGTGACCAGGAAGAGCTTCTTGCGGCCGAAGCGGTCGGTCAGCGCCCCGAACCCGAGCGCGCCTACGCACGCGCCGACGAGATAGGCGGTCGCTGCGAGCCCGACTTGCGTCGCGCTGAGGTGCAGGCCTTGCGGCGAGGCGAGCGTCGGCGAGATCGCGCCGACGATCGTCACTTCGAGTCCGTCGAGGATCCACGTGATCCCGAGCGCGACGACGACGACCCAATGCCAACGCGCCCAAGGAAGGCGGTCGAGCCGGAGGGGGATGTTCGTCGTGATCTTCGCGGTGCGAGCGGACAACGGTCCTCCGTGGTCGGGGGCGGGCGACTTAGCGAGCGTACCCACTCATCCGAGCCGAAAACCGCGGCCGCGTAAGCGTCCTTACCGCGCACCCCGCATCGCGGCGCTATCGTGAGGTCGGCGCCGAGGGCGCCAGCCTTGGAGGAGACGATGAACAAGCAGCTGATTGCGGCCGCGCTGGTCGCGTTCGGTCTGACCGCGTCCGGGACCGCCCTGGCGCAGTCGATGTCCCCGGATACGATGCACGCGCAGGACGACATGACGATGCGCGCGACCATGGTCTGCCGCCCCGCCCACTCGGGCGAGAAGGCGACGATGATGGCCGGGAAGAGCGGGATGGTTTGCAAGCAGGTCGGCGACATGATGCAGAAGCCGAATCCTGGGCCCGACATCTCCGGCTCGCTCACCGCCGAGCAGGTGAACGCCGCTTGGCAGCAGTGGGTGCGAACGATGATCATCGTGCCGACCCCGGGCGGCTAGCGAGCGGGCACAGCGGCGAAGACGTGCTCGGCGCAATAGTGGGCATACGCCGAGCACATGGGCAGTTCGACCCGGCGCAAGACCACCGAGGCGTTGATCCCGATCTACGGTGTCACGCTGATCGACGTGCTCGGGATGATGATCATGGTCCCGCTGCTGCCGTATCTCGCGCAACGCTTCGGCGCCAGCGGGTTCACGGTGGGACTCATCCTCACGACATCGGCGGTCGCGTCGGTGATCGCTGCGCCGTTCTGGGGCGCCGTGAGCGACCGGCTCGGGCGCAAGCGCATCGTGCTGATCTCGCAGTGCGTTTCGCTCGCCGGGTATCTCGCGCTCGCGACATCGCGTTCGCTGACCATGCTGTTCGTCGCACGCGCGATCGCGGGGATCGGCGGCGGGAATCTGGGCGTCACGCAGTCCTATATCGCCGACGTCACGGACGAGAAACAGCGTGACCGCGCCTACGCGCTCTTCGGCGTGCTCTTCGGGATCGGGATCGTACTCGGCCCCGTGTTGGGCGGGTTCCTGATCCGTTTCGGTTTGAGCGTGCCGTTTGCGGCCGCCGCGGGGATCGAGCTGGTGACGATCGGGCTGACGCTGCGCTTTCTTCCGCAGCAGCGACCGCGGGCGCGCCGGCAACCGCGCTCCGAGCTGCGGGCGGCGCTGACGACGATCGTCCGCGTCCCGGTGGTGCGCAGTCTGGTCGTGCGTCATTTTCTGTTCATCTTCGCGGTGACGTACTTCTTCACGATCTTTGCGCTGTACGTCAAGCAGGAGCTGCACGCCGGACCGGAGATCTCGAGCTGGCTCTTGGCGTGCGCCGGTGCGGTCGGCGGGAGCGCGCTCGTCCTGGTCGCCGGACCGCTGACGCGGCGCTTCGGCGACACGCTCGTCGCGCAGGCCGGGCTCGGCCTCTCCGTCTTGGCGTATGCCGCGCTCGCGTTCACGCCGTATCTGTGGGCCTTCGGCGTGGCGCTCGGCGTGTGGGCGATCGGCGCTTCGTGCGTCGAACCGACCCTGACGGCGCTGATCTCCGAAGCGGCGCCGGAAAGCGAGCGCGGCGCCGTGATGGGCTTCAACGACGCCGCGAACAACCTCGCCCTGATCGTCGGGCCGCCGCTGGGCGGCTACGCCATCGATCTCAACCCGCATCTGGTGGGGATCATCCCGGCGTGCGCCGTGCTGATCGCGTTCGGTCTGGGGCTCTCCGGGGGCGAAAAGCGCGCGCGGACGGATGCGCCGCTCGCGCGCGCTACTTGAAGATCGCTTGATCGCGGTTCAGCGCCAGCTCCAAACCCCGCATCGACGAACGTCCCCGCAGGTTCGTGAACACCGCCAGCGAGATGTCGGCTTTGGAGAAGTTCGCGTCCGTGACGTCCGCACCGTCGAAGTTCGCGCGGGCGAGATTGGCCTGTTCGAAATTCGTCCCCCGCAGGTTCGCGCGCCGGAATTTCGCCGAGGAGAGGTCGCCGAACCCCAAATCGGCGCCCGCGAGGTTCGCCTCGGTGAGATCGGCCTCCGAGAAGATCGTGTGCAGCAGGCCCATCGGTTGATTGCTCATCTCCGGGCGCAGCTTCGCGTTCTTGAGGTTTGCGCGCACGAAGCGGCCTTGCGGCGCGATGAGGTACCCCATCGTGCGGGAGAGATCGGCGCCGCTGAAATCCGCGCGCTCGGAGGTCGAAAGCAGCGTCGCTCCCGTCAAACGCGCTCCTTGCAGGTGCGCATCGGGGAACTTCGTCGCCGAGAGGAAGGCCTCGACGAACGACGCGCCGCGGAGATCCGACCCGTGGAACGTCGTTTCGAAGAGATTCGCGCGGTCGAACTTCGCGTTGCGAAAGTCGAGGTTGCCGAGGTCGAGGTTGACCATCGTCTTCCCCGAGAAGTTCGCGTGCCCGTGCCCGGCTTTGAGGATCGCGCGGACCTGCGCGACGGTGAGGGACGGGCCTTCGTAGTACTGAGCGAATGCCGCGTGCGTGCGTCCGGCGGCGACCGTCGCGAAGCATGCGGCGAGAAAGCGGATGAGGGCGGTTCGCGTCATGTGCCGAACCTCCAGTGAACCTAGCAGACTCCTCGGTGCCGCAGAAGAGTCCTTCGTCGAACCTCGTTTCCGGGCGAAGAGCTTGCGAACGGTCCCTTTCCTATCGCTGCTGGCTGCGCGGTGTTGATCGCCTTCGCGGAGCGCGGCTTCACACCAGCGATTGCGGTTGCTCTTCGCGCGGGAGACTGGGTGCGGTCGCACCGTCGGCAGGCAGGGCGAATCGAAATACGGTGCCTTGCGGTTCGTTCTGCACGGCCCAGATGCGGCCGTCGTGCGCCTCGATGATCGAGCGGCAGATCGACAGCCCCATTCCCATACCGCCGGACTTCGTCGTGAAGAGCGGATTGAAGATGCGATCGACGTCTTGCCGGCCTATACCTATCCCCGTATCTTCGATCGACACCTGGACGTCGCCGTCAGCGCGGAGCTCGGAGCGCACGCACAGAACTCGAGGTCCGTCCTCAGCGGCCATCGCGTCGATCGCGTTCGTGAACAAGTTCAAGAACACGTGCTGCAGCTGGATGCGATCTCCGCTCACGGGCGAAAGGTGCGCCTTCGGTTCGACATGGACGACGATCCGATGCACCTGGAGATCGGAGCGCACCAGGGCGAGCGCCTCCCTGATCACATCGTTGACGTCGAACGAGGTTCTGTTCAGCGCGCCCTTGCGGAAGATGGCTCGAATGCTCTCGACCACCGCGGCCGCGCGATGCCCGGCGGCGACGATGTCCTTGAGCGCCGTCTTCGCCTCGTCGAGATCGGGGGGCGAACGATCGAGCCAGCGGACGCCGGCCTCGGCGTTCGTCACCATCCCGCACAACGGCTGTTTGATCTCGTGCGCGATCGCCGCCGCGACCGCGTCCCCGGTCATGAGCCGCGCCTCGCGCTCGCGGCGCTGAGCGAGGACGGCGTCGAGCAGATGCGCGTACAGGACCGTGATCTCGTACAAGAGGACGAACAGGACGAGGCTCCCCGAGAGAAGTCCGAAGATCCGGCCGACATACCAGCCTACGCTGAAGCGAGCGGCGACGGGAAACGAGATGAGGCAGATCTCGGTCACGTACGCGCACATCACGACCATCAGCCAGAGATCGAGCACCGAACGCTGCCGCATCCACAGCACGACGAGGGCCAGAGCGCTCATGAGCGCGGCAAAACCGGCGGCAACGTTCCAGAGGACGGAGAGATGGACCGTGTCGGCCATCAGACGGGGCATGAGCGGATCGCCGACGGTCACGAGCACCGTCACGATGCAGACGAGGGTCACCGTCCCGGCGACGGCGGAAAGGATCGCCGCGCTCACGGAGCCGCCCCACGAGCGCGTCGCCGGATCGGACTCCTTCAGCAGCGCATACGCGATGATGAAGGCGGGGAACCCGGAGTGCCAGAGGATGTAGAGCCAACTCGTGCTCTGCAGTCCGGCGTCGAGCAGACCGGTCGGCGCGAAGACGCCCGGAAACGTCAGCACCCACGGGATGACGATGAGCGCCGTGTAGAGATATCCGCTCGCGATCACGAGGAGAGAGCGCGAGCGCAGGATGGAAAACTGGGCGAACAGCACGACGGCTGTGATCGAATCGGTCACGAACATCGCCGCCGCGTACGCCGGGACGAAGGCGTCGATGCGCGCCAGTCCGATGGTCGAGAGCGGCCCCGCCGTGACGAGGAAGACGGCGAGCAAGGCCAGGACGATGGCGATGGCAAGCCGTCTCTGCTGCCTGTCGGGCGACAGGCGGGAGAGGATGAAATGCTGTTCTTCCGCGACACGGGCGGCCGTCTTCACCATCGAAGCCCCTCCGGCAGCGAGGCAGGAGTCTATCCCATGCGCGACCGCGAGCCCTTGTCTGCGGTTTCAGCCCTGGAGATCGGCGTTTCCGTTGCGAAGAGAGGGCGAGGCCTGGGCGCTCATGCTACGGGCAGCTCCCTTCCTCGACGAGGAATGCGCGCTCGCGCGCGAGGACGCGAAGCCCGTCGGCTCGGCGTTTCTGCGCGACGGAACGCTCCCAAATCGTCGAGTCGTACCCTGCGGAAACTTGCGGGTAGGCGCGTTCGAACCCGAGCGAGAGCAGGACGTTGCGATTGTCGGTGACGGGGCTCATTCCTCGGCGCAGGGAGGCGACGACATCCTGGGCGTCGTGCACGATCTTCATGGCAGCTCCTCAGGTCCGAAAAGGCGAGCGTTGTCCTACGATGCGAGCACGGAGGTGATCCGTGCCAGCAGGATGTCGTTGTCGAACGGCTTTTCCAGAAAGTCGACGGCGCCGGCGTTCATGGCGCGCGATCGAGTCCTTGCATCGGGATATGCCGTGATGAAGATGATCGGTATCCGGAGACCGTCTTCAGCCAACCTGGCCTGAAGCTGCAACCCGCTCATCCCGGGCATTTCAACGTCCGCGATCAGGCACGCGGTCTGGGATCGTTGGCCGGAATGGAGAAAGTCTTCCGCCGAGGCGAACGCTCGGGGGAGGAATCCGGCCGATCGCAGGACGCCGTGGACCGCCTTGCGGACGTCCTCGTCGTCGTCCACGACCGCGATCGACTGCGCGTCGGGCTGCGTCGGCTTCATCGAGGCCACGATAGCATTGCGGCGAGGGCGCCACAATTATGCCTCGATGTGGGGGCGCCTATACCTGAGTATAGGCTAGCGCGTCTCTTTCGCGCTCTTCAGCTGCTCCGCCATCACCACGAGCTCGACGAGAGATGCGGCCGCCATCTTGCGCATCACGTTGCCGCGATGCACCTTCACGGTGATCTCGGTGATCCCGATCTCGTCGGCGATCGTCTTGTTGAGACGGCCCGTCACGACGAGCGCCATGACTTCGCGCTCGCGCTGCGTGAGGGCGTCGTAGCGCTCGCGAAGCCGGGCGAGGGCCTCGTCCTTGGCGCGCTGGGCGCGATCCAGCTCGAGTCCCGCTTGGATCGCATTGAGGAGATCCTGATCGCGAAACGGCTTGGTCAGGAACTCGATCGCGCCGGCCTTCATCGCGGCGACGGACATGGGGATGTCGCCGTGTCCGGTGATGAAGACGATCGGCAGGCGAAGGCCGGCGTCGGAGAGCTCGCGCTGGAAATCCAGCCCGTTCTTGCCGGGCAGTCGGACGTCGAGCACCATGCACGTCGGGCCATCCGGTCTTCCGGCATTCACGAACTCCGATACCGAGCCGTACAAGCCCGGCGCGAGCCCCACCGATCGCAGAAGCCGTCCCAGCGCCGCGCGTACGTCGGGATCGTCGTCGATCACGATGACCGTCTCGGGCGCGTCAGGCACGGGACGCCCCTCCTCGTCGTCGGCTCCCTCGGTGGTGGAAGGGTCGGAATTCGCGTTCCCGGCGTCTATCCCGTCAGGGCCGCGGACGAAGGGCGCGCTCGCCCATCAGGCGGCCGCCCTTGCCGTGAAGCGCTCGACCTGGGAGCTGTATGCCGCTCTTCAGAGCAGCGTGCGACGGAGGTCTCCCAGCGTCTGCTTGAGCGCGACGACGAAGCGCGCCGCGGTCGCACCGTCGATCACGCGGTGGTCGTACGAGAGCGAGAGCGGCTGGATCAGACGCGGCACGAACGCCGCGCCGTCCCAGACGGGGCGGATGTCGGCGCGTGCGGCGCCGAGGATCGCGACTTCCGGCGCGTTGATGATCGGCGTGAACGTCGTCCCGCCGATCGAGCCGAGCGAGGAGATCGTGAACGTCGCGCCGCTCATGTCGTCGGCGGTCAGCTTCCCGTCGCGGGCCTTCGCGGCGAGTGCGGCGCTCTCGCGCGCGATCTCGACGATCCCCTTGCGATCGGCGTCGCGGATCACCGGGACGACGAGCCCGTTCGGGGTGTCGGCGGCGAAGCCGATGTTGTAGTAGCGCTTGAGGATCAGCGCGTCGCCGTCGAGCGAGGAGTTGAACGTCGGGTAGCGCTTGAGCGCCGCGATCGAGGCCTTGATCAGGAACGCGAGCATCGTGACCTTGACGTCCTTCTGCTCGCCGTTGATCTGCTTGCGGAACGTCTCGAGGTCGGTAACGTCGGCGTCCTCGTTCTGGGTGACGTGCGGGATCATCACCCAGTTGCGGTGCAGCGCCGGCCCGCTGATCTTCTGGATCCGCGAGAGCGCGACGCGTTCGATCTCGCCGAACTTCGCGAAGTCGACGGTCGGCCACGGCGGAAGCCCCAGCGCGAGCCCGCCCTGCTGCGCCGCCGGCGCGGGCGCGGCGGCCGGCGCAGCGGCGAGGCTGCGCTTGACGTAGTTCTGCACGTCGTCGCGCGTGATGCGGCCGTTCGGACCGCTTCCCGTGACGCGCGCGAGATCGACGCCCAGCTCGCGTCCGAAGCGCCGGATCGCGGGCGAGGCGTGCACCGGACCGCTCGTCGTGACGGCGACGCCGTTCGTCGACGGACCGGTCGCGATCGTCGCGTGACCGTTGCTGTACGCCGGCGCCGGTGTCGTGTCACGCGGAGCCGATGCTTCGAGCGGATCAGCATGACGCGGTGTGGGCGCCGCGGGGGCAGCGGTGGAGACCGTTGCGATCACCGTGCCCTGCGAGACCTTGTCGCCGACCTTGACCTTGACGTCGCGCACGACGCCGCCGGTCGCGGCTGGGACTTCCATCGTCGCCTTCTCCGACTCGAGCGTGACGAGCGGGGCGTCCTTCGCGATCGTCTCGCCGGGCGCGACGAGAACCTCGATGATCGGAATGTCGGTGAAGTTGCCGATGTCGGGGACGACCAGATCGACGATGGTTTCCTGCGCGCTTGGCGCAGTCGGCGCGGTCGTGGCCGATGCTTCGAGCGGCTCGGCATGACGGAGGGGGGCGGCCGTTTCGACGGGGACCGCCGCGCCGACCGGATCGACGGTGATCAGGACCGATCCCTGCGAGACCTTGTCGCCGACCTTCACCTTGACGTCGCGCACGACGCCGCCTTCGGTCGCGGGGACCTCCATCGTCGCCTTGTCGGACTCGAGCGTGACCAACGGAGCATCCTTGGCGATCGTCTCGCCCGGTGCTACGAGGACCTCGATGATCGGGATGTCGGTGAAGTTGCCGATGTCGGGGACTTTGAGCTCGATTGCCACGGTATACTTTCGCTGCGGGCCGTTAGACGGTGGTGGGTTCGGGCTTGGCGGGATCGATGCCGTACTTCGCGATCGCTTCGGCGACCTTCGCGCGGTCGATCTTCCCCTCGTCGGCGAGCGCCTTGAGCGCGGCGAGCGCGACCCAGCGGCGGTCGACCTCGAAGAACGAGCGCAGCTGCTTGCGCGTGTCGCTGCGGCCGAAGCCGTCGGTGCCGAGCGCGTGGAAGCGGCGGTCGACGAACGGACGGATCTGCTCGACGAACGTCTTCACGTAGTCGGTCGAGGCGACGATCGGACCGTCGTGTCCGTCGAGCAGGCGCGCGACGTACGGGCGCTTCGGCTCCTCGGTCGGATGGAGCAAATTCCAGCGTGTCGTCGCCTCGCCGTCGCGATGCAGCAGCGTGAAGCTCGTCGCGCTCCAGACGTCGGCGATCACGCCGAAATCGTCGCGCAGCAGGTCGGCGGCTGCGAGGACCTCGCGCAGGATCGAGCCGGAGCCCATCAGCTGCACCCGCGGCGCGTTCTTCTTGCCCGCCGCGCCTTCGCGCAGCAGATACATCCCCTTGAGAATCCCGTCCTCGGCGCCTTCGGGCATCGCGGGATGCTGATAGTTCTCGTTGAGCAGGGTGAGGTAGTAGTAGATGTCTTCCTGCTCGGTCAGCATGCGCCGCACGCCGTCCTGCATGATCACCGCGACCTCGTACGCGAAGGTCGGGTCGTACGGCTGACAGTTCGGGATCCCCGCCGCGAAGAGGTGCGAGTGGCCGTCCTCGTGCTGCAGCCCCTCACCGTTGAGCGTCGTGCGTCCCGACGTTCCGCCGAGCAGGAAGCCGCGCGAGCGCATGTCGGCCGCGGCCCACGCGAAGTCGCCGATGCGCTGGAACCCGAACATCGAGTAGTAGATGTAGAACGGCAGCGTCTGCACGCCGTGCGCCGAGTACGACGTCCCCGCGGCGATGAAGGAGCACATCGCGCCGGCCTCGTTGATCCCTTCCTGCAGGATCTGACCGGCCTTGTCCTCGCGGTACCACATCAGCTGGTCGGCGTCTTGCGGGCGATAGAGCTGACCGACGCTCGAGTAGATCCCGAGCTGGCGGAACATCCCCTCCATCCCGAACGTGCGCGATTCGTCGGCGACGATCGGCACCAGTCGCGGACCGATCGTCTTGTCGCGCAGCAGCGTCGAGAGCGTGCGGCCGAACGCCATCGTGGTCGAGAACTCGCGCTCGCCGCTGGCCTCGAGCAGCGCGGAGAACGCGCTGCGTTCCGGCACCGCGAGCGGCTTTTCGACGTTGCGGCGCCGCGCCGGGACGCTGCCGAGCTTGGCGACACGCTCGCGCAGGTACTCCGCCTCCCGGCTGTCGGCCGCGGGCTTGATGAACGGGACGTCCTCGAGCTGCGCGTCGGAGACCGGGATCGAGAAGCGGTCGCGGAAGGCGCGCAGCTCCTCGACCATCAGTTTCTTCTGCTGGTGCGCGATGTTCATCCCTTCGCCCGCCGAGCCCATCCCGTAGCCCTTGATCGTCTTGGCGAGGATCACCGTCGGCGAGCCCTTGTGCTCGCTCGCGGCCTTGTACGCGGCGTAGACCTTGTCGGGATCGTGGCCGCCGCGGTTGAGCGCCCACACTTCCTCGTCGCTCATCCGCTCGACGAGCGCGCGCGTCTCAGGGTACTTGCCGAAGAAGTGCTCGCGCACGTACGCGCCGTCGCGCGACTTGTACGTCTGATAGTCGCCGTCGAGCGTCTCGCCCATCAGCTTGACGAGCATCCCCGACTTGTCGGCGGCGAGCAGCGGATCCCAGCGCCGGCCCCAGATCGTCTTGATGACGTTCCAGCCCGCGCCGCGGAAGATCCCTTCGAGCTCCTGGATGATCTTGCCGTTGCCGCGCACCGGGCCGTCGAGGCGCTGCAAGTTGCAGTTGACGACGAAGATCAGGTTGTCGAGGTTCTCGCGCGCCGCGAGCGAGAGGCCCGCGAGCGTTTCGGGCTCGTCGATCTCACCGTCGCCGAGGAAGCCCCAGACCTTGCGCCCCGACGTGTCGGCCAGACCGCGGTCGTGCAGGTACCGCATGTAGCGCGCCTGATAGACGGCCTGCATCGGGCCCAGACCCATCGAGACGGTGGCGAATTGCCAGAAGTCCGGCATCAGCCAGGGATGCGGATACGAGGGGAGGCCTCCGCCGTCGACCTCGCGGCGGAAGTTGACGAGCTGCTCCTCCGAGATGCGGCCTTCGAGGAAAGCGCGCGCGTAGACGCCCGGCGAGGAGTGGCCCTGGAAGAAGACCAGGTCGCCGCCGTTCTGGTACTCCGGCCCGCGCCAGAAGTGGTTGAAGCCGACGTCGTACAGCGTCGCCGAGGAGGAGAAGGAGGCGACGTGGCCGCCGAGATCGCTGTGGTCCTTCTGCGCGCGCACGACCATCGCCATCGCGTTCCAGCGGACGTAGTGGCGCAGGCGCTCCTCGATCTCGTGGTCGCCGGGGAACGGCGCCTGGGCGTCGACCGGGATCGTGTTGACGTAGGGGGTCGTCTGTGCCGCCGGGGTGCGCACGCCGCGGGTAGCCGCCCGCTCGACGATCGCGCGGACCAACTCGCTGGCGCGCCCGGCTCCCTCCGCTTCGATGACGCCGTCGAGGGCGTCGAGCCACTCGCGCGTCTCTTGGGGGTCGGGCTGCGCCCCCGCGGAGGCGGCTGCGGCGCCGTTGGTGGCGAGGGCGGCTTCGATGGACGTGTCGATCATGGCGGGCTCCGACGGGGAGGCGCGAGTTGTCGCGTCCATTCTAGTCCCTCAGGTAGAAATGCCCTTCCGCCAATCTTCAGCTTTTCCCATCCAATCATGGGGAAAGGGTGGCCCTTTGGCGGGATTGGTCGCGCTTTGGCAGGAAATGGAGGGTTATGCGGACGGGATGGTCCGAGCTCTCGCTGGAGCTCGACCGGGGCAGCATCGTCCCGATCTACCGGCAGATCTACGAGCGCCTGCGTGAGCAGATCCTGGCGGGAGCGCTCCCCGAAGGGACCCGCCTCCCGCCCGAGCGGAGCCTCGCCGAACGGCTGGACGTGAACCGGTCGACCGTCGTGCACGCCTACCGCGACCTCGCCGCCGACGGGTTGATCGAGCAGCGGGTCGGCTCGGGGTCCCGGGTCGCGGCGACCCTGCGTCCCGGGCAACCCGACCGCTCCGCCGCCGTGCCGTGGTGGGTCACGCTGCCGCCGTGGCGGGTCGGCCAGTTCCCGGCCGTCCTCGGCGAGCTGGCCGCCGCGGAGCACGGCGATCTGATCGCCTTCGTGCAGGGCGTCCCGCCGGCGGAGCCCTCGCCGCTCGCCGACCTCTCGCGCTCGTTCGCGCGGGTCGGCGGCGACGTCAACTTCGTGCTGACCTACGGCGACTCCGAAGGGTACGCGCCGCTGCGCGAGGCGATCGCGGCGCGGATGCGCACGCGCGGCTGTGCGATCGACCCGCGCGACGTGCTGATGCTGACGGGATCGACGCAGGGGATCACGCTGGTCGCGCAGTCGCTCGCCGAGCCCGGCGACGAGATCGTCGTCGAAGCGCCGACGTACCCGGGCGCGCTGCAGATCTTCCAGATCGCGGGATTGCGCGCGATCCCCGTCCCCGTCGACGAGGAGGGGATGCGCGTCGATCACGTCGAGGCGATCCTGCGCACGCGCCGCCCGCGCTTCATCTACACGATGCCCTCGATCCACAACCCGACCGGCGTGACGATGAATCCTGATCGGCGCGACCGGCTCGTCACGCTCGCCAAGCGACACGGTGTTCCGATCGTCGAGGACGATCCCTACGGCGAGCTGGCCGCCTCGGCGGTGCCGCCGCTCCTCGCGCGCGACCCCGAGTACGTCATCCATCTCTCGTCGTTCTCGAAGACGATCGCGCCGTCGCTGCGCTTGGGCTGGCTGGTCGCGCCGCGCACGATCTACGAACGCCTCCTCTTGCGCAAACAGTCGTACGACATGGCCTCCTCGATGTACATCCAAGCCGGCGTGCGCGACTATCTCGAGTCGGGGTACGATGAGCACATCGCGGCACTGCGCGAAGAGCTCAAAGTGCGGCGCAGCTTGGCGTTCGAGGCGATCGCGCGCTTCTGGCCGGCGTCGATGCGCGTCACGCCCGGCGGCGACGGCTACTACCTGTGGGCGACGGCGCCGCGCGAGACGCGGGCGCGCGCGCTGCTCGCCAACGCCGAACGACGCGGCGCCGCGTTCCTGTTCGGGGAGGCGTTCTTCCCGCAGTCGGGCGGCGACCACAACTTCCGGCTCGCGCTCACCCCGGTGCCGCGCGGCGCGATCGTCGAGGGGATCCGGCGCATCGGGGACGCGCTGCGTTGACTGGGTTCCCTTCGGAGGACCTGCTGGCGTGGTACGCGGTCCAGGGGCGGCGGCATCTTCCGTGGCGGCAGACGCGCGATCCGTACCGCATCGTCGTGAGCGAGTTCATGCTGCAGCAGACGCAAGTCGAGCGCGTGATCCCGCTCTACGCCGCCTTCCTCGAACGCTTTCCGACGATCGAGGTGCTCGCGGCGGCCGAGGCCGGCGACGTCGTGCGCGCCTGGCGTGGCCTCGGGTACAACAGCCGCGCGGTGCGGCTGCACGCGCTGGCGCGCGCCGTCGTCGAACGGCACGACGGCGTGCTGCCCGACGGGACCGACGCGCTGCGCGCGCTCCCGGGGATCGGCGCGTACACCGCCGCCGCGATCCGCGCCTTCGCGTTCGAGCGCGACGACGCGGCGGTCGACGTGAACCTGCGCCGCGTCGTCCACCGCGTGCGCTTCGGCGTGGAGCATCCGCGGATCGCCGACGACCGCACGATCGACACGCTCACGCTCGCGAGCGTACCGCCGGGCGCCGCGCACGACTGGAACTCGGCGTTGATGGATCTGGGCGCGACGCTCTGCACCGCGCGCGCGCCGAAGTGTCTGGTGTGCCCGCTGCGCGAGCGCTGCGCCGCGGCGCCGATCGATCCCGCCGCGCTGGCAGAGCGTGCGCGCGTGCACGCGCCGCGCAAGGCGCCGCAGAGCGCGATCCCGTTCGAACGGACGACGCGCTATCTGCGCGGGCGGATCGTCGACCGATTGCGTGATCTCGCGCCGCGCGAAACGCTTGCGCTCAACGCGCTCGAACGCGATCTCGCGACGATCGTACCGGCCGACCGCCTCGTGGAGATCGCGTCGGTTCTCGAAGCGCTCGTGCGTGACGGCATCGTCATGCGCGTCGAGGCGGCCTTTCGCTTGACTTAAAGGCGTCCCGCGACGCGGCGGGTACTCTCGAAGAGCGGGTCGGCGTCAGCAGCTCTCTTTTTCGAGGGTTCAAGCATGCACCTGATGCGTTCCGTCGCGCTGCTCGCGGTGCTCGTCCTTTGCGCGTGCGGCGGCAGCGGTGCGACCGGGCCGGCTGTTCCCGTCGCGGGGTTCCCGGGCACCGGCGCGCAAGGTCCGCAAGTCCGCTTCGTCAACGGCGATCTGCGGATCGGACAGATCGATCTGAGCGTGCAGCCGCCGCCGACCTCGACCGTGACGGTCACACGCCTGCCGTACGCGCAGGCGACCGATTTCTTCGCGTTCTCGAACTACGCGACCGTGACCGTGCGGCCGGGCGGTTCCGGAGCGTTCGGAACGGTGCTCGCGGTGTGTACCCTCCCGCCGCTGGCGAACGGCACGGCGTACTCGGTCGTCGTAGCCGATCGCAACGGCGTTCCGAGCTGCATGGTCTTCAGCGACGCGAACTACACCGGGCCCGGACAGTACCGCGTCCACTACGCCGCGGCCGACGCCGCGATCATCAACTTCGGGCTCGACTCCGTGGCGTACGGGGTGTCGACGGCCGTCGGCGGACCCCTCACGATGCAGGGGATCGCGCCGCTCGGCGCGTTCGTCAACACGCAGAACGTGCCGACGACGTCGGGGACGCTCGGAAACCAGGTGCCCTCCGGCGGCGTGGCGTTCGCGATCGCGCGCGTCACCTCGCCCGGTGCGATGCTCGTGCCGCTCGCGGAGCTGGGTCTTCCCGGCGTCTACGCGCCGGGAAGCTTCGTGCAGCCCGATCCTTCGGGGCTGCTGCCGTTCCAGACGTTCATCGGCGTCTCGCTCTACGCGATCGACTGCACGACGCTCGCGGTCGGGATGCTGCCGGGCTCGAACGCGATCACCTGCGGAAGCGCGGCGATCGCGCTGATCGGCGTCTTCGACACGCGCTAGCCCTTCGACAAGCTCAGGATGACGTCAGCCGAACCACGCCGGCAGATCGGCGTAGCGCTCTTCCTTCCACGGATCGGCGTCGTTGTTGTAACCGCGGACTTCCCAGAAGCCCTTCTGGTCCTTGTCCAGGAACTCCAGGCCGTGCAGCCATTTGGCGCTCTTCCAGAAGTACTTCTGCGGGACGAACATGCGCACGGGGCCGCCGTGGACCGGCTCGATCGGCTGACCGTCGAACGCGTAGGCGATCAGGACGTCGTCGCCGAGCATCGCCGCGAGCGGGAGGTTCGTCGTGTAGTCGTTGTCGGCGTGCTGCACCACGTGCGTCGCGCTCGCCAGCGGCTTCGCGCGTTCGAGCAGCGTCGAGAACTTCACGCCGGTCCACGTCGTCGCGAGCTTCGTCCAGCGCGTCACGCAGTGGATGTCGCCGTGCCACTCCGTCGCGGGGAGCGCGCGCAGCTCGTCGTACGAGAGCTCGAACGGGTGCTCCACCAAACCGAAGAAGCGCAGGCGCCACGTCTGCGGGTCGATCGCGGGGACGTCGCCGACGTGCAGGACCGGGAAGCCTTGCGTGACGGTCTGACCGGGCGGGACGGTCGAGTCCTTCTGCTTGAGGAACGGCATGGGAGATAGGATTCGCTCGATCCGGGCGAAGGTTCCGCTTCGTGGCCATCCCGTTTCCCAAGCGGAAGGTTTCGCGCGCCGTCGCGCTCGAGGAGCTCGCGATCCTCGAGCGCACGTACCCGCACGCCGTCACCGCGCTCGACTACCGCAATCCCTTCGAACTGCTGATCGCGGTGATCCTCAGCGCGCAGTGCACCGACGCGCGCGTCAACCTCACGACCCCGACCCTGTTCGCCAAGTACCCGGACGCCCGGGCGCTCGCCCGCGCCGATCAGGACGACGTCGAGAAGATCATCAAGTCGTGCGGCTTCTTCCGGACCAAGGCGAAGAACATCATCGCCGCGGCGCAGGGGCTCGTCGGCGAGCACGGCGGGGCGGTCCCGAACGACCGCGCGGCGCTCGAGGCGCTCCCGGGGGTGGGCCGCAAGACCGCCAACGTCGTCATGTCGGTCGCCTTCGAGGAGGCGGCGTTCGCGGTCGACACGCACGTCTTCCGAGTCGCGCACCGGCTCGGGCTGACGCTGGCGACGACGCCGCGCGGCGTCGAGGAGGACGTCACCCGGCTCGTCCCGCGCGAGAAGTGGCGGCACGCGCACCACTGGCTGATCCTCCACGGCCGCGCGATCTGCAAGGCGCCGACCCCGCTGTGCGCCCGCTGTCCGGTGACGATGTGCCCCTCGCGCCCGCTCGTGGAGAAGGCGCTGGAGGCGAAGCTCAAAAGCGCATCGGGCCGGGTTCGTCGAGGTGCGCCGGTCGCGGCAGCTCCGCGTCCTCGGCGATCGTCTTGAGGAGCTGGGAGCCGCTCAGCGCGTCGCGGTACCCCGCGTCGGTCGAGAACTTCGAGAGGTTCATCAGCGCCGGGGTCTCGCTCTCGATGAACTGGTACTCGCCGTCGAGCCCCGCGCCCGCGACGACGACGAGTTGCCGCGCCTCGTCCAAGTCCAGGGCGATGCGCTTCTCGCGGAAGCGCAGGCGCAGCCGCGGCGGACCCTCGAGCCGCACGAACGTCACCCCGCCGCGGCGGCCGAGGATCGAGTTGAGGCGCTTGCTCCCGGTCGCCAGCACTTCGGCGAGCGCCGCGAAGCGCGCGGCGGCGTCGTCGCCGCGCACGGCGCCGGGGATCTCCGTCGCCGAGTCGATCGCGGCGCCGAGATCCCGCCGCGCGCGGAGCTTCTGGGCCATCGCGACGATCGGGTTCTGTGGCTCGTCCATGGAACGGTGATTCGCGATGAGGTGGGAACGGACTGCCGAGGTCGACACGATCGCGCCGCCGGAGCGCGTCTGGGCGGCGCTGCTCGACGGGCGGCGCTGGTCGTCGTGGAATCCCGGGGTCGAATGGATGACCGTGGAGGGCCCGCTCGAGCGGGGGACGGTAGTGACGTTCAAGCCGAAGGGCGCGCCCCAGACCGCATCCCGGATCGAGGCGGTCGAGCCGGAACGACGGCTCGCGCTGGTCGTGACGATCGGGCCGGTCGCCGCGCTGCGGCTGGCGTGGGAGCTGACGCCGCGAGCAGAAGGGACGTCGCTCTCGCAGCGCGTCGCGATCGAAGGGCCGCTGGCGGGCGTTCTGCTGCGCCGCGCCGCGGAACGAATCGCCGCCGGGATGGAGGCGAACCTGCAACGGCTCGCGGAGGGCGTAAAAACGTGAATGGCCCGGACCGCAGGTCCGGGCCATTCACGCTTATGATTTCAATCGAATAACGGGGATAGGATTTACTTCTTCTTCGCGGGCTTCTTCTTCGCGGTCTTCTTCTTAGCGGCCATGTGTACTCACCCCCTTACCTGATGATCCGTCACCCGAGACCATAACGGTCCGGGTGATCGTCCAACGAATGTCGGTGTCGCGCGGTTCCATTCGGCCAATGGTGGCACCTTCCGCGCCGCGGCCCGCTTCGTGCAACTTTCCGTCAACATCCGGTGAAGGAGGCGGGGCGTGAGCAGGAATGTCCTTCGGGACAATGCTTCCCGGGGGCGGTCATGGAAGGCCGAGGCCCGCATGGCGATCATCGAGACCGCACGGCTTCGCAAAGTCTTTCGTTCGATCAAACGGCGCCCGGGGGTGACCGGCGCGGTCTCGGCACTGTTCTCTCGCGAGTACGAGGACAAGGTCGCGGTCGACGACGTGACGATGGCGGTGGAGCCGGGGGAACTGGTCGGCTACCTGGGGCCCAACGGTGCCGGGAAGTCGACGACGATCAAGATGCTCACCGGGATACTCGTCCCGACTTCCGGGACGATCCGCGTCGCGGGGCTCGTCCCGCACGAGCGGCGTCAGGCGAACGCGCAGAACATCGGCGTCGTCTTCGGCCAGCGCAGCCAGCTCTACTGGGACCTCCCGCTGCGCGAGTCGTTCGAGCTGCTGCGCGCGATCTACGACGTTCCGCGCGACCGCTATCTGCAGAACATGCGGGAGTTCGGCGAGATCCTCGACCTGGAAAGCTTTCTCGACACGCCGGTGCGGCAGCTCTCGCTCGGCGAGCGGATGCGCGGCGACTTCGCCGCCGCGCTGCTGCACGATCCCCAGATCGTCTACCTCGACGAGCCGACGATCGGCCTGGACGTCGTGGCGAAAGAGGCGATCCGGGAGTTTGTCGGCAGGATCAATCGCGAGCGCGGGACGACGATCGTCCTGACGACGCACGACCTGGCCGACGTCGAACGGCTGACGCGGCGGATCGTGCTGATCGACGAAGGCCGCGTGATCTTCGACGGCCCGCTCGAGCGGCTGCGTGAGGAGTACGGCACGCACCGGACGCTGGTCGTGACGCTCGCCGAACCGTATCCGGAGCTGACGGTCCCCGATGCCGAGGTAGAGAGCCACGAAGGGACGGTCGTGCGGCTGCGCTTCAACCGCCGCGCGATCACCGCCGAGGCACTGATCCGCCGCGTGATGGAGCGCTACCGGATCACCGACGTCTCGATCATCGAGCCCGAGATCGACGCGATCGTCCGGCGCATCTATCGCGAAGGCTACCACGAGGGTGCGGTGGGGTCGCCGTCGTGACGGATGCTCGCCCGCGCTACCGCTTCCGGCTCGAGCCGTACGTCGAGTTCGCCAAACGCGCGATCATGCGCGAGGCGACCTATCGCTTCGACGTCTTCACGACGATCGGCTCGTTCGCTGTGCGCGTCTATCTCTTACGCATGGTGTGGACCGCGCTCTACGCGCACAACGCCGCGCCCCGCTCGCTCGCGCTCCACGCCGTGATCACGTACTCGACCGTCGCGCTGCTGATGGGGATCGTGATGGACATCGACCAGACGCGCGCCCTGCACGACAAGCTGCACGACGGTTCGATCGCGACCGACTTCATGAAGCCGATCAGCGTCCCGCTGTACTTCTTCGCCGACGGGACCGGCGAAGTGCTCTTCCACGCCGCGCTGATCGTCCCGGCGCTCGCGATCGCGCTGTTCTTCGTGCACCTCGACGTCCCGGGACCGGCGGCGTTCGGCGTGTTCTGCGCGAGCGCCGTGCTCGGCTACCTGGTCGGGTTCTTCATCAACTTCATCCTCAACTGCACGGCGTTCTGGACGCTGGAGATCCACGCCGTGCAGCTGATCGTGACCTGGCTGACCGATCTGCTCGGCGGCGAGATCATCCCGCTCGTGCTCTTCCCCGCCGCGCTGCAGCACGTCGTTTACGCGCTGCCGTTCGCGGCGATGTTCTCGACGCCGCTCCTGATCTACATCGGCACGATCCCGCCCGCGCGCTACGGCCAGGCCTTGGGGCTGCAGGTCGTGTGGGTTGCCGTGCTGGCGCTGGTCTCGCTCGTCCTCTGGCGCGCCGGTGCGCGGCGCGTCGTCGTGCAAGGCGGGTGACGGGCGTGCGGCGGATGTGGAACGTCTATCGCCAGTACTGGCGGATCAACGTGCTCACGACCCTGGAGTACCGTGAGAACTTCCTGACCTGGTTCGCGTTTTTGTTCGTCTACCACGGCGCGGCGCTCGCGGCGCTCTGGATCGTGCTGAACCGCTTCCCCTCGATGCAGGGCTGGAGCTTCCGCGACATGGCGTTTCTGTACGCGCTGTGGATGGCGGCGCACGCGCTGCACAACACGCTCTTCTCGGCGGTCGGCGACGTCCCCGAGCACATCCGCGAGGGCGAGTTCGACCGGCTGCTGGTACGGCCGCTCGACGCGCTCTTCCAGGCGATCGCGACGCCGGGGCAGGTCTTCCCCGACGAGCTGATCCTGGCGATCATGACCCTGATCGCGGCGACGGTCTTCAGCGGCGCGCGCGTCGACGCGACGTTCGTCGCATGCGTGCCGCTGATCGTGATCGGCGGCGCGCTGATCGAGCTGGGCGTCAACCTCATGATCTCGACGGCGGCATTCTGGTTCGTCAAGGTCGACGCGCTGCGCTGGATCTTCATGCAGCTCGAACAGGAGTTCACGCGCTACCCGATCGGGATCTACTCGCGCGGCGTGCGCCTGATCCTTACGGTCGTCGTCCCCGTCGCGTTCATGAACTACTTCCCCGCGGTGTACTTCCTGCACAAGGGCGACGCGGCGCTCGCGCTCCCGCCCGCCGTCGGTCTCTTGACGCCGTGCATCGGCGTGCTGTTCGCCGGCGTCGCCTACGCCTTCTGGCGCTTCGGACTGAACCGGTATCAGGGCGTCGGCCACTAATGTCGTGCTGAGCTTGGTAGAAGCATGAGCGTGACACGATCGTGGCCCATGCTTCGACAGGCTCAGCATGACACACTACGTGGCGAACGCTGCCGCGACGATGCGGCCGACCGCGGCGAGTTGCGCGTCGCGTTCAACGCTAGGCCCAGGGGAGCCGACGCTGTACGCCGCGATCAGGATCGGCGCGCGGTTCGGCGGGCGGACGATCGCGATGTCGTTCGCTGCGCCGTGGTCGCCCGTCCCGGTCTTGTCGCCGACGGCCCAGCCGTGCGGCAGACCGGCGCGCAGCCGCGCCGCGCCGGTCGTCGCCGGGGATGGCGGTGTTCAGCGTCGGCTCGGTGCGGTCGAGGCGGCGCCGCGACTATCTGGCCGCGGACGACGTCCCTTTCCCGACCATCGCACGCGCGATCACGATCCGCTGGATCTGCTGCGTCCCCTCGTAGATCTGCGTGATCTTCGCATCGCGCATCATCCGTTCGACCGGATATTCCGTCGAGTAGCCGTAGCCGCCGAGGAGCTG
>DATJHK010000093.1:0-3457 GCA_035493875.1 Candidatus Limnocylindria bacterium
CGTCATCAGCGGCTCGGTCACCGACACGCAGCCGGTCTTCGAGGCGATCGTGCAGAGCTGCCAGCGGCTCTTCGGCGGCAAAGCCGTGCACCTGGCGATGCCGCGCGGCGACATGATCGAGGATGTCGCGTTCGCGTCCGAGACGGCGCAACCGAAGGGCGTCGGCTTTCTCAAGCCGTGGCCGCTCGACCGCGGCAGCGGCGCCGGCACGTGCATCCTCGAAGGCCGGGTGATCATGGTCGCCGACACGGTCGAGGGCGCGAAGCGGTTCCCGCGCATGCACGACCTCGCGATCGCGCTCGGCTATCGCTCGTGCCTCTTCGTTCCGCTGCTGCGCGAGGGCAAGGCGCTGGGCTCGATCACGATCCTGCGCGAGTCGACCGGCGAGTTCGACGCCCAGGAGATCGCGCTCGCGCAGACGTTCGCCGACCAGGCGGTGATCGCGGTCGAGAACGCGCGACTGTTCAACGAGACAAAGGAGGCGCTCGAGCGGCAGACCGCGACGTCCGACGTGCTCAAGGTGATCAGCGCGTCGCCGACCGACGTGCAGCCCGTCCTCAACGCGGTGGCCGAGCGGGCCGGGCTCCTGTGCAAGGCCGAGCTCAGCCGCGTCTGGCTGGCGGGTCCGGGCGACAAGCTGCGGGCGATGACGAGCTACGCGTCCGGCGGTGCGGGCGAGCAGGTCGACGAGCTGCCTGTGCGTCGCACCTCGGTCGCCGGCCGGGCGTTCCTCGAACGCCGCGTCGTGCACATCGAAGACATCGTCCCGCTGATCGCGAGCGAGTATCCGGACATCCGCGAGTTGCAGGCGCGCCACGGCTTTCGCACCGTGCTCAACGTGCCGATGATCCGCGAAGGGGTGCCGATCGGCGTGATCGCTTTGCTGCGGCGCCAGGTCCAGCCGTTCGCCGTCGCCGAGATCGCGCTCGTGCAGACCTTCGCCGACCAGGCGGTGATCGCGATCGACAACGCGCGCCTGTTCAACGAGACGAAGGAAGCGCTCGAACAGCAGACCGCCACGGCGGAGATCCTCAAGGTCATCGCGAGCTCGCCCTCCGACGTCCAGCCGGTCTTCGACGCGATCGTCCGCAACGCGGTCGCGATCTGCGGAAGCATGTTCGCCAACGTGTTCCGTTTCGACGGAGAGCTGCTGCACTGGGCGGCCAGCCAAAACCTGGCACCGCAGGCCATCGAGCTGTTGCGCAGCCACTTTCCGGCGCGGCCGGAGCCTGGGGTCGTCGCGGGACGCGTCATCCTCGAGGCGGCGGTGGTGCGCTTGCCCGACGCGTTGGTCGATCCCGACTACGACCAGCGCTTCATCGTCGCCGGCGGCTATCGCCGCATGCTCGGGGCACCGATGCTGCGCGACGGCCAGCCGATCGGCGTGATTGCCGTCGGGTGGCGCGATCCGGGGCCGATCTCGGCGCGCGACGAGAGGATCCTCAAGACGTTCGCCGACCAGGCGGTGATCGCGATCGAGAACGTTCGCCTGTTCAACGAAACACGGGAGGCGCTCGAACAGCAGACGGCGAGCGGCGAGATCCTCGCGTCGATGAACGCGTCGATGACCGACACGCAGCCGGTGTTCGACGCCATCGCGCGCAACCTGCTTCGCCTGTTCGGTACGCAGTTCGCGATCGTGACCCTGGCGATCGACGATCGCATCGAGCTCGCTGCGCATCAGGGCGCGATCGGCTTCGAGGATTTCGGGAGGCACTATCCGCTGCCCCTCGACGCGACGACGCACGTCGGCCAGACGATCCTCGCCGGCGAGACGTCGCAGGTGACGCTGATCGACAACCCGGCCGCACCGCCGCGAACGGCGGAGTTCGCGCGCCACTACGGTTTCAATGCCCAGCTCGCCGCGCCGATGGTGCGCGAAGGCAAGGTCATCGGCGCCATCGTCACGGCTCGCGGCGATGCCGTGCCGTTCACCGACAAGCAGGTCGCGCTGATCAAGTCCTTCGCAGCGCAGGCAGTGATCGCGGTCGAAAACGTTCGCCTCTTCAACGAGACGCGCGAGGCGCTCGAGCAGCAGATCGCGACTTCGGACGTGCTGCAGACGATCAGCAGCTCCGTCGCCGATCCGGCGCCGGTGTTCGACCGGATCCTCGGCGCATGCGAGCGGCTGTTTGGCGGCGACCAGCTCGTCGTCTTCCTCGTGGAGGAAGGCGGCGAACGGCTGAAGATCGGCGCGATCCGCGGCTCGGACCCGGAGCGCGTCGAGCGCATGCGCCGGCTCTTTCCCATTCCGCTCGCCGGCACCGCGACCGAGCGGGTCATGCGCGACCAGCGCCTGCTGACGTATGCGGACGTGCTGCACGACGCCGACGTTCCCGAGCCGGTGCGCCGCGTCGCGCAGTTGCAGGGCGGCGACACCTACGCGCTCGCGCTCGCGCCGATGCTCTGGGAGGGCAGGGTGATCGGATCGGTGATGGTTGGGCGGCGCGAGCTGCGCGCGTTCGACGAGAAGGAGCAGCGGCTGCTGCGAACCTTCGCCGACCAGGCGGTGATCGCGATCCAGAACGCGCGGCTGTTCAACGAGACGAAGGAGGCCCTCGAACAGCAGACGGCAACCGCGGAAGTGCTGCGCGTCATCAGCAATTCGGTTGCCGATGCGGCGCCTGTCTTCGAAAAGATCCTCGAGAGTTGCGAACCTTTGTTCGCGACCGAACAGATGGGCATTTTCCTGCTGGGTGACGATGGCCTAGTCCACCTGACAGCGTGGCGTGGATCGGCCCTGGACGCTATCGCCCGCACTTTCCCCAAACCCCAGGACGAGACCCTCACCTCCAGAGTGATCCGGGGACGTCGCACCATCCATGTGCCCGATGCAGTGGCGATGAGCGACTCGCCGGCAGCGGTTAGCAGTGCGGTCGAGCTAATCGGCAACCACTCCGTCCTCATGGCCCCGATGCTGTGGGAGGACCGCGGGATAGGGACGATCAATATCCTGCGCCAGCCGCCCATGCCGTTTTCCGAGAAGGAGATCACGCTCCTGAAGACCTTCGCCGACCAAGCGGTCATCGCGATCCAGAACGCGCGCCTGTTCAGGCAGGCGCAGGAGGCGCGCAGCGCCGCCGAGGCGGCCAACGAGGCGAAGAGCGCGTTCCTGGCGACGATGAGCCACGAGATCCGCACGCCGATGAACGCCGTCATCGGCATGAGCGGGCTGCTCCTCGACACCGAGCTCGATGCCGAGCAGCGCGACTACGTGCAGACGGTGCGCGAATCGGGCGACGCGCTGCTCACGATCATCAACGACATCCTCGACTTCTCGAAGATCGAGGCCGGGCGGATGGACATCGAGTCGCACCCGTTCGACCTGCGCGAGTGCGTCGAGTCGGCGCTCGACCTCGTCAGCACGCGCGCGACCGAGAAGAACCTCGACATCGCCTACGTCTTCGAGGGCGACGTTCCCGCAGCCGTCAGCTCCGACCTCACGCGGCTGCGCCAG
>DATJHK010000094.1:0-3319 GCA_035493875.1 Candidatus Limnocylindria bacterium
TGGCGGAGAGGGCGGGATTCGAACCCGCGGGGGGTGTTTAGCCCCCACACGCTTTCCAGGCGTGCGACTTAAACCGCTCATCCACCTCTCCTGCGCGAGACGATCTTAGCTGCACGGTCGCACACGCCAGCGACACGCTGCGGTGGGACTCCTCGGACGACGCGTTCAGTGGACCGGCTCGTCGGCGCCGCGCATCGCCTCGGCGACCCGCAATGCATCGGAATAGACCATCGCCCAGAGCGCGGCGCCGCGCGGGTTGCACACGCACGGCGCGCCGGCGCCGCGGCAGCCAGCGTGCTGCCAGGGCCTGCCGGGATGGTCTTCGCACGTCCAGCCGGGCTCGGCCGAGCCCTCGCAGGTCGGGCAGTCGTCGTCGAAGTCGCGGTCGGAGAGGAGGGCGGATCTAAACATGATGCGGCGACGCAAGCGTAGTTCGCGCCGCCGCACGATCGATCCCCGCATTCCAGGGAAGCTCGTAAGCGCGTGTGACCGCACGGCTGCACTCCGTGGCGAAATGCTCAGCCCGGCCGGGTCGCGGTGCTCCGGCTGAGCGACATCGCGCTCGCGATCAACCCCGAAACTTCCGACAGGCTCGCGGGCACGATCATCGTGTTGTTCTTCTGCGCGAGCTGCGCGAACGCCTCGACCGCCTGCTGCGCGACCTTGAGTTGCACCGCCTGCTCGCCGCCCGGCTGGCGGATCGCGTCGGCGACCTTGCGCAGACCCTCGGCAGTCGCCTCGGCGACGGCGACGATCGCCGCCGCCTCGCCCTGCGCCTGGTTGATCTCGGCCTGGCGCTGGCCTTCGGAGCGGGCGATGAACGCTTCGCGCTCGCCGGTCGCGATGTTGATCTGCTCCTGCTTCCTGCCTTCCGAGGCGGCGATCAACGCGCGCTTCTCGCGCTCGGCGGTGATCTGCTGCTGCATCGCGTGCAGGATCGCTTGCGGCGGAGTCAGGTCCTTGATCTCGTAGCGCAGCACCTTGACGCCCCAGTTCTGCGCCGCCTCGTCGAGCGAGCTGACGACGTGCGCGTTGATCGTGTCGCGCTCCTCGAAGGTGCGGTCGAGCTCCATCTTGCCGATCACCGAGCGCAGCAGGGTCTGCGCGAGCTGCGTGATCGCGAGCACGTAGTTCGACGAGCCGTAGCTCGCCCGCATCGGATCGGTGACCTGGAAATAGATGATCCCGTCGACCTGGAGCTGGGTGTTGTCGCGGGTGATGCAGACCTGGCTCGGGACGTCGAGCGGAACTTCCTTCAACGAGTGCTTGTAGGCGACGCGCTCGAAGAACGGGAAGACGAACTCGAGCCCGGGGGCGAGGGTGCGGTCGTAGCGGCCGAGGCGCTCGACGATCCAGGCGTGCTGCTGCGGGACGATCTTGAACGTCTGGATGACGAAGATCGCGGCGACGACGACGATGACGAGGGCGATGGTGGTCGAGACGGAAGGCATCGGTTCTCTCTCTCCGGTTCAGTGGTTCGCAGCGACGCGTGGCACGAGGACGAGCCAGTTGCCCTCGACCGCAGCGACGATGTGCTCGCCGCCGTACGCCGGCGCTCCGGGCTGCAGCCGCGCCGACCAGATCGAGCCGCGGTAGCTGACGCGCGCGGTGCGGTCGTTGCCCCAGGAGGCGACGTGGACGCGCTCGCCGACGTCGAGGTTGACGTCGCGATCGACGGCGGTCGGCAGCCTCGGCCGGGCGGTCGCGGCGCGACGCCAGTGCCAGAGCGCGGTCGCGCCACCGCCGATGATGGCGGCGGCGAGCAGCTGCCCCGGTCGCCCGGCGCCGAGATGCGCGGCGATCGCGGCGGCGGCGAGGCCGAGCGCGATCATCAGGAGGTAGAACGTGCCGGTGGCGAGCTCGACCGCGACGGCGATTCCGGCCGCGATCCACCACACGCCCGCGCTCGACAGGTCCATCGGTTGCTCCGCTGCTTGGCTGGCGCGCAGTGTAGGTTGCCATCCGTGTGGCGGCTCGCCTTCCGTCCACCACCAGCGGGCGTCTCGTCAGCCCTACACTGCGCGCTTTTCCGATTCCGCCCGAGCGAGGCCCCGCAGATGCTGCGCTTCCAGTTCCCGATCGTCATCATCGACGAGGACTTCCGCTCCGAGAACGCCTCGGGGATCGGTATCCGCGCGCTCGCCGCGGCGATCGAGAAGGAGGGCTTCGAGGTCCTCGGCGCGACGAGCTACGGCGACCTGTCGCAGTTCGCCCAGCAGCAGAGCCGCGCCAGCGCCTTCATCCTCTCGATCGACGACGAGGAGTTCACCGAGGGGCCCGAGCTCGGCCCGGCGGTGGTCAACCTGCGCAAGTTCATCGAGGAGATCCGGTTCAAGAACTCGGACATCCCGATCTACCTGTACGGCGAGACGCGGACGTCGCAGCACCTGCCGAACGACATCCTGCGCGAGCTGCACGGCTTCATCCACATGTTCGAGGACACACCGGAGTTCGTCGCGCGCCACATCATCCGTGAGGCGAAGTCGTACCTGGACGGCGTCGCGCCGCCGTTCTTCAAGGCGCTGGTCGACTACGCGCAGGACGGCTCGTATTCGTGGCACTGCCCGGGCCACTCGGGGGGCGTCGCGTTCCTCAAGAGCCCGGTCGGCCGCATGTTCCACCAGTTCTTCGGCGAGAACATGCTGCGCGCCGACGTCTGCAACGCCGTCGACGAGCTCGGCCAGCTGCTCGACCACACCGGCCCGGTCGCGGCGAGCGAGCGCAACGCGGCGCGCATCTTCAACGCCGACCATTGCTTCTTCGTCACCAACGGGACGAGCACGTCGAACAAGATGGTGTGGCACCACACCGTTGCGCCGGGCGACGTCGTCGTCGTCGACCGCAACTGCCACAAGTCGATCCTGCACGCGATCATCATGACCGGCTCGATCCCGGTCTTCCTGCGGCCGACGCGCAACCACTACGGGATCATCGGCCCGATCCCGCGCAGCGAGTTCACGCAGGAGTCGATCCGCGCCAAGATCGCCGCGCATCCGCTGCTCTCGGGTGTCGATGCGGCGAAGGTCAAGCCGCGCATCCTGACGCTGACGCAGAGCACGTACGACGGCGTTCTCTACAACACCGAGACGATCAAGCACGCGCTCGACGGCTACATCGAGACGCTGCACTTCGACGAGGCATGGCTGCCGCACGCGGCGTTCCATCGCTTCTACGGCACCTTTCACGCGATGGGCCGCAACCGCCCGCGGCCGAAGGACCAGCTCGTCTTCGCGACGCAGTCCACGCACAAGCTGCTCGCCGGCATCAGCCAGGCATCGCAGGTGCTGGTGCAAGACTCGGAGACGAGGAAGCTCGACCC